>JAZNZX010000027.1:0-37502 GCA_045595185.1 Candidatus Fimenecus sp. | reverse complement strand
AACACTCAAAGAGTATATAGACCCGTTTACGGGTAACAAGAATAAGTAAGCAAAAAACAAACAACCGCACGAGAGCGGTTGCTTGAAATAGTAATGCGATGTCAAACTTCTATGCCGACTTTTAGTCGGCAAGCCAGTAGGAGGCCCTTATAGGGCCTGTGCAAACCACCAGTTCAACTGGTGGTTATGATTTGTTCAGTTTTTAGTTACCCATAATTGTTCCAACGAGTTCAACTACGAAATCGAAAACCTGACCCGGAACTTCGGCAGCATTTACAGTTTCAAGAATAGCAAGTACAAACTCAAAAACCTGTGCTAACATTTATTGACACCTCCTATATCTATTATCTTAAACCAATTATAAAGTTATTAAGAAAAAAGCAAACAACAAAATTGTTTATATGTGTTGTTCAATTTTCTTTAATTCTCATTTATAATTGCATTGTAACTTGAAGGAGGTTATAATATGAACACAGACAAAATTTATGCAGAATCAGTGGCAAAGGAATATGCCCCAAAAGACAATTCAAAAATCGTTGCACTTCGTAAGCTTGACCGTAAAGCTAAATTACCTGCTACTATCTTTACATACACATTTGGCATTGTTTCAGCCCTTGTTGCAGGACTCGGAATGTGCCTTTCAATGCAGGTTATCGGTGGTACAGCCTTTCTTACGGGACTTGGTATTGTAATCGGTATTGTGGGCTTTATAGGAACAGGAGTGAACTATTCTATCTATAAAAGACTTCTTGAAAAAGGCAAGAAAAAATATGCTTTTGAGATAGTCGAACTTGCTCGTGAAATCAGCGAAGAAAAATAAACACAACAGATAATAAAGGTGATTATCAGATGAACAAAAATGAAAGTAAGTATTTTAATACTGCAATAAAAATGGATGAAGCACTCCTTAAAATCCTTGAGAAAAAAGATTTTGAATATATCACAGTAAAAGAAATCTGTGAAGAAGCAGGTGTTAATCGTTCAACCTTTTATCTGCATTATGCTAATACATATGACTTGTTGAATGAAACTGTCAAATATATCACCGATGGTTTTCTCACCTATTTTTCTACTGAAACAAAAAATCTGGCTCACCATTATAGAACTTGTGAATTAAAGGAGTTAGTGTTTATATCACCTGAATACATTACTCCGTATCTGACATATATCAAAGAAAACCAAAAAATATTCAAAACTTCACTTAAACATTTACATTCAATGGGCTTTGATGATGTTTACAGCAGAATGTTTCGTTCAATTTTTAATCCTATTCTTGCAAGGTTCGATTTCCCTGAAACTGAGCGTGAATATGTGGTAAAATTTTATCTTACCGGCATTACTGCAGTGGTTATGGAATGGCTGAAAAAAGATTGTAGTGATTCCATAGAAACAATTTGTCGGATAATTACCCAATGCGTATTTGGAAAAGATGATAGCAAATAAAACATTTTATTAGTTTTAAATAGGTCATTCTGAAAAGCTTGCGTCAAAAAACTCCATACACCATTCATACTTTCTATATCATATTCAGAATGACCTAAAAATAATAAATAAAAGATAATAGATAAAAAATTAAGGGACGATGTCATCGTCCCTTTTGCATTGATTATTCAATTAAAATGTTACATTCTGTGGCATACCACCATTTTCTCTTGATTTATCTGCAAGGTAAACACATAAGTGACCAGCAACAGAATCGAAAATAGAAGTACATGCAAGGCTTGGCTTTTCACCTCTTACAAATGACACGAAATCGGCTGCAAGTCTTTCGTCGCCACCACCGTGACCACCGTAAGCACCAACCATATCACCTGAAACATTAAGGTTAACTTCTTCAACGATTTTTTCATCAGTCTTTGTAGGATGAATTTTTGAAACATAGAACTTTGCTTCTTCAAAGTTACCGTAAATTTCACCAAGAGTGCCTACAATATGTATTCTACGAAGTGACATTGACGAACCACCAACCATATTGTGTGTACCTGTTGCACCGTTCTGGAAATTTACAAGCACAGACTGATGGTCAACAACATCGTTGTCACATTTATAAATACATTTTCCGTAAGGTGAATCACCCTTAAGAAGATTGATTTTATCTTCAATTGTCGGATTTTCAATGTGTTCAAGTTTATCCCAGATATAGAAAGCCCAACGCTCAGGCTGGTCAATATAAAGTCGTTTTGCAGAATATCTGCAATCTTCAACAAGCGGACAGTCAACAAGACATCTTTCACCTGCATTTTCAGGTGCGTTTTCAGGCTTGAACTGATATTTACCGCCAAAGCTTGAAATTTGTGTTGGCTTTGTATCGCTCATAAGCCACATCATAATATCAATATCGTGACAGCATTTTGCCAAAAGCATTGATGTATGACATTCTTTGCTGTTTGCCCATTTACCGCGCACATATGATGTTGAAAGGTGATGATAGCTGACGTGTTCAAGTGTCTGAATGTTCATTATTTCACCGATTTCACCGTTTGCGAGTCTTTCCTTGATTCCGTAATAGAAAGGTGTATAGCGAAGCACGTGACAAATCATTACCTTTGAGTTATTCTTTTTGGCACAAGCCACGATTTCACGCATTTCTTCCTCATTAGGTGCAAAAGGCTTTTCCAAAAGCATATCATATCCTGCGTCAAGAAGGGGGATAGCAGTTTCAAGATGCTGATGGTCCATTGTACCGTTTATTATAGTATCAGCAAGCTTACCTTTCTTTGCTAATTCCTGTGCAGTTTCAAAACACATATCCTCTGAAAAACCAAACTTTTTCATACACATTTCGCGTCTTACGGGATTAGGGTCAGCAACGCCGACGATTTTCATAAGCTCAGGATTTGTAATGGCAAGTTCAGCATAAATTAACGCTCTGTGACCTGCACCAACAATAATAGCAGTAATAGGTTTTGACATATTATCATCTCTTTAAAAAGTAATTTTTATCAAATGAATTATACCATATAACTAAAAAATGTAAAGAAGAAAAAATATTATGAAATTTCAACCCAAATTATTCCTTATTGTTTATCTAAAATGCATTAAATTACAACATATTTTTGTGCAAAACGACGATAAATGTGAACATTTATTAAAAAAGCGTTACAAACACAATATTTTGTGGTATAATCAAAACCAACAATGACTATTATGCGTTATTGTGACTTAAAATAGGTAAAAACATATTAAATACATAAAAGGATTAGGTGCATATTGTGATTGAATTCAAAAATGTTTCAAAAACTTATGATAATGGTACAAATGCCCTTCGTGATGTTTCTATTAAAATTGAAGACGGTGAATTCGTCTTTATCGTAGGTGCATCAGGTGCAGGTAAAAGTACATTTCTTAAAATAATTATGCGTGAACAGGTTGCTAATAGCGGCTCTGTTGTTATCAATAATTATAATCTTAACAAAATTAAGAAAAGAGATATTCCAAAGTTCCGTCGAACAATGGGTATCGTTTTCCAGGATTTCCGTCTTATCCCTAATATGCCGGTTTACGACAATGTTGCATTTGCTATGCGTGTTATCGGTGCAAAGGAAAAGGAAATCAGAAAAAGAGTACCTTATGTGTTGAGTCTTGTGGGACTCACATCAAAGGCAAGACAGTTACCAACACAGCTTTCAGGTGGTGAACAGCAGAGAGTAGCTCTTGCGCGTGCCCTTGTTAATAATGCAGGTATTATTATTGCCGACGAACCAACAGGTAATATTGACCCTGAAATGTCATACGAAATCGTTGACCTTCTTAACCATATCAACGCTAACGGTACAACTGTCGTAATGGTTACTCACGAGCATGAGCTTGTTCGTCGTTTTAACCATCGTGTAATCACAATCAATCAGGGTGAAGTTGTTTCTGATACAGGTGCAAAGCCACAGGTTGTGGAAGAAGTAGTCACAGTTAAGGAAGAGCCTGTTTATGAAACTCAGGCTGAGCTTAAGGAAGCAGTTGAACAGGAACTTCAGGAAACTGTTGACCAGATGCGTGATGAGGTTATCAATTCACTTCTTGAGCTTGATGACGAAAACAATACTTCTCCTTCATTCTATCATCAGCCAAACAGCGATAAGGAACTTGAAGATTTTATGAAATCTTACGGTGTTGAGGATACAGAAATTTCACCAGAAGAGGTTATTGCAGAAATTGAAGCAAAGAAGGACGGAGGTGACGCTGAATGAAAGGTGCAAGTTTAGGTTATTTAACAAAAGAAGGCTTCCGTAATGTTTGGGTAAACAGACTTATGTCATTGGCGTCAATTACTGTTTTGATGGCTTGTCTTGTAATTATCGGTCTTGGTGCAATGCTTTTTTTCAATATTAACGCGTTGCTTGATAAGATTGAAAGTCAGAATGTAATTATGGTCTATATTGAGGACGGTACAACTGACGAACAGATTGAAAAAATGAATCAGGATATTTACGATTTAGGAAATATTCAGGATTGCATTTTTGTTTCAAAAGAAGAAGCATTTGAAAAGAGCAAAGAGGAGCTTGGTGAGGATTCAGCACTTCTTGACGGTATGGAAAACCCTATGCCTGACGCATATAAAGTCGTTGTTTTTGATATGAATTTCTTCAGACAGACTGTAGCAGGCCTTAAAGAGGTTGAGTTCGTTGAGTCTGTTAGGGAAAACAGTGATGTTGCTGATAAGCTTATTGATATTCGTCACGCAGTTACAATAGTAATTGCAGGTATGGTTATTCTTCTCTTTATCGTTTCATTGTTTATTATTGCAAACACAATAAGAATTACAATGTTCTCGCGTCGTCTTGAAATCAGTATTATGAAGGCTGTTGGTGCAACAAACTGGTTTATCCGTTGGCCATTTATGATTGAAGGTATCGTAATCGGTATAATTTCAAGCATTGTGTCATTTGGTGTACTGGCGGGACTTTACTACGGTGTATCATACATTTTCCAGGATATGCTTAACTTGTTTAAGCCTGTAAGCTTTGTACCGTATTCAGGATATATTCTCTTGTTGTTTGCAGGAATAGGTATGTTCACAGGTTCAGTAGGAAGCCTTATTTCTATGGGTAAATATCTTAGAGAGCAAGGGAGTGTTGTAAGTGAAAAATAGCACTAAAATATTCTCAGTTCTTTTAGCAATCACTTTACTTTTTACTGCAATTCCGTTTTCAGCATCAGCAAAAACTCTTGCCGAGTTTGACGCTGAAATCGATAAGTACGAAAAGGAAATTGCAGAAAGCAACAAAGGACAGGCAAATGCCAAGAAAAAGCTTGAGCAGTTGCAGGAGCAGAGCCGTCTCATTGACCAAAAAATTGCTCTTATTGAAAAAGAAATGGCTCCCATTCAAAAGAAAATCAGCGAATTAACTGAAGAAATCAATAAGTTTGAAGCTCGTATTAAGGAACTTGAAAAAGAAATCAGCGATGTTACTGCACAGATGGAGCAACAGGAACAGGAAATTGCTGATACCCAGGAGCTTCTTCGCAAGCGTCTCCGTGCTACATATATGGCAGGCGAAACATCTGAGCTTGAAATATTTTTAAGTGCAACTGACTTTTCAGATTTCCTTGCAAGAAGTGAATTTCTTCGTCAGGTTGCAAAGCACGATACAAATATAATCAAAGACCTTCAGGAAAAGATTGAAGAACTCAATCGTATGCTTGAGGAATTGGATTTAAAACGCACAGAAATTGAAGAAAAGAAAAAGACTGTTGAAGCTGACCGAGCTGAACAACAGGCTGAAAAGGCAGTTCTCGATGTTAAAATGAGCGAGGTTAAGGCTGCTCAGGCAAAGAATGATGCTAACATTAAAAAGCAGAACGAGATTATCGGCAAGTATAGTCAGGACAGCGCTTACTATCAGAAATTGATGGCACAGGCTGAAAAAGAAAAAGCTGATTTTGCTGCACAGCTTGATAAGGAAATTAACAACGAAGGCTCAAAGGGTGACGGTACTGTTGTAAACGGTAACACAAACCATAATTTCCGTGTATCTAAAAAAGGTCTTATTTCTCCTATTCAGGAGCCAACTGTATATTATTCTGCAACATATGCACAGCATTCTTCTCGTGGTACTGCGTCAGTTGACCTTTGTGGTCCTGCAAACCGTGTAATTAACGGTAAAACATATTACACCACAAAGGGTGCAAAGTTCTACGCAGTTGCTGATGGTGTTGTTACAAAATCTTCATATATTGCATCATCAAACGGTCATTACATCAACATTGACCACGGTAATGGTTTAAGCTCCTTGGGTGCTCACCTTGATGCACGATATGTAAGTGTTGGTGATAAGGTCAAGCAGGGACAGGTAATCGGTCTTGTTGGTAATACAGGTAACTGTTGGCCTCGTCCGAGTGAATCAAATCCTGTTGCCGGTTCACATCTTCATTTTGAAATGCGTCTTAACGGTAACAGAATTAACCCTGAAATCTATCTTCCATCACCATTGGTTTAAGACGCGAAATTAAAGTAAAGGATGATGTCCTTTGAATAAAAAAATTCCATTAGGTCTTGCCATCTCTTGTGTTTTTATTGCAGTTGCATTGGCTATCACAATCACTATGATGGTTGCAATGGGTATCTATAACGGTATTATAAAGGATGTTTCTGCTCGTTCGGGAATACATTCAACTATTTCGGAAATTGACGATTTGGTTCGTGAAAACTATTTTGGTGAGATGAATGAAAATCTCCTTAAAACAATGATTTCCGACGGATATATTGACGGAATAGGTGACCGATACAGCTATTATATGACACCTGATGAATATGTTGATTATCAGGAAGAAGAAAAAGGAAATAAAGGCGGTATAGGTGTTATCGCTGTCTATGACAGTAAGAATAATAATATCTATGTATCCGAAGTTTCTGAAGGTTCTCCTGCACAACTTCAGGGTATTCAGAAAGGTGATGTAATAACTGAGGTCGATTCCGTTAAGGTAAGTCCTACAAACTATGAGGAACTTCTGAGTAGCCTTGAGGGTGAAAAGCTTACGAATGTTCAGGTGACCTATTCTCATGAGGGTCAGTCAAGAACTGTTTCAATCGCAAGAGGTTATTCGGCACAAACTGTTTATTACAGTATAAACGGTAATGTGGGTTACATCAAAATTACAGCTTTTTACAGTACAACAGCACAGCAGTTACAGGATGCTTTTAAATATATGTCAAAAAACAATATAACATCTGTAATTTTTGATGTGCGTAATAATGACACAGGTCTTATCTCGGATGTTGTAAAATGTATTGATATGATTGTTCCCGTTGCTACTGAAGGCACAAATGCAATAGCAACTGCAGTTGATAAGGACGGAAAAATTGTTGAAACTTTTACATCAGATTCTGACAGTACAGGCTTTGCAATAGTAGTTCTTGTTAATAACAATACATCAGGTGCAGCCGAGCTTTTTGCCTGTGACCTTCGTGATTTTGGTGTGGCACAGCTTGTCGGTGACAAAACTGCAGGTAACGGAACAATGCAGAAAATCTTTGAACTCAGTGACGGCAGTGCCGTTGCATTGACTGTTGCAAAGGTTCTTCCGTATAAGAGCGAAAGCTTTAACGGTACGGGAATTGATCCGGACTATGCTGTTCCCCTTACTGCTGAACAGTATTCGCGTTTTGAAATGCTTTCTCTTGATGAGGATGCACAGTATAAAAAGGCTATGAACCTTTTCGGTAATTAAATAATGACAAATCCCTTTGCATAGAATAGTGCGGAGGGATTTTTTATGTTCTGTGTGCTTAAAGTGACTGAAAGAAAACAAAGCTTTTATGAAATAATATTTGGAAGATTTATTAAGGACGAATATAGTTTGTCAACAATTCCCGTGTTCAAGGGTGCTCCTTTTTATCTTCTTGAAATTACAACAGGAAAAAGGGGAGTGGACTGGGAAAAAGTACTTGTTTTAGTGGGCAAATGTGCATCAAGACTTGTCACGGATTGTAAAATAGAATTACCGTCAGAAATGAATATAGGTAAATTTGAAAGCGACAAGCTTTATAATAAAGTAATGAAAAATACATTCCTTAATATCCTTGAAAATAATGTGAATAAAAAAACACCGTTATCCGTTTCAGTTCTTGACTCAAAAGGAGAGTTTGCAGACTTTGTTGAAAGTGTATCGGATTATTCGTTATCCCTGACAATCGCAACCAACGAAAAAGAAAAATATTACTATACTTGTGAAAAAATAAAGAATAATACAGGTCTTTGCCCTGTTCTCACAACAGATTTTGCCGACGGTAATATTAAAATCAATATGGATAAAAACATAATGACCATAAGGCGAAAAGATGAAATTATCAACATTTCATCAGGTTTGGATTTAAAAGCACCTGAAATATATGAAAAATTGTTACCGATAAATGTTTCAGCCTGTAATTTTTATTCTGCATTGTATGAATTGTGTGGTGTATTCGCATTGGGAGAGTGCATTTTTGAAACAATAACCGTAAACAACGAAAAAAAGCATATTCGTGACATTCATTTCTCTTGACACGGAGAAATTTATTTAATATAATATAGTTTAATTGGGGCAGTGCGGACTGCTTGTTTCGTTGTGCCCAAAATCCCTATAAAAAGGAGTTTAAAAAATGGCAGAAACATTACTTACATTAGAAGGTCTTAAGGAACTTGAGGCTGAGCTTGAACAATTAAAGGTTGAAGGTAGAAAAGAAGCTGCTGAAAAAATCAAGCTTGCAAAGAGCTTTGGTGACTTGTCAGAAAACAGTGAATATGACGAGGCTATGAATGACCAGGCTAAGCTTGAAGCTCGTATCAGCGAAATCGAGCATATTCTCAAAACTGCAAAGGTTCTTGATGTTGATTCACTTAGTAACGAAAATGTTCACATTGGTTCAACAGTTAAGCTTACAGATAAAAAGAAAAAGACATATACTTACACAATCGTAGGTTTTGCTCAGGCTGACCCTGCAGTTGGTAAGATTTCAGACGAATCACCTGTTGGTAAGGCTCTTATCGGCCATAAAAAAGGTGACAAGGTAACTGTTGAAGTACCAAACGGTACTCTTGAATTCAAGATTGTAGAAATCACAAGATAAGGTGAAGAAAAATGGCAGACAATATTAAGCAGAATCAGCCTGAACTAGATTTGGGCGAACAGCAGAGAATTCGTCAGGAAAAACTCAAGGCATTACAGGATGAGGGCAAGGACCCGTTTGTAATCACAAAGTATGACCAGACACATCACAGTGCAGATATTAAGGATAACTTTGACGAGCTTGAAGGTAAAACAGTCCGTGTAGCAGGTCGTATGATGTCAAAGCGAGTTATGGGTAAGGCATCATTCTGTAACATTCAGGACTTAAAGGGTAATATCCAGTCTTATGTTGCTCGTGACAGCATTGGTGAAGAAGAATATAAAGGCTTCAAAAAGCTTGATATCGGTGACATTATCGGTATCGAAGGTGAGGTTTTCAGAACAAAAACAGGTGAAATCTCAATTCACGCAACTGCTGTGACACTTCTTTCAAAGAGCTTGCAGATTCTTCCTGAAAAGTTCCACGGTCTTACAAATACTGACACAAGATACCGTCAGCGTTATATCGACCTTATTATGAACCAGGAGTCAAAACAGACTCTTATTAACCGTTCAAAAATTATCAGCGCTGTGCGTAAGTATCTTGACGGTGAAGGCTTTATGGAAGTTGAAACACCAATGCTTGTTTACAATGCAGGTGGTGCAGCAGCAAGACCGTTTGAAACTCATTTCAACGCACTTGATACAGACATCAAGCTTCGTATTTCTCTTGAGCTTTACTTAAAGAGACTGATTGTTGGTGGTATGGAAAGAGTTTATGAAATCGGTCGTGTTTTCCGTAACGAAGGTCTTGACACTCGTCATAACCCTGAATTTACACTTATGGAGCTTTATCAGGCATATACTGACTATCACGGTATGATGGATTTGACAGAAAATCTTTACCGTTATGTTGCACAGGAAGTTCTTGGTACAACAAAAATCACATTTAACGGAATTGAAATGGATTTGGGTAAGCCATTCGAAAGAATCACAATGCTTGATGCAGTTAAAAAATATTCAGGTGTTGACTTTAACGAAATCTACTCAACTGAAGAAGCTCACGCAGTAGCAAAAGAGCATCATATTGAATTTGAAAAGCATCATAAGAAGGGCGATATTCTCAATCTTTTCTTCGAAGAATTTGTTGAAGAACATCTTGTTCAGCCAACATTTGTTATGGACCATCCAATCGAGATTTCTCCACTTACAAAGAAAAAGCCTGAGGACCCTAACTATGTTGAGCGTTTTGAGTTCTTTATGAACGGTTGGGAAATGGCAAACGCTTATTCAGAGCTTAATGACCCAATCGACCAGAGAGAAAGATTTAAGGCACAGGAAGAGCTTCTTGCCCTCGGTGACGAAGAAGCAAATACAACTGACGAAGACTTCCTCTATGCTCTTGAACTCGGTATGCCACCAACAGGTGGTATCGGCTTCGGTATCGACCGTATGACAATGTTACTCACAGATAGCCAAGCAATCCGTGATGTAATCTTGTTCCCAACAATGAAACCATTAGACTAATAAAATCAGGACTACGAATTATCGTAGTCCTTTTTATATTGAAACTTTTATAAATTAGTGGTAAACTAATATCAATGGAGTGTGATAAAAATGTATGAATTTGATGCACTTAAAGTAAAAAATCAATGTGTAGAATGGATTCGTAATTTTTTTGAAGAAAACGGAAAAGGCTGTAATGCAGTTGTCGGTATTTCAGGTGGCAAGGATTCATCAATCGTTGCTGCTCTCTGTGTTGAAGCATTGGGCAAAGACAGAGTTATAGGTGTTTTAATGCCTTGTGGCGAACAGCACGATATTGATTGTGCGAAACAGCTTGTTGAATACCTTGGAATTAAACATTATATCGTCAATATTAAAGACACAGTTGACGGTCTTATGAAAAATCTTCCGATTGATTTGGAAATTACACCACAGACTGTTCAGAATATTCCACCAAGAGTTCGAATGACAACACTTTATGCTGTCAGCCAGTCAGTAAACGGCAGAGTTGCAAATACCTGCAACCTTTCTGAAGATTGGGTCGGTTATTCAACTCGTTATGGCGATTCAGTAGGTGATTTCAGCCCTTGTTCAAATCTTACAGTAGCCGAAATGAAGCAAATCGGTCATCTTGTCGGTCTTCCTTATAATCTTGTTGAAAAAGTGCCGATTGACGGACTTTGTGGTAAAACTGATGAAGATAATCTCGGTTTCACCTATGCCGAACTGGATAAATATATAAGAACAGGCGAAATCGAAGACAAGGCAAAGAAAGAACTTATTGACAGAAAGCATAAAATGAACCTGTTCAAACTTCAACTTATGCCATCATTCAAACCTGAAATATAATGGGGGATAAACTAATGTCAGACCAAAAACTCTCAACTAAGGAAACTATAATTCAGATTATAAAATTCGTTGCATTTTCAATGGGTGCAGGTATAATTCAGATTGTGTCCTACACAATTATTCACGAGCTTACAGATTGTGAGCATTGGAAAGCATATCTTCCATCACTCATTTTGTCAGTTCTCTATAATTTCACAGTAAACAGAAAATTTACATTCAAATCAGCAACCAATGTGCCCGTTGCAATGCTTAAAGTCGCACTTTTCTATTGCGTGTTTACACCTGTTTCCTTGTATCTTGGTCAGTTAGCCGAAAACGCCGGTGTCAATAATTACATAGTCGAATCTGTTACAATGGCTTGTAATCTTATAACAGAGTACCTTTATTGTCGATTTGTTGTTTACCGCAACTCAATGAACACCAACGACATCGCAGAAAAGGATATATCAAAATCTAAAATTAAACAATAAAAATATGTAGGCGCGATTCACGAATCGCCCGTATTTTTAATAAATTTGAACTTTTTTCAAAAAACTCTTGACTTCCACCTAAGGTAAAAATGTAAAATCGTCATTGTAAAGGGGGATTTACTGTGAAAATTAAGCAAGTGATTAAAGAAACAGGTCTTACTGACAGAGCAATCAGACTCTATATGGAAAATGACCTTATAAAACCCGAATATGACGAAAATTATAATGGCAGAAAAAGTATTGACTTTTCTGAAAATGATGTTGTGCAACTAAAAAATATAGCAACACTCCGTAAAGCTGATTTTTCAATTCAGGAAATCAAAGATTTACAATTAGGTGGCGAAACAGCACAAAAGATAGTCAAGGATTACATAAAAAGAACAAACGAGAAAATACAGTTCAACACAGAAATAATCGAAAAAATCGGCACTCTTGCCGACGAAGATAACATCACTATCGAAATTATCTGTGAGAAACTCTCAACCAATTTAGTAGATGAAAAAGTCCCAATAGAAGACTTGGAGCTTTCACCAAAGGAGCAGAAAGAAAAACATATTTTTACAGTAATTTCTGTAATTGGTATGGTGTTGTCCGGTGGTGTGATGATATTTGTTCTTTTTATGGTAATATTTGGATATGATTATAAATATCCTGAGTTTATTTCGTGTTATGATGATTTTACATACAAGTTGTTTTTGTATCCGTTACAATATTTTTTCTTAATACAATTCCTGTTGTGCTTAATAATTTATTTGCTTTGTAAAAAGAATAAAAAAATAGGAAAGAAAAAAGACAGAAAAAAAGCACTGTCTATTTTTATCACGGTATTATGGTCAATATCATTAGTGTTTTCACCATTTGCATTTATGTGTCATTTTTTGGCCGGATATGTTTCGGAAACAACTAATCCCAATAACTATTTAGAAGTTGATGAAAAATATATGCTGTATGAGTGGGAAGATATTTTTCAGGTGTTTCCATACAAAATGCCCGATTCAGTAAAACAACTTGTGTATAACAAAAACTCCACAACAAAATACTATTATTCATTTTCTGATGATTTTTTAAATGCCTTTCATATGGATATATATGCAGAATGGCAACTCGACCACGATACAGAATCCATTCACGGAAGTGACTATGAAAATGAAAAACAAAGAATATTAAGCAAGGATAATATTCTTTGCATAGAACCTATGGGTGATTGGCAATGTGTTTATTTCAAAAAAGGTTATGGTGACGTGATTGATATGTGTGAATATAATTTTATATTCTTCGCATATAACGATGAAACACATACTGTAAGATATATTGCTGAATATGGTTACAAGGATACCCCATATCATCGACAATTAGAATGGTGAAAAACAAGCGTGGTCATTTGACCACGCTTAAAAATTAGTTATATTACTACTAAGCAATTGTATTTATTTAAAACTTGATGTGCTTGTCATTTCTGTCTTGAATTGTGGGCCTTGCGGTCCGCCGTTCATAAACGGTGGATAGGATGATTCATTACCCCAATAGAGTATTGCAAGACTGTCGGGATTTTCATAATCATAACTGAAAGCCTCTGCCCACTTGGAGCCTGCCAATGCACGACAACTTTCTTCGGGTACAAGCTCAAAGGTTTCGAGCTTTCCTTCTTCCCACAAATCCCATTCCTGTCCTTCTGAACACTCGTCCTTTAGTTTTACCACAACAAAATTCATATAAACATATGTACCTATGTGTGGATACAATCCGTGCGTACCTGCTGCACAGTAAATGATACAATGAGTATCATCATACATTTCAAGGTCTTCCCATGACTCGATTTCAGCAAAAGTATGGGCAGCAAATGCTGTTTTTACAGGACGAAGATATGTCTTGCCATCCCTTTCATATTTCAAAAATCTTAATGTAAAGTGTTCCCAGTCACCCGGATGTCCGCCCACATTGTTATTCACAAGCCATATGAATTTTCCACTGTCATAAGGACAGTAAATGAAATAGACGAAATCAATATAATTATTGTCTTTTTCAACCCAGAACCCGTATGCCACAGCAGAATCCTGGTCACCGTAAAATGTATCGCAAATATCGTGTGCTCCGTCAATAGGCTCTTTCATAACAAGTCGTGAATCACCGTTTGAATCCATTACACGGTCAAATTTTTCAAATGTCCAATCCATTGAAACAGCCTCATAAGGGTCACCCTGTGCCATATGAATTCTCGGTGCATATTCTGTCATAATCTGATTTTTCTTTGCATCGTCAAGGTCTGTAATATCAACAGCTTCACTTTCAATAAGAGCAACCTTCATACTCTTTATTCTGAAAATTTTAGTAAGCCCTTTGCCGAAATCATAGCGAAGATATGACTTTTCGCTTTCATTAAGAATATATTCCTGCCCTTTAAAATTCTTTTTGGTATAAGCGTAAACTACATATTCCTGAGGAACAGAAATACTGTCAGAATTAATATCCAATTCCGCATATTCGCCTATTCCGTATTCAACGCTTTTACCCTTGTAATTCTTTTTGCTATAAAGTGTTACCTTATTTTCTGTCTGATATTGCATATCAGCATCAAAGGTGATAGCACTTGCTGTCATATTGGCAAATACCAATGTAAGGATAATCAAAGATAGTGATAAGATTATTTTTATTGACTTTTTCATAAATGTCATCTCCTTTTTGACTTTTACAAACTCAATATATAGTAAAAAAAGTTAAAATTCAAGCGCTTTAACCAATAATGTACTAATTTTTAAAAATGTGTTGAGTTATATATAAAAAATTTCTATTGACATTATTTGTTTTGGGTGTTAAAATTCTTGTAAGTTAATATTAAACCTTTAAACCGATGAGAAAGAGTAGTAGTTGATTCTTTTCATTTATAGAGAGCCGACGATGGTGTAAGTTCGGTAATGAATGTTTCAATGAATGGACTTTTGAGGGCAATCCGAAAAAGGCGAATAAAGTCGAGCACAATACGCCTAAAATGTTGACCTTAACCGAATTTTTACTTTTTCAAACTTGACTTGCGTCAGCAAGCCTGCGTTTTCAAAAAACAAAAATTCATCTTAATTTCAAACATTTTAGGTGCGAGCAGTTCTTGTTAAGCAGATTTTTGTATAGGCAAGGATAAAATCGCAACAATACTGGCGTATTGCAAGATTTTAGACGCAGAATAGGCGAAAATATGCTAACAAGAACCGTATCGTGTTCGGCGTTATTCGCCTTAATAGGTGCGACGGAGGACAACCGTTATAGTGTCGAGTGTATGATTGTACACGGTGAGTGCGTATCGTTATGATACGAATTTGGGTGGTACCGCAGATTTTTCAGTCTGTCCCATAGATTGTGGGATAGACTTTTTGTTTTTGCAGGTGAAAATTATGATACTTTTAACAAAACGATGGCGAAACTAAAAATAACATACAGCACATAACAAATATTACATTTAGGAGATATAATTATGATTTTAAACAATGTTGATTTTGATACTTATTTTAACAATTATCCTGATAAGAACGGTTATTTCGGTAAATACGGTGGCGTTTTTATTGATGACAAATTAAAGGCTGCTATGGCTGAAATTACTGAAGCATATTACTCAATCTGTCAGTCAAGAAAGTTTATTGCAGAACTTCGCAGAATCCGTAAGGAATTTCAGGGTCGTCCTACTCCTGTTACACATCTTGAAAGACTTTCCGATGCTCTTGGCGGTAAGGTTCAGCTTTACGCAAAGCGCGAGGACTTGAACCATTCAGGTGCACATAAGCTCAATCACTGTATGGGTGAAGCACTTCTTGCAAAATATATGGGCAAGAAAAAGGTTATTGCTGAAACAGGTGCAGGTCAGCACGGTGTTGCTCTTGCTACTGCTGCTGCTTACTTTGGTCTTGAATGTGACATTTATATGGGTTCTGTTGACATCAAAAAACAGGCTCCGAATGTTGCAAGAATGAAAATTTTAGGTGCTAATGTTGTTGAGGTTACTCACGGTCTTCAGACACTTAAAGAAGCTGATGACGCTGCATTTGATGCATACAGCAAGGAATATAACGATTGTATTTACTGTATCGGTTCAGTTTTAGGCCCTCATCCGTTCCCGATGATGGTTCGTGATTTCCAGAGTGTTATCGGTATCGAGGCAAGAGAGCAGTTTATGGAAATGACAGGTCATCTTCCTAATGCCGTTGTTGCTTGTGTCGGTGGTGGCAGTAACGCTGCAGGTCTTTTCTCAGGCTTTTTGAATGACCCTGTTGATATTTACGGTATTGAGCCTCTTGGTCGCGGTCCTAAAATGGGCGACCACGCAGCAAGTCTTAAGTACGGTACAGAAGGTGTTATGCACGGTTTCAACAGCATTATGCTTAAGGACGAAAACGGTGAACCTGCTCCCGTTTATTCTGTGGCAAGCGGTCTTGACTATCCATCTTCGGGTCCTGAACACGCATTCTTGCAGGATATCGGCAGAGTTAAGTATGATGTAATTGACGACGAAGAAACAATTGACGCATTCTTCAAGCTTTCTCGTCTTGAAGGCATTATTCCTGCTATTGAAAGCTCCCACGCTGTTGCTTTCGGTATGAAGCTTGCTAAGCAGATGGACCAGGGTTCAGTTCTGATTAACCTTTCAGGTCGTGGCGACAAGGATATGGACTATATTATCGAAAACTACGGAATAAGATAAATAATACTAAAATATATCCCCACATTTGTGGGGATTTTTTTCTGTCAAAGCGTAGATAAAAACCTGAAATTGCAATTCCCACTAAATTTATATGAATTAGCTCTTGAATTCCTACTAATTTTGTAGTATATTATTTTCCGAAGTTACAAAATCTAAAAACAAACACTTAAAAAGGTTATGATAATATGAAAATCTCAACAAAAGGCAGATATGCACTAAGGCTTATGACTGACTTGGCAATTCATAAGGATGACGGATATATTTCAATAAAAACTGTTTCACAACGACAGGGGATAAGTGAAAAATATCTTGAACAGATTATTAAGCTTTTGGCAAAGGAAAACCTTGTTGAAAGTATCCGCGGTGCTCAGGGTGGCTACAAACTGACCCGTGAGCCTGCCCAATATACAGTTGGCGAAATTCTTCGTGTGACTGAGGGTAGCCTTGCACCTGTTGCTTGTCTTGCGACCGACGAAAACACCTGCGAAAACTGTATGGACTGCGTAACACTTGAAATCTGGCAGTGCGTTCTTGATGCAGTCAATAAGGTTGTTGACTCAATTACACTTCAATATTTAGTTGACAAACAGAAAGAAAAGGGTAATTGCGGATGCTGTTAAAATATGATTTGCGTGAAACTGCACGATATATGGGCTATAAGCATGGTGCAGAGCCAAGTGAAGAAATATGTGAATTGGTTGAAAAGGCATATAATGAATTATGTAAAGTAATTCAGCCCAGATACATTTATAAGGAATATGATTTCACAAGGACAGAAGACGGAATTATAGTTGATGGAATTGAGTTTAAAAGTAAAAAACTGCTTAACCATCTTCGCAATTCAAATTCCATAATCCTTTTTGGTGCAACAATCGGTGTTGGTGCCGATACGCTTGTCCGTAAATATAGCGTAACTGATTTGGCAATGACAAGCATTACTCATTGTGTCGGTGCATCTCTTGTTGAAAATCTTTGTGATAAGGCCTGTGACGAGCTTGAAGTTGCGATAAAAGGAGAACACCGACCGCGTTTCAGTCCCGGCTACGGTGGACTCCACATTTCTTCTCAAAAGGATTTTTTTAAGTTGTTGCCAATGACACAACAGCTTGGCGTAACACTTTCAGAAGATTTTATGATGACTCCGACAAAAACCGTTACAGCATTTATCGGAGTAATAAAGGAATGATAATATGACATTCAAAGAAAAATTCGGAAAAGAAATACTGTTTTTTGATGGTGCAATGGGAACAATGCTTCAGAAAAACGGCTTAAAAACAGGCGAATTGCCTGAAAATATGAACTTAACTCATCCTGAAGTGCTTATTAAAATTCACAAAGAGTATCTGGATGCAGGATGTAATGTTGTTTCAGCAAATACCTTCGGTGCAAATTCACTTAAATTTGATAATGTGGAAGAAATTATCACATCAGCGGTTTCTCTTGCGAAAAAATCTGCAGAAAATTATGACAGAGATACCTTTGTAGCTCTTGATGTAGGGCCAATCGGCAGACTTTTAGAGCCTTGCGGTGATTTGCCGTTTAACGATGCTTACGAACTTTTCAAAGAGCAAGTTATAGCAGGTGAAAGGGCAGGAGCTGACCTTGTTTTAATCGAAACAATGGGTGATTTGTATGAAATCAAAGCAGCGGTTTTAGCAGCAAAGGAAAATACAAATCTTCCTGTGCTTGTTTCAATGATTTTCGATGAAAAAGGCATACTTTTAACAGGTGCAGACATTAAAACTGCAGTTGTAACGCTTGAGGGATTAGGTGTTGACGGTATCGGTATGAACTGTGGTCTCGGTCCTGACCAGATGCTTTCTTTACTTAAGGAAATGAATGAATATTCAAGCACACCAATATTCATTCAGCCAAATGCAGGACTTCCTGTCAGCGTAAACGGTAAAACCACATACAATGTAACTCCTGAAGAATTTGCAGAAAAACAGCTTTTAATTCTTCATAACGGTGCTTGTGCTTTGGGTGGCTGTTGCGGTACAACTCCTGAACATATAAAGGCAATGATTGACCTTTGTAAGAATGAAAATATAACTGAATTTAAGAAGAAAAACTATACAGCAGTTTCTTCATATTCAAAAACTGTTTTCCTCGCAGAAAAACCTGTAATAATAGGTGAAAGAATTAACCCTACAGGCAAAAAGCTTTTAAAGGAAGCACTTCGTAACAATGATATGGATTACATTTATCGTGAAGGAGTTACACAGACTGATTCAGGTGCTGACATTCTTGATGTGAATGTGGGACTTCCTGAAATCGACGAACCAACTATGATGGTGAATGCTGTTAAAGGACTTCAGAGTATTCTCGATACACCGTTACAGATTGATACATCCGATACAGTAGCTATGGAAAAAGCATTGCGTATTTATAACGGAAAACCTATGATAAACTCAGTTAACGGTAAAGATGAGTCGATGAATTCTGTATTTCCGCTTGTAAAAAAATACGGTGGTGTTGTGGTTTGTCTTACTCTTGATGAGAACGGGATTCCTGAAACAGTTGAAGGCAGAATGAAAATTGCCGAAAAGATTATTGACAAAGCACAGGAATACGGAATTTCTAAAAAAGACCTTGTTTTTGACCCTCTTTGTATGACTGTCAGTACGAATAAAGAAAATGCAAAAATCACATTGGAATGTGTTCGCAGACTTAAAAACGAGCTTGGTGTTCATACAGTTTTAGGTGTTTCAAATGTGTCATTCGGTCTTCCTAATCGAGAGTTACTCAATTCATCATTCTTTGCTCTTGCACTTAACAATGGTTTAAGTGCAGGAATTATAAATCCAAAAAGTGAAATGATGATGAATGCATATTATTCATACAACGCTCTTATGGGTAATGACGACAATTTTGAAGACTATATTTCAAGTGTCACCGAAACAAAAAGTGAAATAAAAAACACAGATGTTGACCTTAAAACTGCAGTTATAAAAGGCTTAAAAGAACAGGCGAAAGCCGAAACTGAAAAAGAGCTTCAAACCAAAACACCGCTTGAAATTATTGACGGAATTTTAATTCCCGCACTTGATATTGTGGGCAAGGATTTTGAAAACAATAAGGTCTTTTTACCGGGACTTTTAATGAGTGCCGAAACAGCAGGTGTAAGCTTTGATATTATTAAAAATTACCTTGTAAAAAATGGCGACGAAACAGCCAAAAAAGGTAAAATTATAATCGCAACCGTAAAAGGTGACATTCACGATATAGGAAAAAATATCGTAAAAGTATTACTTGAAAACTACGGTTATGATGTAATTGATTTAGGCAAGGATGTTACACCACAATCAATAGTCGATGCAGTAAAACAGCATAATGTGAAGCTTGTCGGACTTTCTGCACTTATGACAACAACAGTACCGAGTATGGAAGAAACCATTAAACTTTTGAAGGAACAGACAACAGGTGTTTCTGTAATGGTTGGTGGTGCAGTGCTTACAGAGGAATATGCAGAAACGATAGGTGCAGACTATTACGGTAAAGACGCAATGTCATCTGTAAGAATTGCCGAAAAATTCTTCCTTAATTAGTGCTATTTGTACAATGTTATAATTGACAAAAAATAACAGTAGTAGTATCATATAAATGAATTCATAGTAATTTACTGTGAAATAAAAATACTAACGGATTTTAACGAAAAGAGATGTATATATGAAAGTTTATGCAGATAATGCTGCAACAACAAAAATTTCAAAGGTTGCCCTTGATGCAATGATGCCTTGCTTCGAAGAATTTTACGGTAATCCGTCAAGTCTTCATTCTGTGGGACAGGATGCCTTCCATAAGGTAAGAGATGCAAGAAATACAGTTGCCGAGTGTATAAACGCTGACCCTAATGATGTGTATTTTTCATCAGGCGGTAGTGAAAGCGATAACTGGGCAATCAAGGGTGCAGCATACCTAATGGCAAAAAAAGGCAAAAAGCATATTATCAGTTCAAAATTTGAACATCACGCAGTGCTTCATACATTGAATGTCCTCGAAAAAGACGGATTTGAAATCACCTTGCTTGATGTTTATGAAAACGGTCTTGTAAAAGTAGAAGATGTGAAAAATGCAATTCGTGAAGATACAGCACTTGTGACAATTATGTATGCTAATAACGAAATCGGTACAGTTCAGCCAATTCGTGAAATCGGTGCAGTTTGTCGCGAAAAAGGTGTACTTTTCCATACAGATGCTGTTCAGGCTGTCGGTCATATTCCTGTTGATGTAAAAGCTGATAACATTGATATGATGTCATTTTCAGGTCATAAATTCCATGGGCCAAAGGGCGTAGGCGGTCTTTACTGTAAAAAAGGTATCCGACTTCCAAACCTTATTGAAGGCGGTGCACAGGAAAGAAACCGTCGTGCAGGTACAGAAAATGTTCCTGCAATCGTTGGTATGGCAGCAGCTCTTAAGGATGCCTGCGATAATATGGAAGAAAATACAAAGAAACTCATTAGTATGAGAGAACAGCTTATTGACGGTATTCTCAAGGTTGAACGCAGTCGCATAAACGGTGACCGTGAACACAGATTACCGGGTAATCTAAGTGTTTGCTTTGAAGGTGTTGAGGGTGAATCACTTCTTCTCTACCTTGATTTAATGGGAATCAGCGCTTCTTCAGGTTCAGCTTGTACCTCAGGCTCACTTGACCCAAGCCATGTATTGCTTTCAATCGGTCTTCCTCACGAGGTTGCTCACGGTTCACTTCGTCTGAGCCTTTGTGAAGAAAACACACATGAAGAAATGGAATATATAATTGAGCAAATCCCACCAATTATCAACAGACTTCGTGATATGTCACCATTGTGGGAAAAGATAATGAAAGAAGGTAACAACTAATGGAATATTCAGAAAAAGTAATGGAGCATTTTGTCAATCCGCATAATGTAGGTAAGCTTGAAGATGCAGACGGTATCGGAGAAGTTGGTAACGCAAAATGTGGCGACATTATGAAAATGTATCTCAAAATTGAGAATAATATTATCACAGATGTAAAGTTCAATACTTACGGTTGTGCATCTGCAATCGCAACAAGCTCAATTGCAACTGATATGATTAAGGGTCAGCCTTTGTCAGAAGCACTTAAGCTTACAAATAAAGCAGTTGTTGAGGCTCTTGACGGACTTCCTGCAGTAAAAATTCACTGTTCAGTTCTCGCTGAACAGGCAATCAAAGCAGCCGTTAAGGATTACTACGACAAAAACGGTATAGAATATAACGCAGACGACTTTAAATTTGACGAAGACCATCATCATTAAAATGTAGGGTCGGCGTTCCCGACGACCTTCAACAACGCGTAGGGACAGACATCCTTGTCTGTCCGTGATAATCTTTATAAAGGAAGATTAAAATGACAGTAAAAGAAATGCAGGACAAAATCCTGCAACTAAAAAAAGAAAAAGACATTTGCATATTGGCTCACAGTTATGTTGCTCGTGAAATTATCGAAATTGCTGATTTTACAGGTGACAGTTTTCAGTTGAGCGTACTCGCAGAAAAAACTGATGCAAAAACTGTAATTATGTGTGGAGTTCGTTTTATGGCAGAAACCGTAAAAATTCTTTCACCTGAAAAAACAGTTTATATAACAAGCCCTGTTGCCGGTTGCCCGATGGCAGAGCAGATGAGCAAGGAATATATTGAACAGGTTAAAAGGGAAAACCCTGACTATACAGTTGTTGCTTATATCAATACAACTGCCGAGCTTAAAACTGTCTGTGATGTTTGTGTAACATCTGCATCAGCAGTAAATGTTGTAAGCAAATTGGAAAATGATAAGATTCTGTTTATCCCTGACTGTAACTTAGGTGATTTTGTTGCAAAGCAATTACCTGAAAAGACCTTTAAGTTTGTAAATGGTGGTTGTCCTATTCACGGTCAGATTACAGCAGATGATGTTAAAAAGGCAAGAGAGTATTATCCTGATTCACTTCTGCTCGTTCATCCTGAATGTAAGCCAGAGGTTGTAGCTCTTGCTGACTATGTCGGCTCAACAACAGGTATTATGAAATTCGCAAAGGAAAGTAGCCATAAAAACTTTATTATCGGTACAGAAATCAGTATTGCAGAGTCTTTGCAGTATGAATGTCCTGATAAGAATTTCTTTGCTCTTTCACCAAAACTCATTTGCCCTGATATGAAAGCAACAACTCTCGTTGACCTTTATAACACAATTATGGGAACAGGTGGCGAAGAGATTATACTTGATGACGAAACAATTGAGAAAGCCAAAAAATGCATTGATAAAATGCTTGAACTTGGGTGAATAAAAATGAAAGCAGTTATTGCTATGAGTGGCGGAGTTGATAGCTCCGTCGCTGCTTTACTTATGAAAAATGAAGGCTATACCTGTGTCGGTGCTACAATGCAACTGTATATCGAAGGCGATTGCAGTGATGCAAAAGCAGTTGCCGATAAGTTAGGTATGCCTTTTTATATTTTCCCGCTTAAAGAAGAATTTAAAAAACTTGTTATTGATAAATTTATTGAGTTTTATGAAAACGGAAAAACACCAAATCCTTGCGTTGAATGTAACCGTACACTTAAATTCGGTGCTATGATGGAAAAAATGCACGAGTTAGATGCAGATTTTGTTGTAACAGGTCACTATGCAAGAGTAGTCTTTGAAAATGGTGAATATAAACTGAAAAAAGCAGTTGATGAAAGTAAGGACCAGAGCTATTTTCTCTATATGATTACTCAGGAACAACTGAAACACATTAAATTTCCGTTAGGTGAATATACAAAACCTGAAATCCGTCAGCTTGCAGAAGAAAATGACCTTATAACAGCTCGCAAAAAGGATAGTCAGGATATTTGCTTTGTCCCTGACGGTGACTATGTAAAATTCATTAAAAATTACAATAATAAGGACTATCCGAAAGGTCAGTTTATCCATAAAACAGGCTTTTCCTTCGGCGAACATAAAGGCATTGTGAATTACACAATCGGTCAGAGAAAAGGTCTTGGAATTTCATATAAAAACCCACTATATGTAATGAACATTGACCCTGAAACAAACAATGTTATTTTGGGTGACAATGAAGATTTGTTTACTGATAAGGTAGTTGCAAAAAATGTAAATATAATCAGCGGAAAACTAATAACAAAACCAATCCGTGTTCTTGCCCGAGTTCGTTACAGACACAAGGAGCAACCGGCAACTGCATGGCAAGACGAACAGGGAAATCTTCATGTTAAATTCGACGAGCCACAAAGAGCAATCACAAAAGGTCAATCACTCGTAATCTTCGATGGTGACGAAGTATTGGGTGGCGGAGAAATTATATAAATGCAAAATTCAAAATGCAAAGTGCAAAATGTAGGGGCGATTCAAGAATCGCCCTTTTTTCATTCATTGTTATTTGTAAATGTCAGCGTCTCGACGACCCATCATCATGCGTTGTGGCAAGCCTCCACGCCTGCATTATGTCAAATTATAATTTGTCGGGATGAATAACCAATTCGATAGGTCATTCTGAGCGTAAGCGAAGAATCTCTCTAACAGTAACACATCAACCAACAGAGATTCTTCGTCACTTTGTTCCTCAGAATGACACTAACCTTAAATATTCCTACAAACTCCAATTTGCTGGTATCTTTTATATTTTGTAAATAATATGTAAATTCACAACCATTCTATTGCTAAAAAACCACTAATATGATATTATAATTATTGGTGAGTGTTTATGAGAATTACTGAAAAACTTATGGTTAAAGACCAGCTTATTTCTTTTGAGGTTTTTCCTCCAAAGACCGATTCTGCCTTTGAAAGCATTGAGTGGTCGGTTCGTGAATTAGCAGCCTATAACCCAGATTTTATGAGTGTTACATACGGTGCAGGTGGTGGCACAAGTCAGTACACAACAAAAATTGCATCACTTATCAAAAACCGACTTGACACAACTGCGTTGGCACATTTAACCTGTGCATCAACACCAAAAGACAAAATCAAAGAAATTCTCGATACATTAAAGGAAAATCACATTGACAATATTCTTGCTATGCGTGGGGACATTCCGCAAGGCTTTGAAAAGCCTGACGGTGAATACTATACTTATGCGTACGAGTTGGTAAAATATATTAAGGAATATGGCTATTTTGACATTGGCGGTGCTTGTTATCCTGAATGTCATCCTGAATGTGACAGCCTGGAAAAGGATATTGACAACCTGAAACTCAAGGTTGACAGTGGCGTTGATTTCCTCATAACACAGCTTTTTTATGATAACGACATCTTTTATTCATTTATGGATAAGGTTCGTAAAAAAGGCATTTATGCACCTGTTTTCGCAGGAATTATGCCTATTACAAACATAAAACAAATTGACAGAATTATTTCACTTTCAGGAACAAAATTACCTTGTGAAGTTTCTGAATTTCTGGAAAAATATAAGGACAGTCCTGAAGAACTTGAAAAAGCAGGACTCGATTTTGCAATAAAGCAAATCAATAACTTACTTGCAAATGGTGTTAATGGAATTCATATTTACACAATGAACAAACCGTATGTTGCAAGAACCGTATTAAAGGGGATTTCAAGATAATTTATGTTCGGATATGTAACTATAAATAAGCCTGAACTTAAAATTAAAGAATACGAAGCATATAAAGGTGTTTATTGTACCTTATGCAAAGAAATGGGCAGGGAATACGGTCTTTTGTCACGATTGCTCTTAAGCTATGACGGTGCATTTTATGTGATGTATAAGCTTGGTCTTGCAAAGGTTAAAATCAATGTTTCTAATTCCCGTTGTTCCTTTAACCCCTGTAAAAAGTGTATGAAAATCACATGTGAAAATAATATTTACAAATTAGCATGTGCCATAACCGTAATTCTTGCATATTTTAAATTAGCGGATAATATTCACGACAGTAAACCGCTTAAAAAAATCTTGTTATATGTTCTTTATCCCTATTTTTCCTTTATCTGTAAAAAGGCAAAAAAGAAATTTCCGCAGATTTATGAAATTGTTAATAACGGTATGAATGAGCAGTTTAAAACAGAAAGTGAAAATGATATTTCACTTGATAAGTCAGCTCATTTTACAGGAAAAATTTTGTCGGAGCTGTTTTCTTTCGGTGAAACCGATGAGAATAAGGAAAAAACAGCACAATTCGGTTATCAATTGGGCAGAGTAGTTTATTTCCTCGATGCCTTTGACGACTATGGAAAGGACAAAAAAGAAAATACTTTTAATCCGTTTAAAAACAGCGAAAACATTGTTGATGATGCGACACGAACAATAAATTTGTCAATCGGTGCGTTGACTCAAATTTTTAAAACACAGAAATTTAATAATTTTTCAACCATAATTGAAAATATTATATATGACGGTCTGTCTTTACAGATGGATAGAATTATAAAGAAGTACAGAGGTGAAAATTATGAATAATCCTTATGAATATCTTGGTGTAGGCAGAAATGCAACTGAAAAGGATATTATGGATGCTTACAGAAGAATAGCAGGGGAAATCACCAATTCGGAAATTCCTGACAGTGAAAAAACACAAAGAATGAACGAGCTTAATAATGCCTATGACACAATTCTTAACGATTTGCGTGGCACAACAGGTTACGCAGGAAACCAGAATAACAACTATGGTGATAATTCACAGTTTTCCGATGTGCGTGCGTGTATAAATTCAGGCCGGATTGATGATGCCGAAACAATCCTTAACGGTGTACCGCCACAGGTGAGAAGTGCCGAATGGCATTACCTGAAAGGCGTTATTCATCAGCGTCGCGGTTGGCTTAATGAAGCATATACAAGTTACCAGACTGCCTGCTCAATGGACCCTTCTAACAGAGAATATTCAGCAGCCTTTAATTCGCTTAATAACAATGCAAACGGTGGTTACAGAACAACACAAAAAACAGGTAACGGTGATGTTTGCAATATTTGTTCAGGCCTTTTGTGTGCAGATTGTTGTTGTGAATGTTGCGGTGGAGATTTGATTCCTTGTTGTTGATATGAATAAAAGAAAAGAACTGTCGTTTAAGGTGGCACTTGGCGGAATTGTTTCTGCCTTGTCACTTGTACTGATGATTATATCGGGAGTTGCTGTGAGCCTTGAATATGCAATTCCAATGGTAACAGGTGCATTACTTATGGTGCTTGTTGTTGAGTTTTCGAAAGGATTTGCAGGAATAATTTATGTTGTTGTCAGCATTCTTTCACTTCTTTTACTCGGCAACAAAGAACCTGCTGTAATGTATCTTATGTTTTTCGGATACTATCCCATTTTGAAAAGTATTTTAGAACAAAAATTAAAGAAAATATCCTGTTGGATAATAAAATATCTTATTTTTAATATTTCTATGGTCGCATCATATTTTGTTGTCACAAGGATTTTTATGATTTCCTTTGACGATATAAAGGAATTCGGTAAATTTGCTTTACCGTTATTACTGTTGGCAGGAAATATCCTGTTCTTTATGTATGATGTTTTGTTGACAAGACTTGTGTCAATTTATATTTACAGATGGCAAAAGCATATAAAAAGGGTGTTTAAATAGGATGGCTAAAGGCGTAAAAACAGAAAAGAAAAATGTTCACGCGGGACATCGTGACAGATTGCGTCAAAGATTTCTGAAAGAAGGACTCGAAAATTTTCAGGACCATAATGTGCTTGAGCTTCTTTTGTTTTATTCAATTCCGCGAAAGGATACAAATGAAGAGGCGCATAATCTTATGGACAGATTCGGTTCTCTTTCAGGTGTTTTCAACGCAAGCTATGAGGAGCTTTGTGAGGTTAAGGGAATTAGCGAAAATTCGGCAACACTTATTAAAATGATGCCTGAGCTTTTTAAGAAATATGAGGTTGATATAGTTAAGAATGATGATGTTGTGCTTAATACAAGCAAGCTTATTGCACAGTATGTAGCACCGTTTTTCAAGGGCGAAACAAAGGAAAAAATGTATCTTCTTTGCCTTGATTCATCTTGTAAGGTAATCAGCTTTAATCTCATAAGTGAAGGTGTAGTCAATTCAGCGCCGCTCAATATCCGAAGTATAATGGAAATAAGCCTTAAGAATAATGCATCAAAGCTTATTCTTGTACATAATCATCCGTCAGGAGTGGTTGCACCGTCAAGAAGTGATGTTGATGCAACAATGGGCATCCAGAATTTAATGGAAAAGGTTGGTATAAAACTCAGCGACCATATAATTATCGGTCACGGTGATGATTATTTCTCATTCCGTAAGAGTGAAAAATGGAAAGGCATATTTATATAAAATTTCATATTGACTCTTGACATTTATCGCTTTATTGCATATAATATCAAGGTCAAATAAATGCCGGTGTGATGGAATTGGCAGACGTGCTGGACTCAAAATCCAGTGGTAGCGATACCGTACCGGTTCGACCCCGGTCACCGGCACCAAACGAAAATCCGTTCTCGTAAGAGGACGGATTTTTGTTTGTATTATTCACTATTCATTTTTCATCATTCATTATTCATTTTTTAGAACGGATTTTCAAATGAACAATGAAAAATGAAATCGCTTCGCTGATGAATAATGAATAATTTATTTTCACTTTTCGCACTCTTTTCAGGGTGCGATTTTTTGTTATTCATAAAAACAATTGATTTTTTTAAAGCAAGGGTATATACTAAATATGCCAAACAAATTAAATAAGTAGAATTAGCGGTATCTTTTTTTCTTTTTATAGGGATAATTATACCCTTTTTCTGTCACGTTAATAATGTGGTAAAACTGCAAACTCCACAAAATAGCGTGGCAGAGATGCTCTAATTCTATTTTAATTTGTTTGGCGACAATCGGAGTTTGCGTTTTCGGTGCGGTGACTTCGGTTGCCGCACTTTTTTATTTTTATAAGAGGAGGTGTAATCGCGAGAGTTCTTGCAAAATGTCGGTCGGCACATCCTACGGAAAAGCAAGAAAATTTATAAGTACATTTTTTGGCGTGTGCAAATGTTTTATGAAAATGTAAAGAGGAGCATTATTATGAGTAGAGTTGAAGAACTCAAAAAATTCAAAGAACTTCTTGATGCTGGTATCATTACGGAAGAAGACTTTGAAAATAAAAAGAAAGAGATATTATCTGAAAGTGTTCAGCAGGAATCCACAGTAGTTGAACCAAAAGATAAAAATGAAAAATTACAGAAAAAACCGATAAATAAGGCGATACTTAAAAAAATACTAATCTGTGTGGGAATTATAGCAATATTAGTTACTGCATTTTTTTCTGGATATAAAATTGTTAAAAAGAATCATCAAATAAAGAGAGCGGCAGCATTAGAAACTGCAATTGAATCTATTATGGATGATTATGGTTTAAGTTCTTATACTGTAAAATATGTTGATTATTCGTATGATGTATTTGCAGTGGGTTTTGAAAGCTTAACCAATGGACAAGCATTGTCATGTTTAGAAAAATTGGATGAAGTATCAGTTGACGATCCATGTGGAGATGGCATGATTGATTTTGGAATAACGAATGTTCATCCTGGTTTGGATGTTGAGTATTCATATTGGAGAGTTTCGTCATCCACTGTCTCGCTGAATGAAATGTATGGTCGTGGCTATGAAAAAGCAGGCGTCTATTGTAATCAGTATGGAATTACTTGTGTTTATGAATGCGAAAACTAAAAGGTGTGGGTATGGATAAAAAACTTAATTTGTCAATTATTATTTTATGCATTATTGAGATAATCTGCTGTTTTACACCTTATTGTCTTGATGAAGAATTCTGGAAGTATGAGCAGTCGATGGTTTATCACGGTGTATCCTCATTAAAAAGGCATAATGATATTAGCTTTTTTGGGAATGATGCAATATTAGGTAAGCCACTGGCAATATTGTTTGTATGTACAGCAGTTCTTGTTATTGTAATCTATTATATAAAAATGATAGGACATACAGCGAGAATTGCAGATAAAGCATGGATATTTGCAATTGTCCATACTGCGATGATGGCAATCTTTCTGTTTTATTCTTGTTCATTTGCCGAAGTTGATGCAATCAGTTTTAGGTATGCATACGGGATTAATTGGATGTCTTATGTAATAATTGCCTTAAATCTTATTGTTCTAATCTTATCGTTTTTACTTAAAATGGAGAAGAAAATTGATAAATTGCCTATCAAGAAACAGAGTATTATAAAAGAACAAAAAGAATCTGTAGATGATCTTCTAACATATAAAGAATTGCTGGACTCCGGAGTGATTTCGCAAGAAGAGTTTGATGCTAAGAAAATGCAGATTTTAGGTCTATAAAACATTGATGCATCGGTGTTAATGTTTTACGTCATATACAAAAAGTCCAGAACACAAGGAGACGGTTCTTCTGTGTTTTCAACACCGCAAAAATGAATAATGAATAATATCTTCGCACTCCATTTGGAGTGCGATTTTTTGCATAAAAAAAGAAAATTCCCACACACTATATGCAGGAGGAATTTCTATGGATTTCTTAAAAGCATTTTTAATCGGTGGACTAATCTGTGTTATCGGTCAATTACTCATTGACTGTACAAAACTGACTCCTGCACGAATTCTCGTTTCATTCGTTGTAATCGGAGTAATTCTCGGTGGACTTGGTGTGTATCAGCCGTTGGTTGATTGGGCGGGAGCGGGAGCAACTGTACCATTGACAGGCTTCGGTAACACTCTCGTACAAGGAACAAAAGAGGCAATCCGCGAAGAGGGTGCATTGGGCATCTTAACAGGCCCGTTATCATCAGCATCCGTTGGTATTACCGTTGCAATGATAAGTGGCCTTGTTGTTTCATTTATTACAAAACCAAAAAGCAAATAAAAAAGGACTGCTCATAACGAACAGTCCCTAAAAATTCATTTGCAATTATGCAACAGTTTCTGAAACAAAGCTGTCATCACAGAATGAGCAAGAAACATAATTTTCAGCATCATTACCGATTACAACTCTTTTGCTGTCAACATATTTTTTAATAAGAATATAAGCTGCAACTGCAACAGCAGCAATACCAACAATAATAGCAATAACTTTTAAAGCCTTTTTCATAAACGAGTTACCTCCAAGAAATTTATTACAGATATATTATATATAAAAAGATATAAAAAGTCAATGAATTATTTGTAAAAAGAAAAATGCCGTAGACTTTCGTCAACGGCAAAGAACTACGTAATCTGATTAAGCCTTGTTAAGCTTTGTAACGAGGGCAGACTTTTTACGAGCTGCATTATTCTTATGAAGAAGACCCTTAGCAGCAGCCTGGTCGATTTTCTTAACAGCAACCTTTACAAGCTCGTCCTTATCAGCAGCATTTGCTTCAATAGCAGCATTTGCCTTTTTGATAGCTGTCTTAAGAGCTGAGTTTGCTGACTTATTACGCTGTGCCTTTGTCTTGTTAACGAGAACACGCTTTTTAGCTGATTTGATGTTTGGCATATCGTTACACCTCCTTCGTATTTACAGATACATATGTTACCACGAATTAAAATAAAAATCAAGTTATTTTTTTAATTTTTTTTAAAACATAACAAAAAGGAGAAATATATGAATATAAGAACAGATATTGCTTTAGAAAGTCACAATTTGCTTCCTGAAAAACACAGAAAAGGCATAAAAGTTGATAAATGGAAACGAAAAAATATAGAAATTGTCAGGGTAGAAATCGTAAACGATGATGGCGAAAGGTCAACAGGCAAACCGAAAGGCAAATATTTCACAGTGGAGTTGCCTGAATTTTCCCATGAAAGTGAGTTGCTTGACTCAAGACTTGAAATCATCATAGAAATTATTAAAGATTTGATTCCCCAATATACAAAATCATTTTTAATAGCAGGAATAGGTAACGAAAACATAACACCTGATGCGTTAGGTCCATTGTGTGCCAAAAAGATTTTTTCAACAAGACATTTTGAAAACTTTGTTGAGTTAAGAGAGCATCTTCCTGACCTTAACCCTGTTTCATCAATTTCCACAGGTGTACTTGGTCAGACAGGCATTGAAACTGCCGAATATATAACGGGAATAGTCAATCTAATTAAGCCTGATTTGGTTATTATGGTTGATGCCCTTGCATCTTCAGAGCTTGCATCTCTTGGAAGAACCGTACAGTTATCGGACACGGGTATTTCGCCTGGTTCAGGAGTAGGAAATTATCGTAAAAGAATTGATGAGTCAACTCTTGGAGTCCCTGTGATTTCAATGGGTGTACCTACTGTGACGGATTTTCAGTACAACGAATCAATGATAGTAACACCAAAAGATATTGATATGATTATCACTCGTGCAGCATCCTTTTTATCCCTTGCCATTAACTGTGCAATTCAACCTAATATGGACGCTGAAACCTTTTTAGCATTATCATAAAAATTCTTAATTCTGCATAAATATAAATGATTATATGCAGAAAGAGATGATTGCTTGAAAAAAGGGACAAACAATCACAATAGTTTTTTTGATTACATTACAATATGTATTATACCTGTTTTTTTGATGCTCTTTGTCTTTTCAACGGGCATTGAAAAGTCCTTTGAAAATATATTTTACGCAGGATATTTATATCTTAATCCGCAAACGCTTTTTGATAATTCAAAAAAAACAGTTTCAACAGATAATATTGACAAAATGGCAGTTTCGGATAACATTATCCAAAACAAAACAGAGTCTGTCATTTCGACAATTCCTGATGATATACAAGCTCTTATGAAAAAAGCAGAAAAAACTTATGCCGATTCTTCAAACGACGGTAAAATCATAGAGAAAGACTGTTCAACCCATAACGCAACATCTGAATATAACGGAATTTATGTACGGAATACAACACTTGAACACGAAATTGACATTCCAAAAGCACTTAACGGAAAAGTTTATGCCAATATTGATAAAGATGAACCGTCAGTTTTGATTTATCATACTCATACAACCGAAACATATGAAATACTCGATAGAGGCTTTTTTACAAATGAACGCAGTTCAAGAAGTGAAAACTCAAAAGAAAATATGATTAGAATAGGTGAGGAGATTTGTCGCGTTTTGGAGTCAAAGGGATATAAGACCATTCACGACAAAACCATATATGATAAGGAATACAACGGTGCTTATGACCGTTCGTTTGAGAATATCAAAAAAATTCTTTTGGAAAACCCTTCAGTACAAATTGTACTTGATATTCACCGTGATGCCATTTACCAGAAAGACGGTTCAAAAATTAAAACCGTAACAGAAATCAACGGTAAAAAAGCAGCACAGATTACCATAATAAGCGGTTGTGAAGACGGTAATGTAACGGATTTTCCAAATTGGGAAAAGAACCTTGCTTTTGCTGTGCAGTTGCAGAATAAAATTAAAAATGACAATTCAAAGCTTCTGCGACCTCTTTTGTTTTGTAGCCGAAGATACAATATGCACCTGACATCCTGTTCGTTGGTTATAGAAATCGGTACAGATGCAAATACTCTTGATGAAGCTGTATATTCAGCTAAACTTTTCGGACTGTCACTTTCTGAATTTCTGGAGGATTATTGATGACAGAGCTTTCAAAAATATTAAAAAGCTATCTTTTATGCCTGACCTTAGTCATACTTACGACACTTTTAATCTGTTCTGTAATAATTGCAAAAACAAATACCGATATAATGCTTTTTGGATAAAATCAGTTGCAATAAATCCTTTTGTCGTGTATAATTTACTTGTACAAATGACGAAAGGATTTACACTTTTTAAAGTGTGGTAATAACTATGAATTTTAAAGAAATCGGTAATAACGGACTTGTAGAAGGCTTTGCAGTCATCAAACAATGCGACAAAAAAACGGCAAAAAACGGTAGCTTTTATCTTGACCTTGTGTTGTCGGATAAAGACGGTGAAATCTTTGCGAAATTGTGGGACTATAATGAGGATTCTCACGGAAAATATGACAACGATTCGTTTATAAAGGTAAGAGGTGTAATTTCACAGTATAACGGTCACGACCAGTTGAAAATTGAACGAATTCGTCCTGTAATTGAAAGTGACAATGTTGATGTATCAGATTATGTTAAGTCAGCGGATTACACAGGTGAAGAAATGTATTCGCATCTTCTTTCACTTGTAAACGCATTCAAGGACGAAGATTTGAAAAAGATTGTTTCATATCTTTTTGAGAAGAACAAAGATAAAATTCTTTATTTTCCTGCTGCATTTCGTTTGCACCACGCAATTCGCTCAGGACTTTTAATGCATACAGCATCAATCGTCAAGCTTTGCGAAAGCGTTTGTAAGGTTTATCCTTTTGTAAATCGCGAATTGCTTATTTCAGGTGCAATTCTTCACGATATTGCAAAAACAGTTGAATTCGATGTTAAGGAAACAGGTATTGCATCAGGCTATACTGTTGAGGGTAATCTTATAGGACATCTTGTAATGGGTGCTATGATGGTGAAAGAAGCAGGACAAAAACTGTTGATAGACAAGGAAAAATCAATGCTTTTACAGCATATGATTATCTCTCATCACGGTGAGCCTGAATTCGGTGCAGCAGTAAGACCGCTGTTCCTTGAAGCAGAGCTTCTTTCACAGCTTGACTCAATGGACGCAAAGGTTTATGAAATTATGGACGCAGTCAGCGGAATTGAAAAAGGTGAGTTCACAAACCGCCTTTGGGCACTTGACGATAGAAAATTCTATAAATACAACGACGCAGAATTAAAAGTTGATTTATTTTAACTAACGGTAGGGCGGGGTCTTGACCCCGCCGAAATCATTTATACGAAAACAAAAAAACACTGTCATTCTGAGCGTAAGCGAAGAATCTCTTTTTATCTTAATAAATTCTTAATAATTCTCTTTCTTTTATCTTAAACTAATTCCCGATATAATACCTGTGGAGGTTGAAAATATGTATAATATTCTTGTTTGTGATGATGAAAAAGACATTGTCAATGCACTTGACATCTATCTTAAATCAGAGGGGTACAACACCATTCTTGCTTATAACGGTAAAGAGACGATTGAAAAAGTAATAACGGAAGATGTTCACCTTGTAATTATGGACATTATGATGCCTATAATGGACGGTATAACAGCTATGGTTAAAATCCGTGAGCAAAGTAATATCCCTGTTATTCTTTTAACAGCAAAGGGTGAAGACACCGATAAAATTCTCGGTCTTAATATCGGTGCTGACGATTATGTTACAAAGCCTTTTAACCCTGTTGAGCTTATGGCAAGAGTCAAGTCACAGCTTCGTCGTTATATGATGCTTGGTGGCGGAAAAGTCAACGAACAAAATATCTGCATAGGTGGGATTGAGCTTGATGACACAGCCAAAAAGGTGACAGTTGACGGTGAACCTGTTTCATTGACACCGACAGAATATGACATTCTGCATCTGCTTATGAAAACTCCAGGAAAGGTATTTTCACCGCGTGAAATATACTTAAAGGTCTGGAAGGATAACCCATACGGAGCAGAAAGTACAGTTGCGGTACATATCAGACACCTTCGCGAAAAAATCGAAATTAACCCTGCCGAACCACGCTATTTAAAAGTCGTATGGGGTCAGGGCTATAAGATGAAAGAGGTGTAATGAAATGAAAAACAGTTTCTTAGTAAAATGTATTGCAATTATTCTCTTTGCAGTAACAATGACAACATTACTGCTGTCGGGCATAGCTTTTTGTTTCGGTATTTATACAGGTGCATTTACTGAAACCTTAAAAGAGCAACACGAAAATAAAGAACTGATTACAGCGAATATGCTGTGGAATTATGAACGCAGAATAAATGAAGTGTTAGATATGCATGTGAAATACAATGATTATAAAGAAGATTTTGACTTGTATCCGTATCTTCCTGAAGGCATTTTAGTTGAAGTTAAAGATGTAAAAAATGATAGTATTCTTTATTCCACCTATGACAAATCAGCAGGAGACACAACTGTATCATATGAACGCTCTTTTTCAGTGTTAAAAGATGAATACAAGAATGAGGAAGACATAATTAAAGAAACGTATGAAGAAGAAAGCACAAATCTTCATATAAACGATGAAGGTGAGTTTGTAGAAGGCGAGACTGACGTTGATACAACAAACACCGTGCCTGATACTTCAAAATACTATGATGAATATACTTATGAAATAACAATTCAATATAACGAGAATTCTGAAACAAATTATATCGGCATAACAAGAAAAGCCTTTGATATTATTACTGATAATAAAACCAATATTATAATAACAGCAGTTTTATCTTTCATTATTTCTCTTGTAGCTCTTATAATTATTATGCGTACAGCAGGGCATACAGAAAAATCTGACAATATTTATATTTCAAAGTTTGATAAATTCCCTGTTGATATTTTGATTGTAATTTTTGGTGCATTTAATGTTTTATTGGCTTGTGGATTTGTAGCGTTTCTTGATTGGCTGGATTACGGTTATCAGGAATTTAACTTTAATGTAATATTAATTTCCTTGTTGTGCCTTTTCGTTTTTGCTGTTTTTGTTGACTTCGTTTTACTTGCAATTCTTATAATGACAACATCGGTACGCTGTAAAACATCAACATTCATTAAATCAACAATCATTTATAAACTCATTGTGTTAATTATCAAAGTGCTGAAGTTTTTGTGGAAAGGTTTTGTAAAAGGAATAAAAGCTTTTGTAAAATTACTTCACAAAATACCTCTTGTTTGGAAAGCAGTTGTGTTTGCAGTTATTATAATGATTTTTGAATGTTTTGTATTTGTATTGTCAGTTGACTGGGGTTACTGGTGGCCTGTCACATTTCTATTTAATTGTATTCTTTGTGTTGGTGTTATCTTGGTTTCAATTCTGCTTAAAGACATCAAAAATACCACAGAAGAAATCTCAAAGGGTAATGTGTATAAAAAGATTGACACAAAATATCTTTTCCTTGATTTAAAGGACCACGCAGAAAACATCAATAATATGAGCGACGGTATCCAAAAAGCAGTTGCAGAGCAAATGAAGTCCGAACGCTTTAAAACTGAACTTATAACGAATGTTTCTCACGACATAAAAACTCCTTTGACATCAATTATCAACTATGTTGACCTGCTTGAAAAAGAAGAAATTGACAACGAAACTGCAAAGGAATACGTTGATGTTCTTTCTCGTCAATCATCAAGACTTAAAAAGCTTATTGACGATTTACTTGAAGCATCAAAAGCGTCAACAGGTAATATCAATGTAAATCTTATGAAATTTGAGCTTGGCATTTTGCTTTCACAGGCACTTGGTGAATATGAAGAACGCTTTGAAAAGAATAATCTTCAGGTGATTCTCAATAAAACAGACGAAATGCTGTTTGTTATGGCTGACAACCGTCATATGTGGCGTGTCTTCGATAATGTCCTCAACAATATTGCAAAATATGCACAGTCAGGTACAAGAGTTTATGTGGATGCAAAACGAAATGGTCAATTTGCTGAAATCAGCTTCCGTAACATTTCAAAAGAACCACTAAACATCTCAGGAGACGAGCTTATGGAACGATTTGTACGAGGCGACAGTTCACGAAATACAGAAGGTAGCGGACTCGGTCTTTCAATCGCCAAAAGTTTAACGGAAGTACAAAAAGGCAATCTGGAAATCAAAATTGACGGTGACCTCTTTAAAGTCATTTTCAATTTTCCATTAAGTGAATAAAACTATCCTGGCGGGGCTTTGTCTCCGCCTTTTACTGTTTAAAAATTATATTTTGTCGGGCCCTTATATTTGGTAATGTAACCTTGTAGGGGTCATTCACGAATGACCCGTTCCAAAGTGTATTGTAACCTTATTCGGGCGATGGTCTCGCCTGCCGGCTCGGTCGGTGCTTCTGCTTCGCAGAGGTGTCCACCGGACACCCGCACCGTGAATCGCCCCTACATTCCAACCATATTAGTTATATTTTATAATTGCGTCGCAGATACTCGCCTGTCAGCTCAGACAGTGCTTCTGCTTCGCAGAGGTGTCCACCGGACACCCGCACCCCTTAATTACGAATTCCGAATTACGCATT
>JAZNZX010000026.1:0-8097 GCA_045595185.1 Candidatus Fimenecus sp. | reverse complement strand
ACATGGCTACGATCCGACTTGAGATTGATTGTACCGTCCTGTTCGAGCAGTGAGTTAAGACCAACAAGAACACCTTGCTGAAGAATAACGGTAGGCTCTTGGATTTCGCAAACCCATCCGTATTTGATAGCCTTTACAAGCGGTGTTTCCACATACTTGTAACCGACATTACCATTCTTTGAAGCACAGAGTTCTTTTGTTTTTTCAATAACTTTCTGCATAATGAAGCTCATACATTCTTCAGCAGTCGCATCTGCCTTGTTAACACCTGAAATCATCTGATAAGCGGTAACAGGGTCAAATGCAATAGTATTAACATCGGGAAAGTTCATAAATTTACTTACCGTATTGTAGTTAATACCACCTGCGTCAATGTACTTTTGTCTTTCAGCATCGACTTCAGAATTACCAGAACTTTCGCTTACATCAGGAATAATTGAACCAAGTAAGTCAAAAATCTGTGTATCAGCAGAACAAGTAACATTTCCATAAGGAAGTCCAAGCCCTGCCGCAACAAGTTTTGCCGCCGTTGTTTTACCTGTACCTGCAATACCGCGAAACATAACATTTGACATTTTAATAGGATTATTAAAAGACATTCTGATATGTTCACAAACGGTTTTTATGAAAGAATGAACAACGATATGGCTCTTGACTTCAGGAACAAGCAAACTTTCTTCAGGAGTAAGAATTCTTGCAGGATTTTTATATTTACCTGCAAAATCCAATACTGTTGAAGTATTCGCAGTAGAGCTTGTCGTTACATCATCATCTGTTTCACCAGTCAAGATATTAACTGAACCAAACTGTTCATCAGGTTCAAATCGACGTGCAGTGATATGAGTTCTTGTTAAACTCTGAATAGAAGCGTTTACAAGAATTGAATATGACTTTCCTTGTTCTTTAAGTCTGCGATATAAATTATCACAAAGAGTGCCCATTTCAACTTGACGGTCTTCAAAGCCAGTTGTACTGTTATAACCACCGTTAATACTGTTAAAGCAATCTTTAAACTCCGTATCACTCATAGCGGTGTAAAACAATGTCATAAAAATCGCAGTAGATGAATATTTATCGGGTTCATCAGTAGCAACCTGCTCATAAGTATCTGTGATAGAGTTGTACTTACCGAGCAAAATAAGACCGTTTGAGAAACTGTAAGCGGCAATACGATAATCTTCGTCGTTTACTTTTACCTGTGCAAATGCGTACTGACTATTCTTACCCAAACCACTCTCATAAGGGTAATTGTTACTCGAAGCATAACGAGCAAGAACAATCTCGTGCGTTGCTTGAATAGGTGGATACGACAAAGTGCAGTAATCAACATTTCTTGTTGTAGTAGTAGAATTTGTGTATTGTGACTTAACACCATTCATTTTACAGGATGAAAGTGTATTATAAGGCTGTGGGAGTGCTTGAACACCAGATGCACCGTGTTCAAAGTGAAACCAGTTTTGAATTGACATATATTTTCCTCTTTTCTTTTGCTAAAACAAATTAGCGTAAAATTTTAATAAGTTCATCGCCATCAACCTCGACTATTTCAGTCTGGGTGAAACCGCGTTTTTTAAGTGTTTCTACTATTGCTTCCCAAAACTTTCTTTCGGGAAGAATATCAGTAAGATACGCTTCATAACTTCCATCTTCTTCTGCCTTCTGACAGAGAGCGTTAATTTCAGTTAAATGTGTATCAACCCACTCAAACGCAAATAGCGAAAAGTTTTCTTTTGCCTTTTTCTGAACATCATCTTGTGGGAGTTCTGTTGGTAAATAAACAAGTTCCTGCCATTCTAACTTGTGAAGAACAGCAATAGCTTTTTTACCATTTATCTCAAGATGAACTCTACCGCAGAGAATTTCGCTTAAAATGTCTGTTTTTTCATAGGACCATTTATCATCAGCATTGAGATGCTCGTGTAATTGACGAGTGAAATCTGCGATGATTAAATTAGGCAATGATGTACAGAGTGGTTTTTTCATCTTTTCAATTTCAAGTTCTTTTTTGAGTCTTTCATTATCCAAAAACTCACGATTTGCGTCATTCCAAAAAAGAATGAACGGTGTGAGCTTAATGATGCAGAAGACGCAGAACACTGTTGATAAAATGAAACACCACCAAATGCGTGAAATAGCAAAAATTTGCACCCAAGCAAACGAGATAAGTGCAAGAAGACCAAAGAGGATAAATTTCTTTGAACTTGGATAAGGGTTTACATTAAATTTGTTGTTTTTGTTTTTCATAATTTTTTTCAGTCCTTTCAATTTAAGTAAAGTGTGTCGAGGTCGGCAGTTGCCAATTCTTCATTGGTCCAACCGAGTTTTTTAAGTACATTTCGTACTTCTGTTTCGTCATTCACGGCTTCGATTATGTAACCGAGCATAGCGTTGTAACGCTTATTGATTTTCGGGTCAACATAAACGAAATCACTTGGAACATAAAGCGTAGGTTTGCTGGGGCGAACATCATCAGGTGTTGCAGGTTTACAAGCAACAATCTCTACTTCAGGTCGCTTACATTTTAAATACGCCTTTGCTGTGTCCTCGTCTTTTGCATATACAAAAATCGAGTGACTGATTTCACCTTTTATGAAGGTGACATTAAACTTTTTACTTTTTTTCATAAGAATTCTCCTTAAAAATAATTTTTAAAATTCATTTGTGTCAAAAAAATCACTATCTTCTTGTAAGATTTCTATGTAAGAACTAAACTCACGCAAGAAATCAAGAAAATTTTGAATTACACTTTTTATTAACACTTTGAATTTTGTTTGACTTTTTCGTGAGTACATAAAAACCTCACACTCCTTTTTTTCTTTTTTGGTAGAAAGTTGGATAAAAAAAGGCGTATGCAAATTTTCATTACATACGCCAATTTTTATTCCTCACAAGAATTAAATATAGGAATTATCCTTCGGTAAAGCCCATACCACCATTGGGGAAGCCCATAACATTGTTTGCTCCTTCATAGCCAGTAAAACCTGTCCCAACAGGAGTAACACAAGGATTAGCAGGTGTATTTGCAGGTCCTTGCGGAACTACAGTAAAGCCCTGTGGCATACCGCCGCCCTGATTGTTATTGAACTGATTGGGAGTAGCATTGGGTGGAATAAATCCTGTTGGATTTGGTGCATAGCCATTAGGCTGACCTGCATATTGCTGATTGTTCTGTGGAACATAACCATTGTTCTGTGCAGGGTTCTGCTGATAGCCGCCGTTCTGCTGATTGTTTGCAGGCTTAGAAGCTTTTGGCAAATCAAAATCTTCAACGTTGAAGACCAAATCAGTTTTTGTTTTGCCGTCTTTTTCATACTGGTTGCCAGCGAATGTCAAGTTCAAATCAATGAAACTTCCTTCACCCAAATTGAGCTTTTGAAGTCGTTCAATAATTTTCTTGTTGGTAACGCGACAATGAAGGTTAACCCAAATGGTTTTACTTTCGGCTTTTGCATCATAAGTTGGAATTCCAACTTGGAAATGAGCAAATGAGCCTTGGTCGTTGATAGCAATGGCAGGACCATTGTATCCTTTGTTAATTCTTGCGTTTGGTACTAAAACAGGTATTTTCATACTCTGCTCCTTTCCGCCTTTCGGCATTTGATAAAATATAGTGATTTATATTAACGAGAACAAAATTCTCGAAAATACCATAAAAAAAGAGCGTACTAATCCGTAAAAACAGTTCATACGCTCTTTTTTAATGAGTAGTTACCTACTCCCATATATAACAAAATATAGTTATCGTGGGAGTGTAAAAAACAACCACAATCACTATATATTATTAAGATTTTTATGCAGGAATAGAATTCCTGATTTGTCATTCGATTGCCTAAAAAACAGGCAGAAATAAAAAAAGTGCCTATTATTCATACGAAAAATAGACACTTAAAAAATCATAAACTTTAAGAAAAACCCCGAAGGGTTAAACTTTACATAAACTAACAAGTTTATTATATCAGAAACGGCGAAAATGTCAAGTCAGTCCCAAAAAATAAAAATAAAAAAACGGCAAAGATTTACTTTACCGTTTAACAATTATGTAAGTTCTTGAAAATGCTTAATCAACTCATTATTTTTTTGTATTTGACTCTCGGCATTTGTACAAATTGCTTCTAATGAATTGATTTGTTGCTTTATTTCATCAACATCTCGTTCAGCATTTCTGTTTTGAGTTTTAAGAACATTAAAATATGCAGATTTCTGTTCTTCAGAGAGCATAGAAAATATTTGGTCTGTCATAACTCTTGTTTCCCAAACAGAATTACAATTCACACAATGCAGAAGCAAAACATATTTGTCGCCTAACTTTGTTGTATGAAAATCGTGCAAATTCCAATTAGGTTCATTACAGTTACACTTATAAGTTCTTTGCAATTTTTCCAAATGAAACTCCCCTTTTCAAGTCACATTCTACTCGACAAAAATATTATTGTCAAGCTCAATATTAGGAGTGTTCAATGTCAACACCATAATACTCGTTAATATTGAAATAGCCATTTCGCTCATAAACCAAAACGGTAGATGGGGAATAAACCGCCACATAGTCACCTATTTTGATTTTTCTTGTTGGATATGAAATTTTATACCTTTTATTATTACAATCAAAAATAACGGCTTTTATTTTAGTTTTAAGTGGTGATGTGTATTCATAATCCACAACCATTCCCTTAAAAGTTTTGAAAGAGCCATTTGTTGCGACATTACGAATGTGTATGCTTGAAATAATTGCAACCGCACCAATTATAAATGGTGGGATAACCATAGACGCAGAAAGTTTTAAGAAAAGGCATACAATACCAATAACAATGAATATAACACCTGCAATGAGTCGCATATAGACAACTCTTTGGAGAGCTTGTGGAGCTTTGCGGAAATAGTCTGTTTCTACTTTCGCATTGTATTCCTGTTCAATTTGTTCATCAGTGAGTTGTTTCTTAAATAAATCCTTTTTAGGCATAGCAATCCTTCCTTCCAATTATAATTAGTCTTCCTTTTTCTAAAAGATTTGTGAAGATGTCAACCAAATCATTTCTTTTTTCCGAATAAAACATTCTGTCAAAAAAGAGTTTATTTTTGTGTTTACCGTGTGGTTGAAGAATAAGCTCAACAAGAGCCTGCCCATTGCCTTTACCAATATATTTGGCATCTACTTTAAGATTTCGCTCATAAAGTGAAAGCATATCAGCAATATCCAATATAAGCGGAGAAAAACGCAACCATTGATATACATTTTTTTCTTCTTCGGTCAACTCAACCCTCTTGTTCGATTTTGCTGAAGACACATAACAGCCCAAAAACATATTGTATTTTGTGTTATAGTCATTCTCCAAGCCAACGATTATAAGACCATTTTTTTCAAGTTCTTTAACAGTTTCATCGGCTTCACACTCTGCAATCTTTAATCTTCCCTGCAACCACACAGAAAGCATTTTGCCTGTAAGTTCAATTACTCGGCTACCGCATTTCACCAAACATTTTTCTTTTGTAGGGTTATCCTGCAATACACCGATTGAAAGATAAATCATTTACATTCTCCTTTTTTATGATGTTGCAACAAGAAATAATGTAATGAGTGAAATCAATAGTAACGCACCGCCTATAATAAGAGCAAGTTCCTTTTTCTTTTCCTTATCCATAGGTGTTCTTGTTACACCATTATCTGCCATAGGAACATCATCATAATATGAGTCATTAGCAATGATTTCTGCAACATTAAAACCATTTGTTTCAGAGTTTTGATGATTGTCACTTTGAACTTCAGTCTGAAGGGGTTCAACTTCATTTATTTGTTCTTCAACAATAGTTTCTGTTGCAACTTCACCAGACTGAAAACTCTCTTCGTTTGGTACGCTCACTTCATTTAAAATAGGTTCGCCATCATTTGATATTTCACCCTGATTATCTATTGTGGGTGAAGAAGACTCTGGATTTCGCAAATCTGGGTCAGGGTCAATAAGATTTTCAATCTTGCCTTCTCCAACCGTTTTAGTGTTCTTTACCTCTACTTTTTCTACAAGTGTAACAACATCTTCTTTTACAGAGTCGGTGTTAGTTATCGGCTGTGCGATAAGCTTTGTGTCGGTCTGTGAGCCTTTTTCGTTATCAGATGGTGATGTTTCATCCATATCAACAAAAGGCTCTAAAACCTCTTTTCCTGTTAAATTCTCAACAGTATTATTAAGTTGAGTACCACACTCTGAACAAAATTTTGATGTTTCAGAATTATGCGTGTTGCAGTTTTTGCACACTTTTACAGGTTTATCATCTTCTGTGAAGCGGTATCCACATTCTTGACAAAATTTCGCTTCATTTGAACATTCAGTTTTGCATTGTCTGCAAAGTTTCATTAAAAATCTCTCCTTTATAAAACAATAAAAATAACCATTAAGGAAAAACATCCCTTATTTATTAAGTATCACCTGAACCTTAAAAAGTCAAAAAAATAAGGCGACATAATCTCTTTCGAGATTACATCGCCTAAATATAAGACACTGTTAAGCCTTTGGCTCATTTCATTTGAACGGTTAGATTGAAGTGTAATCTTGTGGTGTCGCCTCTTTTTTCATTGCTACCAAAAAAGCTTCACAAACGGTAATGAGAGCATCATTTCTCTCACTACCCTTTTTAAGTTCTTTGGTCTTTTTGAAAAGCTCATATTGTTGACGGTATCCGAAGCAGAATAAAACAGTTGCGATTTGTTCTATTTCTTTTTCGTCAATATCAATGATATAAAAACTACCAAATTCCGTATCAACAAGTTGCTTCTGCAATTCAGTAAGACGAGCATAGTACATATCAATGCACTCTTGTCTATTTGTTACTATCGGAGTTCCCATAATCGTTTTTCTCCTTTAGCACTCCTGCACCGCAGTGAAAACCATCGTCAACCTGTGCATTAAGTACACTACAATAATGAATTGTCTTCCCGTGTTCGGGAGATTGCATCCAATGTCTGTGAGTACAATTTTTGCATCTTACTACAATAGTTGCTTTAGACTCTTTACCGTAAACAACCTCGTCAATAGTGATATTAAAAAAATTGGCAATTTTTATCACAACTTCAAGAGGAATTTTTCTATTCCCTTTTATGTAATGAGTTATCAAACTGGGGTCGCAATCGCAGACCTTTGCCAATTCTTTTTTTGTCATATTACGAGCATTGAGCAAGAGCTGAATATTATTTCCTATATTCATTATGTGCCTCGCTTTCAGTTAAAACGGAAGTGTATCTTCATCAGGATTAAACTCCATTTCGCCCGACCAAGGAAGTCCACTTTCATCGCCGTTGTTATCGGGAAGAACGCTGAAATTAGGCTGACCTACATAGCCTTGATGTTGCGGTGTGTTCTGCATATCATAAGAACCATCCTGTGCAGGCGGCATCATCTGTCCGTTCTGTGCAGGGAAGCCCATATTGTAGCCGTTCTGTTGTGGATTATAAGCATTACCGTAATCGGAAGCCCTGTCGCCACAGAAACTTACATTTGTTGCTTCAATGTAGTCGTCAGTACGCTTATTGCCGTTTTTGTCTGTATAAGGGTCACAATGAAGTTCACCTGTAACAGCAATCATTTGACCCTTGCGAAAATATCTTGAAACAAAATCAGCAGTCTGTCGCCAAGTTCTTACTCTGATAAAGTCAGTTTTGGCTTCTTCACCACTTTTTTTATTTTTTCTTTCACAAGCAACTTTGATGTTGCACACTGAAATGCCTGATTGAGTTGTACGAAGTTCGGGGTCAGCAGTAAGGCGACCCATAATAACTACAAAATTTAACATTTTTCATTACCTCTTTAATAAAATATTTTTGTTACTTTAAAAATCCAACATATAATCTGGATTTGTGTGAATATCACCGATTACCTTACAGTGCTCAACGACTTCAAGAAGGTTTCGCTGACGCTTGTGTTCTGGGAAATTTTCAGGGTCGTCATTATCGCAGGTGATGTTATCAACTTCGACATAGAAACCATAGCATTTAACTGGCGGATATTCTCCACCACTGCCGTCCTGATTGTATTCACCGAGTTTTACAATAGCATAACAATCGTAGCCTTCCTCTTCCATAAAGTCGGATCGTAGCCATGTCGTTCTGTG
>JAZNZX010000025.1:0-29897 GCA_045595185.1 Candidatus Fimenecus sp. | reverse complement strand
GGGTGCTTATCGTCACAAAGTGTGTCACCTGTTGTTGTGTTCTTAAGACCAACAACGGCAGCGATGTCACCTGCATAAACTGTTTCAAGGTCTTCACGGTGGTTAGCGTGCATCTGAAGAATTCTACCCATTCTTTCTTTGTTGTCCTTAACTGTGTTATAAACAGTTGTACCTGCGTTAACAGTACCTGAATATACACGGAAGAAACAAAGTGTACCAACGAATGGGTCATTAGCAATCTTGAATGCAAGAGCTGCAAATGGTTCTTCGTCTGAAGAATGTCTAACTTCTTCCTCTTCTGTATCTGGATTGATACCCTTGATAGCTTCAATGTCTGTAGGAGCAGGCATAAAGTCAACGATAGCATCGAGGAGAGGCTGAACACCCTTGTTACGGTATGAAGTACCGCAGCAGATTGGAACGATTTCGTTAGTAAGAGTAGCCTTACGGATAACAGTCTTGATTTCTTCAACAGTAAGTTCTTCACCGTCAAAGTATTTCATCATAAGTTCCTCATCAAGTTCAGCAACTGATTCGATAAGGTTGTTACGATATTCTGCAGCCTTTTCAACCATATCAGCAGGAATTTCTTCAATTCTTACATCCTTACCCATATCGTCATAATACATAATAGCATTATTGTTGATAAGGTCGATAATTCCCTTGAATGAGCTTTCTTCACCGATAGGAAGCTGAATCGGAACTGCGTTACAGTTAAATCTTTCCTTTACCATGTCAAGAACACGGTAGAAGTTAGCACCTAAAATGTCCATTTTGTTAACATAAATCATTCTAGGAACCTTGTATTCGTCAGCCTGACGCCATACAGTTTCAGACTGAGGCTCAACACCACCCTTTGCGCAAAGAACAGTTACAGAACCGTCAAGTACGCGAAGTGAACGCTGAACTTCAACTGTGAAGTCAACGTGTCCGGGAGTGTCGATGATATTGATACGATGGTCTTTCCAGAAACATGTAGTAGCAGCAGATGTGATTGTGATACCACGTTCCTGCTCCTGAGCCATCCAGTCCATTGTTGCAGAACCGTCATGAGTCTCACCGAGCTTATGGTTAACACCTGTATAGAAAAGAATTCTTTCTGTAGTAGTTGTTTTACCAGCGTCGATATGAGCCATGATACCAATATTTCTTGTTTGTTCAAGAGATACTTTTCTTGGCATAATGTCCTCCTAAATGTCTCTAATAGATTACCATCTGAAATGTGCGAAAGCTTTGTTAGCTTCTGCCATTCTATGCATTTCTTCCTTCTTCTTGAATGCACCGCCCTGTGAGTTGATAGCATCAAGAATTTCGTTAGCAAGTCTTTCCTTCATTGTTCTTTCTGAACGCTGACGAGCGTAAAGAGTAATCCAACGAAGACCGAGTGTCTGACGTCTTTCTGGACGAACATCCATTGGAACCTGGTATGTTGCACCACCGATACGACGAGCCTTACACTCAAGGACCGGCATAACACTTTCCATTGCGGCATCGAAAACCTCTAAAGCTTCCTTGCCTGTTTTTTCAGCGATGATGTCGAATGCACCGTAAACGATTTTCTGAGCAACACCCTTCTTACCGTCTAACATAACGCTGTTGATAAGTCTTGTTACAAGCTTTGAATTATAAAGCGGATCTGGCAAAACATCACGTTTTGCAATCTGGCCTCTTCTTGGCACTGCGCTTCCCTCCTTCATATTAATGATATCATAGGTACTCGAGTGACAAAACCTCGTGGCACCAACGAAAAGCCATATACATTATATATAAACTCCCGTTGGACAAATATTCATTCTGAATACTGCCTTACAAGAAGATTCTGTCTTTTAACATTAACCTATTATTTTTTTGCTGCCTTAGGACGCTTTGCACCGTACTTTGAACGGCTCTGCATTCTGCCGTTAACACCCTGTGTATCGAGTGTACCACGGATGATGTGATAACGCACACCAGGAAGGTCCTTAACACGGCCGCCTCGAATAAGAACAACTGAGTGTTCCTGAAGATTGTGTCCTACGCCCGGAATGTAAGCTGAAACTTCAATACCGTTTGTAAGACGAACTCTGGCAAGTTTTCTAAGAGCTGAGTTAGGTTTCTTAGGTGTATCTGTCTTAACAACAGTACAAACACCTCTCTTTTGTGGAGAATTGTTATTTGTCATAACATTCTTCTTTGAGTTGAGACCCTTACCAAGAGCAGGAGCCTTAGACTTCTTAACGAGAGTTTCTCTTCCGTTACGAACGAGCTGGTTAAATGTTGGCACTAAATTCACCCCCATACATATTTATTGCATAACAAATCACGGACACAAGTCCGCATGCTCGAATAGTTTATCACAAATAAACAATATTTGTCAATATAATTTTTACAAAATAACGAAAATATTTTTAAATATAAAGAATATGTAATTTTGCAAGTCATTCTGTGCGTACGCGAAGAATCTTTCTAACGGCAACATATCAACCAACAAAGATTCTTCGTCACTTCGTTCCTCAGAATGACAACGCAGGCGTGGAAGCCTGCCACTACGCGTTTCACTTTCCATTTTCCACCTTTACACTTATACCGGCAAGCTCCAATTTACACGCATTTGTGAATTGTTATAATATTTCAGTTTCTTTTGACATACATTTAACTGAAACTTAATTGAAACAACAGGCAAAAAAGGAGAGTTCACAATGGATTTTAATATTACAAAAGAAAAAATATCGCTATGCGAAACGGGGTTTCAGGGAAGTGGAGAACAGGCTGTTGACTGCAACATTACATTGCCCGAATATCTGCCTGACATTATGAAAATTTTACGATGCACCTGTGTTCCGGGTGTAAAATCACATCAGCTTAACGGAGACAGGCTTTCGGCTGAATGTGTTTGCGTTGTTCGTGTTCTTTATACATGTGAACAGGGCACGCTTCATTGTTATGAACAGAATATACGCTTTGCAAAGCAACTTGAGGTGAAGTCCCCTGACAATGTGGCAGACTTTTTTGTAGGGGCAAAGACAGATTATGTGAATTACCGCGTTTCGGGACAGAGAAAAATTGAGGTGCACGGTGCAATCACCGTTTTTGCAAAAGCAAACAGAAAAAAGTCCATTGATTGTGTTTGCGGTGCTACGGGTGACGGAATAGTGCTTAAAAGCGAAGCTTGTGAAATCTGCGACCTTGTTTCTGTTGCTGAAAAAATGTTCAATGTGAGTGAAACCTGTGATGCAGGCAATCTTCCCGAACCTATGAGTGGTGTTATTTCGTCATGTGGCTGGACTACTATTGACGAAATGAAAATCGTTTCGGATAAGCTGTTTTTAAAAGGTCAGTTACTTACCTTTACTGCCTTTACAGGTGCAGAAACACATCAGGTTTATACTCTTGAAAATGTTACAAATATAAATCAGATTATTGAAGCTCCGCAGGTTACAGAAAATTGTCTGCTTGATGCGTTTCTTTCTGTCTGTGACCTTGAAGTCAAGCCTCGTTTTGACCTTTCAGGCAACAAAAATCTTGTTGATATTTCTGCCTGTATCAATATTTCCGTCTGTGGATACGAAACAAAGGACATTGTCTGTGTTAAGGATGCCTATTCCACAAAATATGAAACAGACATAAAAAAATCTGTGATTTACATTTCATCACTTCACGATAAAATCGACGATACATACCTTTGTCGTGGTGTCACAGACCTTAACGCATCAGGTGTTGGCAAGGTGCTTTCATTTGTATGCAGAGATATAGCATCAGGCTTTTCAGTTAATGAGTCCGGCTGTTCAGTTACAGGTCAGGTTACGGCAGATATTATCTATGAGGACCTTAAAGGTGAAATCTGTTACGCACAAAGGGACATTCCTTTTGAATACAGTAAAAGTACCGTTGCTGACGGTTCTGTGCTCACCTGTCATCCTCATTGTAATGTGACTGCCTTCAGCTATGTGCTGAACAACGACAACGGTCTTGATGTGCGAATTGAAATTCAGATTAACGGTTTTATTTTCTGTGAAAAAGAGAAGCTTATTACTACCGAGCTTTCGGTTAATAAGGAGAAGGTTAAGAATATAAAAACTGCAGCCCTTACCATATATTTTGCAGACACAGGCGAAGCAGTCTGGGATATTGCTGAAAAATATAACACCACCGTTGATGCTGTTATGAGTGAAAATCACCTTACAGAGCCTCATATCAAGGAAAAGTGCAGACTGCTTATTCCGAAAATGTAAAGGAGGAGAAACAATATGAATAATTCAAGCATTTACAAGGATATTGCCACACGAACAGGTGGCGACATTTACATAGGTGTTGTAGGTCCCGTAAGAACAGGTAAATCAACATTTATCAAACGATTTATGGACTGTGTTGTTTTGCCGAACATTGATGACAGTGCAGTAAGACAAAGAGCAAATGACGAATTGCCCCAATCCTCGGCAGGCAAGACGATTATGACAACCGAACCGAAATTCATACCTGAAAATGCAGTTAAAATCACCTTGCCCGACAACGCAAGCTTTAATGTGAGAATGATTGACTGTGTCGGATATATTGTACCTTCTTCTTTGGGATACATTGAAGGTGACCAGCCGAGAATGGTGCGTACACCTTGGTACGAAAGCGAAATTCCGTTTAATATGGCTGCTGAAATCGGCACAAAAAAGGTTATTACGGAGCATTCAACAATCGGTCTTGTAATTACCACCGACGGTAGCATAAGCGATATTCCAAGAAATGAATACGAAGAAGCAGAAGAAAGGGTTATTGAAGAATTAAGAGAACTCAACAAGCCTTTTGTGGTGTTACTCAACTGTCTTAACCCTGAAAGCGAACAATCTGTTGCTTTATCGCAACAACTTTCTGTCAAATACAAGGTGCCTGTTATGGCTGTGAACTGCCTTGACCTTACAGAAACTGAAATCAAGGAAATTATTACACAGATTCTTTTCGAGTTTCCTGTTAAAGAAATCGGCATTGACCTGCCTTTGTGGTTAATTAATCTTCCAAAAGAGCATTGGCTGAAAACTGCCACATACCAAAGTATTACAAAGTCTATTCAGGACATAAACTATGTGCGTGACATCAGCACAATGACCGATACACTCTGCGAATGTGAACATATTACAGATGCACGAATTTCATCAATGGATTTAAGTGTTGGCAGTGCGTGGGTCAGCATAAGTATGAACAATGATTTGTTCTATAAAATTATTGAGGAATGCACAGGAATTACCCTTGAAAATGAACAGGGACTCCTTGCCTGTATGAAAGAATTGTCGGAAATTAAAGAGGAATACACAAGAATAAAATCTGCCCTTGAGGAAGTACAGACAACAGGCTACGGTATCGTTATGCCTACCATTAACGAACTCACTCTTGAAGAACCAGAAATCGTAAAACAAGGCGGCAGATACGGTGTCCGTCTTTGTGCTTCTGCACCGTCAATCCATATGATGAGAGCAGACATCAAGACGGAGGTTGCACCGATTGTTGGTAGCGAAAGTCAGTCAGAAGAACTTGTGAAATATCTTCTTGACGGATTTGAAGACGACCCAAGCAAAATCTGGGAATCCAATATTTTTGGCAAATCCCTTAACGAACTTGTCAATGAAGGTCTTCGTAACAAGCTTTACCATATGCCGACAGATGCTCGAATGAAATTCCAGGAAACATTGGAAAGAGTCATTAATGAAGGTTGTAACGGATTGCTTTGTATAATTTTGTAATCCGAAATAATATTCATCTATCCCGACAAATTATAATTCGAATAAACAAAGGAGGGTTTGCGAGACCCTCCTTCGTTTTCTATTCCTTTTTCTTTAACTGCTTTATTACCTGATTTCCGTAAACTGCTGTACCTGTTACAAGTACACCCTGAACAACACTTTCAGGTGTCATACCCATAATCGCAACCGCACCTAAAATTCCGAAGCCTAAAAGTATAAGCGGAATAAATTTATCGGGGATTTTTTCCGTATCTTTAAGTATTACACCGATAATATTAAGTACAGGAATAAGAATCAGTGCATTTTCAGTAATAAATTCTATCATTTTTTCTCCTTATTTCAAAATCATATTTACCAGAACACCACAGATTGCTCCTATGAGTGCAACGGTCACTTTATCCCATAACCAACCCGGTCTTTTTTTGAGTGCTTCAATACTCTCTTTTAATTCACCGAGAGTGACAAGCATACTGTCAAGCTTTGTGACACTTTGCACCTGCGTCAGAGTAACCTCGTTAATCTTTTTGTAAAGGATTTTTATATCCTCCTCCACAGCATCAAGCCTGTGGTTTATAACATCTGTCTCTGTCATAAGTCACCTTTTTCAACATAGCCTGTCACATTCTGACCCACAGGATTTTTCATAACTTTATCCCTTGAGTTTGTTATTCTCATTCTGCCATTCATAACCTTGTCGTCATAAATATAATATTCACCACTGATTATGTTGACTTCTTTTGTTGCAGTTGCGGTGGCATAAAGCTTTGTGTTTTTAAGCTTCACCTTTTCACCTGCTGCATAATTTCTCGTTACAGGCTTTGCGTTTTCCTTTTTTGACGGTTTACCTTTTTTAAAACCGTTAAGACCGTTAAGCTTCATAATTGACGGATAATGCTTATATGCTTCATTCAAATCCACATAACCGTTGATGCCCTCAACCTTACCCTTTGAGCTTTTCTGCCAAAGTCCGTAAGGCTTATCGAATGTTGGCTTTTCAGTCCATTGAGCAAGCCAGATATCATAATTTTCAAAAATTTCGTCCTCAAAATAGTTGTCAAGCCAATGCTTGTTGGCATAAATGCAGACATAATATCCGTAGCTTTCCATTTTTTCACAAAAGGCCTTTGCAATCTGTGAAATCTTTTCTCTACCCAGAGAAGCAACTCCTGATTCTTCCATATCATATGCTATAGGATATTCAAAGGTTTTGCCTTTGAGTACTGAATGACAATATTCAGCCTCTTTTACTGCTTCTTCAGGTGTTCTTGCATAAGAATAATGGTATGCACCTACGGGAATACCTACTTTTTTAGCACCTTCATAATTAGTATTGAAAAGAATGTCTGTGTTGCCTTTTCCCCAACCGAAGGTTGAACGAATCATAACAAATTGTATATCTTCACTCGCCAAAAGATTCCAGTTGATTCTGCCTTGCCATTTTGAAACATCAATTCCTTTATATACTGACATAACTCCACCTCCGATTATTCTAACAATTCACGAATTTTTGCAATTTCAGCATCTACATATTCCTTTGATGCTGAATTTTCAAGCCTTGATTTATCTTCATTGGTAAAGTCGTTTGTTGAAAGACCCTTACCGTCTTCTCTGAACACAAGATTTCCAAGGATATATTTTCCGGTTTCATCTTCAAGCTTTTTTATATCCTGCTTTATTACCTGATATGCCTCATCAAAAAGCTTGTCAATATACGCAATAACAGCCTTATTCTGAACAGGGTTTTCACTGTCCCTTGACATTTCCGTATCAACAGCGACGCTGTCCCCTTTTTCTCCTTTGAAGGTACCAAGTCTGATTGCCTCCAACAACGCGTTGATTGAAAAGTCATTGGCTTTTGCAATTGCGTTATCGGTATCAGGGGAATATTCAAATGTAAGACAGAATTTTCTCGGTTTCACAATCTGTACTGTATTACCGTCTTCGTCAATGGTTATGATGTTGAAGTAACATTCAACGCCCTTAAGTGATGTCATTGTGATTGGTATATCATATGTAACGGTGTTTGTTTCAGTATCAAGTGTAAGATATTCTGTTCTGACTTTAGTTCCCATAAGCGAACGATATTCTATGTAATATCTGTAATCACCCATATATTCATGTGCAATATTGAATACAAGTGTTGTGGCGTTATGTTCCCACATTACACCTGCATTTTCACTGATTTCGTCCTGTTTGTCGGAAGTAATATCAATAGAAATAATTTTATTTTCCATAAAACTCTCCTTATTTTTTGTAATAGTTTTTCAGTTGTAAAGCTGTATGCTCAATTTCGTATTTTATTTGATAAAGCTTACGAAGTTTTCTTTCCAGCTCCAAAACTGCATTGTTGTCCCCCGACTTTTTTGCTTTTTCAATATCCTTTTTACAACGCTCTATAAAAAAGCGTTGTAATGAAGCGTGTTTTTCGTATTCTTCTCCAAGTTGAGAAAGTGATTTTTCAGTTTTCAATTTGGTCCCCCATAAAATCAGTCGTTGCTCTTTTCATCTGAGTCAAAAAATCCTCCTTTGACGGAGGCGATAATGCATCGTTATAGAAAAGAACATATTTCAGTGATGCTTCAAGCTTTTTCTTGATTACGGCAATTGCTCTGTAAAATGATGAGCGTGACACGTTGTACTTTTTCATAATGGCATCTATGGACATTCTGTTTTGCCAATAATCAATTGCCATATTGCGTTCACGACTTGTCAGTTCATCAGTCATAACCTTTCTGACCGTATCAATAAGCCTTTGCCTTTTGTTATAGACAAGAAATCTTACAAGCTTGTTTGCAGAGCGTGAATCAACAGGCTCAAAATTTTCCGTGAGATAAAAATAATCCTCTGTTGACATACACTCAAGCTGTTCGCCTTCAATCATAAAATACCTCCTTCGTTATTGGTTCTTCAAAAAGAAAAAACGCATATATTTTCATATACACGCTTTTATCGAACATTTGTTCGCCTTACAATTTTATTGTAGCAGAATTTTTTTAGGTTGTCAATAGAAAAAATAAAGACGGAAACCATACGATTTCCGTCCAAATTACTTTTTGTGTTGTTAAATCTTATTTGAATACATAGCCGATAATCTCGCCAAGTGCTCTTAAAATATCAGCGAAGAAATTGATAATTGTGTCAATAACACCTACTGAAGCCGGAGGAAGTTCTGTTGGAAGGTCCTCAGCAAAAACTGTAACACTTAAAACAAACATCATAACAGCTGTGAGTACCATAGAGAGAGTTTTTTTCATAAAAACAAATCCTTTCTTACTATTTTTAATTTACATTTTTTACAAGATAATTATATCTAATGACAAAATAAATGTCAACAAAAAACCTGTCGAAAAATTATCATCGTGTTGATTATGTACACTTGCCATTATTTTTGAGCATTATCTTTGGGTTTTTATCACATAAATGAGAATGATATATATAATCAGGAGGTGAAAAAATTGCTTTTTGGTAAGAAAAAACAAAAGGAAAAGAACGAACAGACACGAAAAGAAATAAAAAAAATCAGCGAAGAAATAGCAAAAATATGGAACAGCGAAGAAGATACAAAACAATTTGACGCAAACGGCTGGTACACAGGCAACCCACAGGACGAAAATGTCCCTGAACAAGATGCCGATGATTTATAAATTCGTAATTTGTAATGCAAAATTCGGAATTAAAACAAATCGATGAATTGGAGTTTGTAGGAATATTTAAGGTTAGTGTCATTCTGATGAACAAAGTACGAAGAATCTCTGTTGGTTGATGTGTTACTGTTAGAGAGATTCTTCGCTTACGCTCAGAATGACCTATCGAATTGGTTATTCATCCCGACAAATTATAATTTGAACAATTAAATAAAAATCGGTTCAGCAAGCCCCCGCCCTACACTTATTTATTATCCATTATCTATTCTTTAATTATCTTTTATTTGTTATCTATTATTTTTCGGGCGATTCGTGAATCGCCCCTACATTTTGCGCTCTGCGTTTTGCATTTTGCAGCACAAAAAAATTAGAGGACTGATTTCTCAGTCCTCAATTTTTTGTTATTTATGCTTCTGCTGCAACAACATCTGAAATTGATTTTTCGAGTTCAACTTCCGAGTAGCACTTCATACCGGTACCTGATGGAAGAAGCTTACCGATAATAACATTTTCTTTAAGTCCCATAAGTGGGTCAATCTTGCCCTTAATAGCTGCATCTGTAAGAACTCTTGTTGTTTCCTGGAATGATGCTGCTGACAAGAATGAATCAGTTGCAAGAGATGCCTTTGTAATACCGAGAAGAACCGGTGTGCAAGTTGCAGGAACGAATGCTTCGCCTGTTTCTTCTGAACGAAGACGTGCTTTTTCATTAGCAGCGTTGAATTCACGCTTATCTGTTGTAGCACCAGGAAGAAGGTCTGTTGTACCTGCTTCAGCAACCTTGAGCTTTCTCATCATCTGACGAACAATAACTTCGATATGCTTATCGTTGATATCAACACCCTGATTACGGTATGTTCTCTGAACTTCCTTGATAAGGTAGTCATGAACAGCGTCAACACCGTTGATTGCAAGAATATCGTTTGGATTTGGTGAACCATCTGTAAGGGCTGTACCCTTCTTAACAAAGATTGGGTTACCGTTTTCATCAGTTTCTGAATTAAATCTCTTATGGAAGCCATAAGGAATCATATATGCTCTTTCATCACCATTTTCGTGGTCAGTAATAACGATATGCTCGTTACCCTTGATTTCACGGAATGAAAGAATACCGTCAATTTCTGAAAGGATTGCAAGAACCTTTGGTTTTCTTGCTTCGAACAATTCTTCGACACGAGGAAGACCCTGTGTAATATCCTGTCCTGTTGCAACACCACCGGTATGGAAAGTTCTCATAGTAAGCTGTGTACCAGGCTCACCGATTGACTGAGCAGCGATAATACCAACTGCTTCACCAACTGTAACAGGGTCACCTGTTGCAAGGTTAGCACCGTAACACTTGATACATACACCGTGCTCTGAATCACAAGTAAGAAGTGAACGAATCTTAATCTTACGGTCATCAGGATTTTCTCTTGCGTTAACCATATCAGCAACAACCTGAGCTTTATCTTCTGTAATCATTTCGTCCTTTGATGCAACGAGGTTACCGTCTGCATCATAGAAGTCTTCAAGAAGATATCTGCCTGTAAGTCTTTCGCTGAGCTTTTCAATCATTTCCTTGCCTTCAGTAATATCGTAAACCTCGATACCATCGTGACAATGACAATCTTCTTCACGGATGATAACATCCTGTGAAACGTCAACAAGACGACGAGTAAGGTAACCGGAGTCAGCAGTACGAAGCGCTGTATCGGCAAGACCTTTACGAGCACCACGAGAAGAAATGAAGTATTCGAGAACGTTCAGACCTTCACGGTAGTTAGCACGAATTGGAACTTCGATAGTTTTACCTGATGTATTGGCAATAAGACCACGCATACCAGCGAGCTGACGAAGCTGAGCCTTAGAACCACGGGCACCAGAGTCAACCATCATATAGATTGGGTTAGTTTCGCCAAGTCCTTCAAGGATACCTGATGAAACTGCGTTTGTTGTTTCTTCCCAAACCTTGATAACTGCTCTTGAACGTTCTTCTGAGCTTAAGAGACCCATGTTGAAGTAATCGTTGATACCGTCAACCTGTTCTTCAGCGGATGCAAGCAAGTCTTTCTTTTCTTCAGGAATCCTTGCGTCGCAAACAGCAACTGTGATACCACTCTTTGTTGAGTATTTAAGACCCTGAGCCTTAATCTTATCAAGCATTTCAGCAGCAACTGTAACACCGTGAACCTTGATACATTTGTCGATAATCTTACCGAGTCCGCCTTTCTTAACAAGGAAGTCAACTTCAAGGTCAAAAGCGTTTGCAGGGTCAGTTCTGTCAACAAAACCTAAATCCTGTGGAATTGGATTGTTGAAAATCACACGACCAAGAGTTGTAGGTACGAGTTTTGTTACCATCTCGCCTTCTACTTCTTTAGTCATACGAATCTTAATTTTTGCGTGAAGTGTAATGTCGCCTTCATCGTATGCCATAATTGCTTCGTTAACATCACGGAATACTTTACCTTCACCAGGTTCGCCTTCTTTAACCATTGTAAGATAGTAAGAACCAAGAATCATATCCTGTGTGGGAACAGCAACAGGTTTACCGTCTGATGGCTTAAGGAGGTTGTTAGCAGCAAGCATAAGAAATCTTGCTTCAGCCTGTGCTTCTGCTGAAAGTGGTACGTGAACAGCCATCTGGTCACCGTCGAAGTCGGCATTGAAAGCTGTACAAACAAGTGGATGAAGCTTAATAGCTCTACCTTCAACAAGGACAGGCTCGAATGCCTGAATACCAAGTCTGTGAAGTGTAGGAGCACGGTTAAGCATTACTGGATGGTCCTTAATCACTTCTTCAAGTGCGTCCCATACCTCAGTAGTTGCGCGTTCAACCATCTTTTTAGCTGATTTGATATTGCTTGTAACACCCTTTTCGTTAAGGCGTTTCATAACGAATGGTTTAAAGAGTTCGAGCGCCATTTCCTTTGGCAAACCGCACTGGTAAAGCTTGAGTTCAGGACCAACAACGATAACTGAACGACCTGAATAGTCAACACGTTTACCGAGAAGGTTCTGACGGAAACGACCCTGCTTACCCTTAAGCATATCTGAAAGAGATTTAAGTGCTCTGTTGTTTGGACCTGTAACAGGTCTGCCACGACGACCGTTGTCGATAAGAGCGTCAACTGCTTCCTGAAGCATTCTCTTTTCGTTACGAACGATAATGTCAGGAGCATTGAGTTCAAGAAGTCTTTCAAGACGATTGTTTCTGTTGATTACTCGTCTGTAAAGGTCATTTAAGTCTGATGTAGCAAAACGGCCACCATCAAGCTGAACCATTGGACGAATATCCGGCGGAATAACAGGAATTACATCCATAATCATCCATTCAGGACGATTACCTGACTGCTTGAATGCTTCAGCCACTTCAAGACGCTTGAGAATTCTTGTTCTCTTCTGTCCTGATGCATCTGTAAGCTCTTCACGAAGCTGATTACAAAGTTCATCAACATCAATCTTTTTAAGAAGTTCCTTGATTGCTTCAGCACCCATACCTGCTTTAAAAGCATCGTCATACTTTTCTAAACAATCTTCATACTCTTTTTCATTGAGTATCTGATTGAGTTCAAGGTCAGTATCACCTGGGTCAGTAACAATGTATCTTGAGAAATAGAGTACCTTTTCCAAGTCACGAGGTGAAAGGTCAAGGATAAGACCCATTCTTGATGGGATACCCTTGAAATACCAAATGTGAGAAACAGGAGAAACGAGTTCAATGTGACCCATTCTCTCACGACGAACTTCCTTTTTAGTAACTTCAACACCACAACGTTCACAAATCTTGCCCTTGTAGTGATTCTTCTTGTACTTACCACAATGACATTCAAGGTCCTTTGTAGGTCCGAAAATTCTTTCGCAGTAAAGTCCGTCTTTCTCCGGTTTAAGGCTTCTATAATTTATTGTTTCGGGCTTTTTAACCTCACCATATGACCATTCTCTTATCTGGTCAGGAGAGGCAAGACCGATTTTTATTGCTTCAAATGGTTTCTTTTCCATTAAAATTAGCCCTTCTTCCTTTAATCTATTATAAATAGGTTACTTCAATCAATAGTTCTCTTCATCATCCATTGAATCTTCGTCAAAGTCGAGTCCCATTTCCTTATAGAAATCAGAATCGTCATCTTCATCGAGTTCAGCTCCGTCTTCATTGTCAAGAATAAAGCCGTTGTCGTAAGTTGCGTCATTGACATTTTCAAATTCAATTTCAGGGTCAACAGGAGGAATTACATCAAAATCGTCGTTATCAAAACCGTTCTTAATGTCAATTTCTTCACCGTCTTCATCAAGCACACGAACATCAAGAGCCAATGCCTGAAGTTCCTTGATGAGAACCTTGAATGATTCAGGAACACCGGGTTTAGGGATGTTAAGACCCTTAACGATAGCCTCATATGTCTTACGACGTCCTGTAAGGTCGTCAGATTTAACTGTGAGGATTTCCTGAAGAGTATATGCTGCACCGTAAGCTTCAAGTGCCCAAACTTCCATTTCACCGAAACGCTGACCACCGAACTGTGCTTTACCACCAAGTGGCTGCTGTGTAACGAGAGCGTACGGACCGATTGAACGAGCGTGAATCTTATCATCAACAAGGTGATGAAGCTTGAGGTAGTACATAACACCTACTGTAACAGGGTTATCAAACTTCTGACCTGTACGGCCATCAGTAAGGATTGATTTACCGTCTTCACGGTAGCCTGCTTCTTTAAGCGCTTCACGGATATCAGCTTCGTGAGCACCGTCGAATACAGGAGTTGCAATCTTCTGGCCAAGTTTTCTGTATGCAAAACCAAGATGCACTTCCAATACCTGACCGATATTCATACGAGAAGGAACGCCCAATGGGTTGAGAACGATGTCAAGCGGAGTACCGTCATCAAGGAACGGCATATCTTCCTGTGGAAGAATACGGGAAACAACACCCTTGTTACCGTGACGACCGGCCATCTTGTCACCAACAGAGAGCTTTCTCTTCTGTGCAATATAGCAACGAACAATCTTATTAACACCAGGACTTAATTCGTCACTGTTTTCTCTTGTAAATACTTCAACGTCAACAACGATACCGTATTCACCGTGAGGAACACGAAGAGAAGTGTCACGAACTTCCTTAGCTTTTTCACCGAAAATTGCACGAAGAATTCTTTCTTCTGCAGTTGTTACGTCAGTTTCACCCTTTGGTGTAACCTTACCGACAAGGATGTCACCTGAATGAACCTCAGCACCGATACGGATAATACCGTTTTCGTCAAGGTCCTTAAGAGCATCTTCACCAACGTTAGGAATATCTCTTGTAATATCTTCTGAACCAAGCTTTGTTTCTCTTGCTTCGATTTCATATTCTTCAATATGAACTGATGTATAAACGTCTTCTCTTACGAGCTTTTCGTTAATGAGAACAGCGTCTTCGTAGTTATAACCTTCCCAAGTCATAAAGCCGATAAGGGCATTCTTACCAAGGGAAATTTCACCGTTTGATGTAGCAGGACCGTCAGCAATAACTTCACCTGCTTCGATTTCCTGACCGATTGAAACAATCGGACGCTGGTTGATACATGTACCCTGGTTTGAACGCATAAACTTAATAAGTTCATATGTGTCAACTTCGCCATCAGCAGTTGTGATAGCAATAGTCTTTGCGTCCATCTGAGTAACTTTACCTGCACGCTTTGCAAGAACTACTGTACCTGAGTCAACAGCAGCCTTGTATTCCATACCTGTACCAACAATAGGAGAATCTGTTTTAAGAAGCGGAACAGCCTGACGCTGCATGTTAGAACCCATCAAAGCACGGTTCGCGTCGTCATTTTCAAGGAATGGAATCATTGCAGTAGCAACTGAAACGAGCATTCTTGGAGAAACGTCCATATAGTCAGCTTCTGTTGTAGGAACTTCAAGGAAGTTTTCTCTGTGACGAGCTGTAAGCTTTGCATTGATGAACTTGCCGTTTTCGTCAAGTGGTTCGTTAGCCTGAGCAACAACATAGTTATCTTCAACGTCAGCAGTCATATATTCAACTTCTGAAAGAACTGTACCTGTTTCTTTATCAATCTTTCTGAAAGGTGCTTCAATAAAGCCGTACTTGTTGATTCTTGAGAAAGTTGCAAGATAAGAGATAAGACCGATGTTAGGACCTTCAGGAGTTTCAATAGGACACATTCTTCCGTAGTGTGAATAGTGAACGTCTCGAACTTCGAAACCTGCACGGTCACGGGAAAGACCGCCGGGACCGAGTGCTGAAAGTCTTCTCTTATGAGTAAGCTCTGCCAATGGGTTTGTCTGGTCCATGAACTGAGAAAGTGGAGATGAACCAAAGAATTCCTTAATAGCAGCCATAACAGGACGAATGTTGATAAGAGCAACAGGAGTTACCTTATCAGGTTCCTGTCCCTGAAGAGTCATTCTTTCTTTTACAACTCTTTCCATTCTTGCAAAACCGATTCTGAACTGGTTCTGAAGAAGTTCACCGACCGAACGGATACGACGATTACCAAGGTGGTCAATATCGTCTGTAACACCAATACCTGATGCTAAACCGTTAAGGTAGTTGATTGTTGCGAAAATATCTTCAACAGTAATGTGCTTCGGAATAAGGTCATCAGCACGAAGTGCCATTTCTTCTCTAAGTGCTTCCTTATCGTCACCACACTTGTCGAGTACTTCCATAAGAACTGTGAATTTAACTTTTTCGTTGATAGCAATTTCTTCAAGCTCATCCTCTGTGAACATAGGAACATATTCAAGAGCATCAACCATACCGTTTGAGAATACTTTAACTTCCTTGCCGTCAACATCAAGGATAACAGTGTCAACACCTTCCTGCTCAATTCTGTAAGCAAGTTCAGCGTCGATAACAGCACCTGGCATAGCCATAATCTCGCCTGTAAGCTGACTTACAACAGGTTCTTTAACCATTTTGTCAGCAATACGAGCAGCAATACCGAGCTTCTTGTTATACTTATATCTACCTACTCTTGATAAGTCATATCTGTGAGCATCAAAGAAAAGACCGTTAAGGTGAGCCTGTGCTGTTTCAAGTGCAGGTGGTTCACCAGGACGAAGCTTCTTATATACTTCGATAAGAGCCTGTTCAGTATTAACAGTTGTATCCTTTTCAAGAGTTGCTTCGATTCTGTCATCATAACCGAAAAATTCACGGATTTCATCATTTGAGCTAAGGCCCAATGCACGAATAAATGTTGTGATGTAAATCTTTCTGTTCTTGTCGATTCTTACATAGAAAAGGTCATTCTGGTCAGTCTCATATTCAAGCCAAGCACCACGGTTAGGAATAACAGTAGTTGTATAAAGCTCTTTACCTGTCTTGTCATGAGTCATTCCGTAATATACACTTGGTGAACGAACGAGCTGTGAAATAATAACACGCTCTGCACCGTTAATCACAAATGTACCACTGTCTGTCATCAGTGGGAAATCGCCCATATAAACTTCGTTTTCCTTGACTTCGCCTGTTTCCTTATTGAAAAGACGAGCTGTAACTCTGAGAGGTGCAGCGTAAGTTGCATCTCTTTCTTTACATTCCTTAACAGTGTACTTTGGCTTATCATCCATACGATAATCAACAAAAGTCAATTCGAGATTTCCTGTGTAATCGGTGATTGCATCGATATCACGGAACACCTCTTTAAGTCCTGTTTCAAGGAACCACTTGTATGAATTCTTCTGCACCTCGATAAGATTAGGCATCTGCATAACCTCATTGATTTTTGAGAAACTCATACGGGTATTTCTGCCAAGTTTTACCGGTTTGACATTTACCATAGGGCTTATCACTCTCCGTTCATTTTTTTATTCCTGAGCCTTATATCTATATACATAGTATATAAGGCGTGGAGATTACTAAATTAAAGTTGTTTTACGCCTTGATTTTCGTAACAAATTATGGTAAAATTCTTTTTACGAAAAATGCTCCAGCGTATACAATTCCATTTTAATAGCAGTTTATTATTATATACAAGTCAAGTCAATATGTCAATACTTATTTTGGAATTTTGGAAAATTTTTTATATTTTATTTTTAAGGATGTTTTTATGCAGAATTTCAGCAATTTATCTTTACGCGCAAAAGCAGTAACCGTATTTAAACATGTAATAAACGATAAGGGTGTTTCCCTGCTCATTAAGCTCATTGAATGTGACGATAAAGACAGCAACCGTTTCTTGTCACTCTATTCGGATTTTGTGTCAGCTATCTATGAGCAGACGGATAACCTTACTGAATATATCAACACGCTTTTACAGAATGACGAAAATATATATGTTAAGCAGTCTGCAAAAGGACAGGCATCCCCTCTTTTGACCAAAGCAGTTGAAAGTGAACTTGATTTTTTTGAAGAATTATCACAAATCAAATGTGACGATATAAAATCAATATGTAATGTTGAGATTTATTTACCTGAATGGAAAAACAGCGGTTTTTCCGTAAAAAATGAATACACAAGAAAAATTGAAGCAATCAGAACAACAGGCTATGGCATTTACGCAACACACAGAATGTTCTTATATAAGGATAGCGAAATTATTCCTGTTAAATATCCTGACCCACAGCGTCTTTCGCAAATGAGTGGTTATGAGTTAGAAAGACAAAAGGTTATTGACAACACAATGGCACTTATTCAGGGTAAGCCCTGTAACAATGTTCTTCTTTACGGTGATGCAGGCAGTGGTAAGAGCAGTACAATCAAGGCTATTGTGAACGAATACTACGAAATGGGACTTCGTCTTATTGAAATCAAGAAAAATCAGCTGTATTCATTACCTGATGTAATCGAAAAGCTTGCTGATAATCCCTTGAAGTTTATTATCTTTATTGACGATTTAAGCTTTTCAACAAACGACAGTGATTTCGGTGCATTAAAGGCAATCCTTGAAGGTGGAGTTGCAGGTAAAACCGATAACCTTGCAATTTATGCTACAAGTAACCGCAGAAATCTTGTTAAAGAGAATTTCAATGACAGAAACGGTGACGATATTCACCTTCAGGATACAATTCAGGAAGTTATGAGTCTTTCTGCAAGATTCGGTCTTAAAATTACTTTCTCAAAACCTAATAAAGATTTATATTTATCTATTGTGGAAAATCTTGCTATGCAGTATAATATAGGTATAGCAAAAAATGAGTTGGCAATTCAGGCTGAGGCTTTTGCACTTCGTAATGGTGGCAGAAGTCCAAGAACTGCAAAGCAATTCATCGAATACTTAGCATCTAAATGTGAATAACCTTGTTGGAGGTAAAATATGAGAAACTACAAATACGATTGGGAAAATCCCGCAATTTTCAAAAGGAATAAGGAAGACGGTCACGTTATCGCTTTTTCTTATGACAATGAAGCAGATGCACTAAACCGTACAGAGCCTAAAACAAAGATGACTCTCAACGGCACATGGAAATTCCATTGGCAAAGAGGATTAAACGGTTGTCCTGCTGATTTTTATAAGGACAGCTTTGATGCATCCTTCTGGCGTGACATAAAAGTTCCGTCAGTCTGGCAGATTGGTCAGGAAACTGAAAGTTATCCGTACTATTATGCAAGTACATACTGTCGTGCAATCAGCAGAAACAAGAACAAGATTCCGTCAATCGACCACAGTATGCAGGAAATCGGTATTTATGTACGCGATTTCCAGATGCCTGAAAGCTTTGACGGTCAGGAAATTTTTATGCATTTCGGTGCTGCAAAATCTGCTATTGAGGTTTATCTTAACGGTGAATTTGTGGGTTATTCACAGGGTTCAATGACTCCACACGAATTCAACATCACAAAGTTTGCACGAAAAGGCTCAAACAGAGTTGCAGTCAAAGTATATCGTTTCTCAGACGGTGCATATCTTGAAAATCAGGATATGTGGCTTCTTTGCGGTCTTTACAGAGAGGTTTATGTTTTCGCTGAGCCTAAAAAATGTGTTCGCGATTTCTTTATTACAACTGACCTTGACAAAGACTATAGGGACAGTAACACAAATCTTGAAATCAAGGTAGTTGACTATTCGGGTAACGGTTCTGCAACAGTTAAAGCAGAAATCATTGACGGAGACACAAGAATTACTCTCGGTGAAGCAGAATTCAGCGGTTCTGCAACACTCGGATTTAATAAACTTATCGAAAATCCGAAAAAATGGTCTGCTGAAAGTCCATATCTTTACAAATTACTCATAAGCATTACTGCCGACGGTAAAACAACATATAAATGTATCCGTTTCGGTTTCAAGAAGGTTGAAATTATCGGTGACAGATTCCTTTTCAACGGAAAACCGTTGTTGCTTCGCGGTGTTAACCGTCACGACTTTGACCCTGATAACGGTTGGGCAGTTCCTACTGAAAGATACCATCAGGACCTGAACTTTATGAAGAATGCGAATATTAACTCAATTCGTACATCTCATTATCCTGATGACCCATATTTCTATGAACTCTGTGACGAATACGGTTTCTATGTTATGGACGAATGTGACCTTGAAACTCACGGTGTTCGTCGTAAGGGCGTTCCGGGTGACAACCCAATGTGGACTGATGCTGTTGTTGACAGAATGGAAAGAATGGTGCTTCGTGATAGAAACCACGCTTGTGTATTCATGTGGTCACTTGGTAATGAAGCCGGTGACGGCAACAACTTTATGGAAATGAAGAAGGCTGCTCTTAAACTCGACTCAACTCGTCAGTTCCATTATGAAGGTGACTTTAATTTCACAAAGAGTGATGTTATTTCGAGAATGTATCCTGTTGAAAGTGTTATGAAAAAGCTTTGCAACAAAGAGCCTATTACCATCTCACTTTATGACAATATTGCAAACGCACTTGCTGCTGACTCAAAGCCAATCAAGAAAGAAGATTACTGCAGACCTGTTCTTCTTTGTGAATATGCTCACGCTATGGAAAACAGCCTTGGTAATTTCCAGGAATATATGGACGACTTTGAAGCACATGAGCATATGTGTGGCGGTTATATCTGGGATTTTGTTGACCAGGCAATCCGCAAAAAGACAGAAAACGGTGACCAATGGCTTTACGGTACTGACTTTGAGCCATATGAACCGGGCAGATATACTCACCTTCCAAATACAACTGCTATGACAGGTAGCAACACATATTTCAATGCTAATGGTATTATTACAGCAGACAGAAAACCTCATCCATCATACTTTGAGGTTAAGAAAGTTTATTGTGAAATCAAGGTTAAGGAAAAAGATTTGAGTAAGGGCGAATTTACTCTTATTAACAAAAAACTCTTTACTGACCTTTCAGATATTGAATTCAAGTGGAGCTTGCAGGCTGAGGGTAATGAAATACAGAGTGGTATCGTTGACATCAACTGTGGTCCTCTTTCACAGGTTGACTTTACAATCCCTTATGATTTGACTACATTACCTGAAAAAGAATGTGTGCTTATTATTTCTTATCTTAACAAAACTGCAAAGCCTTGGTGCGAAGCAGGTTATGAACAGAGCTTTGACCAATTTGTTGTTAAAGATGCAAAGGCAGAAGAAAAAGCTGTCGACGGTAATGTTACATTCGTTAAGAATGACAATGTTGTATTTGTAAACGGTGATAATTTCAGCATTAAGGTTGATGGTGGTAAAATCACATCACTTAAATACGACGGTAAAGAATATTTGAAATCTGCTGTTACACCTAACTATTTCAGAGCAGTAACCGACAATGACCTTTCAAACACAAACTTTGTGCCTTTCCTTATTCCGTTCCATCCGTATTTTAACTGGCAAAGAGCAACAAACTCTGCAAAGGGTAAGCTTGTCAGTGCAGAAAAGAACAGTAAGGGTCAGCTTATGATTAAGATTAACTGGTCAGTTCAGTTCTTCGCAGGTGTTACATCACAATTCGTTGTTAGTCCTGACGGTAGCATTGAAGTTTCTCATACAGGTACACCAAAGAACTTCAATCTTCTTCGTTTCGGTACAAAGATGGGACTTCTTCGCGAATTTGACCAGGTTAAATGGTATGGTCGTGGCCCACAGGAAACATATTTTGACAGAAAAACAGGTGGTAAAATCACAATCCACGAAAAGTCAGTTGCCGACCTTGAGCATCACTATATGCGACCACAGGAAAACGGTAACCGTACTGATGTAAGATGGGTTGAAATCAGAAACAAGGATAATATTGGTCTTCGTTTTGAAGCTATGGGCGAAACACCTATTTGCTTTAGTGCTTGGCACTATACACAAGACCAATTACAACTCGCAAAGCATATCCACGAATTACCACACTATGACATCACAACATTCAATGTTGACTTGAATCAAATCGGTGTCGGTGGCGATATGCCCGGTGACGCACAGGTTCGCGAAAAGTATCAACTTAAACCGAATAAGGAATACACATACACATTCCGAATTTCACCGATAAAATAAGTTCAAAAAATTAACCGTACAGAAAAACTCTGTACGGTTTTTTGCATGCCAATTTGGAGTTTGTAGGGGATGTTTAAGGTTAGTGTCATTCTGAGGAACGAAGTGACGAAGAATCTCTCTTGGTTAATATATTACCGTTGGAGAGATTCTTCGCTACGCTCAGAATGACCTATCGAATTGGTTGTTTATCCCGATAAATTATAATTTGAATATTCAAATAAAATATTAAAAAGGGCGATTCGTGAATCGCCCCTTCATTTTGTGCTTTGCATTTTGCAATTATTTAATTACTGCTATTGTCTCAACTTCTACAAGTACATCCTTTGGTAATTGTTTTGCCGCTACACATGAACGAGCAGGTTTCCCTGTGAAACACTCCGCATAAATTCCGTTGAATGCTGCAAAATCTTCCATATTTTTAAGGAAGCAAGTTGTTTTTACAACACTCTGGAGGTCGCTGCCTGATGCTTCGAGAAGATTTTTGATATTTTCGCAAACCTGTTTTGTCTGTTCTTCGATTGTTACTGCTTCAATCTCACCGTTTGCAGGATTAATTGCAATCTGTCCTGATGTGAAAACAAGATTTCCAACTACCTTTGCCTGTGAATATGGTCCGATTGCTGCAGGTGCTTTATCTGTACTGATTGTTTTAATCATAGTTATTTCTCCTTATACCAATTTATAACCTTGAGTTATAAGTTCGTTCTTAATAAGTTCAATATGGTCAAAGTTTCGTGTTTCTAACAAAATTCTCAAGAAGCAACCGTTAATGTCTGAATTTTCAGATGCTCTTTCGTGGTGAATCGAGATAACATTACCGCCCAAATCGGCAATAATATTTGAAACGCCTTTAAGCTGACCGGGTTTGTCAACAAGCTCAATTGTAAGTGAATATGTACGACCGCTTGTCAAAAGACCACGCTTAATTACACGAGAAAGAATTGTAACGTCAATGTTACCACCTGAAACAAGGCAAACAACCTTTTTGCCCTTAACAGGAATTTTATTGAACATTACTGCTGCTACTGAAACTGCACCCGCACCCTCAGTAATAAGCTTCTGCTGTTCAATAAGAGCAAGAATTGCAGTTGCGATTTCGTCATCAGAAACTGTTACGACCTCGTCAACATATTTCTTTACATATTCAAAAGTGTTTGCACCCGGTTCTTTAACAGCGATACCGTCAGCAATAGTTGAAACATTGTCGAGTCGTTCGATTTTGTCATCCTTGATTGAATTATACATACTCGGTGCACCTTTTGCCTGAACACCATAAACCTTAACCTTTGGATTAAGTGCTTTGATTGCAAATGAAACACCGCTGATAAGTCCGCCTCCACCGATTGGCACAACGACTGCATCAGCATCAGCAATCTGGTCAAGAATTTCAAGACCGATTGTACCCTGACCTGCGATAACATCGTCATCATCAAAAGGATGGACAAAAGTATAGCCCTTTTCATCTCTTAATTGTAATGCTCTGTTGTAAGCATCGTCATAAACACCTTCAACAAGGCAGATGTCAGCACCATAACTCTTTGTAGCTTCAACCTTTGAAATAGGAGCACCGTCAGGAAGACAGATAAGTGACTTAATACCGTTCTTTGTAGCAGCAAGAGCAACACCTTGTGCGTGGTTACCCGCTGAACAGGCAATAACACCTTTTTCCTTTTCTTCAGCTGAAAGCTGGCTGATTTTATAAGCAGCACCACGAACCTTGAATGAACCTGTTACCTGTAAGTTTTCTGTTTTAAGATAAACATCACAATCAGGGTTGATTTTTGGTGCATAAATCATATCTGTTTTACGGATAATGTCCTTTAAAACAAATGATGCGTGATAGATTTTATCAAGAGTTACCATAATATTACTTCTTTCTGAAAAAAGATTAGAGTTATTCTATCATAATAAAGCGATAAATTGCAATAGGGAAATGTAAAAACACAAAAAAATAGCCTTCCCCCTGGAGGGGAAGGTGCCGAGGAACGAGGCGGAAAGGGGGATTTTAAATTATCCCCCCTCAGTCACCTTACGGCGACAGCTCCCGCTCAAGGGTGGAGCCCATTTTACCACTCTATTTTTGTATTATAATCATCGTAACCGTAATTGCCTGCAGTATTTATAAGCAATTCAGCAATATCCACTTTTTCACCATAAGGGTCTTTTACGCTGATTTTTTTTAGTATAGGCTTAATTCTGTTAATAAATGCTATGAAAACATCACCTTCGGGTGTACCCTCGTTATATGTCTGATTACCACGGAAGATATTTCTCACAAGCACAGTTGCATAATCAATCAGTTTGACTTTTTTGATGTTCTTATCACATTTGATGAAAAGAAGTCTTGCGAGTGTACCAAGTTTTACTGAACAAAGAAGTTTTCCTGCTATGTGAAGTGCAAAAACAAGACCTTTGCTCTCTTTTATGTGAAATTTTCTCATTGCTCTTGTAGTATCATCACGCAAATCGAGAAGAATATTTCTAATCATCGCATCAAACACTGATGTTAAATATTCCTTGCAGGTCATACCCTTTGTGTCGTAATCGAAATCAGGTGTCGGAATACTCTCGATTTCTGCACTGTTTTCATTCAATGTTACAAGTCTTATGTATGATGGGTCAGCAATAATTGAACCTGTTGTGACATCAAAGAATTTATTGCCTTTTTCTGTTACAAATTCATTGATGCTCTGGTTATGCATATGACCTGTAAATACAAGGTGAACACCTTCATCAGCCAAAAGTGTTGCAACCGATTTATAATCATACATAAGTGATGATTTGATAATTGAGAAAAGTGGCTGAATTGGTAAAATAGGATAGTGACAAATAGCAAACATTGTCTGGTTATCTTCTCTCGCCTTTTTAGTCTGCACCTTAATCCATTCAACCTGCTTTTCGGTCAGACTGAACTGACCGTTCGTTTTAACATCAGCATTTATGGCTAAAAGTCTTACACCGTCACCAAGCTGTGCCACATAAGAAAGATGTTCTTCGTCCACAGCGATTGCATCAGCAAAACCGAAATCATTATAAAGAGTAATAAGTTCTTCTTTCTTTGTGCCTTCAGGCTGATATCTTCCGTTTTCACCGAATGCAAAGGGGTCACCTTTCCAATCGTGGTCAGCAGTAATGAGATAAACCTTTTTGCCCTTTGCTTTCAAATCATAAAGCAGTTTAATAAACTTTTCGTGACTTTTTCTTTCGCCATTCTGTGTCAAGTCACCTGCGATAATAACCGTATCCGCTGAATCTGTTTCACCAAGATACTTAAAAACTGCATTGTTGATGCTTTCAGTTTCAGCAAAGCATTTCTGCTCATAGTGCATAAAGTCGTCATAATCAGGACCGCTGCAACCTAAATCAGTATCAAAAAAATGCGGGTCTGTAAGGACTAAAAATTTAAAATCTTTCATATCTTTCTCCATTATTAAAATAAAGCCTACACATTATATGTAGGCTTTTAAAATTAATCTACAGTTACACCACTTGTTTCTCTCTTCTTTGCAAGAGCTTCAATGATATTTTTCTTTTCCTGTCCTGCAATCTTATAGAAGAACATAGGAATTGCACAAAGTAGCATACTGATACCTGGTACGATTGATACAAGTGAGAACATTGCAAATCTCATTTCAGGTGGCATATCAAGTGCTGACACAACCGCAGTTGATGAAAGCATCTGTGCAGGGTCAAGACCGATTACCATATACATAACAACGATACCTGATGTCGCAAATGCATTACCGATTTTGTTGATAAAGCCCTGACAAGCAGCACCAAGTGCGTTATCACGGAATCCTGTTTTAAGTTCCATATAGTCAAGACAGTCACCAATCATTGCAAGACTGACTGTATTAATAACGCCAAGAGGAATACAAGAAATAATAATGAATGGGATACAAGCATAAAGGTTCATTGTAAACCAACCAACAATTGTTGTAACGATACTTGCCACAAAACCTGCAAGACAAGTTACAATAACAAGTTTCTTATAGTCAAACTTCTTCATAAGTTTCGGCATAAAGAGTGTAGCACCGAAAAGGCCAACGATTGAGCTAATCTGGAAAACTGTTTTAACTGTTGAAATACTTGATTCAATCGCTGCAATTCTTTCAGCCTCTGTTGCAAGAGTTGCAAGGTCAGGACCTATATAGAATGAATATCTTGCAACATGGATTGCTGCTGCAGACACCATATAGCGTCCGCTTGAAAGAACACCCATCAAAAGGACAAGAACGAGAGGTTTACACTTGAATACTCGTGAAAGTTGTGATGGTTCACCTGGTTGACGCTTACGAACAGGCATTTTAACTCTTTCCTTAACCCCTGTACAAGCACGCGCATAAAGAATTGAACCAATACCAACTGTTACAATAGCCATAATGAGATATTTTCTCTTTTGTGATGTAAGGAAGTCTATAGGTTCTGAAGAATTTTCAACCCACGCAGCAATAATGAAACCAACTACAAGGAAAAGAACTTCAGGAACAGCAGAACCAATTGAGTTGAAAATCTTACTTACTGAAATAACTGAACTTCTTTCTTCTGAATCAGGTGTCATAACATTTGGAAGTCCCCAGAAGGAAACATCACCAACTGTATAAATCATACCCCATGCAACATAAACGATTGCTGAATAAATCATTAACTGTGTTTTGTCAAGATTAGGACTTAAATACATAAGCAATGTTACGATTGCAATCGGAATTAACGCAAGGCGAATAAACGGAAGCATCTTACCACTTTTAAGGTTGCTTCTGTCAACAATCATACCCATAAGTGGGTCGTTAATTGCGTCCCATACTCGTGCCAAAAGCATAAGAAGCAACACAAACATTGGTGCTAACTGCAATACATTAAGGTAATAGTCACTGATATAACTTGACATAAGAGCATAAATCATACCCTGACCTAAACCTGCCACGCAGAATGCAGTCATTTCATTTTTCTGAACATATTTTTTCTGTTCCATATACTTCTCTCCTTATCACATAAGAATTGATAACGCTAATAAATACTGTGCTAAATAATAAGTAATGTGAATAATTACCACATTAAGCTTTGTGTTTCCGCCTTTTTTGAAAAAAGCTATTGAAAGGGATAAATCAGAAAGGGCGAAAATCACAGTTCCCATATTCATACATAAAAAACTTGGCATTACCGCAGGCATTTCTGCTCCGCCTAACACAGGTAACCAACCGAATGCGTTAACACCATTCAATGCAAATGTTACTGTAAGCATTATGACAATTGAATAAACAAATGTCAACCCTTTAAATTTTCCATATTCAAAGCCCGTCTTTTTTGAAATCAGTCGTTCAATAACCGATACTGACAAGGCAGAGAATATTGCAAGGGCAACCTGCCAACCGATAAATTCAGGATAAGCCAACAAGATACCTATAAGGTAGAAAATGTGACTTACCATAAAACTACCTATACCCACAAAGGTATATTGCTCGTCATATTCCTTATGTACATATTTAAGGTCAAGCCAGATGTCACCAATGGTACAAATCACCATACCGATAATGAGCATAATGCCATAATCCAAATTTTCAGGCTTTATTGCAACTGCTACACAAGCAAGAATTACAAAAAACAAGGATGATGTTGCTTTAAGAACAGTTGCTTTGACCGAACATTCTTTAAGTCGTTCCACAAGAAAAACTATAACGAAGATTAAAAATGCAACTGAAAGTCCTACAAATAATCCGTTAAGCATTTTGTTGCTCCTTTCTAAAAAGAACTCATATAAAAAAATTATACCAACAATTGTAACAAAATACAATTATCAGTATAACCAAAAATATTATTTATTTTTAAACACTGTGACTATTTAAGTAACAAAGTAGATGCGAATGTAAACTGTGCTGCATAATAGAGAAGATGATTTACAACAACATTAGGCTTTGTGTTGCCACCTTCCTTGAAATAAATGTTTGAAAGCACCAAATCAGAAAGAGTAAACAAAACAGATGCTATTGCCAACATAAACAAGTCCTTTGAAAAGCCTTTATAAAACAATCCGTTTATTGCTGTAAACATTGTACATGAAAGAAATGCACTGTAAAGGAATAGAATTTTCTTGTATCTTCCGTATTTCACCTTCATGGGCTTTTCAAGTGCCATTGTCACCACTGCAAACACAATACAAGCAACAATGTTAATTATACCGTACCACCATTCAAACTGACCCTCGCCATATTTGAATGCAACAGCAGGAATATAAAAAACATGGTTGGCGATAAAGCAAATAATACCGGCATATGTATAAATATGATTATGCTGTTTATAGACATATTTCATATCAAGCCATACATCACCTAAAAGACCAAAAATGAGGCCCATAATAACAAGGATACCGTATTCCATTTCCTTATTGTTGAATGCAAAGGCTGAAAATGCTGTTCCGATAAAGCAAACTGACGCACCTGCTTTTAAAAACATTGCACTAAGTCCACCACGAAGAACACGCAAAATCAAAAACGCAATAGTTACAAGAACACCAACAATAACAGCAGTTGCATAAATATACTGATACATAGCCAATCCCCCGATTATTTGACACAATCTTCTAATAGTATATTATAATGTTATTTTTTTAACAATTCAAGAATAATTCTGCACAAAAATCAGTTCTGTTTTTTGACAACACCATATTCGTCATCAAGTCTGAAGTACGGACAATGATAATTTGATGATGTTAAAAATCTCATCATTTCATCTTCATCAAGGTTTATATCGCAACAATACTCCTGTAATTCGTCATCGTAATAATAGTTTGCACAACTTTCACACTGAGTCATATTATACCTCGCTCACAAGTTCATCATAGGATTTTCTCTTTTTAGGTGGAACTGTACTACCCTCTTTTGCATAACCTAATGCCACAACAAGTCGCACGGGATTTTTAAGTCCGCAGATATTACGAATTTTTTTATCGTCAAACCAACCTAAAATGCAAGTACCAAGTCCCTGTGCCGTCGCTTCTGCAGTAAGATATGCAGTTGCAATACCAATGTCAATGGAACGGTAATCGTTATTTTTGATTTTCGAGCCGATGTTTGCTGTTTTGTTATAGCTATCTTCGGAAATCACAATCATAACAGGTGCATCAGCAGTAAATTTGTTCATTCCCATACTCTGAGTTGCCTTTACAATCTCCTTTGCCTTTTCATCCTTGCAGATTGTAAAATGGTATGGCTGACTGTTACAAGCCGATGGTGATAGTATCGCACTTTCAAGAATGGCTTGAATTTTTTCGTCTTCAACGGGTCTGTTACGGTCAAACCCACGACAGGAATATCTGTTCTGTGCTATTTCATTAAAGTTCATATATAACCCTCGCATTTATAATTTATGAAAATATGTATTTGCATTATTACGATAATAAGTTTAGCACAAAATGAAAGGTAATTCAATTATTCATTGAGAAAAGCCGTGGGAAATGAACAGTGAGGAATGAATAATGAATAACACAAAAAGAAAAAAGCACCGCAGTTGCGATGCTTCTTTGTGGTGACCCGGACGAGAATCGACCGTCTGCTTCGGCTACGCCTTGCATACTGTTGGCTCGGCGACCCAAATTCTTGCGAATTTCGGTACCCGCCTCACCGCTTTTTGCTAAAAACGATTCCCCGAATCGTGTTCTTAACGCAAAAACTCTCTCGAGTTCGATTCCTATAAATACAAAATCACAAATAAAAAAAGCACCGCAGTTGCGATGCTTCTTTGTGGTGACCCGGACGAGAATCGAACTCGTGTTACCGCCGTGAAAGGGCGGTGTCTTAACCGCTTGACCACCGGGCCATGTTTAGGGACTTGTTCAGTCCCTTGGTAGCGGCAACGGGACTTGAACCTGTGACCTTCCGGGTATGAACCGGACGCTCTAGCCAACTAAGCTATGCCGCCATATTGCCGTTCAATTGCGACGGCTTTGTTATTATAATATAAGACTTTTGATTTGTCAACATTTTTTTGCAAATATTTTTATCTTTTTTTATTTTTGTTATCTTTAATTAAAAAATCAATCAATTTCGTTTAACAAATTGGAATTTGTAGGGATGTTTAAGGTTTAGTGTCATTCTGAGGAACGAAGTGACGAAGAATCTCTGTCCTATTTTAACAGACCCTTCGTTTCACTCAGGGTGACTGATGAAATGCGAGAG
>JAZNZX010000024.1:0-15246 GCA_045595185.1 Candidatus Fimenecus sp. | reverse complement strand
CTGGTGAGATTGTCTTCCTAAGACCGCTTGGCCTCCGACTTCCCGTAAAAATAGCGGGACGGTGTGGCACCGTCCCCTACAAAATTACTGAATCTCTGAAAGTTTAACCGGTCTGCCTTCATTTGTTGATTTTTCAGCAGCAAGAGCAATCTTAACTGATTGCAAGCCTGCGTGAATACCAACGGGAGTTTCTTTATCGTTTACACAGCAGTCAACAAACTGTCTTACTTCTTCTGAGAATGAACCCATATATCTTTCAAGGAAGAAATAGAGTGGCTTTTCACCTGTTACGCCGTTTGCGTCAGAGATAACTGCAGTTGAAAGTGTGTCGTTAGCAGTTGCAACCATACCCTTTGAGCCGAAAAGCTCTGCTCTCTGGTCATAACCGTACATAGCCTGACGTGAGTTGTCAATAACTGCGAGAGCACCATTTTCCATCTTCATGGAAATGATAGCTGTATCGAAATCGCCGTATTCACGGATACCAGGATTAATAAGAGCATCAGCATAAACATAAAGTTCTTCAACATCACTGTTTGTAAGGAAGCAAGCCATATCGAAATCATGAATTGTCATATCAAGGAAAATGCTTGCTGCACAGTAGCCAACAGGTGGTGCCTGTGGGTCACGAGATGTGATTTTAAGAATCTGTGCTTCACCGATTTTACCTTCATCATAAGCTTTACGAACTGCTGCGAAGTTGTGGTCAAAACGGCGGTTGAAACCAACCTGGAACTTGCACTCAGGATGAGCTTTAAGAGCATCAGCAATTTCAAGAATCTTGTCCACTGTATTTGCAAGAGGCTTTTCACAGAATACGTGCTTACCTGCATTGATTGCTTCAATAGAAATAGGAGCGTGAGTATCAGTTGAAGAACATACAAGAACTGCATCAATGTCTTTGTCTTCAATAATCTTTGTGTAATCTGTGTAGATTTTTTCTACACCAAAGCCTTCGCAGAAAGCCTTTGTTTCGTCATTCATAAACGGGTCTGCGATTGCAACAACTTCAGCACCCTTAACATGATATGAAATTGATTCAAGGTGCACCTTACCGATACGGCCGGCACCGATAATACCGATTTTAAGCATAATAATTTCTCCTTTTTATAATTTGGGTAAGGGTCGTCGAGAACGCCGACCCCTACGAATAATAACCTTATTAAACAAATTTGTAGGATTTTTCTTGCAAGACAATGTGGCAGAGGCGAAGCTGTATTGGGTATACCGCGAGCCGAAAGCCACGAAGTATTGCGAGAAAAAGACACAAATCAGATAGTACCATCCCATGTGGATACATTTGTATTAGTCTTTTCTTCTTCGTCGAACCAGTGAGTAGTTACTGCCTTTGATTCTGTGTAGAAGCGGTATGCATCCTTACCAAGACAATGCAAATCGCCGAAGAATGACTGCTTGTGTCCTGAGAATGGGAAGAAACCGACAGGAACAGGAATACCAACATTGATACCAACCTGACCACCGTCTGTGTAACGAGCAAACTGACGAGCAAAGTATCCACTCTGAGTATAAATAACAGAACCGTTTGCATATGGGTTGTCATTCATAATCTTAAGGCCTTCCTCGAATGTCTTGCAACGCTTGATGCAAAGAACAGGACCGAACACCTCTTCCTGACCGATTGTCATATCAGCAGTAACCTTATCGAAGATTGTAGGTCCGATAAAGTAACCGTTTTCGTAGCCTTCCACCTTAACATCGCGACCGTCAAGAACAAGCTCTGCACCTTCGTCAATACCCTTCTGAATGTCAGCAAGAACTTCTTCATAATGCTTCTTATATGTAATCGGACCAAGCTTTGAATCCTTTTCCCAAGATGGGCCAACCTTAATTTTCATTGCCTGTTTTTTGAGTTCAGCAACGAACTTGTCAGCAATTGCTTCTTCAACAACACAACAGGTAAGAGCCATACAACGCTGACCTGCACAACCGTAAGCAGAGTTGATAACACCTGCAACTGTTCTTTCGAGCGCACAGTCTGACATAACAAGAGCGTGATTCTTAGCCTGAGTAAGAGCCTGACAACGCTTACCTGCAGCTGCTGCACGAGAATAAACCTTAAGACCGACAGGAGTTGAGCCTACAAATGTGATACCCTTAACATCAGGATGGTCAAGAATTGTATTTACTTCATTTCTTGAGCAAGTGATAACATTGATAACGCCGTCAGGAACTCCTGCTTCCTTATAAATTGCAGCAAATTTCATTGCTGTTTTCGGTGTAAGAGATGCAGCCTTAAGAACCATTGTATTACCTGTTGCAATACAAGTCGGTGCCATCCAGCCGAACGGAATCATTGCAGGGAAATTAACAGGAACAATACCTGCAAAAACACCGAGAGGCTCGCGATACTTAACTGTATCATAACCTGTTGAAGCATCCATAAGACTTTCGCCCATCATAAGTGACGGAACCTGAGTTGCAAGTTCTGTGCCTTCTTTTGCCTTGAGAACATCGCCTTCTGCTTCGCCCCAAACTTTACCGTTTTCACAAGCAACACACATTGTGAGTTCTTCCATATCGCGTATAATAAGCTCGCGGATTTTATAAAGAATCTGTGCTCTCTTGATTGCAGGAGTTGCTCTCCAACCCGGATATGCTGCCTTTGCAGCCTCGATTGCTTCAAGAACTTCATCATTTGTACAGCAAGGTGCCTGTCCTACAACTTCACCTGTGCTTGGATTGTGAAGGTCATACCAAACATCAGTTTTTGAATCCTTGAACTGACCGTTCACAAAATACTGTAATTTTTCTACTGCCATATTTATTTTCTCCTTATTGGATTTGTTTATTGTATTAGTGTCATTCTGAGGAGTGTAACGACGAAGAATCTCTCAACTCCTATTATCTCATTAACAAGAGATTCTTCGCTACGCTCAGAATGACATTGCAGGCGTGGAAGCCTGCCACTACGCGTCACTATGTTCAGAATAACATATTCAAATTAAATTATAAGCCAGATACTTCTGCAATATATTTACGAGCCTTGAGAGCGTACTCGAATGGATTTGCGATTGCAGGGTCCTGTTCTGCTTCAACGAGAACATATCCCTCGTATCCTGTTTCTTCAAGAACGTCGAATACAGGCTTGAAATCGATTACGCCGTCACCGGGAACTGTGAATGCACCTGCACGAACGCCCTGTAAAAAGCTCATCTTTTCTGCCTTAACCTTTGCTACTACATCAGGACGGATATCCTTAAGATGTACGTGACGGATTCTCTTTGCGTACTTCTTGAGAACTGCCATATAATCTTCACCACAATATGCAAGGTGACCTGTGTCGAAAAGAAGACCGAAAAGTTCAGGGTCTGTGTTTTCCATCATTCTGTCAATTTCGGCTGCTGTCTGAACAACTGTACCCATATGATGATGGAAGCAAAGTGCAATACCCATATCCTTTGCAACCTTACCAAGCTTGTTGATACCTGTACAGAGCAGAGCCCATTCTTCATCATTCATAACATATTTGTCGTCAAAGATTGAAAGGTCTGTACCCTGAATTGAGTGTCCCTGTTCTGAAATACCAACAACCTTTGCACCCATTTCCTTAAGGAAAGTGATGTGCTCAATAAAGTCCTTTTCAACCTCTTCATAAGGCTTTGTGATAAGGAAGCTTGAGAACCAAGCATTACAAATCTGCATACCGCGAAGCTCAAGAGCTTTTTTGAGAACCTTTGTATCTCTTGGGTACTTGTTACCAACTTCACATCCTGTGAATCCTGCAAGTGCCATTTCAGAAATACACTGTTCAAATGTGTTTTCTGCACCAAGGTCAGGCATATCATCATTTGTCCAAGCGATAGGTGCAATACCGAGTTTTACTTTGTTTTTGTCAAGCATATCAATATCTCCTTGCCTTATTTTTATTTTCTTCCTTACTTTCGTAAGCATTGTTTACTTTTTCGTTCTTTGAAACAGCCGGAACACCTGTATGCCACCAAGCACCGTAACCGTCAGTCATTGACTTTGGAAGTACTTTAATGTCAATAAGTGTTGAAACTGTCTGCTTCTGTGAATCAATAAGAGCGAATTCAAGCTCTTCCATTGTTTTTGCTGTATATGTCTTACAACCGTAAGCTGCAGCAGCCATAGCAAAATCGATTGGAATCAAATCACCTAAAAGGTCACCGTTATCATCTCTGTAACGGAATTCTGTTGCAAGATTACCGATACCGTTTGACATCTGAAGGTTGTTGATACAACCGAAACCGCTGTTATCGAAAAGAAGAACATTGATTTTCTTGTTTTCCTGAATTGATGTAACAAGTTCAGAATGAAGCATCAGGTAGCTTCCGTCACCGCACATAGCATAAGATTCACATTCAGGATGAGCCATCTTGCTACCTAATGCACCTGCAATTTCGTAGCCCATACAGGAATAACCGTATTCCATATTGTATGAATAACGCTTATCTGATGTCCACATTCTCTGAAGACAACCCGGAAGTGAGCCTGCTGCACCTGTACAAAGAGCATCAGCAGGAATTAACCTACGGATAAGAGCCAATGCTGCTGTCTGTGTAATCACGCCACCGATTTTCTCAACAAATTCAGGAATTGTCTTTTCATCGCGAGCTTCAATAAGAGGCTTAAAGTTCTCGTCATAGTTATAGTTTGCAAGGAATTCCATTTCCTTGTCCCAATCAGCTTTTGCGTCAGCAATTTCAGTAGTGTAAGCTGATTTGTAACCTGCTTTACGGAGTTCATCGCCTAAAGCGAGAATACCAAGCTTAGCATCGGCAACCATTTTAACTGCATCAAGCTTATATGCATCGAAACGAGATGTGTTGATTGTTACCATCTTAACATCGTCTTTGAAAAGTGACTTTGAAGCAGTTGTAAAGTCAGAGAAACGAGTACCGATACCGATAACAACATCTGCATCCTTTGCCATTACATTACCTGCAGAGTTACCTGTAACACCAAGACCGCCAAGATTATATTTGTCAGATGAAAGACAAGCAGTTTTACCACTCTGTGTTTCTGCAAAAGGAATATTGAATTCTGCACAGAATTTTTCAAGTGCTTCGCCCGCTTCTGAATAACGAACACCACCACCACAGATTACAAGTGGCTTTTTCGCATTCTTAACTACATTTACAACATCTTCTAATTCTTCACAAGCCACAGGCATACGAACAATTTTATGTACTCGTTTTGCAAAGAAGCTATCTGGATAATCGTAGCTTTCACCCTCAACATCCTGACAAAGACAAATTGCAACTGCACCTGCGTTTGCAGTATCTGTAAGTGCTCTCATTGCATTTATCATTGCTGACATTAACTGTTCAGGACGAGTAATTCTGTCCCAATATCTTGTTACTGCCTTATAAGCATCATTTGTTGTTGTTGCAAGTGAATTTTCCTGTTCAAACTGCTGAAGAACAGGGTCAGGCTGACGAGTTGAGAATGTGTCAGCAGGGAATAAAAGAAGCGGTACATTGTTAACTGTTGCTGTTGCTGCCGCAGTAATCATATTAGCAGCACCCGGTCCAATTGAAGATGCACAAGCGATAATCTTTCTTCTGTTGTTCATCTTTGCAAAGGCTGTTGCAACATGAGCCATACCCTGCTCATTTTTACCCTGATAAACCTTGAGTCCGCCTTTATCAGAATCAAGTGCTTCACCAAGACCTAAAACAATACCGTGACCGAAAACCGTAAAAATTCCGTCAACGAATTTTGTTTCAACACCGTCAAAAGACACATACTGATTGTCAAGGAACTTAACCAAAGCCTGAGCCATTGTCATTTTTGCCATAATATCATCTCCTGTTAAAAAGGTATTTTATTTATACATCAAGGAGCCATTTATGCTCCGGAGCATCTATTCTTGTCTTAATCCAAGGGTCATTTTCTAAATGTCTAATCATCCATACATAGCACATTGAGTAACCCGGTGCAGCCACCTGCTGATGTGTTTTCATCGGTGTAATGCAAAGAACACCCTGGTCCTCCACTTTATAACAATCATCACCGTTAAAGCCTACGCCAAAGCCCTGTGGCTTATCAAATTCATAGTAGTAAACCTCAGGCTGTGGATGATAATGTGGTGGATAACTTGACCAGCAACCAGGTTTGTGAATAACTTCACCGAGAACCATATTTGAGTATGGTGCATTTTCATAATCAAATAATGTAAGAACTTGTCTGTGTGCAGTACCATTCCACTGGTCTTTACCAAATTCCTGAAGAATTACATTTTCAGGACTGTACCAGTAAAAGCCAAAATCATTTTCGTTATCTGTCTGCTGAATGAGAATTCTCGAATCAGCATTTGCAGTGACTGTTACTTCATTGTTTTTTGAGAAGTGAACACAATATGGTCTGTCAACAAACTGATTTTCACGCTTTGCAGTTTCAGTTTTACCGTCAAAGAAGTAAGTTACATTACCTGAAAGCAAGAGAATTGCAGTTTCATTGTTTTCGTCACAGATCGTAACGGACTCACCTGCTTTTAACAATTTTGTTTTAATATCCATGAGCATATCAGCATTTTTGCCATTCATCTCACAAAGGATTTTTTCATTGTTTTCATTAAATTTTGGATTTTCGTACATATATGAATCCCTCCACCGTCTTCGACGGTCCCCCTCCCTTTGACAAGGGAGGCTCTATTTATACTCTGTCTTTATCATCTGTCAATGAACCACTTGCGTGAATTGAAATTACATCACCTAAATATGTCGGTTCAGGCTGTATTATGCAATAGAAGAAATCTTTTGTTCTTGCCAATGCTTCTCGAATATCGTTATAAATCGGATAACGAAGCTCGTCGGCTGCAAAACCATAAGCATCAATACCAAGTTTTCGAGCATTATATACTGCACGATACAAGTGATATTTCTGTGTCACAATCACCATTTTTTCAACCTGAAAAACATCTCTTGCCCTGTACATCGATTCGTAGGTTGAAAACCCTGCGTGGTCCATAAAAATGTTATCGGCAGGAACACCTTCTTCGATTGCAACATCCTTCATTTTGTTGACCTCGTCATATTCTTCACGACCGTGGTCACCACTCATAAGCATTTTATCAGAACAACCTATTTCATAGGCAACAAGACCGAAATCAAGTCGTTCCTGTAGCATTGGTGACGGTTCACCGTCCCAAAGACCTGCACCAAGCACCATTACGCAATCGAAACTGTCATCTTTCAAATCATCAACAGTTAAAATATAGTCACTGACATAAGAAATCATATAGGCATTTATGCCGACTACAGCTACCCCACCGAGCAAACAAGCACAAAGAATTGTAATTATTACCCCTTTGAAAACCTTATTTTTTAACAATTTCTTAATCATTTTAGTTCACCGTATTTTACGGGACGATTTGGGCATCGTTCCCTACATTTGATTAAACGCGAGCAATCATATCTCCGTATTCTTCTTTTTCTTTTTTGATAAATTCTTTAACAGCGTCAACTGTCGGCATATCCTGTGAGCAAGCGTGAGAAGCTACGAGCATTGCCGCTGAAGCTGAACCGAATTCAAGGGCATCAATAATTTCCCAACCTTCAAAAATACCGTAAAGGAATGCTGATGCGTAACCGTCACCGCCACCAAATGACTTGAGAAGCTTTACAGGGAATGGCTTGATTGAATAGCTTTCACCGTCGTTTGTGTATGCTGTTGAGCCTTCCTTACCGTGCTTGATAATTACGATTTTTGCATTCTGTGAGTGCCAGTATGCTGCAGTTTCCTTATCTGTCATATTTGGCTTAATGAATTTTTCTGTAAGGTCATATTCTTCACGAGAACCGAGAATAATATCTGCTTCACGAGCAACTGACGAATAGTAAATTGCGATTTCGTCGCTGTTTTTCCAGTTGTATGCACGGTAGTCAATATCGAAAATAATAGGCACACCATTTTTCTTTGCAAGTGCAACTGCTTTAAGTGCTGCTTCTCTTGATGGGCTTTCAGCAAGTGCAGTACCTGAAATCAAAATTGCCTTTGCCTTGTTGATATAATCTTCGTCAATGTCTTCAACATCAAGTTTAAGGTCAGCAGCCTCGTTACGATACATAACGATTGAGCTTTCTGTTTCTGACTTGATTTCAGTAAATGTAAGACCGATTTTTTCACCATTCTGGCAACGCTTGATGTGAGATGTATCAATACCCTCGTTGTCAAAATAATCAGTTACAAATGTACCGAGCTGGTCATCAGAAACGCGAGCAAAGAAACCGCATTTCTTGCCAAGACGAGCAAGACCGACTGCAATATTTGCAGGTGAACCACCAAGGTATCTTTTAAATGTTGTGCTTTCGTTAAGTGGGCAGTAGTAGTCAACAGGGTTAAGGTCAACCGCCACACGACCTAAAAGGATTAAATCAAATTCCTTGTTGTTGTCAAATTCAATGTATTTCATAATAACTCTCCTTTATTCCATAAAAGAAAATACTTTTATATGTCTTTTCACATTTTCATATACACCGATAACCTCTGCACGACTAAGGTCAAAATAGTTTGCCTTTTCAAGAGGCTTGCAGTATTCAAGAGCGTGTCTTGCAAGATTGTCAAAGCTTGCGGTTGCAATATTGATTTTACGGACACCAAGCATAATTGTCTGTTGGAACATTTCGTCTGTTATTCCTGTTCCACCGTGAAGCACAAGCGGTGTATCCACCATCTTGTTAATATCGTCAAGAACATCATATCGAAGACTTGGCAAAGCAGGATAATTCCCGTGTGCGTTTCCGATTGCCACAGCCAACGCATCAACGCCTGTTTCGTCACAGAAAAGCTTTGCGTCGTCAGGATTTGTACATTTGATTTCGTGTGCTGCACCGTCGCCCTCATTACCGCCGACAACACCTAATTCAGCCTCAACCGTTGCACCTAATTCATCAGCGAGCTTACGAACTGTTTTTACTGCCTTGATGTTTTCTTCCAAAGGAAGTGTTGAACCGTCAAACATTACGGAAGTAAACCCAAGCTCAAGTGCCTTTTGTACCGTTTCAATCTTAAGACCATGGTCAAGGTGAACTGCAATATCAACCTTTGAATTCTTTGCGGCAGAAATCATCATTGGTCCCATAAGTTCAAGTGGTGAATTTTTAAGTCTGCATTCTGCAATCTGAAGAATTATGGGCATATTGAGTTCTTCGGCAGCAGCCACAGCACCCATAACCATCTCCATATTACCTACACTGAACGCACCAACTGCAATGTTATTCTTCTCAGCATAATCAAGCAGTTTTTTCATTGGAACTAACGCCATAAAAGCACACTCCAATCCATTTTGTTATAATCAATTTATTGTAACACTTTACAGCGACAAAATCAATGTTTTACAGGTAAAAAATAGTAGTAATTTTATATGCACTTTAACAAAAAACAGTCCGTTCACACCATTGTGAACAGACTGTTTATTATTTTAATAATCAAATTTTAAGAAGTGGTTACAAATTATTTAACCCATTTGAGCTTCCACATTGCGAATGCACCAACAACAGATGCGATAATACCAGGAATAAGAAGTGTACCTGCATCAAGTGTAGGAGCAACAAGCAATACGCCAAGCATTACAAGAATCGGGAAAATTGAAATCTTCCAATGCTTTGAGAAATATCCTGCTGCCAAAGCACCGAAAAGTGCAGGCTGAACCTGTTTGAACGCAGGCATTAAAAGTTCACTGCTTGTAAATGATGGAAGAAATGGCTTAAACACCAATACACCGATTGCGATAATTACAGTTGTAACGATTGAAGATGTAGCAATGGCGATTGTTGAAATTACTTCGCCCTCTTCACTGTTTGCCTTAACCTTTGCATTTTCCATAGCACCGATTGCACAAGGAAGCTTAAGGTTTGTAATATTACCTGTTACGAATGAAAGGTATGTACCGCCTGCGCCAAGCATTGGTGTATAGATAAGCACTTCAATAACTGCAAGTGACCAATAAAGCGGAATAAGCTTTAAAAGACCTGACATAACACCGCTGAATGATGGCCACACATCCAGATACAAGCAAATTGAAAGCGGGAACATAATCATTACGCACAACGCTGTAATACTTGAAACTCTACCCCAGGCATGGACACGGTCAAAATATGATTTTTCTGTATTTTTCTTTTTCATAATTAACCCCTCCATTCAAATTCAGCAAGTCCGAACGGCAATAATACATTATACGCAACAACTGCTGCCACCAATGCAATAACCATACCGATAGGCATAACAAACGGTTCAAGCCAAGTGAGCTTAAACTTAGCTGCAATTTTTTCAAGCACCAAAGAAGCAACAACTGCAACTACAAGCGTAATTACTGATACGATACCTGCACCGTCACCAAATGTTTCGGGCTTACCCTTACCTGCAATCGCACGAGCAACGAATGCACCGATAAGACCGATAAATACAGCAGGTGTCAAAAGGTCGATAAAGCCTGCTATACCGCCTGATTTTTTCTCTTTCTTTTCGCCTGTTTCTTCTGTCGCTTCATCTTTTTTGCCCAACTTCAGCATTTTCTTATGTAATGGCTTTGCAACAAAAGGCAAAATAACAAGTGAGAAACAAATACCGATAGTCATAACCCATGCGACACCGGCAAAAATTGCAGGGTCAGTAATTGTGGAGGAAATACCGCCATCCTGACCTAACGCACTCATAGCGTCACCTGCTGCCTTTGTTTCATAAAGCAGATTACCGAGAACAGACAATCTTACCCAAGGAATTACAAGCCCCAATGACGGTGCAAGAACAATAACCGTAGCAAGAACTGACAATGCTGACGGAATTGTAAAAACTGCACTTGATGTAACTGCATTGCGTAATTTTTTCTTGTCAATTCCTAATTTTTCACCTTGTTTCCATGCTTTCACAAGGAAGAAAAGTGACTGTAAAAGGACAAAGGCGATAACGCCACCGGCAATCAGGTATAACCCGGTGCTCTCTTTAAAGTCCATATCATTCATCTCCTAAAACAATATAGGTATATTAAAACATTTTTCTGTAGCAAAATCAACAATAAATTTACTTTACTGTTCTTTTGACTCGATTCTGCTTAAAAGTTCCATAATACTTAGATAGAATTTCTGTGTTTCATCCTTATCGGCTAAAAGTCCGATTGCTGTTCCGTGGTCACCTGCCCGAACAGGCATAACATTCCATATTCCCGGTTCGTAATCCATGCCCTCAGAATATTGAACACTTGGCTCGTCAGGTGGTGAGCAGGCAGCAATAACATCAACAAGACCATCATTACCGCCACTGTTGTCTATTCCCTTTTGCCTTGAATTGTGAAGCAAAAGGAATGATGTAAGATGCATTAAAGGAAGGTCAGTTTTTCTTGCCATTTCTTTTTTCTTGTTTCCGTCATACTCAACTGCATTGAACGGGAATGAAAAATAATAAATACTCGGAACAATTTCCACCATATTATTGAGCTTTTCAATTCCTTTCGGCGAAAGACCGAAAACAATATTATCATCAGTTTCTTTATACTGCTTTCTCACAAGCTTTCGCGCCTGATGACCTGATTCTGTATCCTTTTGTCCCGGAGAATTTGTAAGTCCGAAATGCTCCAGATGAAAATCAACCGCATTACCGTTCAACGGTGAACGACCCATAGCACAGGAATAAAAAACAACACCTGCTCTTATAGGTCGCAAAAGCTTATACTTTTCAGCAACCTCGTATGTATCTATCACACCTAACGGAGAACAGATTGCACTAAGACTGTAAATTAAATCGGCGTGACCACCCTTAAAAAGCTCAGAGGTTTCCTCACCTGTCACAGCCACTTCCCGAGGGTCACCGTATGCCAAAAGATGCGATAACACACGGATACAAAGTCCACCGAAGCTGTGGCCGATAAGATGAACCTTTTTCTCCTTGCTCCAGCCTTCAAACAAAGGCTTTGCATAGGTTCTGCCAAATCGCTTATGGTCGTGTCTTTTAGCATGAGCTTCACCGTAATCGACGGTTGTACCCATAAGCTGTGCATACAACTGACAAGCCTGGTCCCACGCCGATGAAATAGGCCCTACGGATGCCGCATAACACTCATAGCCCTGTTCATTGAGAAAATCAGTGAGACTTCCTGTGGTTGCTCCCCAATAAGGCATTTTTTTGTTTATACCCTCATTTTCACCCCAACCGAACATACCGTGGACGAAAATTATAGGATACTTCAATTTCTTGTTTTCCATAATTTCACCCCATATTTTCTTTAAAAATGAACATTTTTCCTTTTTATGTTAAAATATTAACATTTTTTGACAATTATTTCAAGTATTACAAACTATATTTAATGGCTTATATTTGTATATTGACAAAATGAGAAAAATACTATAAAATATAACACAAATCAAATAGCCCCTATCAAAAACAGTGAAGAAAACAAGACATAATTCACTCGCTTTCAGAGAGTTGCCGTTTGGTGAAAGGCAACACAGTGTTTATGTGTATAACTCGTTTCGGAGTTGCACAGGTGAAATCATAGCCTGTGACGGTTGACCCCGTTATAAAGTCGGACTTTGTTTGAAGTCGTTAAGGTCGGTTTTTACCGATGAATTAGGGTGGTACCACGGTAGATTTTTTCCATCGTCCCTATCAATGTATTGATAGAGGGCGTTTTTTATTTTGGAGGTAGAATTTATGAAACAAGGATGCCAAAAATACATCCCATTTGAACCAATCAACATTCCTGACAGACAATGGCCGTCAAAAACCATTGAAAAGCCACCAATATGGTGCTCTGTTGACCTTCGTGACGGTAATCAGGCACTTATTGACCCAATGAATCTTCAGGAAAAAATCGAATATTTCAAAACTCTTGTTAAAATCGGATTCAAGGAAATCGAAGTCGGTTTCCCATCAGCATCCGAAACTGAATACGAAATTCTTCGTACTCTTATTGAAAAGAACCTGATTCCTGACGATGTTACAATTCAGGTTCTTGTTCAAAGTCGTGAACACCTTATCAGAAAGACATTTGAGGCTATTGACGGTGCTAAAAATGTAATTATTCATTTCTACAACTCAACTTCAACTCTCCAGAGAAAAGTTGTTTTCAAGAAAGATATGGACGGTGTTATTGATATTGCTGTTCAGGGTGCTAAGCTCATCAAAGAGCTTACTGACGAACTTAAATCACAGAAAGATGTAAACATTCGTTATGAATATTCACCTGAAAGCTTTTCAGGCACAGAAATGGACAATGCTGTTCTGATTTGTGAAAAGGTAATGGAAGCACTTGACATTAACGAGAATAACAAGATTATTCTTAATCTTCCTGCAACTGTTGAGGGTAGTACTCCAAACGGTCACGCTGACCAGATTGAATATTTCTGTCGCAAGCTTAAGAATCGTGAAAATGCAATCATCAGCTTGCATCCTCATAACGACAGAGGTACTGCTGTTGCTGCTGCCGAGCTTGGTCTTTTAGCAGGTGCTGACAGAATTGAAGGTACTCTTTTCGGTAACGGTGAAAGAACAGGTAATGTTGACATTGTTACTCTTGCTCTTAATATGTACACACAGGGTATTGACCCGGGACTTGATTTCTCAAATATGAACGAAATCAAGGAAATGTTTGAGCGTACTACAAAAATGCCTGTTGACCCAAGAAAGCCTTACGGTGGCGAGCTTGTATTCACAGCATTCTCAGGTTCACATCAGGATGCGATTAACAAGGGTAAGGAATACATGAGAACAAGCGGTACAGAGTACTGGGAAGTTCCATATTTACCTATCGACCCTGCAGACGTTGGTCGTGAATATGAACCGATTATCCGTATCAACAGCCAGTCAGGTAAGGGTGGCGTTGCATACATTATGGCAGAGTACGGTTACAAGATGCCAAAGGCTATGCATCCTGAATTTTCAAAGATTGTTCAGAAGGTTTGCGACGAAAAGGGAAAAGAACTGGCAAAAGAAGAGGTTTATTCACTCTTCCAGCAGGAATACCTCAATGTTACAGGCCCTTACAAATTGCTCAGCTACAAGTTCTTTGAAGAAAGAGAACACGGAGAAGAACAGTCACGAGTTCACTTTGTCGGTACTATTCAGTACAATGGCAACGAACCACAACAGATTGAGGGTATTGCATCAGGTCCTATCGGTGCATTCTGTCAGGCTATGAACTCAATCGGTCTTGGTGATTATCACTTTATCGACTACTCTGAACACGCTGTTTCAGTCGGTTCAGACTCAAAGGCTGTCAGCTATATTCACATCACAAACCCACAGGGCAAGGATGTTTTCGGTATCGGCATTTCACACAACATCAACTATGCATCCATCAAGGGCATTCTTTGTGCTGTTAACCGTTGTATGCCAAACGTTGTTAGAGAGGAAAAATAATTATGAAAGAATATAATATTGTAGTATTAAAAGGTGACGGAATAGGTCCTGAAATCGTTGATGAAGCTCTTAAAGTGCTTGATGCAACAGGTGAAAAGTACGGATTTAAATTCAATTACGACTATAAGCTTATGGGTGGTTGTGCTATTGACGCAACAGGCGAACCACTTCCACAGGAAACAGTTGATGCTTGTAAAAATGCTGACTGTGTTTTCCTTGGTGCAGTTGGTGGCCCAAAGTGGGACACACTTCCTGGCAAACAGCGTCCTGAAGCAGGTCTTTTAGGTATCCGTGGTGCATTAGGACTTTATGCTAATCTTCGTCCTGCAAAGATTTTTGAACCACTTAAATCAGCTTCACCTATCAAGGACAGCATTATCGGTGACGGTCTAGACATTATGATTGTTCGTGAGCTTACAGGTGGTATCTACTTCGGTGAACGTGGCAGAAAAGAAGTTGACGGCAACCCTGCTGCTTACGATACAGAAATGTATTCAGTTCCTGAAATTAAAAGAATCGCAAGAACTGCTTATGAAATGGCTATGAAGAGAAACAAGAAACTTACAAGCGTTGACAAAGCAAACGTTCTTGAAAGCTCAAGACTTTGGCGAGAAACAGTTATTAAGATGTCAGCTGAATATCCTGAAGTTGAACTTAATCATATGTATGTTGACAACTGTGCAATGCAGTTAGTTCGTAACCCCGGTCAGTTTGATGTTATCGTTACTTCAAACATTTTCGGTGACATTCTTTCTGACGAAGCATCAATGATTAGCGGTTCAATCGGTATGCTCGCTTCTGCATCATTGGCAACAGGCAAAATGGGACTTTATGAGCCAATTCACGGTTCTGCACCTGATATTGCAGGTCAGCAGAAAGCAAACCCACTTGCAACAATTCTTTCAGCAG
>JAZNZX010000023.1:0-10566 GCA_045595185.1 Candidatus Fimenecus sp. | reverse complement strand
AAACGCTTAGCGTTTCTTAACTCTTTTGTTATCCAAAAGAATTACTGTTTCTTGTATCTTCTGTCGAGTACTTTCATACCCTCAAAGAATCTACAGGGTTCCTTTTTTATCTCGTCGTTGTTTAATTTTCAAGGTTCAGTTTTGTGTCCAACCCGTTTTGGCGGGTGGAGTTTCATTATATCAAAACTCCGAATGTTTGTCAACACTTTTTTAAAACTTTTTTAAGTTTTTTCGTGCTGTTCATCATTCTCTTGCGGACAGCTTTGATATAATATCACAACGTGCACGACTTGTCAACAACTTTTTTTAATTTTTTTCAAAATTTTTTCACTTTATTTGTTTTGTTTGTTTCGTCATATTTTGTTGGAAATTTTTAGGCAGTTTGCATAAATGATTATTATAATGAAATAATAACTATCAAATACATTATATTCGGAGATAGTTTTATGGATACAAAGAAAGAAAACAGAAGCAAAAAACAGATTTTGTGGCAGATTGTTGCAATCATCCTTTTAAACGCTATGGTTATTACTGCTATTGGTTTTGTTTATGAGAACACACAAACACTTTCAAGTCTTGGTTCGCGTGGTCAGGAAGTAAGACAGATTCAGCAGAAGCTTCGTTCGTTAGGTTTATACAATGGTTCTGTTGATGGCATATACGGAACTGCAACACAAAAGGCTGTCCGTCAATTCCAGAAAAACTGCGGAATTACTGCCGATGGAATTGCAGGTCCCAAAACATTATTATATTTGGGACTTGGTTCAGGGTCATCATCTTCCACAAACGGATACAGTTCAAATGATGTGTATTTATTGGCAAAGGTTATTGCAGCCGAAGCTCGTGGTGAAAGCTACACAGGTCAGGTTGCAGTCGGTGCAGTTGTGCTTAACAGAGTTCAGCACTCGTCATTTCCTGATTCGATTTCAGGTGTAGTTTATCAGGCAGGGGCATTTTCGGCAGTAAGGGACAGCAACTGGAACGTTGCACCGAATGACACAGCAAGAAAAGCCGCAAGAGACGCCATCAATGGTTGGGACCCTACAGGTGGTGCTATATACTATTATAATCCTGCAAAAACAAGCAACCAATGGATTAGGACAAGACCTGTTGTGACCACAATCGGTAGGCATGTGTTTTGTAAATAATGAAGATAATTCGCAATTCGGATTTCGTAATCGCGTCGCAGACCCTTCACTTTGCGTTTTGCACTCAATAATCATCCCGATAAATTTTAATTTGTATGTTTAAATGACAATGGCGAGGTATTATCCTCGCCATACTATGTTATATATACTTAATTATATTTTTCACAAAGGTATTGCATTGCGAGTTTGTAGCCGTCAAGACCTTGTCCTATTATATGGTGTTCGCACGCCATACCTGCGTAGGAGATTTGTCTGAAAGCCTCTCGTTTTGTCACATCGGAAATGTGAACCTCCACAGCAGGAAGTCCCACAGATTTGAGTGCGTCAAGAATTGCGATGCTTGTATGGGTATAGGCTGCAGGGTTGATTACGATTCCGTCAAACTGACCATATGCCTGTTGAATTTCGTCAACAATTGCACCTTCGTGGTTTGATTGAAAACATTCTACCTTACAGTCAAGCTCATCTGCCCATTCGTCAATAAGTGTCAGCAACACCTGATAATTCTGATTTCCGTAGATACCCGGTTCACGAATACCAAGCATATTTATATTCGGTCCGTTGATTACAAGAATCTTCATATTCTTTCAAGCTCCTTAATGATTTGGTCTGCCACCTGTTCAGGTGTACCGTTACCGTCAATTTCAATATCGGCAAACTCTCGGTAAATAGGCATTCGTTTTTCGTATAATGCCTTTACACCGTACATCTGTGAAAGAGGTCTGCCTCTCGTCGGCAATTTATCACCGTCACGATTGATAAAAATGATAACACCGTTCTGATGAAGCGGCATATAGTTTTCAGGTCGAGTTATAATGCCGCCACCTGTTGCAATTACTTGACTTTTCTGTTTTCCAACAATATTTGCTGCAAGGTTTTCGCAACAACGGAAAAAGTCTTCACCTGATTTTTCAATTATTTCGGGTATAGGCTTATTTTCTGCAATTTCAATCATTTCATCCGTATCAACAAATTCTTTATTGAGTTTTTCCGAAAGAATTTTGCCGACTGTGGATTTCCCACAACCTGCCATGCCTATTAAGACAATATTTGACATCTGAAGACGAAGGATTTTTTCGATTTTTTCGCAAACTTCATTATCTATAACAGTATCAAAGAAAATCTCATGAGCCTTTTTCGCTTGGGCTACAAGCATTGAAAGTCCTGCCACAGAGGGAATACCCATTTTTTCAGCTTCCATTATAATTCTTGTCCTTAACGGATTATAAACCACATCAAGAACACCTGAAAGATTTGGGAATTTGCTTATTTCAACAGGTGAAGTCATATTATCAGGATACATTCCCACAGGTGTTGTGTTCACAATTATGTCCGTATCCGTATGATTATATATATTAGTATAGTTAATTTCACCGTTTCGGGATACAACAAGCACATCTTTTGCACCAAGGTCACGAAGAACAGTCTGTACCGTTACAGATGCTCCGCCACTACCAAGCACAAGGGCTTTTTTGTCCTTTATTGTAATCCCTGACTTTTCCACCATATATTTAAAGCCGAAATAGTCGGTATTATCACCACAGAGCTTACCGTCACGAACGATTATCGTGTTGACTGCACCTATTTTTTTCGCTTCCGATGAAATCTCGTCAAGAAAAGAAATGACCGATTTTTTATATGGAATTGTCACATTTAGTCCCTTGAATTTTCTTTCGGTCAGAAATTTTTCAAGGTTTTCAGGTGCTACCTCAAAAAGATGATAGTCCTCATTACCCAGATTCATATGAATATGTGGTGAAAAGCTATGAGGTAAATGTTCACCTAAAAGTCCGTACATATTAAATCACCTTATCAAATAATTACATCTAATAATGTTATTGCAGTTACTGCTTCGACAACAGGTACTGCCCTTTGAACTATGCAAGGGTCGTGTCGTCCTTTAATCTGCAATTTTTCTTCCGTCATTTTCTGAAGGCTTACGCTGTTCTGCTCTTTAAAAATTGACGGTGTAGGCTTGATTGCAGTTCTGAAAACAATGGGCATACCGTTGGTGATTCCACCGTTTATACCACCTGAATTGTTGGTTCTCGTTTTGATTTCACCATTCTCAACAGAAAAATCGTCATTGTTCTCGCTACCGTAAAGGTCAGTTGCCTCAAAGCCGTTACCGAATTCAATACCTTTTACTGCAGGAATACCGAAAATGTTTTTCGCAAGCTGATTTTCAATTCCGTCAAACATAGGCTCACCGAAGCCTGCCTTAACGCCTGTTACAGCACATTCAATTACGCCACCGACAGAGTCGCCGTTTTCTCTTGCCTTTTCTATTTCTGCAATCATAAGCTTGCCTTTTTCGTCGTTGATTACAGGGAAATCTTTTTTGTCTGTGTTCCAATTACCGATATTTACATAGTCGATTTTGTCGTCACAGATATTTTTGATTTTCTCAATATGAGCCTGAATTTCAATACCCATTTCTTCTAAAAGCTGCATACAAATTGCACCTGCAAAGCAGATTGGTGCAGTAAGTCTGCCTGAAAAATGTCCGCCACCTGACACATCATTAAAGCCATTATGCTTAATGTAAGCTGAATAGTCAGCGTGGGACGGTCTTGGCATATCAATTATGTTTTTGTAATCTTCAGAATGTTGGTTTTCGTTGTATATCACCATACAAAGCGGTGCACCACAGGTTACACCGTTGACAAGTCCTGACAAAATTTCAGAAGTATCACTTTCTTTTCTTGCAGTTGAAAGCGAATTTTTTCCCGGAGCTCGTCTTGCCATAAATTCATTGACTTTTTCCATATCAATTTTCTTTCCTGCAGGAAGTCCGTCAATCACGACACCGATTGCCTTTGAGTGAGATTGACCGAAAACTGATATTTTGATTTTATTTCCTGTCATTGATGACATTTGCCTTACCTCCCATTTTGTTGAAATCCTTAAAGAAATCAGGATATGATTTCTCAACTGCATTACTGTCAGTTATCATTACATTATTTTTACAAAGACACGATAAAATTGATGCTGACATTACAATTCGGTGGTCGTTGTAGCCCTCAACTGTGACACCTGTCAGGTCTTTTCCACCGTGAATGATTAATCCGTCGTCTGTTTCTTCTGCATCTGCACCGACCGACAAAAGCATATCGGTAACAGACTTTATTCTGTCACTTTCCTTTATGCGAAGACGACCTGCGTTGATAATCTTCGTGTCATCCTTACAGGCTGTCGCCACAACTGAAATTATGGGAACAGCATCAGGAATGTCACTTGCATCAACTGTTATGCCATTTAATTTATTCTTTTTAACTGTAATTTCGTTACCGTTGATTTTTACATTTGCACCCATTGAAGATAAAACCTCAAGAATTTTTTTATCCCCTTGTGGTGAATCAACATCCAAATCAGTTACGGTTATACCATCTTCACTTAATGCACCTGCACAAAGGAAAAACGACGCGTTTGACCAGTCACCTTCAACGCGAATTTCTTCAGGTGAAATGTATTTCTGGTTACCTTTTATTATATATAAATTTTCTTTTTCTTCGATTCTGATTCCAAACCTGCGAAGCACGGAAACCGTTATATCAAGATATGATTTTGACTCAACAGGCGGAATAAGCTTGATTGTGCTGTCACCGTCAAGTATGGGAAGGGCAAATAAAAGTCCCGTAATAAACTGCGAGCTTATATTTCCCTGTATTTCATATTCACCTGACTGCAATTGTCCCGTTAAATGCAAAGGGAATTGATTTCCCGTATGAAATGTTACACCTTTTTTCTCCATTTCTTCCTTTAACGGTGAAATTGGTCTTTGCGGCAATCTTCCGCTACCGCTGATTGTGGCATCCATTCCGAGAGCAGACACCAAAGGCATAAAAAATCTTAAGGTTGAGCCACTTTCATTACAGTCAAGGTCTGTTTTTTTCTTGAACCCTTTTGGTGTAACAGTAATTGTATCACCGTCAACTGAAATTTCCGTTCCCATTGATTTAAGGCAATCAATAGTTGCTGCGATGTCCTTTGACATCACATTACAGTAAATTTTTGTTGTTTTTTCGGAAAGTCCGGCACAAATAAGGACTCTGTGAGCATGAGATTTTGATGAAATTGCCCTTATTTTACCGCTTAATACAGACGGTGTACATTCTACTGTCATTCAGTTCATACCTTTTTCAATAAAATTCTGTAAATCCTCAACAGGAAGCTTCATAATCTTGCAAAGTCCCAATTCCTCAGGGACAATTACTGACATTGTGTCAAGACTTCTCTTTTTGTCGGAAAGCGAAGCTTTGTAAAGCTCCTCTGCCGAAAAATCACAGGTTGTCGGTAAATTATTCTTTTTAAGTACAGGAAGAAGAATATCAGAAAAATCCTCTTCGCTCATACCGATTTCATAAGCACCCTTTGTTGCGATTGCCATACCGATTGCAACAGCATTTCCGTGAGAAATTCCCAGATTACTGCATTTTTCAATGGCGTGACCGATTGTGTGGCCGAAATTGAGAAGCTTTCTTTCGCCTTTTTCAAATTCGTCACGGTTAACAATATCTCTTTTAATCTCAACGCAACGCTTGATTACATATTCAATATTTTCCCTTATGGAATTTTCCTGTAAAAACGCGAGAAAATCCTTGTCGATAATCATACCGTATTTAATTATTTCGGCACAACCCTCGTTAAATGTTTCAGGAGGTAATGTATTAAGAGTTTCGCAGTCAGCAAAAACCGCAATCGGCTGATAAAATGCACCGCACAGATTTTTACCTGCCTTTAAGTTAATGGCTGTTTTACCGCCGACAGATGAGTCAACCATTGCAAGCACCGTTGTGGGAACCTGTACAAAGTCAACACCACGAAGATATGTGCTTGCCGCAAAGCCTATAAGGTCACCTGTGACACCACCGCCAAGGGCTATGAAAAGGTCGGTTCTTGTAATACTGTTTTTCACGCAGAATTCAAGAATTTTTTCATAATTTTCAAATGACTTTGCTTCTTCACCGTGAGGGAAAACATATTCACATACCGAATAGCCACTATCAATAAGGCTTTTCTTTACCCTTTCACCGTAAAGCGAAAAAACCGTATCGTCAGAGATTAAAACAACTCTGCAAAGTCGTTTTATTTCACGGATTTTTTCACCGATTGTATCAAGATAGCCTGTACCGATATGTACTGTGTATTCCTTTGATGCCGAAACTTTTACTAACTCCATAATATCACCTGTTGTTTTCTTTTGTAAGATATGATTATATCAAAATTATTAGTGCAAAGTCAAATTTTTTAAACAATTCACATGATAATCACAATTGCAAATTATAATTTGTCGGGATGAACAACCAATTTGGTAAGTCATTCTGAGCGTAGCGAAGAATCTCTCCAATGATAGCAAATCAATTGACAGAGATTCTTCGTCACTTCGTTCCTCAGAATGACATATAGCCTTAAACATCCCGACAAACTCCGATTTATACAACAAAACAGGCAGGGTTTATGTCCCTGCCTTAATGTTATCATTTAGTCAATTCATTCAATCTGCTGTCATATGCCTGCTTTTCAAATTCAAGTGAAACAGGCACATAATTTTCATCTGCAATTTTAATAAGATAATCTGTAAATTGTGGGTTAAGGGGTAAAATCGGTCCTGTATGATATGTTGCAAAAAGATTGTTATCGTGAATACCCTCGATTTTACTGTCAGGGTTCATACCTGCACCTTTTTTCATATTTAAAAACGGTTTCGGATTTTCACCGTATGAATGGCTCAACAGATTTTTAAAGCCCACAAGCTCCATACCGTCAAATTCACCGACGCTACTGTCATTATATCGAAGCTTTGAAAACTGCTTTGCATAGTACGGATAAAAACCAAGACATTCAGTTTTTTCGCCTTTATCGTTTTCGATATACTGACCGAAAAGTTCAAATGCATTACCTGTTGCAAGTATTATGCCACCATTTTCAATTCGGCTCTTTACCGCATCTGAATATTTTTTCAGTTGTTTAATTTCAAAAAGCTGATGCTTTTCCTGACAAGGTGAAATAAGAAGAAAATCCACCTGACCATTCACAAATGCAGGCTCATTGTAAAGTGATGTTTCAACAATCTCAACATCATATCCTGCAAGGCTTAATTTTTTCTTCAGGTATTCACAGTTACCCCTGTCACCGTAAAGGTTGTTGTATTCGGGATAAAGAACTTCAATGATTATTTTTTTCATAATTACTGAACTCCTTTCTGTGAAAGTGCGTTTTTGATTTTTTCAACAACGCTTGTGGCATAAAGCTCAAAATACACAACGACACTTCTGCCTACAATACATTTTTTACTGATTTCGTTAGCGAGTGCATCGTAATTTTCAAAAAGCACAAGCTTACTTATGTCGATTCCCTTGATTTCAAGACATTGTGCCACATCATAGCAACGACTTCCGCCAACATAAATTGTGGCAACACTTTCATTGTTAAGCGGTGAAAAGTCAGTATCATAAATCCACGAAATATCCTCGTGACCGTGCACCTTGTCGTTTGAATCGGTAATTAAAAGGACAACATCCTTTTCCGTATCAGTGCTGTCAAGGTATTTAAGACTCTGTGAACAGGAAATAGGGTTCTGATTTTTTGAAAGCATTGAAACAACTTCAATACCACCGTATTTTTTCTCCTGGAAACGACCTGTCTTTGATGAAACATCTTCAACACTATCTGCAATCTTTTCAATATCAATTCCCATAAGGCGACAAACTGCACAAGCACCTGTTATGTTGAAAACATTGAAGAAATTTCCCTTCTGAAACGGAAGAACAACGTTTTCGCCCTTGTCACCGTTAAATACGAACGTACCATTCTCAAAATCAACATCACTTGCGAAAAACTTGCTTTCAGGCATAGAAAATCCGCAATGTGAACACTTTGGAACACCTATATGATTGTAATGGAAAAATTCGTAATTAAGCTTATGGTTACACTTTGGACAAGCAATAAGGTCACAGACCGTATCAACACAAGTTTCTGTGCTTCGCTCTGTCTTGTTTACTGAATAGAAAACTCTGTTACAGATGTTTTCACCAAGAAGACCTGAAATACCGTCGTTACCGTTGAGGACAAGAGTTGTCTTTTCGCTTAAATAGTCGTTGATTTTATCAAAAATAAAGCCACTATGACCGTTTCGCATAATTGAGTCACGGAAAAGGTTTGTACAAAGAATGTAGTCAGGTGTAAATTCAGTATAAATATACTGTGACGAACGCTCGTCAACCTCAAGGACAGCCACATCAGCAGTCACCTTGCCGCCTAATGTGCATTGTGTCACAAGTGCAGATGCAAGACCCGGTGCCATATTTGAGCCTTTTGAGTTGTTGACAACAGTTTTGCCACTGCTACGGATAATATGTGTTAAAAGATTTGATGTACCTGTTTTTCCGTTTGTGCCTGTTACGCAGATTGTGGTTCTTGGCATTACAAAACGGGAAAGTGCATCGGGACAGATTTTAAGCATTATTATACCCGGTGTATTTGTTCCTCTTTTAAAAATTTTATCAAGTAAAAATGCCGAAACCTTACCAACAATCACAGCAATTAAAAATCGTAATTTTCCTATCATTTCAAAATCCTTCTTATATTTATATTTCTACCGAATATTATAGAATTTGCAAGAATTAAAGTCAATATTAAAGTAAAAAACAATTACAGGTCATTCTGAGCGTAGCGAAGAATCTCTCCAATGGTAACATTTCAACCAGCAGAGATTCTTCGTCACTTCGTTCCTCAGAATGACATTAAACCTTAATCATCCCAACAAACTCCAATTGCGAAACAACAAAGGCAGGGATTAACCCTGCCCTATTGTTACATTTAAATTTTTAGAATATTATTCTGTAAAGTTCAACGATGATTACCCAGAGTCTTGAGCTCTTGAGAGTGAAAATTACCTTTTTGATAAATGGTAAAAGTCCCTTGTCCTTTTCGAACTGTTCTGTTGGTTCGTCATCAATAACAAGAGCCTGTGTAAGGCACATACCGCCTTCACCGAAAACTTCTGCTCTTACATACTGGAAATTTTCTGCACCTTCGATTGTGTCAAGGTCAAGAGTAACTTCACCTGAACCGATTTGGCCGCTGTAAATCACTTTACCGTTTGCGATAAACTGAACTATTTCTGAATTTTCTGCTTTTACTGTAATTTTATGACCGTCAACTGCAACCTTTGTGAATACAGGATATGGAAGACCTGAATTCTTAACATCAAAGCCTTCTTTTGGTCCGATAATGTCATTACCGCAAGGAAGCTCTCTTGTCACCATAAATGATGCACCTGTCTGCATTGTTTCCTTGATGTTTTCAACATTATTTTCTTCCATCATATAGATGTTGAAGGAGCTGTCAATATTATCAACTGTGTGGGCATCAGTATTGCTGAAGCCAATTACATTTTTACCGTAAGGTAATGTGTACATCAAAAGGTTATCCCATAAAATTCTGTCATATGGTGTAACGCTGTTAGTTTCATTGAAAACTTCAATGCCAAGACAAGAATTATACTTAAGGATAATATCGCCGAAATATTTGATATTCTTTTCCTTGCTTACTGTTGAAATGTCGCTACGACTTTCAAGCCAGTCACCGGGATGATTGATAATTGAAAGTCCACCGTGTTTTTCTGTGAACTTCACAGCATCCTCGTAACCGTTTTCCCAGCCACCGTAACCGTTACCAACATTTTCAGGAATAAAGAACGCATTTACATGGCTCTTTGTAAGTGTCATATTGTTAAGCTCGTTTGCACCAACAACACAAGTCATTTTTTTGTTTCTGATTGTACCGTCAGCAGTAGGATATGTACCTGTTGTGATGCCTTCATATTCTTCATCTGTAAGATGAGCCACAGGATAACCTAAAAGCTTCTGATATGAATAAAGCAAAACCTTTTTAGGTGCTCTGTTCCATTCAACACCTGTTACACCGTGGTCAGAATTTGCAAGGAAATCGTAATCCTGATTGTAATATTCCTTGACCATTGTTGCAAGGTCAACACTTGCGTCACTATAAGTTGTGTGAGAGTGAAGTGAACCCTTGTAAGCACCCCAAGCGTCGTCACCTTCCCAGATAACATCTTCATAAGGTGAAATAATTGTATAATCACCATTCACATCCTGAACATCTGCTGCAAAGCCAACAAGACTTAAGCAAGGACTGAAAAGAAGCATCATACAAAGCATAAGTGAAATAATTTTTTTCATAATAATCCCTCCTAATTTTATGGAACTATTATACAACGAATTTATTAAAAATACAATATGAAAATAAATTAGAGTTTGTCGGGATGTTTAAGGTTAGTGTCATTCTGAGGAACAAAGTGACGAAGAATCTCTGTCCTATTTTAATAGACCCTTCGTTTCACTCAGGGTGACTGATGAAATGCGAGAGATTCTTCGCTACGCTCAGAATGACC
>JAZNZX010000022.1:0-5731 GCA_045595185.1 Candidatus Fimenecus sp. | reverse complement strand
GTCATTTCATCGCCAATCTGAAGACCGCCTGCAAATATAATTTCTGCATTTCCTGAAGAATAACGCTGGAAATCATAAACTGTAATTACAGTACATCTGTCTAATGTTAGTACACTGTCAGACTCATTTAAAATATCAATGCAAAAATTTCTACCATTTGCATCTTTCATTGTTACATAAGTGTAATTGTTGGGTTTAAGAGTGAGTTCTGCGTCTTGTTCGTTTTCAAATGTGCAACCTGTTGTAAGTGAAAATACTTTGTAGCTCATAGGAAGTGTAACTTTTGCACCATTTACAGAAACTTCGTAATTAGTCCAGTCTGATGATACACTTGCGTTACCTTTGTTGTCAGACTGACTTGGCTTTGTTGTATCATCTTCTGTTGAAGGTTCTTCGTTGTCAACATAACCATCCAAATAATTGTCAATATCATCTGAATAATCTTCATATTCATCAACATAACCGCCGACATCATCTGAAATATCGCCTAATTCACCCATTGCCATACCAGCAATAGAAAATGTACCGACAACGGCAATAACAACCGCAAGAATACAAATAACCATATTCACAATGAAACTGATTAACGCAGTCTTACCAACACTTTTTGCCTTAATTGGAGTGTCTTTTTTCTTAATACCCCAGAAGATAAAGCCGAAGAGTGGGATAAACCAAGCAAGGATATTAAGACCAATGCTCTTTTTATCTTCTTCAGTCTTCACAGGCTGTGCCTGATATGAAGTTGGGTTGTATGCGTTATTTAACGGCATCTGTGACTGATTATTTACCGTATTTGGTGCAGGATTACCTGCTGTCTGATTAGCTCCACATTCAGTACAGTAAACTGTACCTTCTGGGAGATTAGTTCCACAATTTTTACAATACATAAAAATACCTCTTTTTAAATAAAATTGTTTAGCAAAATAGTTGCCATTGTATAAGTCGTACCTTCTACACCTTCGTTTATTGCAAACATTGTGATGCCGAAAGTAAAAACAAACACAAGTATCATTAAAATGATATAGAATACAAACCAAGAAATAAAACCGATAAGACCCCACTTACCTACCCCTTTTGCTTCGATTGGTCTATCCTTGCGTGTGCAAAGATAGTAAATTAAAGCGAAAATAGGAATAACAAATCCAAGAACATTAAGTCCTGTATTGTTTTTGTCATTCGGGTCAGTCTGGGATACGGGTGGAGTATAAGCATTAACGGGTGCATCTTGTTTGTATCCACAAGTTGAGCAAAAAGCCTGCCCGTCTGCGAGTACAACACCGCAATTTCTACAAAACATATTATTTCTCCTTACCAGTCATTTGATTTTCGAGGTTGACCTGAAGTGGTGATAACATCATCTATTTCAAAGATAGTGACTTCAAAATCTGGTGGTGAATATTCTTTATTCATAACAAATCTCCTTTTTTTGAAATTAAACCCAGAATGTTTTAGTTGAAGACCAAGCTGAATAGACTGTTCTTCTACCTTCGTGCTTATATGCTCTCACCTGCACTGTACAGTAATTAAGTTTTAAAGGATACGGGCAATGTCCGAAACTTAAAACATCTGAATTTTTTGTAGAATATTCAGTTCGAGTTGAACCGTTAATTTTATATTTGATTTGATAACCTTCTGCTCCCTGCACTTTATCCCAAGTGACCGTAGCATCCTTGTCAGCCCAACCGCGAATGTCAGTCCAAGTAACTCTACCGACTACTTTAACTGACACTTTTGGTTTAGAAGGTTTTGAAAGTGATGCCGCATTTACAGGCACAATTAAAGCACCTACCAATGTAACAAGAGCTAAAATAATAGCGAGCAGTTTACTTGATTTTCTTGCTACTGCTGACATTTTAATTACCTCACTTTTTCAAGATGTTAAGGTCGCCGACAAGTGGGAGTTTCTTCTTTTCACCCTTGAACGCCGAAATAATACCAATTATTGCCAGAACCCAAACGCCAATACCTACAGCACCAAAACCAAAATTCAAGATGTGATAAAGGACTGATGAAATAGAATAAATAAGATTTCCGTTTACCGATTTCAAAATTGACAACGCAATATTTGCAAGGAACAGAATTACACCCTGATTAGCGTGGAAACGAGCAAACGGCGACTCTTTAGCCGCAAAGACTGGGACAAGGCATAAAATACCACAATAAGACAAAACCGCCATTACTTTATTGTCTTTTGCGTCCTGTTCTTCACCGTTTACCATCGGGGGTGGTGTTGCACCTACAGGGGCATTAACATCTGCACCGCAATTCCGACAAAAACGAGTAGTGTGATTTACTTCCGTTCCGCACTTGTGACAGAACTTTTTATTTTCGGGAATAAGAGGAGCTTTATCCTCTTTTGGTGTAGCTACCGCTGTTTCATCGGTAACTACTTCTGAACGAGCCTGTTCAACAGGCTGTGGATTTTGTACGGGAGTATTCTCCTGTACGGGTGTTACATTGTTTTCACTCATAATAATATCTCCTTTTATAAAAATACCGACACCAGACCGAGCGAGTCCAATGTCGGTTTATTTACTTATGTTACTTCCACTCCATTGTGAAATTGTTTCTATATGTAAACAATTTGGGGTCATTGAGTGAGTAAATTTTGTATTCTCCATCCTCAAGTTTGAGGGTAATATAGCTGTAACGGTGCATATTTTGTGTTGAACTACCCAAACGATAATAGTATGAAAGTTCATATCTGAAGTTTACAAGCACCAAATCATCTGTAAGATAGTATGTTTCAGCATCAGGGTTATCCAAGCATTGAGTCATTACAAAATCTTTGTATTTTGGTCCATCGCCCAACTCGTACTTTTCACCCATTCCCTCAATGCCGTTTGCTATTGTTTCGCACAACTGCAAATCCGCGTCTGATGAAATAATTTCCTGATATGCTGAAGAGTTTGCTCCAGACTCATACAATTCAATTGCACGATTGAAGAGAGTCTTAATAGCATCAATTTCTTTTGTATTGTCTGTCACCGTTGCAGTAATTGCTTCAGGTTTACCAACATTATTTGAGGCTGGAGTCACAGTTTCAGAATAATCGAAACGGTTTTCACAAATAACTTTTATAGTAATATCATTTTTAGTGATAAATGGAATTGCATATTCTTTATACACACCGTATTTACCTGCGTTAGTGCTTACAGTATAATTATCACTTACAGGCACATCATTGATATACACCTTTGTATTACCGCCCGATGTTGTAAAATGATAATCGGTATTGTAGAAATCTCTTGCGTCAACTTCCCACTTATTATCCTCATTAAGAGTACAGAATACTATAACTGATTTGCTTAAATCCTTGTCGTCTTTATTTACAACAGTAACATTAACCTGTGCAGTTTCAGTCTGCTGACTTACAACTTCAGACTCAAGTTTATACTCAAAATCCATCGTTGCTACATCACGATAATCGCTACGAGGAAGATACCATTCAATATCCTCGCCTGTCACGAACTCGGCACTACCAAGTCCAATATATTGAAGTGTTGCTGTGTAGTTGTTTGTAAGAAGTGAGTCTATAAAGGCTTCCGCAACCGCGTCAGGTGTTTTATATACCTGAACCTGTTCTGTAATGCCACCGTCAGACTCACCTTTATTACCTTTACCGCAACCAGCGAAACTTAAACATAGTGTTAAAATCGCCAAAAATACCGCTAAAAACTTTTTCATAATTATTGCTCCTCTTTGTTGTCAAGGTCGTCAAGGCTAACGAGAACGCCGTTTTCACCCATTACTGTTGGTAATTCGCCGTCCCATTTACTCCATTTAACATATTCAACATAGTCAGGTGACTCTGCAAGAGCTTCCTGAATGAGTTTGATACTCTCTGCTTCAGCCTGTGCCTGTGTAATCTTCTGTTGTGCCTCAACTTCGATACGAGCTAAATCCTGTTCAGCTTTGAGAGCGTTCTGTTGTGCAGTCTGTTTTGCTTCTACCGCCGCATTAAACTCTTCGGAGAAATCAAAATTAACAATATTGAAAATTTCGACTACAATACCATACTGATTGATTTTCTCTGAAAGAGCATCTTTAATCTGGTCGCCAACAGTCTGACGCTTTGTGATAAGCTCTTCCGCGGTAAACTGTGCTGTTACAGCTTTGATACTTTCCTGAATAGCAGGAACAATAATTACAGAGCCATAATCTTTACCAACATTTTGAAAAAGACTTGCCGAAGACTCTTCACTGATATGGTAGTTTACAGCAACACTGTATGTAATAATCTGAAGGTCTTTTGAAGATGCCGTACCATCCGTTTCAACTTTTTGTGTGCGGTTATTCATCTGTACAACAGACTGAACAATCGGCACTTTAAAATGTAAACCCTCGTCAAGCACATTCTCTTCAACAGCACCAAAGGTCAATACTACACCAGTATGACCTGCTGGAACTACCGTAAAGCAAGTAAGTAAAACTGCCAAAAGAACAATTACGCCTACTGCAAGAGCAATAATTTTCGTCATTTTCTTTTTTGTCATAATGAAATCTCCTTATATTGTAAATATCTGCACAGTAACGCCGTGCATTTTGTACTATTTATTTGTTAGCATAACTAACAATAAAATTATCTTTTAGACGTTTTGAAATTCAAAGAAGCCCAATCGCCATAAATCCTGCAACCATCCGCATTTGTACATTCATAATCAGAAGAGTTGTAAGTACAGAAAGGTCTTACCCTAACATAATACTTTGTGTTTGCTTTGAGTCCTGTGAGTGTTTTTGTCACCGTCTTCTGATTGCTGTCAACGAACAAAGTTTTAGTTGTAGATTTAGTGAAAAACATTGATGTACTGTACTGAAGTTGGAAACAATCGCAGTCAACATTGTTCCAATAAATAGTTGCTGATTTTTTTGTAACCGCTTTATTTCGGAGTCTTATATCTTCAGGTTTTGTTGTTGCTGTGATAGAGTCCCAAGCACTATAGATGTATTTTTTGCCATTATGAGCATAAGCTCTTATTCTGAACTGATAATCTGTACCAGCATCTAATTTTGTAACAGTGTATGTTGTTCGCTTTTCATCAGTAATTTTCTTTAAAGTAGTCCAATCACCTGAAGTTTTCATTTGAAGTTCATAGCCCCAACAATCCTTTTCGGACCATTCAAGTTTTATAGCTTCAACACCCGAATAAACTTCAATAAACTGCGTTTTTGAAACATATTTCTGATGTCCTGATACCGCACTTGATGAAATGGCAGTGCTCACAAAACAGGTACAAAGCGTGATAACAGCTAACAATACAGAAATAAACTTTGTAAATTTAGTCTTCAAAATACCACTCCTTCATTTTGCAAGTCTGTTGTCATTCAGACTGATACAACAAAATGCACGGCATTATATGGCAGATATAAAAGCATAAAAAAGTAAGCAGGATAAGTCACCCTACCCTGCTTGGTTATGAATGTTAAATTTTATCAAATCGCTACAAAAGTGTAACCTCTATTAGTTGCCCAAGTTTCAGCATAAGAACCACTTTCTCCATATATTGTAGAAAGAGGACAATCAGCAAAAATATAATTGTAAATACTTGTTACACTGCTTGGAATAGTTATGCTTTCAAGAGATGTACAACCGTCAAAGGTATAATTCACAAGCTTACTTACTCCAGAACCTATAACCACATTCTTTAAATTAGTACAATTTTTAAAAGCGTTCCCAGTGATAGTTGTTACTGTATCTGGAACAATTATGTTTTCAAGTGAAGTACAGTTT
>JAZNZX010000021.1:0-12362 GCA_045595185.1 Candidatus Fimenecus sp. | reverse complement strand
AGTACAGTTTGCAAAAGCATAAGAAGAAATAGTTTTTATTCCTGAGCCAATAGACACATTTTTAAGAGATGTACAACCATTAAAAGCATAAGTACCAAGACTTGTTACACTATCTGGTATCGTTACGACTTCAAGTAAATTGCACGAACTAAAGGCACTTTGACTAATAGTTGTCACTGTGTCAGGAATAGTATAAGACAAAAATCCACCTTTTGCTGGATACTGTATAAGGGTTGTTTTACTTTTATTAAAAAGAACACCATCTTCAGAAGAATATTTTGTGTTATTCTCTGATACAACAAATGCTTCAATTAAAGGACAATTTGCAAATGCTCCAGATTTTATTGATGTCACCGTATCAGAAATTTCGACACTTTTAAGTGAAGTGCCTGAAAAAGCAGCTTTATCTATTGTAACTACACTGCCAAGTTCAATATTTTCTAAAGAAGAACATTCAGTAAAAGCCCCTTGTTCAATAGTTTTAACTCCGTTGCCTACACTTACTGTCTTTAAAGAGCTACATTCCTTAAAAGCATAAGAGCCAAGACTTGTTACACTATCTGGTATGTTAATAGTTTGAAGATTTTTGCAATAAATAAAAGCATAGTCTTTTATAGTTGTTACGCTATCAGGAATTTCAATGTTTTCAAGAAATGTACAACCTCTAAAAGCACTGTACGCAACAGTTGTTACTGTATCAGGTATGGTGTAAGATGTCGCTTTTTTTCCTGCTGGATACTGTAAAAGAACAGTTTTATCTTTATTGAAAAGAACTCCATTTTCAGAAGAATAATAATTATTGTTTTCTGAAACTGAAAAGCTTTCAAGCGAAGTACATTCGGTAAACGCAGGGGTGCAGGCAGGTCCTTCTCCAAGTGAAACAACTGAAGCAGGAATATCTATGCTTTTGAGGGAAGTACAAAAATTAAAAGCTCCTACACCGACAGTTGTTAAATTTTCGGATAGCCTTACACTTTCTAAAGAAGAACATTCATAAAAAGCATAATTTCCTATTTCAGTTACGCTATCAGCCACATAAACAGTTTTCAAATTGTTACAACTGCAAAAAGCAAAAGTGCCAAGATTTTTTACTCCATCGCAAACTACAGCATTTTTTACAGTTTTTGTAGCTCCTTTTAAAGTAACTGGTGAATATCCATTACCCCAGTTTTTCATCAAACCATCGGAGTTTTCACCATTTTTTGAAATTGTAATTTCTGTATCATCATCACCAAACGCCCACACGACATAGTAAGGGTCTGTTGCACCGATAGGATAAAGTTGTTTATTGGAGTCAATTTCATTAAATGAATAATTAGTTGTTATTTTTGATAACGCTTCATCTGTAAGCTTTATTGAAACATTAAAAACAACGGTATCTGTGAAAACACCTGCATACAAAATATCTTCTGTAAGATATGCGGTGAAATCAACACTTTCGGGTTCTTCGGGTGAACCTGCCACTTGAGAAAGAATAACACTTTTGGTTTCGATAACGGTTTTGTCTGTTTTATTAAGCGAGTAACCTAACTCTGCACCTTTATCGTCCGCGAGAACACTATCATATTCAACTGTAACATTAAGAACCTCGCTATCTTTGATAAGCACATCTTTTGCCGTTACGGAGTAAGTATTAGGTGTTTCGCCGTCTTTTACAGGATTGATATATTCAGGAATAGTTATGATGTACTCTGACTCAACAGAGTGTTCTGCAATAGCTGTGCCCCCCGACTTTTGTTCGCCAGGTGTGATTTCCGTCGCAAACGACGGTACGCAAATTGAAAATATCGTTACTATAGTTAGAACGATTGATAAAATTTTCTTCATAGTTTTTCTCCTTAAAATTGTATTGAATATCGGTCTGACATTTACCAGACTGACATCTTTTTGTTTTATTATTCTTCAATTGCCACGAAGGTGTATCCCTTACTGTTAGCAAATGTTTCTGCCGCCGAACCTGCAACACTGTAGATGGTTTTGAGATTAGTGCAATTGTAGAAAGCGTATGTGTTGATACTTGTAACACTACTTGGAATAGTTAAGGAAGTTAAGTTTTTGTTATTGTATGCCGTATAAGCAGAAATCGTAGTAACACCTTTAGGAATTTCATAATTTTCATCGGTTTTATTTCTTGGATAAGCATACATAGTCTTCATATCTTTATCATAAAGAACACCATTGTGTGACGCATATACAGTATTGTTTTCAGCAACATTTATTGCTTCGAGAGAAATAAAATCAAAGCGACCAGAGTCTGTAACTCCTTCAATATTAGTAACACTGGAAGGAATATTTAATGTAATTAAATTTGAACCGTAATCAGAGCTGGAAAAATAATCATTAAAAGCATACTTATGAATGGTTTGAGTTCCTTCCAACACATCGTAAGTTGTAACATCACGATAAAACGGATAATATAATAAGGTTGTTTTATCTTTGTTATATAAAACACCTTCAACTGAAGCAAAATTTTTGTTATTATCATCAACAGTTATTTCTTTAAGAAACGTCATTTTTTGTAAGCCAGCCGATTTAATAGTCGTTACACTTGCGGGGATATGCAAACTTAACACATCCGTACCACCTAAAATCGTTGCTTCAATAGTTTTAAGACTTTCAGGCAAATTTATATACATTAACAAACCACAAGCATAAAAGGCTCTTGAGCCTATCGTATGTACTGTATCAGGAATTTTTAAATTTTGAATTCCTTTTATATTATAAAAGGCGTTTTCTTCTATTTTTTCTAATCCTTCAGGCAAGGTTATAGTTTTCAAATTGTGGCAATAAGCCATTGCATATTTATCAATTTCGAGAACCCCGTCAGGAACAATATATGATGTATCAGTTTTTTGAGAGGGATAGTCCATTAAAACAGTTCCATCTTTAGTAAAAAGTACACCATCTATATCTTTATAATATTGATTATTTTCGTTAACCGTAATGCTTTCTATTGAGTATTTGCCATTGTCATAAGATTGATGAAAAGCTCTCTCTCCGATAAACTCAACACTTTCTGGAATATAAAACGACGTAGTTGGGTAGCAATTAAGAAAAGCTCCTCCACCTATAGATATTAAGCCGTTTGGTAACTCTTCAATTTTGAGTTTCTCACAATCTCCAAAAGCACTTACACCAATTATTTTTAAAGATGCAGGAAGTGAGCCTATATTATTAAGCTTAGAACACATTCGAAAAGCACTACTTTTTATTTCAGTTATGTCACTATGTAACACAACACTCGTGAGATTATAACACCAATAGAATGTACTATCAAGAATTTGTGTTACACCATTTGGAATTACAAGATTACTATTAAGCCTTGTGCAGTAGTAAAAAGCAGACCAACCAAGATATGTTAAATTTTCTGGGAGTTGAATTGTTGTTAAATAGGAACAATTTGCAAAACTGCGGTTTCCTATACTTCTCAAAGATGGGGGCAAATCAATAGTTGTTAAATCGGAGCAATATTCAAAAGAAGATGCACCTATTGTTTCCAAATCGTCACCTATTGAAACATCAGTTATATTACCACATTTATAAAACGCACAATTACCAAGGCTTTTCACACCATCGTTAACTTTAACTGCTGTTAGTGTTGCTTTATTTTCCACCATTGGAGAAGCAGTATATTTTGAGTTTGTCGTAGAAACCGTTGAAATCCAATCCATCATCAGTCCGTCAGACTGACTTCCGTTTTTGAAGATTGTCACATCCGTGTAATCTTCATTGAAACGAGCCACGACATAACTTGGGTCAGTTTTACCGATAGCATAGAGATATTCACTTTCTTCAATTTCTTCAATTGTGTAGTAGTGTTCTCTCTCATAGACATCAAATGTGATTGTATCGCTATACTCCCCTGCATACAAAACAGGATTGGTTACTGCTTTGATTGTCATACTTACGCTATCTGATGAACCATCCGTGTAAAGAATTTCATCACCATTATTTACAGACGTATCACCTGAATAAAGGGAATATCCAAGTTCCACACCACTTTTATTTTGCAGTACGCCATCATAAGCAACAGAAACCGCGAGGTCTAATCCATTTTCAATCTTAACATTTTCAAGTGATACTAAATATTCAGTTGCAGTATCACTATCATCAGACGGAATTACAGTTGAAGGAATTGATACCGTATAACTGGTAACAACTTCTTCATCAACAGCAAATGATGGAGTTGTCAGACTGAACCCAACAAGAAAAATCATTACTAATGCCATAAAAAAAGAAAATATTTTCTTCAACTTAAAACTCCTTTCGTTATATAAATTTTTACTGACATCAGACTGAAATCAATCTGATGCCAGCAGTGTGTTGTCGTACTATTTTACGCAACGAAAAATAAAAAAACTTACATTCACGGCAGTTTTTGTTAAACTTGTGTCCCTATATATAAGAAAGCTGTATTATCAATATGAGTAACACTTTCAGGAATAGTTGGATAATTTAAGTACGGACACTCTGCAAAGGCACAAACTCCGATACTTATTAAGCCATTTGGAAGACTAACTTCCTGCAAAGAAGCACATTTGCTGAAACAGTAATCGGGAATTTCTGTTATTCCAGATGAAATCTCAATATAAGTCAAATAATCATTGCCATTAAAAGCATACATTGTAAGACTTGCTACTGAATTAGGAATAATAAACGATGTTTCTGACTTTCTATCAGGGTAAATAACAAGTTGACTTTTATCTTTTGTATAAAGTACACCATCAAATGAAGTATAGTATTTATTATCAGAAGAAACGACTATATCAGTAAGAGAAGCTAAACCGCCAAAAGCATTACATTCAATGTTTGTTACGCTTGCAGGAATATATAAGCTCATTGTTGAAGCATCGCCGTTAGAAGCATATCCGTTACCACTAAACGCACCTGTTTCTATAGTTTCAACTCCATCGCCAAGGTTTATACTCTGAATGTAGTGACAATCGCCAAAAGCTCCTTTTTCTATTGCTTTTACGCTATCAGCTATGTATATGTCCTTGACAAAAAGATTATTGAAAGCATTTGCACCGACATTTACCACACCTTCTTCAATGGTTAGTGTTTCAAAATTTCCACTGTTGAAGAATGGACCAGTATTTCCTGTGATTTCAAAATCTGCCATAATGCCGTCAGAGTTTTCGCCATTTTTTACAACGGTAATATTGTTACCATTGCGAATGGCAAGAACATAATCAGATTGTGTTTCGCCAATTTCATAGACTGTACCTACATAATCGAGTGAAGCATTAAATGTTACTGTATCGGTAAATGTGCCTGCGTAAATCACAGGTTCAACTAATGCGTTTAATTGAGTTGTATAAATACCTTCAGGATTACCTGATGCAACATTTAAAATAACATCATCGTTATTTATCATAACTTCGTCTGCATCATAAATGCTATAAGGAATTTCTGCCCCTCTATTATCTGTAAGAAGGTTATCGTAACTTACACTTATGTTAAGTTCTTTATAGTTTTCTATAAGCACATCTTTTGCCGTTATACTATAAAAAATTGGTAAAACATCAGGAAGTTCTGATGTATCTAATACACCATATTCCATATATGTTGCCAACTCGTGTAATGTAATACCTAAATTAAAATAGAAAAAATCATTGACGTCAGTTATAGGATTTCCATCAGCATCAGTACCGAATTCTGAACCAAATGTTGTTTCAATATATGCTTCAATAACATCTTCGCCTTGTTGAGCCATCGAAATCACATCTTCTGACATTGTTCCATCGGTACATACAAGTATTGCAGAATAGTATGTGATACCGTGTGTTGAAACAAGTCTTTCAACATCTTCTCGCATATCAGCCGCCATAGACTCTGCAACAGCAACTTTTTCATCTGAACCTTCTTCTGCCGTGGGAAACTCGTCAACTTCCGTCGCTTGAATGTATGCAGGGATAGTTATAGTCCAAGAGGACTCAACTTCATACTCTGCAATAGAGTACCCCCCAGAATTTTTGTTCGGTGAGGTTATTTCCGTTGCGAAGGAAGGAACGCTGATTGAGAATACTGTGAGAATTGCCAAGAAAACGGCAAGTATCTTTTTCATTTTATTTTCCTACCTTTCATATTTTTCGATGGGAGTTATTCCCCGTGCTTCAGTGCCGTACCAAAATCAAATTGAAGTGAAAATATAACATTTTAGTTGGATGGGATAAGTTTGAGAATATTTGAAACAAGCACAGCACCAAAACACGAAGAACGCTCCCGTGTACATCATCCGACGAAGTTTCCCCCGTCGGATTATAATGGTTATTTTTAGAGTTTAAGTGGCGGATTTCCGCCGAAAAATGTTCGATATATTAGACGAGAATGAAGAAACTATTTAGCAAGAGAAAACTGACTTATTCTTATGGGAATATCTCAAAACACATTAAAATTTCTTTCTTTATTTTTAGAACAAATCAGTTTCTCGGTATATAATTCTTTAGACCGTCGGGATTTGATTAAGCAACTGCTACTGTAAATGTTACTGTATCAACCCAAGTGCCTGAAAAGAGAGGGTCAGCAGTAAGAACAGCACCGATGTGTGATGTAGTAACTGCTGTGGGGTCGCCTGCAACTGCTGTGAGCATTACTGAACCAGATGCGAGGTCAGAAAGTGCACCATTTTCGCTGTTGTGGTCGGCTTTCATCTGATAAGTGAGTTCGTTGCCAGAGAGTTCGAGTACATCCCAATCAAGTGTAACTGTAAGGTTTGTCTGATAAGGGATAAGAACTTCTTTAGCTGTAACATCATATTCTGTAGGTGTGCCGTCTTTTTCAGCAACTTCGATATATTCAGGGATTGAAACAACCCAAGTGCCCTGAACTGTATCGTCTGTTGGGTCTTCTGTGCCATTGTCGTCAACAACTTCGCCTGCCTGATAGTAAGCAATAGCTGTATCTGATGTGTGGTTCTGGTCGAGTGTCTTTTCTGCCGCGAATGAAGGTACGGCAATAGCCATCATCATTACGACAGCGAGGATGATTGAAATTAACTTTTTCATTGGTTTCGTGTCTCCTTTAATGTTTAGAAAGTATATGAAATAAGGTTTACAAAAAAAGTTAGTTTCAACATTCAACGCTAATATATCTTATATATGTAAAAACGGTCTTTATCACCGTTCCTACCGAAGTGAAGACATTGGATTATTTGAAGATAATATCAATGTCAAATTTAGCTTTATTCATTTCATTACCCGTTTCGAGTTCGTGAGTTTCAATGAATACATAGCCTTTCTTTGTACCCTCGAATGTGGTGTTCAAGGTTACTTTAGTAATCTCTTTATCGGGTGGCACAAGGTCCGACTCGTAAAGAAGGATACCGTTATCTGTGTATATGTAAAATTTGAAGTAACAGGGATTGCCTTCAGGATTTCTCAAACAAACCTTTGCAACACCTGTGTCCTTGTCGGCTGAAATTGCGGTAAATCCTTGCACATCAATTTCGCCCTGTTTCGCTGTCGTAGGTTCATCATCTTCCCACTGGTCTGTGAAATCTTGAATAATTGGTTTCCACGGACTATCAGGGTCTTTTTCTGCATCGCACATAGCAAAACAGAACAACATACTCAAGAGAAGAAGTCCGAGTAAGATAAAAGGAAGAATTCTTACCTTTACTACCGCTACGAATTCGTCGCCCTTAATCCCTACAGGAAGATAGCCGACAACCTTGTGATAGAACTTCTTTTTATCAAAAGCTTTGCACTCTGAATAGCCTCGTTTATTGTTAATGTTTTCGAGGCGAAGAACAACATCTTCCTTTTTCTTATCACCAGACTGGTGAGTAGTTTCAGATTTTTCCTTATACTCTTTCAGTTTGGTGTATCCAACGACATATTCCTTTTTATCTTTTCTGTCTTTTTCGTCACGAATTTTTTCAAGTGCCGTCAGACTGATTTCAACGCCGTTGAGTTTTTTCTTAAGAACCTTCGTATCTCTTTCACCAAAATTGAAACGAGGGTTATGTACTAAAATCTTTTTAGCCTGCATTTTTTGCATCTCTCCTATAATCTTTTAAATGTAATGTCGCCTTCGTTCACACCTACCCATATTTCTTTACAACAAGGTAATGAAAAATCATCGTGTGACTGTAACACTTTAAAATTAAAATGCGTATCGGCAACACTGAATACAATTTTATTGTGAGGAGCGACTGTAAGCCGTCCGAAAGTGTTAATGAAAGGTAAAAGTTCCTCTACCGAAGTTTCGGAAACTTTTACCTTGTTGTATGTACCTTTTTCCATAGTGAATGACCTTTATGAGTCTGACAGTTAGATAACCGCAGACATCGAAAGAATTTTACCCCAGACTCTGCATTTCTTTTCATCAATCCAAGAAATTGCCACTGTAGCCTTTGAGCCTCTTACTGCACTACCGCGTTTCGGGAAGTCACATCTGCAATCAACACCGCAGTTGAGTCTGACATATACCGCTTCAACATCGACCTGTGTAATAGTGCCGACATATTTCTGTTTAAGGCTTAATGTTTTGATAGCCTTGAGAGCAGGATTTTCCGTTGTTCTCTTAACTGAAACTTTCACATTGACACTCATATCATCAAGATTGCGTTCAAGCTTCTGAATTCTTACCAGAATGATATTACCGACAACAAAATGCTCTGTTGCATCAACCATTCTCTGCCAAGAAAGTTCTTCAATCGGGATATATGTTTCGATACCGAAGAGTTCAACAAAAATACCATCTTTAATCGTTGCAACCACTCTTGCTTCACAAAGTCTGTCATTATAAAGAATATAGTCGTCGTCACGGTCTTTTCTGAAATAATAGGTATTCTTCTTGATTTCCATTGCAATATGTCTGTTACCGACTGCAACCGTATTTTTGTTATCGAGGTCAACAATGACATAATCAATTTCAGCACCGAGGCGTTTTGTAAGCATATATTCGTGAGCATCTCTTCGCTTAACATCGCTTCGGATATGAGTTGGCGGATTAACAACATCTTCGAGGGGTATCATAACTTTAATGTCGCCGTGATAAAGAACAGCAACCGTATGCCCATCAATTGTTTCCATACCGTCAATTGTATCGGTAAGTATCTTTCTGTTCTGCATTGAGTCCCTGATGTCGATAGCCGCTTCATTGTAGATAGCCGCTTCAGTTTTTACAGAGAGTGTTTCGCCGATTGTAATAATTTGCTCTGTGTTGTATCTTCGCTCTGCAACACCTAACCCGTCTTTTTTGGAGTCAACCTTATCAGAAGTTTTCTTTGCAGGTTGTTTTGGTGTTTGAGGCACAGAGTCTGTGACCGCAAATTCCGCAGGCACTTCGTTTTCTTTGATAGCCTGTTCATTTGCTTCAACAACATTTTTAAGAGTATCTCGCTCTTCATCAGTTACAAGACCACTCTTTGTAGTTGCTGTTTTTTTAGCAGTGGTCTTTTTTGCCGCAGGCTTCTTTGTTGCGGTCTTTTTGGTCGTAGTCGTCTTCTTTGTACTCTTTTTGGGAGTATCTTCTTTTTCAGCAGGAGCAGATGTTTCTGTAGGTTCAGTCTGAACAATAGACTCTTCAACTATTTCTGCTGTTTTCTTTTTTGTTGCCATAGTTATGTTTCTCCTTTCGAGTCTGTTTGAGTGTCAGACTCACATATATTTTGGGAATTATGGTTGTCACTCTGCTTTAACCAGTCGCAACCATCACAGGAAGAACAGTTATTGAAAGTTTCTTCAAAAGTGTCCCCTGCTAACAGAGTGTTTAATTCTTCCTTGAAGTTCTTTTCAACAAGGTGAAAGATTTGACACGGTGGAATACCGTTACGCTTTGAAAGATTTGCAAGTGCCTGACCGATACCTTTAAGAGCAGGCTCAATATTGGTAACAGCACAAAAATTATTTTGAGTTGGTGTATTCTTCATTTACCTACCTCTTATGCTTCATCTGTGTCGTCAGACTGGGTTTCTTCGTCACCGTTTTCTTTAGCCTTTGCAATATCTTTCATATCTTTTTCGTATTCTTCACAGTAGGACTTGTAGATAGCTTCGCATTTTGCAAAGTCGCCGTTCATTTCGTACATAGATGCAAAAGTTAAACCGACAACATCGGTTAAGAACCTGCCTGCTTGTTCAGGGCAAGAGAGCATTATTTTAGCGAGCAATTCAGAAATGCAATTTGCGATTACTTCAAGATTATCTGTTTGAATAATGCTAATATCTACACGGTTTTCTTCCTGTGGAGAGTCTTCAACCGTTTCATCTGGAGAGTCTTCATCAACGCTCTTTGTTTCGTTAATCGCCTCATTAAGTACACTAATATGTGCAATATCGAGTTTTTTCATTTCATAGTCCTTGTTCAAAACAAGATTTTTATCAAGAATATTGTTAATAAGAACATCTTCTTTATCAAGTTCTCTGCCAAGGCGTTCTTTAAGTTCTTCCAAAAGGTCTTTTGCGTGTGAAGTGAAAGCCATTCTGAAAAGATTTGTTACAACATAGGGTGACAATCCGCCTTCAATACCAAGTGTTGCGGCTACATCACCAAGCAGTTCAATCTGAACTCCAATATTGCCAGATGTTTCAATATGACGCTTACCTTCAATCTGGGAAAGTTTAATTTCCGCATTGTAAATCGGATTATTCAATTGTTTTTCCATATATATCTCCTTATTGGTTATGTTTTTTATGATGCAATACAAAAAGTGAGTTTCGCCCGATTACACCAGTGAGTTATGCTGTGTGTTTCAGCTTCCTGCTGACATATATCAGTCAGGCAATCCCCGTCGCTCCTGACGGTTTTTATTCCTTGAGGTCCGTCAGACTGACTTAACCTCATAGTAGATAAATCTAATATCAGGTTATTTCACATCTTGACCTGCGAGATATTGAATGAGTTTACCTGCCTTAACAGCGTCCTGAAGGTCGAGAAGAGCCGACATTTCATTCATATCCTTACAAATCTTTGTCATTTCTCTTGAGGTAATGGACTGAATTGCTTTTTCGTCAGTCTTACCGTGCTCAATAACCTTTGTAAGAAGTGCGAGTCGCTTTTTATCAACCGTGCCTTTTTCAGTTTTGATTTCAGACATTTAAAACACCGCCTTTCATAATTTTGAGTATAAAAAAAGACCCTGTATGAACAGAGTCTTGAGTTGAAATATTAAATTCAACATAAGGAGTGGGGTTTTGCGTTATCAACATTATACTTTGAGAATTAGCTTTTTTCATTTTAGCATAGTGGATTTGTTAATATGCTGTTGAAACGTATATACAAATCTACTGTATTATAGTGAATTTTACGCTTCCTGTATATTACAACAGGCATTGTCTTCGGAGTATCCCAACCCCTACTTTTACCTGTTCAAATAATTATTGCAGGTATTTCAATGTGAACATTTACTTGCTTTGATTACTCTCTACAAGCATCAAGTAGGAATGTTCCGACCTATATAAAAAGATAATTAAAAAGACCCACCGAAGTGAGTCTGATAATGTAAAGCTATAAGGGGTAATAATGTGAACATTTTATTGCTCGATAATCTTACAACTTATACGAGGTAGTCCCCACCCCAATTTATTTAGGCAAACAAAAAAGCCCTTACCGTGAAGTAAGAGCTTTCTTGTCTTTTCGTACATAAAATTCCGAAAGGAGTTACCCTATGGAAAATTGCAATCGGAAGGAAAAACGAATTGCGGATAATAGTTTGAGGAACTATATGCTGTAATCTCTTCAGGAGTAACCTTCCGATAACATTTCGGTTTGTAGCCGTGGCTTTTTTCCAAGCCAAACAATTCTGCTGGAGATGGATTTGGATTTAACTTACTTGTTCTTCAGCGTTTGCAATGCTGACTGCTTTAAGAAACAGCAAAGTTTCGAGCAGTCCGCAAAGCAGTTGCCTTCTCAAGTTCAAGGGGTAAACCCTGCCCTTGATTACCAAATACTCATTAGGCGTGGGGATACAAAGTTGCGAGCAAACAATTAAAAGTATTTTGTGACAAATTCTTTATATATTTTATTCACTTACCAAAAGTGGAAAGGAACAACTTTGTATTTGCCTTATCTTTCTTTGGCTTTAGACGACAAAAGATAAAACCTTACATCTTAATATTGAGCACCTATCCGTAAATGGAACTACCTTGAACCAATCCTACCGAAGTAGTCGGAGTTGGAAATCTCAACGCGGATGTAAAAAAACTCATTGGGCTTCTCTCACCCTTTGGATTTACTGTAGCAGGAGCAACAATAAATCGAGGTTTTGTTTCCGTCGTGAGTGAATAATATCACTCTTAAAGAATAAATGCAAGTAGTTTTGAACAGAAAAGTATGCCGATTGGAATATTCGCTCAAAAGCAAAAGCTCTGTGAAAAATCACAGAGCCTTTACTTCTAAAGTCGGATCGTAGCCATG
>JAZNZX010000020.1:0-47205 GCA_045595185.1 Candidatus Fimenecus sp. | reverse complement strand
TGGAATTTTTTTATGAGCTTGTTTATAAGCTGTTATGCTTGACAGGTTTAAGACCCTTGGTGGAGGGTATATTGGTTTCATTTTTATGCATAATAAAACTAAAGACATTTTGTTAAAAATGCAAACTTTTAAGTTTTATTATGTGTGTTTATTCCACTAATATATGTAATTTTTGTTTGGCGACAAATTGAAGTTTGCGTTTTTGTGCGTCTGCTTCGGTGGGCGCACTTTTTATTTTTAAAATTATTTATTAAAGGGTGGATTCTATGAGAAAAAATGAAATCATAAAAGAAGTAGAAAATTGTAGATTACCTAAAGGTAAAAAATCTAGAAGTTTTCGTAAATATTTATTATATATAAAGGGAATAAATGAAAAAATTTTTGGATATAAAATTAGAAAATTTATACATCCTATCTTGTTAAAAGTTGTAAAGAAAATGAGAGATTATGAGCTTGTTCCTATAGGAAATACTGATGATAATATATCAAAAATAGATGAGATTTTAAAGACGGGTCCAGTTATTTATGCCATCAATCACTCCAATGTGCATGATGTACCAACAGCAAACGAGATAATAAAAAAACACAGTTATCTTTTAGCTAGTGATGAAGTGAGAGGAACATTTAATGGTTTCTTGTTTGAACTAATGGGTGTGGTATGGGTGCAAAGAGAAAAAAAGAAAGATTCTAGAATAGAACTACCACCTAAAGAGCATATGTTAAAACTATTAGAAGAAAACCAATCGATAAAGATTTTTCCCGAAAGAACATGGAATGTAACTGATAACGAAATAATATTACCCTTTAAATGGGGAACGGTATTGATAGCTCAAAAAAGTCAACGTCCGATTATTCCAATAATTATGGAATATGATTACATAAAAAAAGTTTGTTATTATAATATTGGACAATCAATATTGATTTCTAAAGATGATGATTTAGTAAATGCAAATAATCATTTGAGAGATAAAATGGCATCACTAAGATATGAAATATGGGAAAGCACTAATGACCAGAATGATATTCGATTAGACGGAAAGGCATATACAGATTATTCAAGAAAAAGGTTTTATAATGGTTATAAGCAAAAGATAAAAGAAGAATATTCTATGTTTGAAGAAAAAGAAGAAGCAGAATTTATATATAGACCATATGTTACAGCGAAAGATGCGTTTAAGCATCTTGATAATATTATTCCAAATCATAATAATGCATTTTTATTTGCCAAAACAATAAAGCAATAAAAAGAGATAAGGAAATTATTTTGTTGTGGACAGAACGGGAGTTCTGTCCCTACGCGGTTTTCTGTAAAAACATATTCTCTAACAACAAACAACAGGACTTGGAAATTTTTCCAAGTCCTGTTGTTATAATATCCGATTTTATTTCTTGTTGTTGTGCTGGCCATAGTGAGTATGCTCTCTGTTTTTTGCTTCTTCGAGTTTTTCTTGACGGCGATTGACAACATCATCTGTTTTTGCCTTGATATCTCCTGCTGCCTTCAATGCTTCACGTGTCATTACAGGGCCGAAGAGCTCATAAATGAGAACTGCAAAAAGTGTAATGTTACGGATAAGATTTCCTTGTTCGCCTAACTGCATTGCAGTAGCACACATACCGAGTGCTACACCGGCCTGCGGGAAAAGTGTAATACCAAGGTATTTGCAGATGTTTGGACTGCATTTTGTAGCCTTTGCACTGATTGCAGTACCAAGATATTTACCGAAGCAACGGAACAAGATATATACAACACCGATAATTACGATTGCACCGTCAAGGAACACGTTAAGCTCAAGCTCTGCACCGCTGATTACAAAGAACAACGCAAAAAGCGGTGAAGTCCACTTGTCAGATGCGTTCATAAGGTCATGAGAAAGAGGACAAAGGTTGCAGAAAACTGTTCCGAGCATCATACAAACTAAAAGTGATGAGAAGCCGATATGTACAGGGCCCACCTTGAAATCAATCATTGTAAGTGCAACGGTTAAAAACACAAACGCAATTGTAAGGTTAAGACGATTTGTGTTTGAATTAAACAGTTTTTCAAGATGTGTCAACAACCATCCCATTATTGCACCAAGAATGAGGGAAAGTACAATTTCAATCAATGGGTTTACGATAATTGAAATCAAATCAATTTCACCGCTGACCAAGGTTTTTGAAATACCAAAGCAAACTGCGAATACAATAAGACCCACAGCATCGTCCAAGGCAACGATTGGAAGAAGTAAGCTTGTCAAAGGACCTTTTGCCTTGTATTCACGAACAACCATAAGTGTTGCTGCAGGAGCAGTTGCTGTTGCAATAGCACCAAGAGTCAACAACTGTGGCAGGGTTAATTTGTCAGGGATAATGAAATGTACGACCAAAAGCGCAAGGTCAACAAAGAGTGTCGCTGCAAGAGCCTGAAAAATACCGATAACAGCTGCCTGTTTACCTGTTTTCTTTAATTCCTCAAGACGGAATTCATTACCGATTGAGAAGGCGATAAAGCCTAATGCAACCTCAGAGATAAGTGAAAGTTTTTCAATGCCTTCAACAGAATTGAAGCCTAAACCGTCAATTCCTATTCTTCCGAGAAAATATGGGCCAACAAGGACACCGGCAATAAGATATGCAGTTACAGCAGGAAGATGAAAACGCTTGAAAATACGAGTCATCAAAAGTCCTGTCAGAAGTGCAATTGAAATAGATAATAAAACCATATATAATTACTCCTTTTTTTAACCACTCGAAATTATACTCCTACAATATAGAAAATGCAAGAATTATTTTCTTAATTTTTATGATGGTTTTTCATAAATTATCCTCTTTTCAATTCGGTGTAATTATGATAGAATGAATATGATAATGCAAAGAATGGGAAGTGACTGGAATGAAGATTGTATTACTTACAGCACTCGGTGTTGGCGGAGCATCGGTTATCGGTGCACTTTTTGGTTTTGCCTTTAAAAAAATCAGCCATAAATTCAGCGACATTGTGTTAGCTTTTGCTGCCGGTGTTATGCTTGCGGCATCTGTAATCGGTCTTATTCTTCCGTCGTTGGAATATGGTGGAAAGCTTTCTTTACTTGTAACAATTGCAGGTGTTTTTTGTGGTGCATTGTGTGTCAATCTTATTGATAAAATTGTACCGCATCTTCATAAATTAACAGGTGTTGATATTGAAAATCATCCTGATAGTCAAAATCAGCTTAATAAGGTTCTGCTGTTTGTAATTGCAATTGCCATTCACAATCTTCCTGAAGGTATTGCGGCAGGTGTAGGTTTCGGTACAGGAAATATTACCGATGCCATTGTTATCGCAGGTGGTATCGCGTTGCAGAATATTCCTGAAGGTATGGTAATTATCGCGCCAATGCTTGCAGCAGGAATAAGTCACAGAAGGACATTCCTGATTGCTATAGTTACAGGTGTTGTTGAGGTAATAGGAACATTACTTGGCTATTTTGCTGTTTCGGTTTCAACAGCAATTCTGCCTTTTGCTCTTGCCTTTGCAGGCGGCACAATGCTTTATGTAATAAGCGACGAAATGATACCGGAAACTCACGCTCACGGTAGTGAACGCGGAGCAACATATTCACTTCTGGCGGGATTTTGTCTTATGATGGCATTTGATGTGTTGTTGGGATAAGTAAATAGTGTTAAGGAGATAAATAAAAAATGGAAAATTCAAAAATTAAGTATATTGGCGTAAATGACCATAAAATTGATTTGTTCGAGGGACAGTATATTGTTCCTAACGGCATGGCATATAATTCATATGTGATTTGTGACGAAAAAATTGCAGTTATGGATACTGTTGATGTAAAATTCAAGGATGAGTGGCTTGAAAATCTGAAAAAAGAAATTGGTGAAAAGTCACCTGATTATCTTATTGTTCAGCATATGGAGCCTGACCATTCAGCCAATATCCACGAGTTTGCAAAAATTTACCCAAATGCCGTAATCGTTGCAACTGACAGAGCGTTTGTGATGATGAATAAATTCTTCGGTACAGATTATGCTGACCGTAGACTTGTAGTAGGTGAAGGTGACACATTAAACCTTGGTGAACATACACTTACATTTGTAACTGCACCTATGGTACATTGGCCTGAGGTTATGATGACTTATGATGATGTAGAAAAAACACTTTTCTCTGCTGACGGTTTCGGCAAATTCGGTGCTCTTGATGCAAACGAAGACTGGGCTTGTGAAGCAAGAAGATATTATTTCGGTATCGTCGGCAAATACGGTGCACAGGTGCAGGCAGTGCTTAAAAAAGCAGCAGGACTTGACATTCAGAGAATTTGTCCTTTGCATGGCCCGATTCTTACTGAAAATCTTGGATATTACCTTAATCTTTATGACATATGGTCATCTTACGGTGTTGAAAGTGAAGGCACATTGATTTGCTACACATCAGTTTACGGTAACACTAAAAAGGCTGTTGAAATTTTGGCACAAGAGCTTAAAAATGCAGGCTGTCCAAAGGTTGTTGTGAATGACCTTGCCCGTTGCGATATGGCAGAAGCAGTTGAAGACGCTTTCCGTTACGGTAAGATTATTCTTGCTACAACAACATACAATGGTGACTTGTTCCCGTTTATGAGAGAGTTTGTAAATGAACTTACGGAAAGAGGATACAGAAACCGAAAAATCGGTATTGTTGAAAACGGTTCATGGGCACCTGTGGTAAAGAATAAAATTACAAAAGCATTTGAGCTTTGCAAAAATCTTGAATTTGCAGAAACTGTTGTTACAATCCATTCAGCAGTAAAAGACGATACAATCGAACAAATTAAGAAATTAGCAGAAGAAATGAAATAGTGCATTACAGATAAATTATAGTTTGTAGCATAAATTCTGCACAAAAATTTTTGTGTTTATTTATGTATCTCGTCAAGTGACTTTTGGTTGATTTTTCGTTATACTTAATAAAAGTTTTAAACTAAAACAGGGTGTTACATTATGAACAATACTGAATATGCAATTCCTGCGAAAAGCAAAAGCGGAAAATACCTTTTTGTTTATTTTGTGGGAAATAAACCCGAACAAGAGAGAATTCATTTTGCTATAAGCGAAGACGGATACAATTTCAAGCCACTTAACAACAACGAGCCTGTGATTATCCAGACAAAAGGCAAGAAATGTGTCCGTGACCCTTATATTGTAAAGGGTAATGACGGTTTTTATTATATTGTGGGTACAGATATGAAAAGTGACGAAGGCTGGACATCAAACCACGCTCTTGTTACCTGGAAATCGGCTGATTTAATCACTTGGACAGACGAAACAATTATTGATATGCGTCAATTCGGTGGAAATTTTGCCACTACAACGCGTGCGTGGGCACCGCAGGCAATATGGGACGAAAAAGCAAAAATGTATATGCTTTACTGGGCACATTCTGACGAAAATAATGATGTTGCTGCTATGTATTATGCTTACACAACCGATTTCAAAACCATAACCGAGCCGAAGCTTTTATATGAACGACCGGGAATACAGACAATAGACGGTGATATTGCATTTAATGAGAAAAACGGTAAATATTATCTCTATTTCAAGCACGATGAGGACCAGACAATTGCTTATACAACAAGCGAAAATCTTACAGGACCTTATGATGACGAGTCGGTTGTTGTATCCCTTGCAAAAACAGGTGTTGAGGGTAGCGAAATCTATAATATCACAGGTACAGACCAATGGGTTATGATTATGGACGAATACGGTACAGACCGTTTCTTTATGCAACAGACAACTGATTTTGAAAATTTTCTGCCTGTAAGCCCTGATGATTACAGTATGAATTTCGACCCTCGTCACGGTGCGATTACTTCAATTACTGACGAGCAATATAATGCATTGATTAAACATTTCGGATAAGAAAACGACAGGATTTATTTCCTGTCGTTGTTTTTATGATGCTTTAATCTGTTTTTCTTGAAATAACCTGTAAAATATGGTAAAATGACCATATATTGATTTTTTATTCTCAGGTGATAATAATGAACTACTATTTTTCAAAAAGAATCTCATCACTTCAGCCATCTGCAATCCGTGAGATTTTAAAGGCTACTCAGGACCCGTCAATTATTCCGTTTGCAGCAGGAAACCCTGATGCAGCTTCTTTTCCTATTGATGAGGTAAAGAAAATTTCAGCGGAAATATTTGAAACTGCACCGATTACTGCATTACAGTACGGTGTAACAGAGGGTTACAAGCCACTTATCGACAGACTTACTGTATTTGTAAAAGAAAGATACAATATCGGTAAGGATTTTGACAGCCTTATAATCTCATCAGGTGCACAACAGGTTATGGACCTTGCTACAAAGGCACTTTGCGATTTAGGTGATACGGTTATCTGTGAATGTCCTTCATTCATCGGTTCACTTAACTGTTTCCGTTCATATGGTTGTAAACTTGCAGGTGTTCCTGTTGAAGCAGACGGTATGAATATTGAAAAATTGGAAGAAGCAATCAAAAACGCTCACAATCCAAGATTTATTTATACAATTCCAAACTTCCAGAATCCGTCAGGCGCTACAATGAGCCTCGAAAAGAGAAAGGCTGTTTATGAGCTTGCTAAAAAGTACGGTCTTCTTATTCTTGAGGATAACCCTTACGGTGATTTAAGAGTTTCAGGCGAAGATGTTCCGTCAATCAAGAGCTTTGACGAAGATGGCATTGTTATTTATGCAGGTTCATTCTCAAAACTTTTAGCACCTGGTATCCGTGTTGGTTATATCGTTGCACCGTCACCAATTATTGCAAAAATGACAGTTGGTAAGCAGGCAGCCGATGTTCATACACCTGTATTTTCACAGATGCTTGTTGATAAATGGATGGAGCAGAATGATGTTGATGCTCACATTGAGAAAATCCGTGAGATTTATCGCAGAAAGTTAAATCTTATGTGCGACCTTATTGACAGCGAATTAGGTGACTTTGTGAAATATGTTCGTCCTGAAGGTGGACTTTTCGTATGGTGCGAGTTACCTGAAAATGTCGATATGCTCGATTTTGTTAAGAAATGTATTGAGTATAAGGTTGCTGTTGTGCCTGGTACTGCATTTATGATAAATGATGAACAGACAAATTGTTTCAGAATGAATTTCTCAACACCTTCTGACGAAAAAATTGTTGAAGGTATGAAAAAACTCGGTAAAGTGAAGGCTGAATACATTGGATAAGAAAAATTATACACTTACTGATATATCAGTTATAAAAAAGGTTATGACTGACCACGATGTAACCTTTTCAAAGGGTTTAGGTCAGAATTTCCTTGTTAATCCTACTGTTTGTCCTCGAATGGCTGATGCTGTTCGAGAGAGTACAGACGGTAAAATTGGTGTAATTGAAATCGGTGCAGGCGTTGGTGTCCTTACAAAAGAGCTTCTCGAAAGAGCTGATAAAGTTGTTTGTGTTGAGCTTGATACAAGGCTTTTCCCTGTGCTCGAAGACACTCTTGCAGGATATGATAATCTTACCTTAATAAACGAAGATATTCTCAAAGCTGACCTTGACGCGATTATCAATGAGCATTTTGACGGTATGGAAATCTTTGTTTGTGCAAATCTTCCTTACTACATCACATCACCTGTTATAATGCGACTTTTAGAGGAAAAACTACCATTCAGTAAAATTGTTGTAATGGTGCAAAAGGAAGCCGCTGACCGACTTTGTGCAAAGGTTGGTTCAAGAGAAAGCGGTGCAGTTACTGTTGCTGTCAATTATTACGCACAGACAAAGAAGCTTTTTGATGTTTCCCGCGGTTCATTTATGCCGAGCCCAAAGGTTGACAGTTGTGTAATTGAGCTTGATTTGACTAAAAAAGGCGATTATCAGGTTACTGACGAAAAGGTTTTCTTTAAAATGGTAAAATCAGCATTTGCGCAAAGAAGAAAAACAATTCTTAATTCCGTCGCAAGCGGTATGGGAATAGACAAAGAAAAGTTAGCACTTGCCATTGAAGATGCAGGTCTTTCACCTACTGCCCGTGCAGAGGCACTTACAATGGACGAATTAGTAACACTTTCAAATAAAATTTGCGAGGTTAAATAAATGAGTTATAAATACAAAACTCGTGGCACTTGTTCACGAGAAATTACTTTTGATTTGGAAAATGGAATAGTAAAAAACATTTCATTTTATGGTGGTTGCAACGGTAATCTTAAGGGCATTTCTGCATTAGCAGAAGGCAAACCTGCCGAAGAAGTTATCGAAAGCCTTAAAGGTATAAAATGCGGTTTTAAACCAACTTCCTGTCCTGACCAGTTAGCGCTTGCTCTTCAAGAGGCATTAAATGAACAGCAATAATCAGTTTAAACCTGCCTCAAGGGTTGCAATCGACTTGCTCAATCGCAACAATTTTGAGGCTTTTTTAATCGGTGGCAGTGTTCGTGATTATATTATGGGTCTTCCCATCGGTGATATTGATATTACCACAAACGCAACACCACAACAGGTTAAAAAGGTTTTTGAGAATTTTCGTGTTATTGAAACAGGCATAAAGCATGGTACTGTGACAGTGCTTATTGATAATGAACCTCTTGAAATAACCACATACAGAAGTGAAACCACTTATTCCGACAACCGTCATCCTGATGAAGTTGTATTTTCACAAAGTCTTTCTGACGATGTTATTCGTCGCGATTTCACTATGAATGCAATAGCCTATGATCTTGGGAATGGCTTTTGCGACCTTGTGGGTGGAATGGATGATATTAAAAATCAGACGATTCGTTGTATCGGTAATGCAGAAACAAGATTTCGCGAGGATGCTTTGCGTATTCTTCGTGCTTTGCGATTTTCTTCCGTTTTAGGTTTTTCTATTGAAGAAAACACAAAGACTGCAATTCACAGTTGTAAGGATTTGCTTAAAAATATTTCTGCCGAAAGAGTTCGTGAAGAATTTGTTAAACTTATCTGTGGTAAAAATGCGTATAATGTTTTACAGGAATTTTCCGATGTTATATCAGTTTTTATTCCTGAAATTGAAAGGTGCATTAACTTTAAGCAGGAAAATCGACACCATTGTTATGATGTTTATACTCATGTGCTTAAAGCAGTTGAAAAAAGCAGACCTGATGGGATAATCCGTCTGTCACTCTTTTTTCACGATATTGGCAAACCGATTGTTGCACATTTTGATGAAAAAGGTGAACAGCATTATTATGGTCATCCTAAAAAAAGTGCTGAATTAACAGAAGTCATTATGAAACGACTTCGTTTTGATAATGAGACGAAAAATAAGGTTGTCACATTTGTTGCTTTACACGATACACCCATAATGGTGAATGACAGCATTTATCCTGACCGTAAACGACTTAAAAAGATTATGTCAAAAATCGGCAAGGACTCAATTTTCGATTTAATTCATATAAAATACTGTGATAACTCAGCGCAAAGACCTGAATATTTTCGTGGTGAAGATTTTTATAATGTCACCTATTCTATGATTGATGAAATAATCAGTCAGAAGGAATGTTTTTCTGTTAAGGATTTAAAAATCAACGGTGACAATCTGATTGCTATGGGATATAAGGGCAAGGAAATCGGGAAAATTCTTAACGATGTTTTAGAGTGTGTTATAAATGAAAAGCTCAAAAACAATTATGAAGAAATTTGTGACTATGTTTCCTTAAAATACTAATGGATTCTTGACAATCCTATAAAAATTTCCTATAATCGTTTGTACAAACAAATTTAACCAATGAATTTATATTAAAAGGAGTTAATAAACATGAAAAGAATACTTTCACTCGTTTTAGTAGCAATTATGCTTTTAGGTATTATTCCTATTTCGGCATCTGCTGCAAGTGCACCTGTAATTACTGTTAAGGCTGACAAATCAGTTATCAGTGCAGGTACTGTTGTTACATTTAATGTTTCAATTTCAGCTAACTCAAATCTTACTGCTTTGACTCATAGAGTAACATACAACACATCAGAATTTGAATATGTTGCTGATTCTGCTACCGCTGTAGATAATGGTGGTTTAGGAACTGTTAACGGTAATGTAGCAGGAAAAATCACTTATGCTGCTGCACTTACTAAAAAGATGACAGCAGGACAGACTCTTTACACATTCAAGTTAAAGGCAAAGAAGCAGGTTGGTACAGTTTCTGCAAGTGTTCTTGAGACTTATGTTGAAGAAAACGGTAAAGATATTGATGTAACATCTGCTACTGCATCTGTTTCAACAAAAACTATTTCTTTCAACGCAACAAACGATTATATCGTAATCAGAGAACCATCTGTAAAGACAATTCGTTACAAGGATGCAATCGTTCTTCACGCTGATGCTAAAAAGACTCTTCCATCAGGCTCAAGAATTGAATGGTCAACAGACAACAGCAATTTCAAGACAAAGACTTCAAGTGACGGCAAGTCATTTACAATCACATCAAACTCAAACGGTAACACAGTAATTACTGCTACACTTTACAGCTCATCAGGTGCTGTTCTTGAGATTGAAACAGTTGAAATGAACTCAAAGGCAGGCTTTGGCGATAAAATCGGTGGTTTCTTCCGTATGCTTTTCGGTGCAACAAAGACATACGACAAGGACTAATAATTAGTTGAATATTATAAAGCACTTATCGGTAGCCAATCCGATAAGTGCTTTTTTCATTGTGCATATTGATTTTTTACTTCTTTCATAACTGACGATGCAATCGGTACAGCACTTTTTATTGCTGATGTAGTTTCTTCCACCACAACAATAATCGCAAATGGCATATCATCATTTTGGGAATATCCGATAAACAAGGCATTAGGTTTTGCATCCTCATCATCACTTATTTCAGCAGTACCTGTTTTTCCACACATATTCATTCCGTAAAAATATGAATCACCGTACTGATTTTTAACATTAGAACGAAGAAGATTATCAAGACTTTGTGATACAGATGAAGTAAAAAGTTCACCTGTTGTCTTTGTCTTTTCAAGGAAAGTGACTTCACCCTCAGGGTTTTCGATTTGACTTACAAGATATGGTGAAACAGAAGTACCACCGTTTGCGATAGCAGAAATCATCGTCAGCATCTGGCAAGGGTTTGTAAGTGTCGTATATTGGCCGATACCTGCCCAGCCAATATCCAATGGAGTAGCTTGGGTCAAATTCAATTTGCTCTTTGCACATCTTATTTTATCACTTACAGTAATATTTTTTGTGTTAAAGCCTAATCTTTCTGCTGTTGCAGTAAGCTTTTCGCTTCCAAGCTCATCTGCAATAACTGCAAAGGCACAGTTACAGGACTTGTTCATGGCTTTTTCAAAGTCAATTTTACCGTGAGTACCACTACAAATAACATAGCCTTCGCCAACCTGCACTTTACCTTCACATTCAAAGGTACGAGTGTAAATATCAGGGATGTTTTCAATCGCACAAGCAGCAGTTATTACCTTAAAGGTTGAACCAGGTGTATAAAGGCCTGTAAAGAAACGGTTCATATATATTCCGTCATATTTTCCTGTTGTGTCGGTCAATATGTCATCAGGCTTATTGAGTATATCGTAGGTCGGTGTTGATACTACACAGATTAACTCACCTGTTTTATAATTCATTACTGCTACTGTGCCTTTTCTGTTACCCAAAGCCTTATACGCTGTTGCACAGACATTGGCATTTATAGTCAGGGTAATGTCGTTACCTTTTCCGTATCTTTTCAGGTTATAAACACCGTCAACAAGCGTATAGCCTGTCAATTCATCTTTAAATGATGTCTGAATACCACTTGCAATGAAGCCTGCATTGTCACCGACTGTGTGCAGTGTCCCGAGTCTTATATTTTTGCTTTGATTATATACTCTTGCTCCGTTTTGTGTTGTTGCAAGAACAATTCCGTTTGTGTCCTTAACATCGCCTGCTGTTGCAAGGCTTCCTGATGAATACAAGTGCTTGTTGACTCTGTTCATTGCCCAGTCGGAGGAATTTGTCACAAGGTTATAAAAAAGCAAACCACAACCTGCAAGGAAAAGTAAAATAATCGCGTATAGCGTTAACGCTCTTTTTGATATGGTTTTCATTGACGAACACCTCCGTAACGATAGGTACTTCTGTCAACAGCTTTAATGAATGCCAACAGCATCCAACAGCTTATTATACTTGAGCCACCACGACTGATAAACGGTAGCGTTACACCTGTAAGTGGCAAAATGTCGTTCACACCAAAAACATTGAGTGCTGCCTGGAACAGCATAAGTGATGCTGCTGCACAGGCACAGATTGCATAAAATGATGAACGGGCATACTTTGAATGGCGAATTGAATAAACGAGCAACGCAACATATGAAAGAAGAATTGCACCTGCCATAATCATACCGAATTCTTCACAGACGACACCAAAAACAAGGTCTTCCGTTGCTGCAAAAATATCGCGTAATTTACCGTTACCAAGTCCAACACCAAAAAGTCCGCCACTTGCCGAATAAATCATTGTTCGTGTCTGTTGATAGCCTGATGTATCAAAATATTCCCATACATGACCGTAGGCAGCAAATCTGTTGGCAACATATGGACGGAACATAAGGACTAAAAGTCCGCCCATAAGGGCAACGGTACAAACAAGGACAATGGTTCTTATATCACCTGAACGCATAAAGGCAATAACGATAAATGTAAAGAAGAAAATAAGTGCTGTACCGAAGTCATACATTAAGAATAATGCACCGACACAACCGAATGCAAAAATAACAAATTTTGTAAGGCTTTTATTTGACTGTAATTTCTCAAGTGTTGCTGCACCGACAAATATAAATGCAACCTTTACAAGCTCTGACGGTTGAATTGAAATTCCACCGATATATATCCAGTTTTTTGCACCGTTTGTGGCTTTTGCAAATACGAGAGTAAATACAAGAAGTCCCATAGCAAGAACTGCAACAGGAATACGAGCACCGTTACAGAATTTCAAATCACGCAAAAACCATTGAAGAACAACAAAACCACCAATACCCACAAGCACAGCAATAAACTGCTTTATTATTCCGTCAGGATAAACACTTGCAGTAATGGAAAGTCCGATTGATGTAAGCAAAAAGGCAATAAGCTCAACCTCAAAGCCTCGTCTTCCTAAAACAAGCCTTGCACCGATAAAATATGCATATTCAACCATAAGATATCCGCCAAATGTTATAAGCACATTGGCCCTGTACTGCTCATCAACACTTGTAATCAAAGTAAGTAAGCAAATAAGCTGAAAAAGTGTAATTATGAATAACATTATATAGGGATTAACATTTCTTTGCTTTATTGTCTGCATATTTTATCACCTGCCTTTAGTTTTTGTTTTCTCGATTTACATTTCAAATAAAAATGCAAAATCACCGATTCTTATAACATCACCGTCGTTTAACGGAAAAACTCTGTTCACCACTTCACCGTTAAGTGTTGTTTTTGTTGTTGAACCTAAATTTTCAACATACCATCTGTTTTTACTATAAAAAATTTCTGCCTGATTTCGCGACACATACGGTGCAGGTATTTCAATGTTACTACCCTTTGCCCTACCGATTGTCACAAAGTCACCGTCAACAGGAAATTCAGTTCCGTCAGAAAGATTTACAAGCTTTGGTTGTTTCTGTTCTTTCTGTTTTTTCTCCTTTTTATGAGAATAATCATTGTTACCATCGTTGCCGATATAGAATTTCATAATTGCCGTACCAAAAGCAATTACATCACCATTATCGAGCTTTTCACTTTTTTCAATTTTTTCTTCATTCACATAAACGCCTGATTTCGATTCTGTATCAAAAACATAAAAACCGTCTTTTCTCAGGGCAATCACAGCATGAGAACGAGAAACCGTTGAATTTGTAAATACAATGTCACAGAGTTTGCTTCTGCCCACAGATGTTTCATAACAATTTATCGGATACTGCTTATCGTTAGACATATCAACCAAAACAGCATAAATCTTTTTGTCAGGACGCAAACGGATAAGCGACCATACACAGTTCAAGATAACTGCAATAGCAAGAAAACAGAGAATATATCTTAATACATATTCAATAACTTCCATTCTTGTCCCTCCTTATTAAGGTAAATTAAGATAAACCTTATATAGTATTACCAAATTTATACTATTAGGATAACTTCAAAAAAATTTATTGTCAACAAAATGTTAAAAAAGTAATAAAAAATTAATATTTGAGTAATAAAGCAAATAGAAAATTGGAGTTTGTAGGGATGTTTAAGGTTGGTGTCATTCTGAGGAACGAAGTGACGAAGAATCTCTGTTGGTTGATATGTTGCTGTTGGAGAGATTCTTCGCTACGCTCAGAATGACTTACCAAATTGGTTATTCATCCTGATAAATTATAATTTGTCTTTTGTTCTCATAATGACGCAATAACTAATTGTTTTTTTATTGATTTTACTTTATATATATGATAAACTTATTGTGTATGAAAAGATTATAGGGGGATTTACCATGTGTAAGTTTTATGCAGAATTAAAAGAAAATGGTGCAGTTGTTCGTTGTAACAGTTTTGATAACGAATATTTTTCATTTAATTATGAAAAGAAAGATGACAGCATCAAAGGTGTGCTTACAGCAAAAAAACCCTTTGAAATGCAGAGTCTTGTAGTAGAATATGAAAAGGATTTCGACGATGACGACCTTTTCTATGCAAACGGTTATCAGGCTTGGACAACATCTCGCGAATTTTCAAAGAATGATACATTTGAAGGTCTTTTTGAGCCTGCAAGAATTACAAAGTTCACAGCTCACTTTGCAGGTCTTTCAGGTGACTATCATTTCTCAGATTGTTACGGTAAGAAAGGCGAGTTCCACAGCTATACATATTGCTATTTCCGTGAAAAAGGCGAGAGAGAAATTAAGCTTTACGGTTCAAGAAGTGAACGCAAGGGCTTCACAGTTTTTGAAGTTGATATGAACGATGAAAAGTTCAAGGTTACAAAGGATGTTGAAGGACTCCAGCTTAAAGCAGGTCAGGAATACGAAATGTTTGACATCGCAATTATCGAAGGTGATATGGACGATGTAATGGATAAGTATTTCTTTGATTTTGTTGGTTGTAGGAAGCCTGCAATCCAGCACCTTTCAGGTTATACATCATGGTATAACTATTTCCAGAATATTAACGAAAATATTATTATGCGTGACCTTAACGGTCTTGACAGAGCAAGTGAAGAAGTTAACATCTTCCAGGTTGACGACGGTTATCAGCACGCAGTTGGTGACTGGCTCATTACTGACCACAAAAAATTCCCTAAGGGTATGAAATATATTGCTGACGAAATTCACAAGAAGGGTTACAAGGCAGGTATCTGGCTTGCTCCTTTCAGTGCACAGTGTTCTTCAATTATTGCAAAGAAGCACCCTGACTGGCTTATCAGATGGAATAAAACAGGCAAAAAGATGCTTGGCTGTCAGGGCTGGGGCGGTGCTTACACACTTGATATTTACAATCCTGATGTTCGTGCATATATCAAGAAGGTTTTCGACACAGTTCTCAATGTATGGGGCTATGATATGGTTAAGCTTGACTTCCTTTACAGTCAGTGTATCGAACCAAGAAACGGTAAAACTCGTGGCGAAATTATGTGCGACGGTGTAGATTTACTTCGTGAAGCTTGTGGCGATAAGTGGATTCTCGGTTGTGGTGTACCTCTTGGTGCTTGTATGGGTATCTTTGATGCTTGTCGTATCAGCTGTGATGTAAACAAGAACTGGAAATTCGAGCTTAAAAAGAGCCTTAATATTAACTCTATCGTAACAGGTATCAGATTTAATGCTGAAATTCCATCGTCACAGAATGCGATTACAAATACAATTTTCCGTAATCACCTTGACGGTAGAGCATTCTGTAACGACCCTGACGTATTCTTCCTTCGTGACATCAATATCGGGTACAACTGGGAACAGAAGGTGCTTCACGGTAAGGTAAACAGCATTTGCGGCAATGTTCTTTTCGTTTCTGACAACGCAGGTGATTTTGACGATAACAGAATTGAATACCTTAAGGAATTCTTTAAGAACAAGGATTATAAAGTAAATCTTGCTGAATTTGAGAATGATGATGTAATCCGTCTTGAATTTACTGAAAACGGTGTTGATAAGACACTCAGACTCAACCTTGATTCAGGCGAAAGCAACGTATTTGAGGTGCTTTAATTTTTGGCAACCACTGATTAAAATTTTATGTATATGCCTTGGTGAATAAATTTTCGCCATTTCGTCCTAAAATCCTCGTTAATACACAAAGTATTGCCTGCGGTTTTAAAACAAAATGGCATAAAATTTATTTTCACAATCCATACACAACAATTTTATCAGCGGTCGCTTATGTTCTATTTTAGTGAGTGGATAAAAATGAAATTAGCGGTTATCGGTGGCGGTGGAGTCCGCTCAATGTTCCTTGCAAAAAGTATTGCAGGTCGAGCAGAAAAGATGGGTATTAAAGAACTTGTCTTTATGGATAACAATGAGAAAAAACTAAACATATACGGCAAGATGGCGAGAGAAGTCTCTCGCCGTCTTTGTCCTGCTTTAAAGTTCACATTGACAACTGACGGTAAAGAAGCAATAACAGATGCAGATTATGTAATAACTACCATTCGTGCAGGTGGCGACAGAATGCGTTGTCGTGACGAGCGAATTGCACTGGGTTTGGGTATTCTCGGTCAGGAAACAACAGGTGCAGCAGGATTTTCATTTGCTATGAGAAGTATTCCTGCTTTAAAAGAATATTGTGAACTCGTAAAACAATACGCAAAGCCGAATGCTATGGTATTCAATTTCACAAATCCTGCAGGTGTTGTATCCCAGACACTTCGTGATATGGGATATGATTTTACATACGGAATTTGTGATGCACCAAGTGGAATGTTGCGTCGTTTTGAAGAGCTTTACGGTTATCCTGAAAATCACCTTGAGGCACTTTGTTATGGTCTCAATCATCTGTCTTTCTTCAAATATATTAAGGCAGACGGTGTTGATATAACAAGCAAAATCGTAAGTGATGACAAGGCTTATGAAAATACTGATTTGCGATATTTCAGTAAGGATTTCTTGATGAGAAAACAGTATGTGCCTAATGAATATATGTATTATTTCTACAACCGTGAAAAGGCTGTTGAGAACATCCTTAATGCAGAGCGTACTCGTGGTGAGCAGATTGCTGACATTAACGAAAAAATGACAGAAGAATTGTCAGCAGTTGATATTGAAAATAATTTTGAAAAAGCACTTGAAATCTTTGACTATTACTACGGTCTTCGTGAAAATTCATATATGGCAAGTGAAACAGGCGAAAAACGAAATTCTTCTTGGCATTTCGATATGTATGCCCCTGATGACGGTGGTTATGCAGGTGTTGCACTTGGAATTATTGATGCAAAAAATTCAACTGAAAAGAACAGAGTGATTGCTTGTATTCCAAACGACAACAAGGCGATTGACTTTCTCGACAAAAGTGATACTGTTGAAATTTCTTGTGAAATTGTAGATGGCAAGGTAACACCGATTGAAATAGGTGATGTGCCTTTTGAAAATAAGGAGATTATAACAAGAGTCAAGGTTTATGAACGACTTGCCTCAAAGGCGATTATAAATTGTGACAGAGAAAGTGCAGTTGATTGCCTTTATCTTCATCCTTTGGTGGGTTCATATTCACTTGCGGAGAAATTAGTTGACAGTTACATTGAACTTAACAAAGATTTTACAGGTGAATGGAAATGAGTTTTGTTGCAGCTTTCGGAAAATTGAATGTTGATTTACTTTATTCGGGAATGCCAAGAATTCCAAACGAGGGCGAAGAAATTTACTCAAAGGATTTCAAGGTTTGCCTTGGTGGTGGTCTTCCTGCAACTATGATAAACTGTTCCCGTTTAGGTGTTCCTGCAAAAATCGGTACATTTTTAGGTGACGATATGTTTTCGCAGTATGCAAAAAGCGAACTTATTAAAAGCGGAACACAGTATGAAATCTTTGAAAGTGTAAATTATCCTTTAAATGTGACTTCTGCCATTATCACAAGTACTGACAGAACTTTTGTGTCCTACGGTGGCACAGAAACATATTCTGATACAATGCTTGAAAAAATCTACAACGCACTTAAAGGTGCAAAGGTTGTGGCAATGCAGGAAAAAATCATACCTGTATATAAGGAACTTAAAAAAGACGGTACAATTCTTGTGCTTGATACAGGTTATAGTGACGATATGTCATTAGAAAAGCATAAGGATTTAATCGAAATTGCCGATTACTATACACCGAATATTGACGAAACAGAAAAACTGACAGGCACAAGAGATTACAAAGAGGCACTTAAAATTTTAGGTGAATATTTCGAAAAACCGGTTGTGAAACTCGGTAAACTTGGTTGTGCAGGATATGACAAAGACTATTTTGTTGTTGATAATATCGACGAATTTTCTTGTGTAGATGCAACAGGTGCAGGTGATGCCTTTCTTTCAGGCTTTATTTATGGACTTTATAATGATTTCGATTTCAGAAAATGCATTCTGGCAGGTAATATCACAGGTGGTAAGTGTGTTACGGGCGTAGGTTGTTTGACAGAGTATATAAACGAAAAAGAGATTGGGGAGTATCTTAAAAAATACGATTATTTGATAAGGTGATTCAATGGATAAAAAAGTTGATATTTCAAATCAAATGGCGAATGCTCCCGTGTGGAGTCTTATAATTAAACTGAGTATTCCTGCAATTCTGGCGCAGATAGTAAATCTTCTTTATAACATTGTTGACAGAATTTATATCGGTCACATGGAAGATGTGGGAACAATGGCAATCACAGGTGTTGGACTGTGCTTTCCTATAATATCATTGATTACTGCATTTACCATGCTTGTAGCTCAGGGTGGTGCGCCTCGCGCTGCCATTGAAATGGGAAAAGGTGACATCAAAAAGGCAGAAAAAATTCTAGGAAATTGCTTTTTATTACTTATATTGTTATCGGTAATTCTCACAGGTGTTTTTCTCGCGTTTGGTGAAAGGCTTTTAATGCTTTTTGGTGCAAGTGAAAGCACAATTATATATGCCTTGCCATATATGAATATTTATGTGACAGGTTCCGTTTTTGTAATGATTTCCTTGGGACTTAATATGTTTATTACTACTCAGGGCTTTACAAAAATAAGTATGGCAACAGTGCTTATCGGTGCAATCTGCAATATTATTCTTGACCCGATATTTATTTTTGGATTTGATATGGGAGTCCGTGGTGCTGCATTTGCAACAATTATTTCTCAGGCCGTTTCAGCGGTATGGGTATTGTCTTTTTTACTTGGTAAAAAGACAAAAATAGGAATTAAAAAAGAAAATCTTTTACCAAGTATAAGAATCCTTGTGCCTGTGCTGGCTCTCGGTATTTCGCCGTTTGTTATGAGTGCCACAGAGGCAGTGATAAATGTGGCATTCAACTCATCACTTCAGAAATATGGTGGAGATATTGCAGTTGGAGCTATGACAATCTGTACTACCATTTTTCAGATGGTATGGGTACCTGCACAGGGTATCGGTCAGGGTGCACAGCCTATAATCAGTTATAACTATGGTGCGAAAAATGCTGACAGAGTAAAACAGGCTTTTAAAGCATTTTTGACTATTTGTTTCTCTTATGTATTCGTATTCGGCATGGCAATTGAACTGTTTCCGCAATTCTTTATTAAAATTTTCAACGATAATCCTGAACTTATGGAAACGGCAACATGGACAATTCGTCTTTACGGTTGTGCCTTAGTATTCTTTGGAATACAAATGGCAGTTCAGCAGACACTTATTGCACTTGGCAAAGCAAAGGCATCACTTTTTATTGCTTGTTTGCGAAAAGTAATTCTTTTAGTGCCTCTTATATATATTCTGCCGAACTTTTTTGAAAACAAGGTCTTTGCAGTATTCCTTGCAGAGCCTGTTTCTGATGCTATATCAATAACATCTGCATCAGTTGTATTTTTCTTTGTGTTTAGAAAAGAAATGAAAAACCTTAAATCAAAAAATACTGTACAAAAATAATTCTTTATGATAGAATTCTTGTATATACAACTTTTTAGTTGAAGGAGAAAATGAAAATGGAAAAAGAAATTTATGCTCTTGCCTTTGATATAGGTACAACAGGTGTTAAAACCTGTCTTTTCAAGATTGGAAAGACAATTGAACTGATTTCTGCTGCAAGTGAGGGTTATAAGCTTTATATTATGCCTAACGGTGGTGCTGAACAGGACCCTGACGAATGGTGGGCAGCAATGTGCTCAACATCAAAAAAGGTTATGGCAGAATCAGGTGTTGACCCTAAAGAAATCTACGGTATTTCATTCTGTTCACAGATGCAAGGCCTTGTTCTTGTTGATAAAGACGGTAATCATGTTCGTCGTGCATTCAGCTATATGGACCAGCGTGCAACAGAAGAACTTAAAAAGGGTATTGCCTACGGACCGCAGATTGCCGGTGCAAATATTTTCAAGCTTCTTCCGTCACTTGCAATTACAGGTGCTGTTGCAGCAAGTGTCAAGGACCCTGTATGGAAATATAAGTGGACAGAGGCAAATGAGCCTGAAAACTTCAAGAGAGTACATAAATGGCTTGATGTTAAGGAATATCTTATCTGTCGTATGACAGGTGAATTTGTAATGACAAAGGACTCTGCTTTCGGTGCTTTGATATATGACATCAACAAAAAGTGCTGGAGCCCTACAATCTGTAAGCTTCTTGGTGTTAATATGGACCACCTTGCAAAGATTGTTGACTGTACAGAAAAAATCGGTACACTTCGCCCTGAACAGGCTGAACAGTTAGGTCTTGTACCGGGAATTGCTGTTTTCGGCGGTGGCGGTGACGCTACACTTATCGGTGTCGGTGCAGGTGCAACAGGCTTTGGTGATACTCATGTTTATCAGGGTACATCAGGTTGGGTTTCAACTGTTGTTGACAAGAGTATTGTTGACGCAAGTGCTATGATTGCTGCTGTTGTCGGTGCTTCTGACGGTATTTATAATTACTTTGCAGAGCTTGAAACAGCAGGTAAGTGCGTTGAATGGGTAAAGGACCATTTGGCTCTTGATGAAATTGATATTTATCTTGATAAACAACATGACCTTAAACATAAAAATGCAGATATGGAGGTTGTTTATACAAACCTTTATGACTATATGATGGCTGTTGTGGATTCAATTCCTGCAGGTAGTGGCGGAGTAATCTTTACACCGTGGCTTCACGGTAACCGTTGCCCGTTTGAAGACCCTAATTCAAGAGGAATGTTCTTCAACATAAGCCTTGATACAGGTAAAACTGAGCTTATCAGAGCAGTTGTTGAGGGTGTTTGCTTCCATCTTCGTTGGTTTATTGAAACACAGGATAAGAAGGTAAAGACATCAAATACAATTCGTTTTGTCGGTGGTGGTGCTCTTTCAAAGGTTACAAGTCAGATTCTTGCTGACTGTACAGGCAGAATTGTTGAAACAGTTGCAAGTCCTCAAAATGTCGGTGCTGTCGGTGCTGCTGTTCTTATTGCTGTTAATGCAGGTATCATTTCAGGTGTTCAGGATGCAAAGAAGCTCATTCCTGCAGTGAATACATACATTCCTAATAAGGAAAATAAAGCAATTTACGACAAGAACTTTGAAGTCTTCAAAAAGCTTTATAATTCAAACAAGGCAAACTTTGAAGCACTTAATGGTGCAAAATAAAATTTTCAAGAGGATAGGTGACTATCCTCTTTTTTCTTGTTGCAAAATTTTGTGAAAAATTGTATAATAACAATGTATGTAGTTCGGAGGTGTTATTTTGGCAAAGAAAGACGAACTTTTTGAAAATAAGAATAATGAAACAAGTGCTGTTTCTGACGATAAATCTTTGGATGTAAAAGATTTGGATGAGTTGCAGGAAGATTTTTCTTCTATGTTCAACGATGACATTGAAGAAACTGATTTGGAAGAAGATGCTTCTGAAAGCTTTTCCAAGTCATCACCCTTGCTTGGAAGATATTCAAGATTCCACGATATTGTTGAGGAGAAAAAAGCAAAAAAAATAAAACTTCCTTGGGGTAAAAAAGCTAAAGAGGATACTGCTGACGAAGTTAAGGATGAAACACCTAAAATTCAGGAAGAAAAAGAAGAAAATCCGGAAAAAGTCAAGGAGAAAGATGCTAAAAAACCTGTATTCTCATGGGGTAAAAAGTCAAAAGAGGATGTTTTGGAAGAAAAGACAGATGATGTAAAGGAAGAAACTTCCGCTGAAACAGAAACTATAGAAGAAAATGACGAAGTTTTATTAGAAGAAGTGGTTGAAGACATTCCTTTAGCGGAAGAAACAGTTGAAGAAGTAATCGAAGAACTTCCACCATTTGAGGAAGAAACAGCTGAAGAAGTAATTGAAGAACTTCCACCATTTGAGGAAGAAACAGTTGAAGAAGTAATCGAAGAACTTCCACCGTTCGAAGAAGTAACAGTTGAAGAAGTAATCGAAGAACTTCCACCGTTCGAAGAAGTAACAGTCAAAGAAGTAGTCGAGGAAATTCCAACATTTGAGGAAGAAAAAGCTGAAGAAGAAATCGAGTTGCTTCCACCATTTCAGGTTGGCGAAGTACCGGTGACTATACCGATAATTTCTGAAGAAAAACAGGAGGAAAGTAAACCTGCTAAAAAGAAAAAGGTCAAAGAACCAAAGGTGAAAAAGGAAAAGGCTGAAACTGAAGGAGCAGAAGCGCTTACAAAGAAAGACCATTTCACATTCATATTGGCTCTTGTGGCACTTGTTCTTGCGATTACATTTATTTGTGTTAAGTTTTTCCCTGTGAACGACAATAATCAGTTACCTGAAAACGAAGTTGAAGTAGGAGCAAAGCTTTCTGAAATCCAGGTGGTGCGTCAGGGTACTGAGCAAAAATATATTCAGTCAGATGCAAAAAATGTCTATTACTCAATTTCATCTGAAAACCAAGTAATGTATTATGAATACAAAAACGGTGCTATGAATCCTGTTCAGGCAAACGGTACTGTGAAAGCTCAGGTTCAGATGGATAAAAGCAAGCTGGATGTTTCAGTTGACTATGTAGAGATGAATGATGAGATATTCGGTATCACCATTTATCGTTCAGAGGATAATCCTGGAAGCACAATTCATAATGTAATCACATTTAAGCTTGTTGATTTACCTTCAGAATATAAGGCAGACGGAAAAGCACTTTTACTTGCTGTTGCAAATTCCGAATCTTCATCAAGAAGATATAATCTTTGGACAGACAGCTTTATAGTTGACCTTAATACAGGTGCAACCGAAAGATTTTTGACTGCTGACAAGAATAGTAATTCATATTCTGTTGCCTATTCAGTTCTTACAAATTCGGCGTATATTACTGATGCTGAAATGATTCCTTTCTTCACCACAAGAGAATATGGTGATGGTAGTGGTAAAAAAGACCTTTTTGTAAAGAATGGTAAAAACGAAGCCTTGTTTGCAACAGATGTGTATGGCGAATACATATATTCCGATAAAGATGTAACTGCATACCTCAAAACTACCGAAACAGGCTTTAATGTGGTGAAAAAAGAAGATACAAAGGAAGAAAAAATTGTATTTTCTCTTTATGGTAATTTCAGTACAGATTATCTTTATCATAAGGAATACATTCTCGATAAGACAAACGGTAATTTCTATAATGTGAAAACAGGCGAGAATGTTGCGTTGGCGGGATATGGAATGTCAAACACAGAAATGATGAGCGTGAGTGATGACGGAAGATACCTTGTTGTACTTGGCACAGTCAACAGTGTTGCCGATTATCAGGTTCATATTTTCGATTTGAAAAAGAACGATTACGCGAAATATGAGGAATTAAATTTCTCACAACACTACAATCTTACTTTTGTTGATAATGTAAAGGTTATGTATGAAGTAGTTGACCCAAATCAGGGATATGAATATGTAGTTCTTGATGTTTCAAAAGCATTTTAGTATCAGGCAGGGCATAAAACCCTGCTTGATTTTATATTTGTTTAGTAAAAATATACTTCAAAACTGCTTTTTATCGACATTTTTTTGTGGAAAACATAAAAAGTGAAAAAAACCAAAAAAAACACTTGCAATTTAAGTGTTGTTCTGTTAGAATATCTCTTGCGTTCACGAGATAAAGAGTTTCGTGAGTCGGTGTTGATTGCAATGAGGGTCCACCCGTTCCCATCCCGAACACGGTAGTTAAGCTCATTTGCGCCGAAGATACTTGGCTGGAAGCGGCCCGGAAAAATAGGTAATGCCGACATAAGCTAAAGCGTCTGTCCAATAGGATGGGCGCTTTCTTCTTTTGTATTTTTCTTTATTGTGGGTATTGTATAATATCCGCTTTTTTGTTATAATAAAATAGATTATATTTGATTTTATTTATGACTATATAAAATTCAGTTTTGGGAGATGTTGAAATGTTATTTGCACAGGATATCGGTATCGATTTGGGTACTGCTAATACTATTGTATATCTCAAAGGTAAAGGAATTGTTCTTCGTGAACCGACAGTTGTTGCTGTGAACGAAAAAACAAATCCACCGTCAGTTGTTGCTGTCGGTAACGAAGCAAAGGATATGATTGGTCGTACACCTGGTTCAATTACAGCGGTAAAGCCATTAAAAGACGGTGTTATTATCAATTCCGAAATCACATCTGATATGCTTAAGGAATTTATTAAAAAGGTAATCAACAAAACACCTTTTGTAAGAGCGAGAGTTCTTATCTGTGTTCCGTCAGGCATTACAGAGGTTGAAAGAAAGGCTGTTCACGATGCGGCGCGTGATGCAGGTGCAAAATATGCTTCTCTTATTCATAAGCCATTGGCAGCGGCAATTGGCGTAGGACTTCCTGTAACAGAAGCTGTGGGTAGTATGATTGTCGATATTGGTGGTGGTACAACTGAAGTTGCTGTTATCTCATATCGTGACATTGTTACAGCAAAATCAAGTCGTATAGCAGGTGATGATTTTGATGAGGCAATTATTGATTACATAAGAAAGAAACACAATGTTCTTATCGGTGAAAGAACTGCTGAAGAGCTTAAAATCAAAATCGGTTCTGCAATGAGCTATGACGGTGAAGGTGCTATGGATGTAAGAGGCAGAAACCTTGTTGACGGACTTCCTAAAAACATTGAAGTTACATCAGAGGATGTTCGTGAAGCAATTTCCGAGCCTGTATCACAGATTGTTGATGCAGTTCGTTCTACTCTTGAAAAAACACCACCTGAATTGTTATCCGATATTGTCGATAACGGTATTATGCTTACAGGTGGCGGAGCATTACTTCGCGAGTTGGACAAGCTTATTGAAAAAGAAACAAAAATTCCTGTTCATATAGCACCGTATCCGATGGATTGTGTTGCAACAGGTATGGGTATGTGCCTCGAAAAGGGTAACATCTGATTTTTTGGAGAGGTTTAAATGAACAATTTCTTTAAAAGTACAACCTTTAAAGTCCTGATAACTGTGGCAGTTTTACTTCTCAGTGCAACTGTCTTTGCAACTGTTGTTTCGGGTTCAACATCACCGATTACAAATGTTGTGGGTATAATTACTACACCGTTACAGGATGCTGCATCATATTTTTCTGCAAAGTTTGATGATTTTTCAGGTGGATTCATTTCATCAAAATCATATCAGGAACGCGTGGCAGAATTAGAACAGCAGGTGGCTGATTATCAGAGTCAGTTGGTTGATTATGAAAACACAAAGAAAAAGCTTGAATCATATGAGGCATTTCTTGAAGTAAGAGAAAAACGACCTGACTATACATGGACATATGCAACTGTAATCGGCAGAGATTCAGCAGATATTTTCGGTTCATTTACATTGGACAGAGGCTCGGCTGATGATGTTAAGGTAAATGACGCAGTTATTTCAGGTGAATACCTTATCGGTGTTGTTACAGAGGTTAACGCAACATCATGCGTTGTTCGTTCTGTGTTTGACCCGTCTGTAAATATTGCGGCATATGAAATCAGAACAGGTGAATTAGGCTATGTTACTGCAACCTATGACCTTTCAACGGAAGAAAAATGTAAGCTTGCGGGACTTGACACAAAAACTGCAATATCCGAAGGCGGTATTGTCTGTTCAGCAGGTACAGGCGGAATTTTCCCGAAGGATTTAATCATCGGAACAGTTACTTCTGTTGGTCAGAGTGAAACCGATTTGTCTTCTTATGCTATTGTTGAACCTGTCGTTAATTCAAAAGAAATTCACGACTGCTTTATAATTACTGCTTACAAGGAAAACTAAAGAATTATGAATGTTCAGACAAAAATAAAAACAAAGCGATACCTGGTATATGCTTTAATAATATTTCTGGCACACATTCTGCAAAATATTGTTCCTGTGTTTCCTGAATCAGCATCTGTAAGACCTATATTGTTGATTCCTGTTGCAATTTGTATTGCGATGTTTGAAGGTGAGCTCGTCGGTGCTGTTGCAGGTATTTTTGCAGGTGTTTTGTGGGATACGGTAACCGTTACTGCTGATGGCTATAACGCGTTGTATCTTATGATTGCTTGTGCTGTTTGCGGTGTACTTTTGCGTGTTTTTATGCGAAATAACATTATTACTTATTTTATTATGAATTCAAGTATTATGTTTATATATCTTGTTTCATATGTGCTGTTCTTTATCACAGCAAGAGGTATTGACGGTGGAGGACAGGTCTTTTTAAGATATTATCTTCCGATGGGTGTTTATTCCTTTATTCTTACACCGTTGTGGTACTATCTTATAAGAACAGTTTACAGAAAATTTTCATTTGATTATACAGAGTATTAAAGAAAGGAAGGTGATAAAATGAAAGGAGCATACAGTTTTAAAATGCGTGCAACAGCATTTGTTGTGGCTGTTTTGTTTGTTATTTCATTGTTTATTGCCGACCTTTTCAGAATACAGGTTATTGACGCACAGGAATATTCATCACAGAATATTTACTATTCGTCAGCTAACACACAAATTGAAGCAATTCGTGGTCAGATTCTTGACACTAACGGAAAAGCACTTGTTTACAGCTCACAGTCAAACACAATTTATATTGACGCTTCATATTTCCCGAAAGCCTCAAAAAAACAGGAAAGAAACGAAATTATGCTTTCTCTTTTAAGACTCTTAAAGGAAAATGAGGTTGAATATAATTTTGACGATTTCATTACAGTTGAAAATGGTGAAATCAAATACACAGAAGGTATCGCAACTGTACGCAAAAAGCTCTTTGCGAAGGATTACCTTAATCTTAATATGTATGCGACTGCGAAAAATTGCTTTGATGCCTTGCGCGAGTATTATGAATTGAGTGACTTGTCAGCGGAAGATGCAATAATGCTTGCTACTGTTTATGTGGCTATGACAAGGGCTGATTTTTCAAAGAACAACCCATATACCCTTGCTGAAAATGTTCCGACTGAATTGGTTTCACTTATAAAGGAACAAAGCAGATTTTACACAGGTATAGAAGTTCGAATTGATACTAACCGTGAATACTATGACGGTGAAATTGCACCGCATATTATCGGTTATTACGATTATATCAATGCAGAGGAGTATTCTGCAAAAACAGAAGAATACAAGGAAGCGCTTAACGACGAAAACCTTACTGAAGAAGAAAAAGAACAGTTACAGCTTCGTGCATACGGTATGACCGACAAGTTAGGTAAATTCGGTATCGAAAGTGCTTATGAAGATGAATTACGAGGAACAAACGGTGTCCTTACAACCGTTACAAACGGTGACGGCTCAAAAACAACATCGGTTACAACTGCACCTGTCAACGGAAACAATGTTATTCTTACAATAGACGGTGATTTTCAGAAGCAGGTTCAGGAAATTCTGTCATCAAAAATCAATCTTACAAAGGAACAAGGTAAAATTGACACAGCAGGTAGTATTGTCGTTATGGATGTAAACGACTTTTCAGTTCTTGCCTGTGCATCTTATCCGTCATATAACCTTGAAACATACAAGGAAAATATTGTGGAATTAAATAAAGATTCATCTGCACCACTCTGGAACAGAGCATTAAGAAGTACTTATGCTCCGGGTTCAACTGCAAAACCTGCCATTGGCTTTGCAGGACTTGAAGAGGGTATTGTAACAGCAGATTCTACAATATGGTGTGACCTTGTGTATGATTATTTCCCTGATTTACCACTTAACTGTATCGGTGTCGGTAATCACGGAAATACATATATGAACCTGACGCGAGCATTGACATATTCTTGTAACACTTATTTCTATGAAGTTGGTAGGCAACTTGGCATCTCAAAAATCAACGAATATTTTACAATGTTCGGTTTAGGACAAAAAACAGGTGTTGAGCTTACAGAAGCAAAAGGTCAGGCAGCTAGTAAAGAGAACAGAGAGGCACAGGGTGGAATCTGGTATCCCGGTAATACTGTTCAGGCTGCCATTGGTCAGTCCGATAACCTTTTTACACCAATTCAGCTTTGTTCTTATGTTGCGACTCTTGCAAACGGTGGAACACGATATAAGGCTCATTTTGTAAAGAGTATCAAGTCATATGACTATTCCGAAACAATTTACGAGGCAGAGCCTGTTGTGCTTAACAAGGTAGATGGTTCACCAAGCTCCTTTGCAGCAGTAAGAGAAGGTATGATTTCAATGGCAAATTCTCTTGCAGCATTCAAGGGTACTGAATTTAAGGTTGCATCAAAAACAGGTACTGCTCAGGCGAAAAAACGCGTTGACGGAAAGCTTGTTTCTTATACAAACGGTTTTATGATTTCTTATGCTCCTGCCGATAATCCGCAGATTGCAGTTGTTATTGCAATCGAAAATGTGGACTCAGGCGGTCTTGGCAACTATGTCAGAGAAGTTTACGAAGCTTATTTCAGCAGTAACTCCGACATAACAGCATCACAACAAAGCGGAGTTATACTTAATTAAGTGCAGAATGCAGAGTGCAATCGCGTAGTGGCAGGCTTCCACGCCTGCTTACGCTCCCACCTTGAGGGAGCTGTCAACGAAGTTGACTGAGGGAGTTGTCATTCTGAGGAGTGAAACGACGAAGAATCTCTGTTGGTTTTTGCGTTATTTGACACGGACAGAATAGGAGTTCTGTCCCTACGCGTCGCTATGCTCGGAATGACATTCTCATTTTAATCACATATTAATCAATGACGGGAGTTTTTGACTCTCGTTATTTTTTTGTGACCATTTCCAAATTTTTGCGTCTATATAGATGAAAGGAAGTGCTTATAAATGAAAAAAATAATCAGTTTATTATTATGTGTTGTTATGATGGGTTTGTGTATCATTCCTGTTCTTGCAGGTGATACAGATGATTTTGTGTTTGACTCGTGGGATAGTGTGTTATCTGAGAATGATGAATCGATAGTTCGTGCTCTTGCGACAAAACGTAAAGGTGATTTGAATGGAGATTATCTGGTGTCGGGAGTTGATGCCCGTAAACTTTTAAGAGCAGTAGCAGGATTTAAAGAGAACTTTGATTTTGTGCAGGAAAGCGAAGCAGACATCAATGGTGACGGAAAAATAAGTGCTGTTGACGCAAGAATAATTTTGCAAATGGTAGCAGGAACTAGAACTGTCGATACTGTTGCAGAAATAACAATGGGCTCAGAATTGGTTATCGGACCGTTACCGGACTCGAGCAGTACAGAGTACCTCTGGATTGCTGATGTGGATAAACAAGGTTTGCTTGGTACTATAAGATATTATCAACAAGCTGAACCGGGACCAATGGGTGGAGGGTCTAATGTGTATTATGGCTTTGTCCCTGAAGCAAAAGGAACATATACAATCACTTTTCAATTAACAAATACAAGACGAACAGAAATTCTTGATGAGTTTAAATGTGTTTTGACAGTAAAGTGAATATAAGGTAAAAAACAATATAAAATAATAAAAATAAAAAACACTTGATTTTTGAAAACTCTTGTGTTATACTATCAAGGCTATCTCTGTGCACTCGGGTGATTGAGTAAACTCGTAGAGTGTTTTCACCTACTTTCATCTGGGGCATTTGAGCATAAATTTATTTTATAATGAGGTGAAATGACAATGACACAGGCAGAAAAGCAGGCTATTATGGCTGAATACGCTGCTCACGAAGGTGACACAGGTTCTCCTGAAGTTCAGATTGCTGTTCTCACAAAGAGAATTAACGATTTGACAGAGCACCTTAAGGCTAACAAAAAGGACCATCACTCACGTCGTGGTCTTCTTAAGATGGTTGGTCGCAGAAGAAATCTTCTCGCATACCTTCAGAAGAAGGATATCGAAAGATACCGTTCAATCGTTGCAAGACTTGGTCTTCGTAAGTAATCAAAACAAATTAAGGCAGATAAGTTTTTTCACTTGTCTGCCTTAAAATGCTTTTAAAGGGTAACCACTTCTTAAATCTTGGTCGCAATTCTCAACGGCTATTTTTCCGTCATAACTCGTCCAAAATACTCGTTAATACACAAAGTATTGCCTGCGTTTTTTGACGGTTCTGACAAAAAACTATCTCGTTGATAATCGCAATCCGATTTATTCAGCGGTTACAAAAAAGTATTAAAAACGAGGCAAAATCTTAAGCTTTAGTGATAAATAGAGCTTTTAAATTGATTTTTGAAGGTTGTATTTATTGCTAAACAGGTTTTTGCCTCAGTACAAAAAACAAAAAGAAAAGGAAGGTAAAAATTATGTTTTTCAAGAATTTTAAAGTATGGGAAACTGAACTCGCAGGCAGAAAATTGACTCTTGAAACAGGCAAAATGGCCGGTCTTGCTAATGCAGCAATTCTTGCTCGTTACGGTGAAACAGAAGTTCTTTGTACAGTTACAGCTTCTGCAAAACCAAGAGAAGGTGTTGATTTCTTCCCACTTTCAGTTGACTATGAAGAAAAAATGTACTCAGTAGGTCGTATTCCGGGTTCATTCCAGAGAAGAGAAGGCAGAGCAAGTGAAAAGGCTATCCTTACATCTCGTTGTATCGACAGACCGATTCGTCCTCTTTTCCCAAAGGACCTCAGAAACGACTGTTCAGTTGTTGCTACTGTAATGTCAGTTGACCTTGACTGTTCACCTGAAATTACAGCTATGATTGGTGTTTCAGCAGCAATCGCAATTTCAGATATTCCTTGGGCAGGACCTGTTTCAGGTGTAAACGTTGGTCTTGTTGACGGTAAAATCGTTATTAACCCAAATCTTGAGGAAAGAGCAAAGTCAGACCTTGTTTTGACAGTTGCTTCTACTGCTGACCTTGTTGCTATGATTGAAGCAGGTGCAAACGAAATCGACGACGATACAATGTTTGATGCTATTATGGCTGGTCACAAGGAAAACCAGAAAATTGTTAAATTCATTCAGGGTATCGTAGATGAAGTTGGTAAGCCAAAGTTCGCTTATGAATCATCAGACCCGGACCCTGAAATTATGGCTGAAATCGAAGCATTCTGCATTGAAGATGTTAAGAAAGCTCTTGATACAGACGACAAGCTTGTTCGTGACGAAGCACTTCTTCCGATTTATGAAGCAGTTCACGAAAAGTTTGACGAAAGATTTGAAGGCAACGAAGCAAAGCTTGACGAAATTATGTATCTCGTTCAGAAACATGTTGTTCGTGCTTGGCTCAAGGATGAACACAAGCGTGTTGACGGTCGTGGTATTGATGAAATCCGTCCGCTTAATGCAGAAATTGACTTAATTACCCGTGCTCACGGTTCAGGTATGTTCACTCGTGGACAGACTCAGGTTCTTTCAATCGCAACACTCGGACCTATGGGCGATGCACAGCTTCTTGACGGTCTTGATGAACAGACTGAAAAGAGATATATCCACCACTACAATTTCCCATCATACTCTGTTGGTGAAACAAAGCCATCAAGAGGTCCTGGTAGAAGAGAAATCGGTCACGGTGCACTTGCTGAAAAGGCTCTTGTTCCTGTTATCCCATCAGTTGATGAATTCCCATATGCAATCCGTGTTGTATCAGAAGTTCTTTCTTCAAACGGTTCAACTTCACAGGGTTCAATTTGTGGTTCAACTCTTGCTCTTATGGCAGCAGGTGTTCCGATTAAAGCTCCTGTAGCCGGTATCTCTTGTGGTCTTATCACAGGTGATGAAGGTGTTTACGGCGACTTTATGACAATGGTTGACATTCAGGGTCTTGAAGACTTCTATGGTGATATGGACTTTAAGGTAGCAGGTACAAAGAAGGGTATCACAGCTATTCAGATGGACCTTAAGGTGCACGGTCTTACACCTGAAATCATCAAAGAAGCATTTGCAAAGACTCATAAGGCAAGAGATTATATCCTTGATGAAATTATGCTTCCTTGTATTTCAGAACCAAGAGCAGAACTTTCAAAGTATGCTCCGAAGATGCTTTCAACAAAGATTGACCCTGAAAAAATCGGTGATGTTATCGGTAAACAGGGTAAGGTTATTCAGAAGATTCAGGCTGACTGCGAAGTTAAGATTGACATTGAAGAAGATGGTCGCGTATTTATTTCAGGTATCGACATTGATAACGCAAAACGCGCTCTTTCAATCGTTGAGCTTATCGCAAAGGACCCTGAAATCGGTGCAATCTACAACGGTGTTGTAACTCGTCTTATGAGCTTCGGTGCATTCGTTGAAATCGCACCTGGTAAAGAAGGTCTTGTTCACATCAGCCGTCTTGATGTTAAGCGTACAGAAAAGGTTGAAGATGTTGTTAATGTTGGTGATACAGTGCTTGTAAAAGTGCTTGAAATTGACGACCAGGGCAGACTTAACCTTTCTCGTCGTGATGCTCTTATCGAAGTTAAGGGTCTTGTTCCTGAAAACGACATCGACGAAGAACCGAAGAAACGCGACAACAACCGTCGTTTCAACAGAAGAAGAAACAACGACTAATTAAATAATATTTAAGGCTACTGCAAAATGATATGCACCCCAAAAGTTAGACACTTTTGGAGGTGCATAATTTTATGGCAAAAAAAGGAACAAAACAGCGAAAGTATAGTGCAGAATTTAAAATAGGTGTTATAATGGATATGCGAGAACACCATTTGAGTTATCACGAAACAGTAAGAAAATATGAATTAGGTAATGATAAAACAGGCGGAGCCAGATTGATGTTACAACGGTGGGAACGCATATACTTGGAAGAAGGAGCCGAAGGTCTAATGAAAGAAAGACGAGGCAGAGCTTGTTCCGCTAGCGGAACAAGGAAAGGCAGACCACCTAAGTTAGATAGAAAGGTCGAAGAAGATTTAATTGCTGAAAATCAACGACTTCGTATGGAGATAGAATACTTAAAAAAACTGAGTGCCTTAGTTCTTGCGGAAGAGCGAGAGAACGGCAAAAAGCAAAAATAATCTCTGAACTAAGGCAAAAGTATCCGCTAAAAGAATTATTGAAATTGTCAGGACTTGCTCGCAGCACATACTATTACTATCTAAAAAATCAGGAAACAGATAAATACAAGTGTGAAAAGCAAGAAATACAAACTATCTTTAATGTTAACAAAGGCAGATACGGATATCGTAGAATTACTGTTGCTATGCGTAACAAAGGCTATGTAATTAACCACAAAACCGTATTAAAATTAATGAATAGTCTTGGGTTGAAAGGAAAACAACGCAAAAACGACAAATATCATTCTTACAAAGGTACTGTTGGTAAAGTTGCAGACAATTTACTCAAAAGAGAATTTTACGCAGAAAGACCATTTGAAAAGATAACAACTGATGTTACTCAATTCAAAATTGGTGATGAAAAAGTTTATTTATCACCTATTATGGATTTGTTCAATAACGAGATTGTATCTTATTCCATCTCAACAAGTCCAAATTTAGAACAAGTTAGGGAAATGCTTAATGGTTTGTTTGAAAAACTTCCTGCTAATGCAACGCCGATATTCCATTCAGACCAAGGTTGGCAATACCAGCATGCTGAATATCAAAGGCTATTGGCAGAACACAATATCACACAAAGCATGTCACGAAAAGGTAACTGTATGGATAATGGTGCTATGGAAAACTTCTTCGGCAGACTTAAAGTTGAAATGTTCTACGGCGAAAAATTCGAAAGTGTTAACACTTTCATAGATGAATTAAAACACTACATAGATTACTACAATAACGATAGAATTTCCTTAAAACTAAAAGGAATGAGCCCGGTACAATACCGAACTCATTCACTATCATTTTAATATTTTATTTTGTCTAAACTTTGGGGTTCACTTCAAAACAGTAGCCTTATTTTTTATATAAATTAGAATTTGTAGGGGTCGTCGAGACGCCGACCCCTACAAAAAATCATCCTGATAAATTATAATTTACACATAAAAAAGTTCAGGACGGAGTTTTTGCTCCGTCCTGTCATTATATTATTTAACTGAATTTACTGCAACAATATCGCCTGTTGCGTTTTTATCAACTGTAAATGTGATTTCGTCACCTGCATTGAGAATAACGATTTTTTCAGCATTTTTAACTGCAACCTTATAATATGTTGCGTTGTTTTCGAGCTTGATATAGAAGTAAGTTTCGCCACCTGTGATGACGCTTCTGATTTCTTCTACCTTACCCTTAACATCAACAGTTTCATTCTTTGGTTCATCCGGTGTTTCATCCTGACCCATTGAATCAACATCCACATCAACATTAACGCCATTTTTCTGAAGCTCTGCTGCATAGTTTTCAGTACACTCTGCAAGGTTTGAACCAACGCCAACAATTGTTGACTGCTCAACATTAACCATAGCATACATTTTTACAAGCTGGCTTGAGTCCTTAAGTGCCATAAAGTAAGTTGGTTCACCACTTACATTGAGAAGAATCGGGAATGTTGCAGAGTAGCCATACTGCTGAACCTTACCTTGTGCAGATGTTCTTGCTGTTTCTTCCAAAGCACCGGCTTGCTGATAATAAACAGCTTCTTTTGTTCTTTGGTTAATAAGAACAAAACCGATAATTGACTGGTCAGAGCTTATTGAAGTTACGCCTGTGTACATATAAACGTCATCATTGAGTGCAAGATAATTGTAGCCTGATGAAGTTACACGAACATTTTCCTGACCGATAATTGAGTTTATGAAACCATTATTGTATTTACCGTAGTAATTGTACTGCTGATTTACAATACTTGCAGAATAAACCTGGTCAAGCCACTGGAATTCCTTATCCGTTACAAACTTGTCAGTAGGAAGCTTTGTATTCTTATCAAGGCTTGTTGAAACAAGAGTTGTGTCACCATTGATTGAGTCAACGATGATAGCACCGATTACATCTGTACCACCGAAAAGACCGATTGTCTTATCAAGCACAGGAACAATCCAATATGGACGACCTGTTTCGTCAATTTCAAACGATGGTTCACCAAACATAAGTGACGGATATTTGAAACGGACATGACGAATAAGATATTCATTGAAATGCTCTGCAGGTGAATATTTCATACCTTCTTCAAGTCTTACAGTTTCAGCCTTCTGTGTTGTCATATCAACGATAATGTATGCTGGAATACCGTTTTTTGTGTTTTTGAGCCATTTGAAAATATCACCGTAATCAAGTGACTGTACACGAACAGGAGTACCCTTGTAGTTAATCTGTGTTGAATAATATGAGTTTACAACGAACTGTGAAACATAGTCAGAAAGTTCACCGAGTGCTCGAGTTGCAATCATGTTTGATGAGTCCTTGTCAAGACGAGGAACACTCTGGAAATCAACTTCTGCAATTTCTTCAGCAAAATCCCCTTCTTTTACATCAATAAGCTCAGCGTAATCCTTTGCACGGAAAAGCTCAACACCTGTAAGATAACCCACACCTACAAATGCTGCGAGAACAAGAATAATAACAATCGGAATTTTAACCTTATTCTTTGCATATTCCATATATTCAGGTCTGAAATATGCCTTTGATAGCACACCAAAAATACCGATATATGCCATAATCACAACAGCAATATAGATATAGAGCTCAAGGGCTTTGAAATTAAGTGCAGGAAGCATAACATAATATGCAATACCTGCCACAACTAATGTAAGTAAAAGGCTTACAATAACTTTTTTTATTGTACTGCCTTTCGGTGTTTCCGGCATAACACTTTTATTGCCGAAATCAACATTGATTGGGTCCATATTTTTTACCTCTTTTCCATAATATGCTAATAGTATAGCATATTATGGAAATAAAATACAATATTAAATGCAAAATTCAGAATTGGCAGACAAATTATAATTTGTCGAATGGTTTAACAATCCTTATTCTCCACAAGCACAGGTTGGTTTGTAGCTATCCTTCAGGCAACCTTCTTTTGGTGGGAAAAATTCGTCAATAGGAAATTGGATTCGTCTGAATGCGTCGCAAGGGTTTTCGTTGTCACAGGCACATTCTTTATTTGGAACACAGAAGTCGTATGCAGGAATAAGCATCTGTACATCTCTTTCAAGCTGAACGATTGTGAAAATACCGAGAGTAACTGTAACTGCTTTCTTTGGTTCGTCATCATAACAGTCGAAATCTCCGTCAAAGCATCGACAAACACATCTTGGAAGTCGTGATGGTTGACAGCCACAGCAGGTGCAACAAACACTACATTCATTTGCGTTGCGAAGTTTTGCATCAAGGCAGATGGGGTCAACAGTTTGTACTTTTGCTTTTGGATTTGTGCTGACCATATCAAGCTGTTCGTCAATGTCGTTACAGGCAAATTCGGAAGAAAAGACTTTTACATTACCCTCTGAACCGTAAAGAATACATTTTTTGGAGAATGATGCAAGACCTTCAACTGTGCAAGGTGGATTTGTGTGACCTGTGAAAACATCAAGGCAAATTTTGAAGTAATAGGTGATGTCAACGGAATAATAACCTCTGTTAAATGGCACTTTTTCAACTTCGATAAAGGCGTTAAGTACTTCTGCACCTCTGCAACGGACATTCGTCGCACGGTCAATGACACATTGAGCAGAACCTGTGAAATAAACTCTTAAATCTTCAAGGCAATCTTTATCTGCACAGGAGTCATAAACTCTGTTTGTATCAATGCAGACAGCTTCTTTTATTTTAGTGGGCATACAGTTTTTGTTTTCTGACATAAATATTCCTCCCATAAAATTATCAACTGACAGTACCATTGTATGTGAAATGCAAAGAAGTGTTACAACAGAAAAGTTGATAATGAATTCGTAGAATTCAAATTATGGAGCGTAAGCGAAGAATCTCTCGCATTTCATCAGTCACCCTGAGTGAAACGAAGGGTCTATTAAAATAGGACAGAGATTCTTCGTTACTTTGTTCCTCAGAATGACACTAACCTTAAACATCCCGACAAACTCCAATTTGTCTGCCCCTACGCGTTTTAGGACTTTATATTATGAATTTGCTATAAAATTGTTGTTAAATATAAAATTATATGATAAAATATACTGATTATAATTTTACGAGGTAGGATTATGGCAGTTTTGAAGGATGTTAAACGAATTGTTGTTAAGGTTGGTACATCAACTCTTACATATAGTACAGGAAAAACTAATATAAGAAGAATGCACAAGCTTGTGAGTGTGCTTTCTGATATTGTCAATTCAGGTATTGAGGTTGCCCTTGTTACAAGCGGTGCAATCGGTGTCGGTGTCGGCAAATTGGGACTTAAGGAAAAGCCTGCCGATACAGCAGGAAAGCAGGCTGCTGCAACAATCGGTCAATGCGAATTGATGTTTATGTATGACAAGCTTTTCGGTGAATACGGTCATACGGTCGGTCAGTTGCTCATAACTAAAAGTGACGTTGAAAATGACGAGAGAAGACAAAATCTTATAAACACATTCAACAGATTGTTTGATTTTGGTGCAATTCCTGTTATAAACGAAAACGACAGCGTTGCAGTTGAAGAAATCGTTTACGGCGACAACGACTCACTTTCTGCCATTGTTGCAAAGCTTATAAAAGCAGATGCACTTATTATCCTTACTGATATTGACGGCCTTTATGACTCAAATCCTAACGAGAATGAAGATGCAAAGCTTATTCCGTTGGTAACTGAAATTGATGAAGATTTATATAAAATTGCAGGTGGAAAAGGCTCAACTCTCGGTACAGGCGGTATGGTGACAAAGCTTCACGCTGCTGAAATCACAATGGACGCAGGAATTGACACTATTGTTATGAACGGTGAAAATCCTACTGAAATTTATAAAGCACTCGACGGTAAACAGGTTGGTACATTTTTTAAGGGGAAATAAACTATGCTTACAGAAATCGGTAAGAGAGTAAAAAATGCGGCAACAGGACTTTCTGTTGCATCAACTGAAGATAAAAACAGAATATTAAAGGCTATTGCTGACGCACTTCGTGAGAATTGCGATGAAATTTTAAAGGCAAATGCCATTGACCTTCAGAACGGTAGAAACAACGGTATGTCAGAAGCACTTTTAGACAGACTTATGCTTAATGCTGACCGTATTGAGGGTATGGCACAAGGTGTTGAGGGTGTAATTGCACTTCCTGACCCTGTTGGTAAGGTTATCTGGGAAACCGAAAGACCAAACGGACTTAAAATCAAGCGAGTTAGCTCACCGCTTGGCGTGATTGGTATTATTTATGAAGCAAGACCAAATGTAACAAGTGATGCTGCATCTCTTGCCATAAAGTCAGGTAATACTGCAATTCTTCGTGGCGGTAAAGAGGCGTTTAACTCAAATTCTGCAATAACTGACATTATGAGAAAAGCTATTGAAAAAGAGGGATTTAATTCTGATATTGTTGAGCTTGTCCGTGACACATCAAGAGATAGTGCAACAGCACTTATGAAAATGAACAAGTATGTTGATGTACTTATTCCGCGTGGCAGTGCAAAGCTTATAAACGCAGTTGTGGAAAATTCAACAGTACCTGTTATTGAAACAGGTGCAGGAAACTGTCATATATATGTTGATGAGTTTGCTGATATTGATATGGCAGCAGAAATTGTATTCAATGCAAAAACACAGCGAATTTCTGTTTGTAATACTGCAGAAAGTCTGCTCATTCACAAAAATATTGCTGAATTTGCTCTTATTGCAATCAAGGCAAAGCTTGATGAAAAGAATGTGACTCTTTACGGTGATGAAGTTGCCTGTGAAATCTGTCCTGATATTGAAAAAGCAACGGAAGAAGATTGGGCAACTGAATATCTTGACTATAAAATGTCAGTTAAAATTGTTTCTTCATTGGAAGAAGCAACAGACCATATAAGAAAGTATTCAACAGGTCACAGCGAAAGCATTATTACTGAAAATACAGAAAATGCTGAAAAGTTTATGAATCTTGTTGACTCATCTGCGGTATATCACAATGCAAGTACAAGATTTACTGACGGTGGAGAATTCGGCTTTGGTGCAGAAATCGGAATTTCAACACAAAAGCTTCACGCAAGAGGTCCTTTGGGACTTGAACAGCTTAATTCATTCAAATATAAAATTTACGGTAACGGTCAGGTAAGGTGAGATTGATGGCAAAGAAAAACAGTAAACAGAAATTGGCGTTTCCGATAGGTTTAATTGTGGTTTTACTTGCTGCAATAGGCTTTGTTACCGTTGTTGTGGCAGGAGTTAAAGGCGTTGATACTGCTATTGATAAGTCAAGGCATTATGAAGAATATGAAAAATTCTTTACACCTGTTGTGCTTATTGACCCTGACACCTTTGATGATATTACAAAGGCAGACATGAGCCAGCTTATGGAAATTTCACTTTGGTCACTTCTTAAAAATGATGTGGCTCCTGACACCTTTGACAGCACCGACAATGGTCTTGCAATTCCTAAAACAGCAGTTGAGGAAGAATTTATAGAGCTTTTTGGTACTGAAATTACGCCTGTACACGGAACAATTGAAGGATATGCTATTGATTTCACATATGACAACACTTCCGAAACATACAGCGTACCTCTTACAGGTGTTACACCTATTTACACACCTGATGTTGTAAAAGTTGAAAAGACAACAGATACAGTTGTTGTGACGGTGGCTTGTCTTGCAGGTGACGCTTGGGAACAAGGTGAAAACGGTGAAATGATTGCACCTACACCTGATAAATACATCAGAATTACTTTAAGAGAAAACAACGAAAATCTCTTTATCTCTGCAATTCAGAATACTACTGCTCCTGAGGTTGCGACTAATTAAAAAACTACTGCACAGAACGAAACATCTGCACAGTAGCACAAAATAATTTATATTAAATCCGCTTGCGGCACGGGCTGTTTTAAAAAGCTATGCTTACCCGATACTCTGTAAAAAACGGTTGTTTTATTACATTCTATGTTTTTTCAGCGGACAAGTGACAAAATAAAAGCAATAACATATAAGTGAGGATTATTTATGCTCCAGTTTGAAGAATTAAAATTGAGACTTATTGCACACGAGGAAGAACTTTCTAACCTTGCCGATGCGTTAGGCCTTGAAAAAATGAAAAATGAAATTGCTGTTCTTGAAGAACAGCAGGCACAGGAAGGTTTCTGGGATGACATTCAGAATTCACAAAAGGTGCTTCAAAGAACAAGTGTATTGAAAAATAAGGTGACATCTTACGAAAAACTTAAAACAGATTATGAAGATGCACTTGTTATGATAGAGCTTGCTGACGAGGAAGAAGACGAAAGTCTTGTTGATGAATGTACACAAGGTGTTGATAAGTTTGAAAAAGACCTTGATTCAATGACTCTTTCAACACTTCTTACAGGCGAATATGACTCAAAGAATGCTATTCTTACATTCCACGCAGGTGCAGGCGGTACAGAGGCTCAGGACTGGGCACAGATGCTTTTCAGAATGTATAACCGTTGGGGCGAACGTCACGGATATAAGGTTTCAACCCTTGACTATCTTGACGGTGATGAAGCAGGACTTAAATCTGCCTGTATTCTTATTGAAGGCGAAAACGCATACGGATTTATGAAGAGTGAAGCAGGTATTCACCGTCTTGTCCGTGTTTCACCTTTTGATGCGTCAGGCAGAAGACATACATCCTTTGCATCTCTCGAAGTAATGCCTGAAATTGACGAAGATACAAATGTTGAAATTAACCCTGATGATATTGAAATGGCGGTTTATCGTGCAAGTGGTGCAGGTGGACAGAAGGTTAATAAAACTTCATCTGCTGTCCGTCTTACTCATAAGCCAACAGGCATTGTTGTTTCCTGTCAGGTGGAGAGAAGTCAGCACCAAAATCGTGAAGTCGCTATGACAATGCTCAAATCAAAGCTTATTGAGATTAAAGAGCGTGAGCACCTTGCAAAGATTGAAGATATTAAGGGAGACCACAAGGAAATTGCATGGGGTAGCCAGATTCGTTCATATGTGTTTATGCCATACACTCTTGCAAAGGACCACAGAACATCATTTGAAAACGGTAACATCAATGCAGTTATGGACGGTGACCTTGACGGGTTCATCAACGCATATCTCAAAATGCAGTCACAGAAAAACCTTGAAAATAACTAAAATACAGGGCGAAGTCACGCGACTTCGCCTTTAACTTTTATATATGTAAATTATAATTTGTCGGGATGAAAATGAAATTAAAATAGGAATGAAAACCTTGTAGGGTCGCTTCACGAAGCGACCGTTCCAAAGTGTGCAGTAAATCCAATTCGGGCGATTCGTGAATCGCCCCTACATGGTGTTATGTTCTATATTAATCACCTCGACAAACTCCAATTTATCGAATAAATGAAAAAGGCTATTGGAATTTCCAATAGCCTTTTTCTATGCAGGCGAGAAAACCTGCCACTACGCGAAATATTTATTTCTTTTTTGCAGCTTTTTTCATTTGCTGTTCTTTGTCGTCACTGTAATTAACAATCATTACGGATATTGACCAAAGACAGATGCCAAGCAATAAGAACATTACTGCAAAGAATGCACCGTCGAGAGTGAATAAGATAACTTCACCAAGATAACCAACAATCAACGATGTAATAATACCGTCAATGTTGAAAAGCTGTGCGAGGGTAATTTCACCTGCAAGAACTTTTTCTGCGAAGAAGCCTGTAAATGAAACATATGATGCTACCGTGCAAAGAAAACCTGATGCTGAAAGAGCTGTAATCACCTTGATTTTGTTTGAGAAAATTGCAAAGCCAAGAATCACAAGACCAATCACCAAAGCAATTGCTAAAAATACAACTGCAACAACTACAGGACGATAAAGTGCATTTTGAAGAATTGCTGTCTTGAAATCAAAATCTTCATTTGTAAATGATGAAAATAAGTCTATATATTCAGGTAACTTATAAAGAGAAATGGATTCGTATGTTGTGTGAAGTGTGCCTTCCATACCTTCTTCACCATTGAGGGTAAGACCACCAAGAAGATTTGAAATGCTTGTATGTGCAATTTCAAATGTAAAAATATTTGCAAAATATACTGCAGGGTACATTGCAACTGCTAAAATCGCTGCAACAACACGATAAAGAATATCAAAACCTGTTGTCTTTTTCTTGATTGTATTTGTTTTACTCATAATAATTTCCATAGCCTTTCCGGCTACAAATCTGCATAAAACAGTAGTATCACTCCTTGCTGTAGCCGGACAAGGCGTGATGGAAATTTAGTCCATCTCAAAATTTGTTAATTACAAATTTTGAGGGACATACAATCAGATTAGCGTGATTCTTCACGCTAATCACCTTATTTTCCCCAAGAAGAATTAAGCTGTACTGTTCTGTTGAATACAACCTTGTCTTCAGTTGAGGTAATATCTACACAGAAATAACCCTGACGCATAAACTGGAAAGTGTCACCGACTTTAAGACCGTCTTTAAGTCCGCCTTCGATTAAACAGTCATTAAGAATAATAAGTGATTCAGGGTTAAGGTTTTCAGTAAATGCACCTGCTGTTTCGTCAGATGGGTTTTCCTTATTGAAAAGTCTGTCATAAAGACGAACTTCTGCTTTGAAGCTGTCAGCTTCACTTACCCAATGAAGTGTACCCTTGACCTTTCTTCCGTCAGGTGAATTACCACCGCGACTTTCAGGGTCATAAGTACAATGGACACAAGTAACATTTCCGTTTTCGTCTGTGTCATAGCCTACACACTTAACGAAATATGCACTCTTAAGACGAACTTCGTTACCCGGGAAGAGTCTGAAATACTTCTTAACAGGCTCAACCATAAAGTCTTCCTGTTCAACGAAGAGTGTCTTACCGAATGTAACCTTTCTTGTACCCATTTCAGGATGGTCAGGATGAATTTCAACATCAAGTGTTTCTGTCTGTCCTTCAGGATAGTTGTCAATAACAACCTTTAATGGACGAAGAACTGCCATTGCTCGTGGTGCATTTGCATTAAGCTCATCACGAACGCAAGATTCCAAAAGACCGTAGTCAACTACTGAATATGCCTTTGAAACACCGATTTTTTCACAGAAATTACGGATTGCTGAAGCAGGATATCCGCGTCTTCTCATACCACTAAGAGTTGCCATTCTTGGGTCATTCCAACCGTCAACAATGCCTTCGTTTACAAGTGCCAAGCACTTTCTTTTACTTGTAAGACAGTAGTTAAGGTTAAGACGAGCAAACTCAATCTGTCTTGGTGGCATTTCTATATCAAGTGCTTTCAAGAACCAGTCATAAAGTGGTCTGTGGTTTTCAAATTCAAGTGAGCAAAGAGAATGTGTAACACCTTCTCTTGCATCTGACAACGGATGAGCAAAGTCGTACATTGGATATACGCACCATTTATCGCCTGTCTGATGATGTGGTACATGAGCAATTCTGTAGATAACAGGGTCACGCATATTGATGTTGGCAGCAGCCATATCAATTTTAGCACGAAGAACTCTTGCGCCGTTAGGAAATTCACCATCTGTCATTCTCTCGAATAAATCAAGGTTTTCTTCGATACTTCTTTCTCTGTAAGGGCTGTTTTTGCCTGCTTCGGTAAGAGTACCACGATATTCTCTGATTTCGTCAGCAGAAAGGTCATCAACATAAGCAAGACCTTTTTCGATAAGCTTTACAGCACATTCATAGATATAATCAAAATAGCTTGATGCAAAAAGACACTTGTTCCACTTGAAACCAAGCCACTCGATGTCTTCCTTGATTGCATCAATATATTCTGTATCTTCTTTCTGTGGGTTAGTATCGTCAAGACGAAGATTACATTCACCCTTGTACTTTTTACTTGTTGCAAAGTTAATGCAGATTGCCTTTGCATGACCTATGTGAAGATAACCGTTCGGTTCAGGCGGAAAACGAGTCTGAACTTTGTTATAAACTCCGTTTTCCAAATCTTCATCAATAAAATCGTGAATAAAATTAGAAATTTTTGTTACTTCTTCCATTGTTTACGCCTCTTTATGCTTTATATGAATTTATCGCATCGTCAATTCTTCTCATAACTTCTTGGGTACCGAGAACCTGTAAAATATAATACAAGTCAGGTGTATTTGTACGAGAAGTAATTGCAATACGGATAACTGTTGAAACATCACCTACATGACCTTTAAAGGCATCGGGATTCTGTTTATATTCCTTAACATTAGGAGTGAATCCGCAAGCTGTGCAAAGCTCCTTGATTTTGTTGAACCATTCTTCTTTGCTGTCGTCAGGTGAATAAACATCCTTGTATTTTGTAAGGATTTCTATTGCATCTTCCTTTTTGATGTTTTCAGGAAGAGTGTAATCAGCATCATAAATCTCATTGTAGAAGAATGAAACATAATTTTCAACTTCTTCCCAACAAGCAATATCTTTTCTTGGCTTCGGATTATCTCTGTCAATATTAAAAATTGCAATTGCCTTTTCTTTATCTTCACTGAGAAGTGCATAAAGAACTTCGTTATAATCCATAGCCCAATCAGTAACCAGCTTATAAACCTCTTTTGCAGTCATAACAGAAATTACATTTTTTGATACATCGTTAAACTTAACCATATCAAAAAGTGCACCTGAAACGCTCATTTTTTTAAGATTGAATGGGAATTTACTGATGTCTTCTGTTTTGTTAGCCTTTCTCCATTCTTCAAAGTTAGAATTGAGAATTGTAAGCATATATTCCTTAACGGATGCTTCAGGATAACCCTTTTCAATGTAGTATGAAACATTTGCCTCAGGGTCTTTTCTCTTTGAAAGCTTACGCTTGCCACCGTTTTCTTCTTTCATAATCGGTGCAATATGAGCATATTTAAGTGGCTTATTTCCGAGTGCTCTGAAAAGCTCAATATGAACAGGTACGGAAGCAATCCATTCGTCACCACGCACAACATGAGTTGTTCTCATAAGGTGGTCGTCAACTGCATGAGCAAAATGGTATGTAGGAATACCGTCAGCCTTTAAAACGACAACGTCATTCACGTTTTCGCTCATTTCGATTTTACCCTTAATCATATCTTCAAACTTGATTTTTCTCTGTATATCACCAATTGAACGAAGACGAACAGTAAAAGGAACACCTGCATTGACTTTTTCAATGATTTCTTCATCGGTAAGGTCACGACACTTTGCGTATGAGCCATAATAACCCTTGATGTCTTCGTTTTCCTGCTTTGCACGAATTTCATCCAAGTCTTCAGGAGTACAGAAACAAGGATAAGCCTTGCCTTCTTCCATAAGCTTTTTAGCAAAAGCACGATAAATTTCTCTACGGTGGCTTTGAGTATATGGACCATAGTCACCGTATTCTGTATTAAAGCCTGTAACACCTTCGTCAGGAGTAACACCGAAAGCACGAAGACCCTGTACAATTCCTGTAACGCCATCTTCGACCTCTCGTTTTTTATCTGTATCTTCAATACGGAGCATAAATACGCCACCGGTTGTATCAGCAGTAAGCTTTGATGCAAAACCTGCGTAAAGTCCGCCAAAGTGAAGATACCCTGTCGGACTCGGAGCAAATCTTGTTACTCTTGCACCTTCAGGAAGATTTCTCGAAGGATAAAGATCTTCATAGTATTCTGTGGACTTGTCCACATCTGAAAATATAAGTTCAGCAATTTTTTTGCAGTCTGTCAATTTTTATACCTCATTTATTTAGTGTCATTCTGAACGAAGTGAAGAATCTCGAGATTTTTCGTCATTCATTCCTCAGAATGACAACATATTAGTTTGATTATTCAGGAATAATTGCGTTTGTTGTAATGTATTTAACACCGTGTTCAAGCATAGTGTTGAGTAATTCAGGAGTATCAACTGTCCAACAAGCAGCAGTAAGGTTGTTGTTGTGAATATTCTGGATTGCATCAAGGTCCTTGAGTGCTCGTTTTGCTTCAAACGCAACGCCAAAACCATTTTCGATACATTCATGAATTTTTTCTTCTTTGAGTCCGTGTACAAGCAACCATAATTCCATATCAGGTGAAAGACGTTTGAATTCGCGAAGAATTGACGCATGGAAAGAGATGAGAATAACATCATCTTCAATGTCGTATGCACGGATAATATCAAGAAGGCTCTTAACCTTTTCAACTCGTCTGTCCTTAACCTCAATCATAGGCTTGATGTTTGCTTCTTTACAGATTTCGATATACTCTTCAACAAGACAAACACCTGCATCAGGATATTTTTCAATATTGGCACCGTTTGTGAATTTAATTTTCTTAAGGTCCTCGTAAGACATTGTCTTAACATCGCCCTTTTCCTTTGCCATTGACTGAAGCATACAGTCATGAATAATTACCCATTTGCCGTCAGTTGTACAATGAACATCACATTCAAGTGCATAATAGTTGTACTTTGCTGCTTCACGGAAAGCATAAAGAGTGTTTTCAGGAGCAACAGAGGAAAGTCCTCTGTGAGCTGTGAAATGAACATCTGATAAATCGTATTTTGCTGCTGAGACTGCAGGAACAGTTTCTTTAGCAGGCTTTTCGCCATATCGGATAGATGTATAAGCCTTTCTCATAGCAAAAGCAATTGCTGATGGGATACCGATTGCAAGACCGATTTTTGCAAGAGATTTTTTGTTGTTTTTCATTGTGAAACCACCTTTTAAATTCCTGTGAATATAATCGAACATATTATACAATATAATGGGCAAAAAGTAAACTGTATATTTATAAAAAATATTTGCTGAAATTGAGAGTAAAAAATATATAATATGCTTGCAGAATTGTTCAAATTATAATTTGTCGGGATGTTTAATAAAGAACAGAACACCGTGTAGGGGCGATTCACGAATCGCCCGAATAAGGTTGCCAACACGCTTTGGAACGGGTCATTCGTGAATGACCCCTACAAGGTTTTTGTTACTATTTTAATTTCATATCATTCCAATAAAC
>JAZNZX010000019.1:0-23790 GCA_045595185.1 Candidatus Fimenecus sp. | reverse complement strand
GAATTGTTGGTAACGATAATGTTAAAATGCTCTCATTAAACGGTGTTGAGCCGACTGCTGAAAACATACAGAACGGAACATATCCGATTATTGCACAATTCTATGCAATTTACCGTGCAGACAACAAAAATGAAAACATACAAATTCTTATTGACTGGCTTTTATCTGACGAAGGACAGACGCTTATTGAAGAAAGCGGATATGTCAGGTTAGCAAAATAATTTATCCTCCCTTTTAATGCAAAAGGGAGGATTTTTAATATTGTGCTTCATTGACAAAATATGGGTAATATGATAAGATTTTTGTTATAATAGTATTGGTATGCGATTTTATCTGCAACAATATTTTTTGAGGTGTAAACTGAATGAGTAAATATAGTTTTTCAGTGCAGACTGATATGACAAAATTCAATGATTTTTCCGAAAAAAACGGTGGTTCGATTTATCAGACTTCTTATTGGTCAGAGGTCAAAAGTGCTTGGAAACCGTCTTTTTATATGGGCTATGATGAAAACGGTCAGCCTGTACTCTCCTGCCTTTGCCTTGAAAGGGATATAAAGGTCGGCAAGCTCTGGTACTGTCCTGACGGTTTTGTATGTGACCTTATGAACGAAGCTCTTGTTGTTGAGTTCTGTGCATTTATGAAGTCAGAAATGAAGAAGCACAAAATATGTGCTATGGTTTGCGACCCATTGATAGTTGAAGAGCTTGACGGTGAAAAATGTGACACATCTGCTGTAAATTCAATGCTTAAAGGTGGCTTTACACTTAACGAGGACAAGAATTTTTATATTGTTCAGCCGGCTGTTGCAATATGCTCACCTATGAAGGGCTATACACCTGAAACATTTCTGAAGAAATGTGAAAAAGGTGTTCGTCACGGTCTTAAGGCTGCCACAGACGGTCTTTTATACACAGAAAGTTATGACCATATCACATTGGAACAGCATCCTGAAAAGCTTGATGAATTCTTTACTGTTATGACGGAAACTGCTGACAGAACTGAATTTATTCAGCGTGACAAGAATTATTACAAGACTATGGTTACTGCTCTTAACGGCAAGGCAGTTATGAATTTCATTTACTGTGACCAGAAAATGAGAAAAGACCATTGTGATGAATTAGGAAATAAAAAAGCTGAGCTTGAAAATAAGCTTGTTGAACTTGAAGGTGCTGAAAAACCAAACAAAAAAGAGATTTCAGCTATCAAGAAGGAACTTGATGCCATTAACAACACTCTTACAAGAAACGAAAAGGTTGATAAGGAGCTTTACGAAAAATACGGTGATAATGTTCCCGAAAAGCTTTGTCTTGCTGTAAGTATCACATCTCGTTTCGGTAAAACTGCAATCTGCCTTTACGGTGGTACAAGGAATGTTCTTCGTAATACGCTTCGTCCTACTCATTATCTTAACTGGGTAAGAATTGAAGACAGCTTCAAGCAAGGTATGGAAATTCACGATTTAGGTCGTGTTACAGGTGACCCGCACGATGAGAATAATCCTCTTTTCGGTCTTGCAAAATACAAAATGAGCTATAACGGTCAGTTGACCGAATATGTCGGTGATATGTATTTGGTCAATGATAAATTCACATTTATGCTTTTCAGAAAGCTTCTTCCAAAGGTTAAAAAGGTTAAGAACACAATTCTTAAAAAGCATATCAAGGAAAAAACTGTAAGTAACAGTAAAAAGTAATTAAAGGTGATAAGTTTGAGTTATCAGTTAAAAAATATTAGTCCCCTACAGAACGACAGCTTTGTAAACGGACATAAAAAAGAACATTTTATGCAGCTTTCTCTTTGGGGCAAGGTTAAATCCACAGGCGATTGGAAAGACGAGCTTTTAGGTCTTTTTGATGGTGATAAGCTTGTTGGTACAGTAATGTTACTCCACAGAAAAATACCTTTTATCGGTGGTTATCTTTACTATGCACCAAGAGGCTTTGTAGTTGATTTCGACGATTTTTCTCTTGTGGAAGCATTCACAAAGGAAATATATAAATATCTCAAGACTAAAAAGGCTGTTTATCTTCTTATTGACCCTGATTATTATTACAGAGTTCTTGATAAGTATGAAAATGAGGTTTCCAAAAATCTTGATTTCGTAAGCAGAATGGAACAGCTCGGATATAAGCACAGGGGCTTTACTCAGGGCTTTGACGGCAGTCAGCCAAGATGCACCTTCCGTCTTGACCTTTCAGGTGAACTTGACGATATTTTCGGTAATTTTGACAGATATGCAAAAAAGGCAATCAAGCAATCAGAAGACAACTGTATTGAGGTTTTCCCATCAACTGATTTTGATACTTATGCAGAAATTATGAAAGAAACTGCACTTCGTGACGGTTTTATTGAAAATCAGATTGATTATTATAAAAATGTTTATGACACACTTCATCCACACGGATACTGCGAGCTTTTGATGTCAAAATATTTTCCTGACAGACATTTAAAGGCACTTGTGGGACAGTTGGAAACAGCCCAAAAGGAAATTGAAACCTGTAAAGAACGGGTTGAAGCAAAACCTACTGCAAAGGCACAGACCGCTTTGAAACAGGCTAACGAGAAGTATGAACGACTTCTTAAAATCAAGAATGAAGCAGAAGAAAATATGAAAAAATATCCTGACGGTATTGTGCTTTCAACAGGACTTAACATCAACTCACAAAATCGTGGTTGGACAGTTTTTGGCGGTAGCAGAGATATTTTCCGTTCATATAACGCAAACTATGCCATTACCTACGCTGCAATCAAGCGTTTCCACAGTGCAGGTATGGAATTTATGGACTTTTTCGGCACTATTCCCAACCCGACAGAAGACTATCCGCTTTTCGGTATTCACCGTTTCAAGCAGAAATTCTCCGGTAATTACATTGAATTCCCCGGTGAATTCCACCTTGTATTCAACAAAGCAAAGTATTTCATATGGATTAAGCTTTATCCAAAGCTTTCAAAGTTGATTAAGAAGGTTATAAGAAAGTTGAGAAAGTAAAAAACAATATCTGTCATTCTGAATGTAGTGAAGAATCTCTCAAAAGGTAACATTTCAACCAACAGAGATTCTTCGTTGTTAACGCCTCAGAATGACATACATATTATAATTTCATATTAAAACAACAACGGCGGGGTCTTGACCCCGCCCTACCTTTATCTATTTATTTTTCTTCTTTATGAAATATATTGCCACAAGTGATACGATAAATAATACAAGGCATACAAGACCTATTGTTTGTGCTTGGTCGCCATATGTTACATATATATCTGTAAGAGGCTTAATAAACTCATAGGAAATCAAATCTTCATTACCTGCAAATCGCTCTTTAAAGTTACTTATATAGGAAGTAATCTGAATTTTATAAATTATCATTGACAATGCAACAAAAATAAAACTGCTTGGGAATGTCGGGATTGAAACAATCAAAAGTAATGCAAAAAGAATAACCGAAATTGTTTTTAATTTCGAGATATTATCTTCGGACAAAAGAACAATAATTTCGTCACAGCTTTTGCCTGATTCTTCTTCAATATACTTGAAAACTGCAAGTTTTACTTCTGCCTTTATTCTTTCCTCATAGGTAGTTGCGTTTTCGGGGTTAAGGGATACATTATTTTCAAGTGTAATCCCATTTTCTATTCTCTCTTTTGCCTCATTCACATTGCTGTAAAGGAAATAGTCAATTATTGAATGTACTTCTGTTTTAACGGTTGTGTCAATAAATTCAGAAGACAATGCTTTATCAACGGTAAAATCAGTAATTGAGTCAAAAATAGGAAACAGAAAATCAGTATAATCACTCAATGGATTATTCTGTATATGATTTTCGATTTTTTCTGTTACATAATTTTTCACAAACTTTTCAAGAGTTATTTTTTCACCGTTGTAAACGAATTTCATGGTTGCAAGGTCAGTGTTGTCAACCATATAATCAAACTCTTGTGACGCAAAATAGTCCCTGCCGACACTAATCAGCGTTGTTGTAACAAGTGTAAATGACAATGCAACGCTTAAAACAATTGAAAGTATAATTGAGATAATTTTGATAATATTTGGTTTTTTCATATGATTATATCACCTAAAAACAATGCCTTGCATCACAAAGGATACAAGGCAGATTTTCAATGTACTGAAAGATTATTCAGCTTAGTCTTCCTTCTTCTTACGGAAAAGAATCATCTGAATCGGGAAGTAAAGGAAGAACTGGATACAAGCACAGATTGCACCTGAAATCGCAATTGCTGAATCACCTAATCCCTTTGATGTAAGGAAGTTTACTAAGAATGGCTGTAACCATGCTGAAAATGCGATAAGAGCGATGGTAACAACAAGGTAAATTGGGAAAACAACCTTAATGTTTGCACATGAGTTAAATGTCTTTTCTCTGTTTACAAAGAATGAGAAAATCTGTGCAAGGATGTTACATGATGTCAGTGCAATGAAAAGTCCAAGGCCTGTTGTATCCATACCTGCAGCAGCAGCTTTTTCAGAAGACCAGATACCTAAATTGAAAAGGTCATAAGGTCTTGCAAGAAATTCTTCTGTCATAGGTAATTTTACAAGATATGGTAAGAAAAGCTGAATAACAAATGCACCTAAGCTAACTACAATAAATTTGATGAACTGCCAGAAGGTTTCAACGGCTTTACCCTTTGCCGCAGCAGCCTTATCAATGTCTTTTAATTTCAACATAATAACATTCTCCTTTTATGTATCAAGATATGAATAAATAATACCATAATATGCTACATAAGTCAATAAAAAGAAATTTTATGTTAACACCGTTTTATATAACAAATTGGAGTTTATCGGGATGTTTAAGGTTAGTGTTATTCTGAGGAACAAAGTGACGAAGAATCTCTGTCCTATTTTAATAGACCCTTCGTTTCACTCAGGGTGACTGATGAAATGCGAGAGATTCTTCGCTACGCTCAGAATGACCTATCGAATTGGTTATTCATTCCGATAAATTATAATTTGATAAACACTTTTCACAAAAAATAACGGCAAGGATTCCCCTGCCGTTGTTTTTAATACTTTGTAAGATATTCTTCGATTTCCCATTGGGTGATTCTTGTGGTGTAGCTCTTCCATTCCTGCTTTTTACCTGCAAGGTATTTTGAGAAGATATGCTCACCAAGAATTTCTTTTACGAATTCGCTCTTTTCAAATTCTCTTGTTGCTTCCTGTAATGTGCTCGGAAGATTTTCAATGCCCTGTGCTTTTCTTTCTTCGCGTGTCATATCGTAGATATTTGTTGTAATGCCTTCAGGTGCTTTCATACCCTTTCTGATACCGTCAAGACCCGCTGCAATACAAAGAGCCATTTCAAGATATGGGTTACAAGATGGGTCAGAAGAACGAAGCTCGACTCGGGTTGCCATTCCACGCGCTGCAGGAACACGAATGAGTGCTGAACGGTTTGATGCTGACCAGGAAATATATACAGGTGCTTCAAATCCCGGAACAAGTCTTTTGTATGAGTTTACAAGCGGATTTGCCACACAGGTGATTGCCTTTATATGGTGAAGAACACCTGCGATAAACTGATATGCTGTTTCACTGAGTCCGTACTTATCGTCAGGGTCATAGAACGCATTTTTACCATCCTTCATAAGTGAAAGATTGGTGTGCATACCGTTACCTGCTGCACCATAAAGTGGCTTTGGCATAAATGTTGCGTGAAGACCGTTTCTTCTCGCATATGTCTTAACAACGTGCTTAAATGTAACAACCTTATCAGCAGCATCAAGTGCTTCGGCAAATTTAAAGTCAATTTCGTGCTGACCTTCTGCACATTCGTGGTGGGATGCCTCAATTTCATAATCCATCTGCTGAAGCGCGATACAGATGTCGTTACGACATTGTTCACCGTCATCGGCAGGACCGATATCAAAGTAACCAACTGCGTCATTTGTCTTTGTTGTTGCTCGACCATGTTCATCAAGCTTGAAAAGGAAGAATTCACATTCAGGGCCGACATTGATTGAATAACCCATACTTGCTGCATCGTTGATTACGGAACGAAGGACATAACGAGGGTCACCTGTGAATGGAGTTACCTTATCAGCACCGTAAACATCACAGATTACTCGAGCTGTACCCTCTTTCCAAGGAAGGATTGTAAATGTATCAAGGTCAGGCTTTAAATACATATCAGACTCATCAATACGAACGAAACCTTCAATTGATGAACCGTCAAACATCTGACCGTCAGTAAGAACTTTTTCGAACATATTTTCAGTAATTGCGATGTTTTTCATCTGACCGAAAATGTCAGTAAATTGCAAACGCAAAAACTTAATTTCTTTTTCTTTTGCTATTTTAAGAATGTCTTCAACTGTATAGCTCATGGGATTTACCACCTTTCATGTGATTATCAGTACATATATACCCATTTTAACTATATCATTATACCATTGATTTAAAAGATGTCAATAAAATAAATGCAGAATTCAGAATGCAAAATGCAGAATTAAGGCGAGGTCAAAAACCTCGCCTTACAGATTTTATTTGTTTTTCTTTTTGTACAGAAGATATGAATAAACAAATGGAATAAATACCATTGGTATAAGGACAACAAATAAGAACCAAAACGCACCTAAAAATGCTGTTGCCATAATAATTACGCCACCGATTACCCAAAGAAAACCTGCCATTCTGTGAGTTTTATTCCAATTTTCTTCATCATCAAGAGTCCAGGGCAATTTAATTCCCATAGTATAACTCTGCTTGCATTTCGGAAGATAGTTGCCGATTATAACAAACAAAGCACCCATAAATAGTGGCATAATTATTTCAACGCTGATTTTATGACCTAATGCTGTTGCATACACCATTGAGTTGCAAAGCAAAGATATAACAGGAATAATCCACAAAACAAGAGTAAATGTTTTATCGCTGATATTCTGCTTTTTAGGGTCAAGCGATGTTCCTAAAACACAAATCCATTGAAACACAACTAACACCAACGGCATCGTAAATACTGCTTGCATTTTATTAGCATAATCATCAACTGCACCATTTATATCCCAATGTATTGGGACTTGGTCAGGCAATTTGTCCCATAGTATAAGACCAATAAGTATTGGTATAAGGATTATCAATGATGTTATTATCAGTTTTGGTAGATTCTTTTTAATCATTACTGTTGTCTCCTTTCAAATCTGTAATCCAAAGCATAATTTCTTCAAGCACAGATGCGTTCAATTCATAGATTATGAATTTTCCTTCTCGTTTATCACGGACAAGGTCGGCTTCTTTAAGCACCGATAAATGACGAGAAATTGCAGCACCTGTAATATCGAATTTTTCTGTTATTTCCCCTGCTGTCATCTGACCATTTTTGAGCATATTAAGTATTTCACGACGAACAGGGTCAGAAAGGGCTTTAAGTGTATTTTGTAATCCCATAAAATACCTCCTTTAACATTTAACTTAAATGTTAATTATATTGTAGCATAGTATCTTTTATTTGTCAATAGATAAGATGTAATTACTATAAATTGGAGTTTGTAGGGATGTTTAAGGTTAGTGTCATTCTGAGGAACAAAGTGACGAAGAATCTCTGTCCTATTTTAACAGACCCTTCGTTTCACTCAGTGTGACTGATGAAATGCGAGAGATTCTTCGCTACGCTCAGAATGACCTATCCAATTGCTTGTTCTGTTCGACAAATTATAATTTATTTTTGCAATAAAAAGGCTTTGGAGCGGAAATCGGAGTCGAGTGGGCTGCCAAATTCTTTTTTGATTTTCCATTTTTCAAGAATTTTTTCATATGGTGGATTTGCACCGTTTTTGAATGTATGAACTATAAGCAAGGCATCGTTTTCAGTTTCACGAAGGACAACCTGATAGCCCTCAGGGTCATTATAATCCTCCACATTACATTCAATCACGCTTGTGAAACCTTCCTTTATAATATGCTTGATTTCGTCGTAGAATTTAATGGAATCAAGAGCAACCTGCCAATTTTCCTGTGGCAAATCAAAGATTTCACCACTTATGCAAAGACGACCAAGAAAGCCTGAAATAAGGCTATAATATGTTCTGTGAATATCGTCCTTTGCACGAAGAACTGCCCAAATCTGACTCTGACTCGGTTTAATCATTCTTTGAACATTGGCTGCAATAATCGGAATACTTGTACATTCGTGGGCATCGGAAAAGCTTGCCTGTGAACAAAGCTCCATTGTTGACGGTTCAAGACGGTGTCCACCACTTGCACAATTTTCAATAACCAAATCAGGTAACTCTGATTTAATTCTCTTAAAATATTTTTGACTTGCAAGGACATACTGACGAAGACCTTCACCAAGACTTTCTGCACCGTCACAGCCGACACCGATATTTTCATTATAGTCAACCTTAAGATAACCATAACCACTATCACGAAGAAGCTTAATCACCTTTTCGTCAAGATAATTCACGCACCATTCGTCACGCAAGTCAAGGAATCTGTGACCACAAACATTAAGCGGTGCACCCATACGGGAAAGAAGATGGTCAGTTTCACCGTAAATCTGTGACAAAGGTGCAACATTTTCCATTTCAAACCAAATTCCCGGAATAAGACCATAGGACTTAATCATATCGTTGACTTCTTTAAGTCCGTTAGGGAAAAGAATTTTACTCACATTCCAGTCCCCTATTGTATCCCACCAATTCTTATCTTCTTCCTTATACCAGCCACTGTCCATTACAAGATATTTTACACCACTACCCTGCAGTTTTTCGGCAGTTTTGCGAAGATTTTCAATTGTAGGATTTCCCCATGATGTGCAGTATTCGTTAAAAACAACAGGCAAATCTTCATCCACAGGTGAAATATCGGGATTTTGTGATTTAATGAGCATATCGCAAACCTTGAGAAGGCTGTCCCCTGTTGCTACAACTGCTTTTGGTGTAGTAAAGCTTTCATTTGGTTTGATTTCCTTGCACCAATGACCGTAATCAAAATCAGCAATACCACCGAGCAGGGTCAAAGGCTCTTTATGACGGAAAAGCTCAATCTGCCAGCTTGACGGAATATAAAGCTGAACACCGATAAACTCATTTGTTTTGCTGTTTTCCACAGCCACAAACGGGAACCATTTACGCACAGGCATTGAGCCGATTTGACCGAATTTTTCAATTCTTATACCGTGACCGCTCCATGAGCGTTCCATATTGAGTTCTGTCAGCTTCTGACTCAAAAGTTTACCCTCTGCACTCCAGAAGGATGTTGCTCTGTGAAGCGTATCAACATCCAAATCAGTTAAAGCAAATGAAGAAATCATATCAAGTGTTACTGTTTTATCGGTATTATTCTCAAAAACAGTATAACACTCAAACACATCACCTTTTTTTATATGGTATGCTGTGATTTTATAACCGTCTGCTGATTCATATACATTTTTTTCCGGGTCGGCAGAAATCAGCTTGCATTTCCACATACTTTCGCTATCTGCCATTGAAATACCGTTTATAAAATGACCACCGAAGTCGTCACCTCTTACTTTAAATTGAACACTGAAATTCATAATTATCTCCTATCGATAAAGTATAAGAAAATTATATCAGTATTATTGCTGACTTTCAATTACAAAATCAATATTATTTGTTGAAATAATTCCGAAATTGTTTTATAATGAGTAGTTAGTGAATAAAAACCACATAAGGAAAGAATAAAAATATGATTTCTAAAATAAAAAAGTTCTTCCGTGAACTGAAAAGTTGGGAAGACAGTAAAACCTTATTCAAATGGATTTTTAATATCGGCAAAGATTTTAAGCGTTATGTTGTAGGTTTTCTCTTGATAAACATGACTACAATGCTTATTTCCCTTGCAAGTGCTGTTGCAGGTCGCTATGTTGTTGATGCTGCTACAAATTTCAGCACATCCCTATTCTTCCGATATATTGTCATAATGCTCCTTACCACAGTAGCATCAATAGTTATATCCTCTGCATCAGGTATGTTTTCGGGATATGTGAACGAAAAGTTTGCTTTCGGTATCCGTGCAAAAATGTATGACAAAATTCAAAGAAGCGTATGGAGCAAGGTTACAAAATACCACAGTGCTGATATGCTTGCACGACTTTCAGGTGACATTGACACAATTTCAAGAACAATTATCAGCCTTTTGCCAAGTATTATTGTTACAGGCTGTCAGCTTGTTATTGTGCTTGTTATTCTTTTGGCTTATGACCCTGTATTGGCTGCAATCGGCCTTGTGGTCGGCCCTCTCGGTGTTTTTGCATCGCTGTTTCTTCGTAAAAAGTTCAGCTATTATCAGACTAAACTTCGCGAAAGTCAGTCGGAGTACTATTCATTTATGCAGGAATCCTTTGCGAATATCGGTGTTGTAAAAACCTTTCAGCTTGAAAGCAACAATAATAAAAGATTTCAGGAAATACGCGACAAGCGACTAAATCTTGTTATGAAATCCACAATGCTTGGCAGTATTATGAGTGCATTTCTTCACCTTATATACAGTGTAGGTTATGTTGTGACTTTTTCCTGGTGTGCGTACAGACTTACATCAACCGCCACCTATATTGACCCTTTTTCAATGGAAATTACCACCTATACATACGGTACAATGACTCTTTTCTTATCTCTCGTATCACAGCTTCAGGGCTCTGTTCGTTCCTTGGGTCACGTTGTTCCGCAGATGTATTCACTTATTGTAAGTGCAAAACGAGTTCGCGAGATTACTGAGCTTGAATCTGAAGAATATTCAGGTAACAACAAGATGCCTGAAAAAATTGGTCTTCGTGCCGAAAATGTCAGATTCTCTTATGATGACGATGAAAAGGTTGTCCTTGACAATCTTTCATTCCGGATTCCCGCCGATTGCAGGGTTGGTATTGTAGGCTCGTCAGGTGCAGGTAAAACAACACTTATACGACTTTTATTATCCCTTTTAAAACCCACAGACGGTAAACTCGAATATATCGACGAAAATGGTGTCGGAGAAGCTGTTTCACCAAATTCAAGACGATTTATCTCCTATGTTCCCCAAGGTAATACTCTTATGTCGGGAACTGTGCGTTCAAATCTTCTTGCAGGCTGTCCCGATGCTACTGATGAAGAAATGTGGGAAGTTCTCGAAAAAGCAGATGCTGCAGAATTTTTAAGAAAAACTGCCGACGGACTTGATACTGTTCTTTCAGAAGGTGCAGGCGGTCTTTCGGAAGGTCAGGCGCAACGAGTATCAATTGCAAGGGCGTTACTTCGCAAAACTCCTGTTCTTATTCTTGACGAGGCAACCTCTGCTCTTGACGAAAAGACTGAGGCGAAAATCTTCCAAAGAATTTCAAATGAAAAGGACAAAACCTGTTTTATTATCACTCACAGAAGCTCAATGCTTCGTTACTGTGACAAAATATTGGAAATTGGTGCTGACGGAAAAGCAGAATTAAAGGATAACAAATAAAAATTTTTTGAGGTAATATAATGGAAAATCGTAAATCAATAAAACTTGCCGGTGACCTTATATACACCATAATGGCAACCGTTGTTTTAAACTTTGTATTACAAATAATTATATATCCCCTGATTACTCACTTTCACGGTGAAGATGTTACGGGTAATATTCTTTATTTCATAGGGATTATTTATATTGTGCCACAGGCACTCGGTACATCTCTTTTAAATGTACGACTTATGATGCGAAAGGTCTGTGACATATCTAATTTTGACTTTGTACCGCTGATTACTGTTTTTTCAGCACTTTCTGCTTTAATCTGCGGATTTTTAGGTTTTGCTGAAAACAGTAATCCTATATTTGCTGTTTGTTACGGTGCATTTTCAATAATCTATATGCTTCGACTTTATGGTGCAGTTGAATTCAGGCTTAACCTTAAATTTAAAGAATATTTTCTTTATTTCTGCATTATCTGTGTAGGCTATCTGATTGGTTTAGGCTTATATATGCTTACTGATATATGGCTTTTAATCTTCCTTTGTGGCGAGGTTATGGCACTTATATATGTATCTGTCAAGGGTACTGTTTTCCGTAATGACGGTAAAACAGGCAACAGGTCAAAAATCAACAAGACAATCGCAATGGTGCTGTTTTCAACAATTGTGCGTGATTGTGTAAATCAGTTTGACAAAGTTGTTCTTAAACAGGCTATGAGTCCTGCTGTTGTTACTCAATATCATGTTGTATCACTTATTGCAAAAACAATTCAGATGCTGGTACAGCCTATTAACTCACTTATACTCACCTATCTTACCGTAAAGGATTCTGTCCTTACAAAAAAACAATTGGTAAAATTTACTGCCATTACACTTCTTTGCGGTGGATTTTTCTACGGTGCTTGTGTTATAGGTACACCGATTTTTGTGAAAATTTTATATCCTGATTTGTATTCGGCAGTTATGCCCTATAACTTTATAGTCAACCTTGGACTTATTGTGGGCTTTATTTCCACAATGTTTATGTCTATTCTGCTGACTCAGGGAAAGACTGCAATACATACTGTAATTGAAAGTGTCTGGGGCGTTTCCTATATTGCTGCATCCTATTATTTTGTCGACAAATATCAGGTATGGGGACTTGCATTTATTACTCTTGTTGCAAATGCAATTAAGCTTTTAGTTGCCATCGGATTTACATTTTACGAAAAGAAAAATAAAGAATAAATTTAACAGGGAAAATTGATTTCCCTGTTTTTTCTGTTTTGTGAGGCAAACGGAAAAAGATTATATCCTGTTTTGTCTTGAACTCTTATGCGAAAGTGCAGTTATTTCTTCATCATTCAAATTACTCACTATGGAAGTATTTATAAATTCACTCCTGATATACTATTGTAATATAACTTTTTTAATGATAAAATGGTGATATGAGAAGGAGTTGATATTATGAAAAAGAAAATTTTGATTATTGCTTTGGCAGTTGTACTTGTGGCAGGTGCTGTTGCATTTCCCTTTGTAAGATTTATGATTGACCCTAAAGATACTGAGGATGCCTACATAAATGGAGCAAACCTTAGCGTGAATGGTAACACTATTGAAACTGCAATTCCACAGACAGAACTTTACAATATAATTAAAAACCATTTTGAAGGCGAACTTCCTGAAGGCAAAACAGAAAAGAAAGCAATTATCATCGGCTATGACGGTTGTCGTGTTGATGTGCTTAAACTTGCCGAAGGCGGCATTAAGTATATGATGGATAAGGGTGCTTCCGTTAATTACGCATACTGTGGTGGCGTGAATTACCCTGAAAAAAACACACAGGACACTTCAACTGCACCGGGTTGGTGCTCAATCCTTACAGGTGTATGGGCTGACAAGCACGGTATTACTGCAAATGACATTACAAAGTCAATGGAATATAAGACTCTCCTCACCTCTTTGGTAGAAGACGAAACTATTGACAGCTCAATGTTCATTACAAAATGGAAAGGTCATTTCGACAGGGAGAACGCAACATATTTGGAAGAAAAAGCATACTGTGAAGAAAACAATCTTAATGTTATTTTTAACAGATGTGACGACGATAAAGCATCTCTTGATTTCACATTAAATGAAATCGGCAAAAAAGATTGTGCTGATTTTATGTTTGTAATTTATGAGCATACTGATTCAGCAGGTCATAATTCAGGTTTTACATACAATAACCCAAAATACAGACAAGCGTTTATTGATATGGATAATTACGGTCTTGATACTATTAAGGCAATCGAAAATAGAGAAACATATGAAACTGAAGATTGGCTTATTATCATTACATCTGACCACGGTGGAATAAGAACTAATCACGGTGGTGACAGTATTCAGGAAAGAATGACATTCATTGTTATGAACAAGGAAATTTAAAAGATGAAAAATCTTACTTTTGAACAATTCAATAATGCTCAATTCAAGCTTTTTAAGGGTAATCCCATAATTAAAAATCCTTTAAACAGCTTTGTAGTTGCTGACCCGAGCGTTATGACACCTGATGTTTCTCATGATAGAAAATGGCATTTATTCTGTCATACATTTTTCGGTGTTTACCACTATGAAAGTGAAATCGGAACAGACTTTAAGAAAAAGGCAAAGATTGTCAATCGCGCCATGCGACCAAATATAAACTACATTGACGGTAAATATTATCTTTTTTACGAAAGAACACGACCTGTGATTTTTAATCTTTTAAGCCTTGTCGGTGCTAAATGGAAATCTGAAATTTACTGTGCAGAGTCAACAGATTTGAAGAATTGGTCGAAACCTTACCTTGTAATCGGTAAAACACGCGATTATGAAGAATGTGAATACGGACTTGCAATTTCAAATCCCTTTCTTCTGAATGTGGATAACAAATACAGAATGTACTATTCCTGTGGACAGACATTTATTAAGGATTGTGGCTTTTGCGAGCCGACTCATATAAGCTTTGCAGAAAGCGAACACATCACAAAAGGTTACATTTCACAAGAAAAGCCTATAATCAGTCCTGATAAAAATATTAAGTATCTCAACCTTTGTTCAGGATGTTTAAAGGTATATAAGCTTAAAGATTGTTACATCGGACTCCAAAATGGTCTTTTTGAAGAAAACGGTATAAGTCATTCGGCAATTATGCTTTTAAAATCTGATGACGGTATAAAATTCCAATTTGTAAAGCCTTTCCTTGTACCACAAATTCAAGGGGATAGCAATTGGATGGCACAGTATGTTTATGCCTGTTGCCTTACATATTATAAGGGTAAATTAAGACTTTACTTCAATGCGAGAAATGCATCAAACAACCTTACGGGCAGAGAATGTATCGGCATTTACGAAGCAGAAATATAATATTTATGGTGGGAATAAACTCTCACCATTTTTATTTGTGTAAATTATAATTTGTCGGGATGAATAACCAATTTGGTAAGTCATTCTGAGCGTAAGCGAAGAATCTCATATCATCAACAACAAGACCCTTCATTGCGTTCAGGGTGACCGAACACTTTTCGGTGGTAGCAAGCCCCCGCCCTACACTTATCAAACGAGTTATTTCGACAAACTTCCGGTTTACCTCCAAGTGAAATATTTTGAAATTATACTTGACAAAAACCTCCTACAGGTGTAGTATGTAATTGGATACTACAAGTGTAGGAGGTATTATTATGAACTTATCAGACAGAGAATGGACTGTGCTTAATGCACTTTGGGAAACCGACGGTGCTGAATTAGGTGAAATCGTAAACAAGCTGTATCCACAGACCAAATGGAACAGAAACACCGTTCTTACATACCTGACACGAATGGAGACAAAAGGCTTAGTGACTATTGATAAGGATGTTTCACCTCACCTTTATCACGCTACCATTGACCGTGAAAGTTGTCAACAGAAAGAACGCGAAAGCTTTTTAAATCGTGTTTACAGTGGTTCAACAGGAGATTTAATCGCAGCATTTTTAAAAGAAGAACGCATTTCACAGGAGGAAATAGACGCTTTACGACAGATTCTTGATAATATGGAGGTGTAGTTATGTTTGATATATGGGGATTTCTTTTACAGACACTTTCAATTTCAGGTGTAGCCATTTTGCTACTTATTATCAAATCACTTTTAAAGGACAAGCTACCGCCTAAATGGCATTTTTCCGTATGGAGTATTCTTGGAATTATGACCTTATTCCCTGCAGGATTATTCGGCAGATATACTCTTTTTAATTGGCAGACGGTTATTGAGTTTTTCAAGCTTCTTTTAAAGGATTACAGCTTTACCCGTGTGCTTTTCCCTATTCCTGTTATCAGGGAATTTCCAAGCACATTAATCGAATGGATTTTTGCTGTTTATGTTGCAGGTGTAATTGCAAACCTTCTTAAATATTTCATTTCTTATATCAGGCTCAGGTTATTTTTGATAAAGGGTATTTCACCTGATATCAATACGCTTTCAACAATTAATACTATCGGACACAAGTATAAAATCAAGCCTTGTAGAGTTGTAATGGTTTCAGGTCTTCCAAGCGCATTTATATGCGGTGTAATCCGACCTGTGCTTGTAATTCCTGAAGAATTACCTGATGAAAAAGTAATTCTTCACGAGCTTTTTCACCTTAAAAACAGAGATACCCTATGGAGTATTATAATTTGCTTTTTGCGTTGTATTCATTGGTGTAATCCTCTTATCGCCTACTGTGCTAATCTTGCAATCAACGATATGGAATCCCGTTGTGACCAGTTTGTGCTTGAACAGCTTGAGGGTGAAGAACGCAGAGATTACGGTCGTATTCTTCTTTCAATGTCAAATGAACGATTTGCAAAAACACCTGGCAGTACTTGTATAAACAATGGTGGCAAAAACATCAGTGAACGAATTAAGGCAATAGCACGATTCAAGAAATATCCTGTTGGAATGACTCTTGTTTCAGTTTGTGTTATTATTGCACTCTGTTCTTCTCTTGTAGTTGGTGTTCAGGCAATAAATATTCCTGAACCAAACAATAACAATTACTGGTCATTTGCGTCGGCAAAAACCACACATTGTACAACTCTTGCAGGTGCTTTTGACACTTACGCAAAGGCAGTAATGAAAGATAGCAGAAGCTATCGAATGATGTGTGCACCTGAAAATATGCAGGCTGAACTTATTGAAACTGAAAACAGTCATTGGGATTCAGGTCTTGATGGTTCACCCGAAAGCTCCAACTATTACATATACAACCTTAAAACAACAAAAAAAGATGTTTATGAAGGACTTCTTGTAATGAAACTTGTAAATGAGCCTGACGGTTATGAATGGGTAGAAGGAAAGCATTATCTTGCACACCAGAAAATCCGTGTTTTCAAGGAAAACAGTCGTTGGGTTGTAACTGAATTAAGTGAATTCAACTATTCATTGACTGACACAGAATGGATTCATTACGGTTGTTCTGAAATCCCTGTTACACTTTACACAAGCACGGTTGATAATTATAAAATTGATACGGTTTTTCAGACAATATATGTGGTTGAAAACCAAACTCCAATCAATGATGATGTTTTTTCTTCTTTCGGCAGTTCAAGTTGGAACTTTAACACAGTACCTGTACCGAATGCAGAATTCACTGATGCATACGATAACCACGAATCAAAGCTTACTCATCTTGGAACACAGGAAGAAAGAGACTTAATCAGCAGAATCGGTATTTCTGTTAACTCTGTTTATCAAGGTGAAGAAAAGCCTGAGGATATTGAATATGTTGGTGGCAGTCTTGATTCATCCTATTCAACAAGCGAGGGTAACAGTTCAGCAGTAAAGACGGTTGAACCCGGTTGGGGTCCTGAACTTTGGTTGACAGGTGGTGGTGGCGGAGGAACATTCTATGAAATGCTGAAGGTTGATGCTCCCGAATACTATGTTTGTGATTTGTTCATAAATAACGAATTTTATGCACGAACAGAGCTTCACCTACAAGAGGAGGAACAGAAATGACAGATTACAATAAGATTTATGACGGTATTTCTAAAGCAATCTGGGGATATTTCTTCCTGTATTTTAACATCAACTTCAATATCGGCGAGGGTTCAGTTTCAATTATTCCGTCATTTGTGGGATACATATTCTTTTTAAAGGTAATTGATTTATTAAAGGATGAAGAACAGGAATTGTCGCTTTTAAGGACATTGGGAATAGTTCTGGCAGTCTGGAATGTGGTTGAATGGTTTGCAGATTGTATAGCATATAATTTTGGCGGACAGTGGCAATTTGTTACACTTATAACAGGTCTTGTTAATCTGTATTTTCATTTTCAATTTATTACAAATCTTGCTTCTATTGCAAGAAAATATCAACAAGATAATTGCATATATGACAAGGACTTACTCACCTGCCGAACTGTGCAGACCATATTACAGACATTCTTTTTAATTGTTTCAAATCTCAATTATAATTTTTCCTTTGCACTCGATGAAGTAGGATTTTATGCCACAATAATCCTTACACTTTGTTATTTCATTTTTCTTCTTGGTATTGTCAGAACCTTGGTTCAATTACGCAAACACCTTAAAAGTGATGGAGACTTTGAGGATGAAATAGTCACAACAGAATAAACATATCAGCAGTAGGATTTTCTCTTACTGCTGATTTTTTTGGTATATGTTTTTGATATTAAATTGGCAGTTTGGCGAACACCTTTCGTCCTCGACGACCCCTACATAAAATCATCCCGACAAATTATAATTTACACTATTGAAAATTTGTTATAATGGGTATATAATTACTTTGATAAAAATATAACAATAATGAAATGGGGTTTTTTGATGGCAAGATATGCTATTTACGGTGCAGGTTCACTCGGTACTGTACTCGGTGCTTTTATTACACAGAATGGTGGTCAGGTTGACCTTATTAACCGTAACAAAGCTCATGTTGAGGCTCTTAACACAAAGGGTGCTAAAATTATCGGTACAGTTGATATGACTGTTCCTGTTAAGGCAATCACTCCTGATATGATGGAAGGCAAATACGATGTTATTGTTCTTCTTACAAAGCAGTTGTTCAACAAGGAAATTGTGACAATGCTTAAGGATTTTCTTACTGACGATGGTGTTGTTGTAACATTACAGAACGGTATTCCTGAACCATCAATTGCTGAAATTATCGGTACAGAACACACAATGGGTTGTGCAGTTGAATGGGGTGCAGCACTCATAGAACCAGGTGTTTGCGAGCTTACAAGTGACAAGGACTCACTTTCATTCCATATGGGTAAAATGGACGGAATTACTGATGCACAATTCAATAAGGTTAAATCATTACTCGAAATGATGTGCCCTGTTCACGAAGAAGAAAACCTTATGGGTGCTCGTTGGTCAAAGCTTTTAATCAACTCAACATTCTCAGGTCTTGGCACAGTTATGGGCGGTGTTTTTGGTGACGTTACCGAAGACAAGGACGGTCAGAAGGTCGCTGTTCGTTGTATGAAGGAAATTATTGATGTCGGTCACGCTTCAGGTGTAGAATTTGCTCCTGTTCAAGGCAAAAATATCGTCAGCCTTTTCTATTGGAAAGGTGCTTTAAAGCGTGCTTTTGCTCAGTTCCTTCTTCCTATTGCTTTAAAGAAGCACAGAGATATTGAACCATCAATGCTTCAGGACCTTAAAAAAGGTAAGCCTTGCGAGGTTGATGCTATCAACGGTGTTGTATGTGATTTCGGCAGAAAATATAATGTTAAGACACCAATCAACGACAGAATCGTTGAGGTAATCAAGAAAATTCAGAATGGTAAATTAAAGGCTGAAAAGAAAAACATTCACCTTTTTGATGACTTGCTTTAATAGAACACAGTAAATCGAATTTTTAGCAGAGGCGGATAAAACATCCACCTCTGTTTTTTCTTTGTTTCGATAAATTGGAGTTTGTAAGGATGTTTAAGGTTAGTGTCATTCTGAGGAACGAAGTGACGAAGAATCTCGGTCCTATTTTAACAGACCCTTCGTTTCACTCAGGGAGACTGATGAAATGCGAGAGATTCTTCGCTACGCTCAGAATGACCTATCGAATTGGTTATTCATCCCGATAAATTATAATTTGTTTATTTCTCTTGATATGCAAATTTCTTTATGATATTATTGAGATGGTGATTTTTATGGATATTAAACTTGCGACTCATCCTAATCCACAATTTGAGAGAAAGAACATTGAAATTCTTGACGGTCAATGGGATTTTGGGTTTCAAAAGGCAAAAATGGGATTCAAATTTTCAACTGACGAAAAAAGAGCAGTTGAAATAAGAAATAAAAATGAATATACAAATAAAATCAATGTACCTTTCTGTGTCGAAAGTGAACTTTCGGGCATAGGGTATAAAGATTTTATCAATATGGTTTGGTACAAGAAAAATATCAAAGTAACGAAAGACGGAAATCGTGTATTTTTATGCTTTGGTGCTGTTGACCACCTAACAACTGTGCTTGTTAACGGCAAATTTGCAGGTAGGCATAAAGGCGGTTACACATCTTTCAGGTTTGATATTACCGACCTTTGTATTGACGGTGAAAACGAGATTTTTGTGCTTTGCGAGGATGATGTAAAAAATCCGTTTGTTATTCGTGGTAAGCAGAGTGAATGGAAAAAGAGTCACGCTTGCGATTATACCCGTACAACAGGTATCTGGCAATCTGTTTATATTGAATATGTGCCACAGAATTATGTTAAAAATTTCAAGATTTATCCTGACCACAAAAATGGTCTTGTTACAATCAATTTTACTCTTAAAGGCAAAGAAAAGCTTTGTTGTGAAGCATTTTATGATGGCAAAGCTGTCGGTAAAACAGAAATCACCAATGCTTGCGGCAACGAAGTTTTACAAATTAAATTAGACGAAACTTACCTTTGGGAAGTCCAGAATGGTCGTCTTTATGACCTCCACATTACTTTTGGTGAAGACAAAGTTCACTCATATTTCGGTCTTCGTAATGTGCGACTTGACGGATATAAATTCTTAATCAACGAAAAGAGTGTTTTTCAGCGTTTAGTCCTTGACCAAGGCTTTTACAAAAAGGGAATTTATACAGCCCCTTGTGATGAAGATTTAATCAAAGATATTACTCTTTCAATGGACTTAGGATTTAATGGTGCAAGACTTCATCAGAAGGTATTTGACCCTAAATTCCTTTACTATGCTGACCAATTAGGTTACCTTGTATGGGGTGAATATGCAAACTGGGGACTTGACTATTCAAACCCAAAGAGTGTTGATGTGTTCTTAAATGAATGGAAAGAAGCAATTGAACGCGACTTTAACCATCCTGCAATTATCGGCTGGTGTCCTTTCAATGAAACTTGGAACTACAAGGGCAGACCGCAATATGACCCACTCCTTGCAACTGTTTATGACTACACAAAGGCTGTTGACTCGACTCGTCCTTGCATTGACACAAGCGGTAATTTCCATGTTAAAACTGATATTTTCGATTTACACGATTACAGCTATGATGTGGAATTTTTCAAAAAAAACTATGACCGTTTTATGACAGAGGATTATCTTTATCAGCATGTGCTTGTTGAAAATAAAGGCAGGCAGGAATATAAAGGTCAGCCTGTATTTATCAGCGAATACGGTGGCATTAAATGGGTAAGTGACGAATCTATCAAGTCATGGGGCTATGGTGAAGATGTAAAGACTCCCGAAGAATTTGCTGACAGATATGTAGGACTTACTGATGTAATCGTAAGTAACTACAAGATGTTTGGCTTCTGTTATACTCAGCTTTATGATATTGAGCAGGAACAAAACGGTCTTTATACATACGATAGAGAAAAGAAATTCGACGAAAAGATTTATGACAGAATAAGAGCAATCAACACAAAGGTTGCTGAAATTGAAAAATAAGATGAACAAGGAAACAATTAGAGAATTTTTTAATGATTTTGCACCGAATTGGGACAATGAGCCTATTGCAGATACCCATATCATAAACACAATTTTAGACAACGCAAATGTCTGTGAAAGCATTGATGTGCTCGATGTTGGTTGCGGTACAGGTGTACTATTCCCCTACTACCTTCAAAGAAATGTTGAGAGTATTACTGCAGTTGACTTGTCCCCTGAAATGGTGAAAATTGCAAAAGGTAAATTTCCACAAGCAGATATAATCTGTGGTGATGCTGAAAATATAACATTTGACAAGCAATTTGATGTAATTATGATTTACAATGCTTTTCCTCATTTCCCAAACCCTGAAAAGCTTATTGAAAACCTTTCAAAAGTCTTGAAATCAGGTGGAAAAATCAGTATTGCTCACGGAATGAGTAAAAAAGAGCTTGACGAAATTCATATGAAATCAGCAGGTTGTGTTTCGAATATCTTGCCTGAATGTGATGAATTGGCAGAAATGCTCAAAGCCTATTTTGATGTGGATATAAAGATTTCAAACGAAAAAATGTATCAGGTAACAGGTACTAAAAAATAAGGAGTTACTTATGAACAACTATTTTCCTGAAGTAAAAAAGAATTTTGGCTTTGGATGTATGCGACTTCCTCGTAAAGGTCCGCTTATTGACATTGAACAGTCAAAACAGATGATTGATACTTTCCTTGAGGCAGGCTTTAACTATTTTGATACTGCTCACGGATACATGGAAATGAGAAATGAAGGCACACTTAAAAAATGCCTTACAAGTCGTCATCCGAGAGAAAGTTATATTCTTGCTGACAAATTATCAGAAGGCTTTTTCAAGAAAGAAAGTCAAATAAGACCTCTTTTTGAAAAGCAGTTGAAAAACTGTGGTGTTGAATATTTTGACTTTTACTTAATGCACGCACAGAATGCCTCAAATTTTGAGAAATACAAGAATTGTCGTGCCTATGAAACTGCTTTTGAACTAAAAAAAGAAGGTAAAATCCGTCATGTGGGACTTTCCTTCCACGACAAGGCAGATGTGCTTGACCAGATTCTTACAGAGTATCCTGAAGTGGAATTTGTGCAGATTCAGTTCAATTATCTTGACTATAATGACGAATCAGTTGAAGGCAGAAAGTGTTACGAGGTTTGTCGTAAACACAATAAGCCGATTATCGTTATGGAGCCTGTCAAAGGTGGTAGTCTTGTAAAGTTACCTGATGAGGCTAAAAAGGTTTTAGACGACCTTAATGGTGGTTCACCTGCAAGCTATGCGATTCGTTTTACAGCAAGCTTTGAAGGCATTTTTATGGTGCTTTCAGGTATGAGTGATATAGAGCAGATGAACGATAATATCAGCTTTATGAAGGACTTTGTGCCATTTAATGAAAAGGAATATGAGGCAGTAAATAAGGTTTGTAAAATTATGAATGCACAGCACTTGATTCCTTGTACTGCTTGTCGATATTGCGTTGACGGTTGTCCTAAAAATATTCCAATCCCTGAAATTTTTGCCTGTATGAACGACAGAAAGCAATTCAAGGACTGGAACGCTGAATATTATTATGAAGATGTTCACACTGCAGGAAAAGGTAAAGCTTCTGACTGTATAGAATGTGGACTTTGCGAAAATGCTTGTCCACAGCATCTTGAAATTCGTAAATTACTTAAAGATGTTGCAAAGGAATTCGGTAAATGAGTAAGACAAAAAATAACAATTTATTAAACTTAGTTTTATCGGCTATGTTTTTATCATTGGGAATTGTACTCCCCTTTTTAACGGGACAAATCAAGGAAATCGGCAATATGCTACTGCCTATGCACATTCCCGTAATGCTTTGTGGGCTTGTTTGCGGACCACAATACGGACTTTTAATCGGTGCAATTGCCCCCATAATGCGTTCATCACTTTTTGGTATGCCTGTAATGTTTCCGTCAGCAATAAGTATGGCATTTGAGCTTGCTACATACGGTTTTGTTATCGGCTATCTTTTTAAACATGCAAAATGGAAATGCATAAAATCACTTTATCGTTGTCTTTTAATCTCTATGATTTGCGGACGAGCTGTTTGGGGAATCGCTCAATGCTTCATTTTAGGTGTTGGTGATAACGGTTTCACATTTTCAATGTTTTTGAGTGGTGCAATTCTTAAAGCAATTCCGGGAATCATTTTACAGCTTGTGCTGATTCCTGCTGTAATGTTGGTTTTAGGTAAAACCCACCTTATTCATTTTAACAGCACTAAAAAAACTTTAAAGCACAATTAAAATTAAAACAGATACATTTGTGGTACTTTGTATTTTACCCTTTAATGTATCTGTTTTTGTTTGTCCTGATAAATTGGAGTTTGTAGGGATGTTGCCTTCCCCTTGAGGGGAAGGTGTCACCGTAGGTGACGGATGAGGTGGAAAAGTTGTTTTGTATTGATAATTAACGGTTGCTAACGCAACCTACACCTCATCAGTCTGCTTCGCAGACAGCTTCTCCTCAAGGAGAAG
>JAZNZX010000018.1:0-22904 GCA_045595185.1 Candidatus Fimenecus sp. | reverse complement strand
AGAATACATAGACCCGTTTACGGGTAACAAGTAAAAAGCCTTTGCAGAAGGTAGTCGTAGGGTACGCCTTGAGGCGATGCCAGTATCATAGGGCTTTGCCCGCATATGAAGAACCCCCGGCTTAGCCGGGGGGTTACTATTTGGTTGATATGTTGCAATCGGACAGATTCTTCGCTTATGCTCAGAATGACAAATTACAATATTTACTTAATACCGAAAAGGCGTTTGAAGAAGTTGATAAGACGCTGCCAGAAGGTTAATTTTTCACCGTCATCGTCATTATTATCGCTTGGTTCTTCGTTATCGTTACCGTTATCACCGTTTTCGTTGTTGTTGCCGTTATCACCGTCAGGGTCGTCAGGCTGGTTATTATCGTCTTCAAGTGTATATTCAACCTCAACAGTTTCACAGTAGTTGCCGATACCGTTGATTGTTGCAATACCTGTACCCTCGTTATTTGTATATGTAACTGTGAAGTCCCTGCCCTCAACGAGAGTTTCACCGTTTTTGACGATTGTGATTTCATCACCTGTTACGGAAACATCATTTTCTGTGATTTCGCAAGGAAGAATTGTGAAGTTATAGCTTCTTTCGCCCTCATAAGCTCCCATACCGATGATTGTTACTGTTGCAGTACCTGCATTCACATTGTTTTCAAGGACAACTCTGTAATCCACATCTTCAGTAAGTCTTGTTGTACCGTAATAAACCTCCATTTCAGGCTTTAACGGTGTACCGTCATATGTTGCAGTCATTTCAGTTTCAGAGAATACTGTAAATGAGTAAACGCTGTTTTTATTGATATTGAATGTCTGCTTTGCAACACCGCTGTAATTACCGATACCGCTTACGAGGACTGTGGCAACACCTTTTTCGATGTTGTTTTCGTATTTAAGAACATAGTCTGTATCCTTTACGAGAACAATGTCACCAAGAGTAACAGTTACATCAGGTGTAATCTCGTTGCCTGTGTAAATCTGGTCAGGAATTTCGGAAACAACAGCATTTTCAATGTTTTTGCCGAAAATCTTGAACTGAACTCGCTGTGTACCGCAGAAGTTACCCATACCGTAGATTGCCATTGTGCCGTAGCCTGACTCAATATTGTCGAAATATCTGATTTCGTAGTCCTCGTTTTCGATAAGAGTAAAGCCTTTCCATGTAAGCACTGGCTTTGGTTTAAGCTGTTTGCCTGTATAAACCATATCAGGAACAGTCACCACTGTAGCCTCTGCAATATCGCAACGGATAATGTTATAATAGCAATCAAGTGAACCTTGATAATTGCCTTTACCGTTGATTGTGAAGAACATTGAGCCTGCATTTGTTCCACTGTTATACTTGATTGTGTAATCAACATCTTCTACAAGTCGTTTGTCACCGTAATTGACAACAACCTTTGGTCTGATTTCCTCGCCTGTGTATTCGTTGTCAACTATATATTCAACCTTTGCTTTTGTAATATCGGCACGAATAATTGAGAAAAGTCGCACAGCATCAGGAAGACCTTCAAAAGCACCAACGAAATGTACTGTGACACTACCTGAACCAACTTTTGTATTATTTTCAAAAATCAATTCATAATCCTGATTATTTGAAAGTGCTGTTTCACCTACACTTACAATAACACTTGGCTCAATTTTACTGCCTGTGTATTCATAAGTATTGTTCTGGAAACTAACTTTAATTGCAAGAATATCAATATCATTTGCAACAGCATAATCATATGCGTCAGATTCCTCGTCACAATAGAATGAAAGTTCCGGACAATTAAGAAAAGAATTTGCTCCAAATGTACAATCATTGTTGCTGAATTGAGCGAGAGTAAGCCCTGTGCAATTCTGGAAAGCGTTATTTTTTATATTTGTTGCGTTATACAGTTTAAGATTTGTAAGTGATGAACAACCTGAGAAAGCATATTCATAAGCAATTCTTAAATTATCAGTATCTATATTTTTAAGACTACTACAACCCTCAAAAGAATATTTATAAGCATATTTTAAAGGCATATCAACAGTTTCAAGTGAACTGCATCCACTAAAAGCATAGTCTTTTGCATATGTAGCTTTTGGGGCAGATACTGTTTTAAGATTTTCACAGCCTTTAAATGTGCTTTCAGGTATAAATTCAACTAATGGTAAGTTTACCGTTTCAAGAGAAGTACAGTTAGCGAATACGTAGTCGGAATATTCAAGATATTCAATTATTCCCTGCTTTTCAGGAGCCCATAAAGGAGCATTTACACTCTTTATGCCGGAACCACAGAAAGCTCTGTGTTCAATAACAGTACAAGATGACAAATCTACCGTTTCAAGATTTTTGCAGTTCATAAACGCATCTATTTTTATCTTTTCAACACCACTTAAGTCAATTTCTTTAATCTGACTTTCTTCAAACATAGAACGTGGAATTGTTTTAAAGCCATTTTCAGGAAAAGTAATTTTTTGAACAGAAGAAATACCGAAGCAATTATACATTATGTCGTAATATTTTGTATTTTCTTCGTCTTCCATAAATTCAGGATAGATAATAGGTTTTGTAAATTCAACCTCTTTTATATACTTTGTATTAAAAAATGCACCTGAACCAATTGTAAAATCCTTTGTAACATCAGAAAGTGCATTGTCAGTTGAATAGAAATCCCCTTGTTTTGCCTGTGGATAACACAAAAGAATTATCAAATCACCTTCGTCAACATAAAGAACATTATCGTCTGTGAAATAGTATGGATTTTCAGGTGAAACCTCAATTTCTTCAAGTCCTGACAAGTTATAGAAACCAAAGAAATCAGCATTAAGATAAGTAAAGTCAGCACCCGAAACTGTCGGTAAAAGATTTGCGCCTATGTAAATATATTTAACATTTGTACAGCCATAAAAAATGTCAGCACAGATAACCGTCTGCGAACCTTCATCATGTTTTAGTGTAGTAACATTATCTTCAACAATAATTTTTTCAAGTCCTGTACAGCCTGAAAAGGCTTCATCTCTTATAACCATATCGTGATTGATGCGAATTTCTTTAAGAGAAGTACACCCTGCAAAAGCACGGTCATTGATGTGTGTAAGGTTTGACAAATCAATACTGTCAAGTGATGTACAATTTGCGAAACAGTCCTGTGGAATTGCCTTTAGATTTGAAAGGTCAACATTGTTAAGTGATGTACAATTCATAAATGCGTGTGATACCATTCTGTCAACCCTTGTGAAATCAAAGTATTCAAGTGATGTACAGCCTCTGAATGCCGCACCACCAATTGTAAGATTGTTATTAAAATTCACTTCATTAAGTGATATACAATTTTGGAATGCATAACTGTCAATTTCTGTTGCAACATCTAAATTAACTTTTTCAAGCAGAGGGCATTCCGAAAGTGCATAATAACCAACCATATCACAATTTGTGAATGTCACTTCTTTAAGTACGGGACATTTGTAAAACAAATATCGAGGAGCATCATCGTTACCTACTACTGCTGTTTCAAGGTTTGAACATTCGCTGAATGCATACCAGCCAAAGTTCACACCCTTTGGAATTATCACATTTACAAGACCTGATTTGTAAAATGCCTTTTCACCGAAAGATACATTTTCGCAATTACCAAATTCAAGAGTTGTAAGCTTTTCGCAATACATAAAAGTATTTTCTTCAAATGTACAATCCTTCATGTCACCAAAGGTTACTGATTCAAGCTTTGACAGTGTGTAGGAAAACGCTTCTTTACCCATAGTAAGCCCTTCCACATCACCGAAGATAACTGTTTTAAGATTGGAGCAAGCACCAAATGTCTTTTCACCGAATGTGACATTTTTCATATTGCCAAAGGTTACATTACAGATATATGAATTGAAAAACAAACCGTTTCCGACAGTTACATTCTCCATATCACCAAATGTGACATTAGCAAAATATGAACCGCCAAAAGCATTTCCTAAATGACAATCTGTGAAGCTTCCTAATTTAATGCTGTTTTTTGAGCTACAATTGTCAAAAACATTTGCACCCATTTTAAAATTATTCTGGTCGGCAAATACAATGCTGTTAAGATTCGCATCCTCAAAGGCATAATGTCCGATATATTCTGCACCCTCAGGAACATACAAATCATTCATTTTCCAACAATATCTGAAAGCATAACTGCCTATATATTTTAATGTATCGGGAATAACAACCTCTGTATTGTACAAATTAGAAAATGCGTAACTACCAATGTATGTTACCGAATCAGGAATAACAATTTTTGAAAGTCCTTTAATATCTTTAAATGCGTTGTCACCGATTTTTGTGACTTTCATTCCTTCATATTCAGACGGAATTTCGATAGTAAGGCCTGCTAATTCGGGTTCAAATTTAGTAATTGTGATTTCACTGTTTTCCACTGTGTAAGAAAACGTTCCTATGCCATCGATATATACACTTTCTGTTTCTTCTGCTGCGATAACATGGATTGAAAACATTGTTACCAACGCGAGAACGATTGAGAGTATAACTGTAATTTTTGCTGTTTTCTTCATATTAATTTTCCTCCTTTACCTTGATTAAAAAGCTGAATGAACATCCCTTATATTCAACCTTTACTACTTTGTTGCCTGCTGTTTCCGTTGAAAAGCCTGTAATTTTGCATTGACTTAACGGTATTTCTCTGCTTTCGCCATTGTCATATTCTGCAATTACCTTAAGTCCGCTGTAATCGGCTTTTTCGCCTACTGTATATTCCTTTTTAAAGCCTGATGCGTATTCACCTTTCAATTTAATTATTGTCGGTGCTGATGTTTGGTTTTCATCAGGTCGTGTAAAGGTTTCCTCCTGTGGCTTTGTTGTGGTTTCTGTCTGTGGTGGGTCAGTAGGTGTCAGAACCGTCGGCAATTCAGGATTATGTGGCTTTGTGGTTGTCGGTGCTTGTGTTGTGGTTTCCGGCTTTTGTGTTGTGGTTTCACTTACTGCAGGTGCAGTAGTTGCTTCTTCATCCTTTACTCGGATTAAGAAGCTGAACGAGCAACCCTCATATTCCACCTTGACAATACAATTCTGTACCTTTGATGTGGAAAAGCCTGTAATCTTGCATTGGCTTAACGGTATTGTTTTTGTTGTACCGTTATCGTATTTTGCAGTTACCGTAAGTCCGCTGTAATCTGCCCTTTCACCGACAACATAATCCCTTTTAAAGTTCTTATCGAATGTGCCTGTAAGCTTTACTACCACAGGTGCTGATGTTACATCTTCATCTACTCTTGTAAATGTTTCTTCCTGCGGTTTTGTTGTGGTTTCCGTCTTTGGCGGAGTTGTCGGCTTTAAAACTTCAGGAAGACTCGGATTCTGCGGTGTTACCTGTGTCGGCTTGTTTGTTGTTGCTTCCTGCTTTTGGGTTGTAGTTTCCGTTGTATTGGGTTTTGTTGTTAACTCCTCTTTCACAGGCTTTGTTGTTGATTCCGTCTGTGGAGCAGTCGGCTGTGGCACAAGCTCTGTCCAATTGGGCAACAAGGATGATACCTTGTTTGTGGTGCTTTCCGTTTGTGTTAAGCCCGGCAGCTCAATTTGAGGAATCATCTCTATTATCGGTGTTTGGGTTACCCCCTGCTCATCTGTGCTTTCCTCACTTATTGTATTTTCGTCCGGTTCATTCAATATAAATCTGTCGGTATTGTTTCCCTCTGCCGTTGATTCAGGCTCTTGCCTGAAAACCTCGCCTGTCAGGATTTCCCTGACTGCCTTAGAAACATGAGTGGCTATTCCCTCACCTGTAATGTCCTTTGTCACCTTATCAGATGTTGCGACTATGGCAAACAATGCACAGGCAACTGCTACAATTTTAAATATTTTTGCAAGGTGATTGACTTTTTTGTTGTTTGTAATACTATCTATAAATTCTTCAACCGTTTGTAATTTCCAAAATACTGCTGCAATATCCTTGCCCATATAAAGCTCATTAAGGGCATCGGTATATGTATCAATCAACTCAAAATCTATTTCGTCATCGCTTTTCATAAATTCTGCGTCGATAAGTGCGTTGAGTGTTATGATTAACTCATCATGCAACGAATCGTTGTTTAAAATTTCATTTGCAATCTTTTTGTTAAAAACTAACTGTGTCACGATTTTTCTCCTTTCTACAGAATTAAATCTTCCAAGAGATTTTTCAGTTTTTTACGAAGTCGCGAAAGTCGCATTGTAACTGCTCCTACGGATAGTCCGTTTTCATTCGCAATTTCTTCTATTTTTTTGTTGTAAACATATTTCGCTGTATAAAGCTCTTTTTCCTCGTCATTAAGACTTTCTTCAAGAATCCTTATGTATTCCTCGCAGTCAATGTTGTCCTCAACTGCTATCTGGGCTGAGCTTTCAGGTGAATCCAGCGAAACTGTGTTGCTTTCCTCCGCAACAATTTTTGCTTTCTGTTTTTTGACTATGTTGTCAAGAGTCCTATACAGAAACGCTCGCGGGTATTGGAATTCTTCTCCCGATTGTAATCGGTTATAGAAAACCATATAAGCCTCCTGAACACAATCTTCAGAAAATCTACCACCCTCGCCAAGTCTGGCACGAGCAAAATTTATTAAACTCTCATAATAGTCCTTATAGCATTGTTCAAAAATCGTCACGGGAATATTCTTATTCCCAATTGCCATAACTTTGCTCCTTTCATTCCTTTCGTGTAGTAGTTCCTGAAAATTCCAAAACCTAACAAAAGATTTTGAAAAATTTTTATTCTATATCCTTATATATTATAGCACCTTGAATTTGCCATTGTAAATTGTGAGAACACACATAAAAAGAGCATATTGTTTATTGATTTAATCGAAATAACATTATAAAATTCTCAACTCCTGTTCATAATATGAATGGGAGTTTTTTAAATTCGGAATTCGTAATGCGTAATTATGCTGATTTGTACATAAAAAAGTAAAGGATGATTATTGTGCAGTTCAGCAGAGTTGAAATATGTGGCGTTGACACATCAAAAATTAAGGTTTTAAAAGAGGCAGAAAAAATCGAATTACTTAAAAAAATACGAGAAAATGACGACAAACGAGCAAGACAAAAGCTCATTGAAGGCAATCTTCGTCTTGTACTCTCAGTTGTTCAAAGATTTTCAAACAGAGGTGAAAATCCTGACGATTTATTTCAGGTTGGTTGCATTGGTCTTATCAAGGCAATTGACAATTTCGACACTTCTCATGACGTGCGTTTTTCAACATATGCTGTGCCGATGATAGATGTTAGGAGAGATAGAAAGAAAGGATATTTCTCTATGACACGAAAAACGGCTCTAAATCAAGCAATCTACATACTTTCACAATCAAAAGGCAATGAAGAAATAATTGAGAAATTAAAGGATATTTCAGACGAATTGCCACTTATTCATTGGTCTGACAAGTCTATTCGTGACAGAGTTGAACAGTTTATTGAAGACGAAGGACGAACTCCAACTGTTTCAGATTTTCGTAAAAAAGGTATGCCACCACACACAGTTTTCAAGCAAAAATACAATATTAATTTGGCTGAATGGTTGAATCAAAACTATCCAACAACTCGCCCAACTGCAGAAGAAATCACAAATAATTACATAGAAGAATTCATAAGTGAATATAAACGAATAAAACCTCGTTCAGCTAATGAATATGAAACAAAACGAAACAAAGGTGTAAAATCGTGGCAAACTGTCCGTTCCCGTTGTGGTCAGACCTCTTGGAGAGGCCTCATAAAACACCTAGACCTCCCCTTTTATTTCCATATGCAAAAAGACCACGTACCAATGAAATTCAATATTAAAATTACAACGGATATGAATGAATTATAACAAAATTAGGAAATTTGTGTAAATACGCGTAAAAAATGCAGGAAAAATGTGATTATACGCTCTTGAAATATCAAGAATTTTGTGATAAACTTTTACTATGCATATAATAGGAGGTGCAAATATGGATAGACTGACTCGAAAAATTGATAGTTTTCTTGCTAATTGGAAAGCATCAGAAGATAAATATCCACTTATTGTAAAGGGTGCTCGACAAATTGGAAAAACCAAAGCAATTGAACATTTTGCAAATCATAATTATAAATCAGTAGTTGAAATTAATTTTGCTCTTCAAAAACAATATAAAGGAATTTTTGATGATGGATTTGATGTGGATACAATAGTTAAAAACATATCTCTTATAAACCCTGATTTTAAATTCCCTGTAGGCGAAACTCTGATTTTTTTTGATGAAATTCAAGATTGCATTAATTGTGCAACAAGCTTGAAATCATTTAAGCTCGACGGAAGATATGATGTTATATGTTCAGGCTCTCTTATGGGTATTAACTATAACGAAATAGAATCCAATAGTGTTGGTTACAAAGAAGATTATGAAATGCACTCACTGGATTTTGAAGAATATCTTTGGGCAAAAGGCTATAGCGCCGAACAGATTGAAGACATATATGAAAAAATGATATCTGTTACTCCCCTTTCAAACATTGAATATGATGTTATGCTTGAAAATTTCAGAGAATATATGGTGCTTGGTGGTATGCCTGAAGTAGTATTCACATTTATCAAGCAAAAAAATTATAGTGGTACATTAAAACTTCAAAAGCAGCTTCTTCTCGACTATGAAGAAGACATCACAAAATATGCCCAAGGACTTGATAAGGGAAAAATATTAGATATATACAGAAAAATTCCTGTATTCCTTGGTAAGGACAATAAGAAGTTTCAAATATCAAAAGTTCGTAGTGGGGCAAGAAATAGAGAATATGTGGGCACCGTAGAATGGCTCAACAACGCAGGAATTATCAATATTTGTTATTGTATGGCTACTCCTGAACTACCACTTAAAGGTAACTATAATCCTGATAATTATAAAATTTATTTCAGAGATACCGGACTTCTAATTGGTTCGTTGGATGAAGAAGTACAGGTTGACCTGCGTCACAACAAGAATTTCAACACATATAAAGGTGCAATTTATGAAAGTGTTGTTGGAGATATGCTTGTTAAACAAGGCTATCCGATTTATTTCTATCGAAATGAAAAAGGTACTTTAGAAATGGACTTTTTTGTTCGTGATGCCGATTCTCTTATTCCTGTTGAAGTTAAAGCTGATGATGCATCAACACCATCTTTAAACTCATTAATAACCAAAGAACAATATTCTGATATAAAATACGGAATTAAACTTGCCAATAAAAACATAGGTTTCAATGGCAAATTCTTTACCTTCCCATATTTTCTCACATTCTTATTAAAAAGATTCTTAAATGATGAAAGACATAAAGATGTTTTAAATGATAATGACATTACAAAGTATGAATTAAATAAAAAACATTAAACAACAGCAGAGAAGACTAACAATCTTCTCTGCTGTTTTCATTAAGGAATAAAACTGTTCAATGATTAGCTTTCGTAAATCTTTGTTCCACCGAAAAGTATTTTTTTATTATAATCAAGAATTAAATACCATTATTAATATAGGAAGCGGTCAATTCGTCTTGTTTACCATCATAGTATTTTTGAAGAACATCAGCAAAAACCTGGTCTTTTGTGGCATAATAAAACAGAGTCATACTTGAACAAAGTTTTAGGTTGTCTGGATATCCCATCACAACATATGCATTGTCGGACTCACACATAAGCAGAGCTTGACAGATTTCTCTGAGATTCGCACCAAGATAATCATCTTCATAAAATGCTTTTGCCTCTTCTATATTTTCCATACCGTAATAAATTGCTTTATAACTGTGTCCTAAAAATTTCAGTTGAGGGAAAATATACCACATCCAATGTGAACTTTTCCTACCCGACTGAATTTCTTTTAATGCAGTATCATAATAATCCTTATGAACATCGTAAAATCGTGCAATATTATACATTTTTATATACCTCACATTCATCATTTTTGCATTCTGCTCCAACACTCAAAAGTGTATAAAATACGCCTTTCATAAAATCTAATTTTTCACGTGGAGCTAACATAAAGCCTAACAATAGACCAACAACAAAATATCCCACCCTGTTATCAGCAAGAATTGGTATACGAACATACATACCACTGATTATTGCAAAATTTTCAAAAATTCCTGCAAGACATTTGACGGAAATCATCATCGCAACAACGATATCTGCAGGTTTCACAAGGTTAGAAAAACTAAGGCACTTTACAAGGATACTTACAACAAACAACATAATAATAGCACACATTACTATACCGATAATCTTGCCGAAATGTCCAATAATATTTGTCAGGACATATATATATGTTACATTTGCTATTTCTTCAAAACATTCTGCTTCACCAAAGGTTTTTGCTGTCAAAATCACTGCTTCAGGATGAAATCTCGCACCTTCAACATATAATATTCCAAGATAAGCATCCATTTGCTCAACAAGCATATATGCTAATGCAAATACTGCTGCTATAATGCAAATATAATTTACAACTATTACCGATTTTGATATGACCAACATCCATTTTGTAGCAAACACCAAAACTGTAACCAATAAGATTATAAAGAATTCGATTTTGTCAATGGAAGCAATAGCTAAGGCTGTAACCATAAAATAATAAAAAATGGTATGTGATAATGAATCGGTACATGTATTTACATAATAATATACTAAAGAAATCATTGCCAACACAACGAAAATAGTATAAGAATCATTATGGCCTGACACATACCATAAAATAGAATTACTGTTTATCATAGTGAAAACAGTAAATAGCAGTGCGAGTACACCTGAACATTCATGGTTCAGTATTCCACCGAAAAAGTATGCAAGTAACACTCCTCCAATCAGGAATGTGAATCTTAAAAAAATGTTACCGTAAAAATGGAATACACCTTTATCAGAACAAATACTATTGTAATTAATTATACCACAAAAAACTTCTGTTGATAAAACTAATAAAAATGTGGTAGCAATAACATACCAGTTACTCTTACATATCTCTTTAAATACTTTCATTTTTCCATCTCCTTATTAAAATCTTGTTTGATATGTATCAACATACATAAATTAAATAATGGTACTATCTGCTGATAATTTTATCGGATTATAAATAAAATCGTTTGTTTTATAAATGACATAGCTTTTATATCCATCGAAATCCTGACGATAATAATCACCATCTCGATATACAGTTGTGTTAAAATCCACATCAAAAACAATATCTCTTTTTTTATGTTTTTTTCACCATATCTGCTACAAGCGTCAATGTATTTCAAATACACCTCCCTATCATACAAATGAAAGTTTTTATCAAAAAATTTCTCTTTAAAATAATTTTCTGTATCACTTGCATCCCAATAACGAATAGGTCGCTTGCCATTTAATGTCGCTTCATGAACAATACTTGGATGTTCAAAATATGGGTCCCAGGTATATTTAAATACTTCTTTCTCTGACCTATAAAGTTCTACTTTCGTTTTTTCTTCAATCTGTCCATTATCATTATTTCCAAATATGTATACTTCTTCATTCTGTGAAACAATAACAAAACGATTATCCTCCATCGCGAATACTCCTTTTGCTCCACTGAAACCCGGAAAACACTTCACCGGATTATTAGGCTCTTCAAAAATCACATCATTATTTTCATTGATATAAATCTTGTAGCCATTTACCGATGCACTGGTGCTAACAAATTCTTTCAAAATAGTTTCTCTGCCATCAGGCTCTGTTACATGAATAATACAACCTTTCATCAATATGACCTCCTTATATATTGTATTTCTATTTTAATGTACGCCACCATTTTTTGCATTGGCTCGGCAGGAAAAATAATAACAAGATATCTTCATGATTATCCAAACCAAAAGTTTCCTGACGAGCCTTTTACACTATGTCAGCCTTCATATTAAAATGAATGTGCAAGATGTCACAAAGGCAAACCATAAAACATCAGCCTGAATAATACCAATATATAACAAGGAGGTAAAAATTTTATGAATGACAAATTATTGTCCAATGGTCTCTCTACACCAACTCAGATGGAGAAAATGGAAAGAGCTCTTCATGAAACAGTCAATGTAATCAAAAATAAAGACTATTATTATTTAAGAAAGAGTAAAAATCCAATCAAAATCCCGCCAGTAAAAACAATAGCTGTTATGACAAGCGGTGGTGATTCTCCAGGTATGAATGCAACTATTCGTGCGGTGGTGCTTACTGCTGCTGCAAATAACATAAAGGTTGTGGGCATTCGTTATGGGTTTATGGGATTAGTCTATGGTGACTTTATCGACCTTATTACTCAAAATGTCAATGATATTATCCAGTGTGGCGGTACAAAACTTCACACTGCCCATTGTCCAAATTTCACAGATGATGAGTTACTGAACCGAACTATTGAACGCTTGAAAGCTTACGGAATCAACGCACTTATTGTTATTGGTGGTGGCAATTTTCTCAACGGGGTACTTGCTTTTGCTAATCATGGTTTTCCATGTATTGCGATTCCAGCCACAATTGAGAATGACATTGCATGTACAGAATATTCAATTGGTCATGATACAGCAACGAATACAGTTATTGAAATGATTGATAGACTTCGTGATACATCAGAATCACATGACCGCTGTACAGTTGTTCAGGTTATGGGTAGACACGCAGGTCATCTTGCGCTCAATGCAGGTGTTGCTTGTGGTGCTACTTCAATTCTTATTCCTGAAGTTGAATATGATTTTCAGCGTGATGTTATCGACAGAATAAAGAAAACACAGCTTACAGGCAAAATGCACTTTATTATTGTTGTTGCTGAATGTATTGGTAGCGTTGAAAAAATGGCAGGCAAAATTGAAAGTGAAACAGGAATCGAATCCCGTGCAACAATTCTTGGTCATATCCAGCGTGGTGGTTCTCCCACAGCTAAGGACCGTGTTATCGCAAGTTATATGGGTAACGAAGCAGTTCATTTGCTTCTGCAAGGACAATGCAATCGTGTGATAGTTATGCAAGAAAACCATATTATGGATTTTGATATTGAAAAAGCACTTGAATGTGAAAACGCGTTTGATGAAAACCGTTACTGGCGTGCGATGGAAATGTCCCTTTAAGGCAAGAAAACATCGGTCATTTCAAATACTTTCCGATGTTCTGTTTTTTTCCTGCCGAGCCTATGACTTTTTCCAAAACAATTGTTATGATAAAGCTACAATAAAACAACGGAGGTAACAACCATGAAAAACAATTCAGTATTTAACTCAGAAAACTACAAAGCTTTTTACACAAGCATCACTTCAAACAAGGACCTTGCCACAAAACTCAGAAACATGATTGACGATTACAAAGTTTCTGTTGACGATAAGCAAGCACTCGTAGAAGGATGTATGAATGCCGTAGCAAAACATCAATATGTAAGAGACTCTGTTATCGATGGAAATGCAATGGAGATTTTAGAAAATGCCCTTGATAATTCCGGAAGCACTGTTTATGAAAGACTCCATCATCTTCACCAGATGAATTTTGGTCTCAACTTATTTGATGACGAAGATGCAACCAAGAGCATCGTCAAAGATGTAAATGTAAAGAATCTTTTTGAAGATTATATGAAAAACGTTACAGAAGACCCTGTTTCTGAAACGGAACTCAAATCCGATATCATGAAAAAAATGTCTCGCATTTCTCTCTCTCCAGATTGTATTATAAAATACAGCGAACATATCAACAAGCATTCAGATATGCTCAACTCATCAATTAAACTGGGTAAAAACAGTTATGAAACAAGATGTATCGTTACTATGGATGAATACCTTCGTGGTAACTACTTCGATATATCACTTGCTGCACTTGCAGTATGTCAGAAGGCAGAAATCCAGACAGTATCCCACGCGTTAACAACGGGTTCAATCTTTAAGGAACGTGCTGATGCAATGCTTGAACCTATAGCAATTATATTACTAATTACAGCACTTGTACTCGGTACATTTGAACTTTATTTTGCTGCAATTATAGTAGCTATCGCCAGTTTTGTGTTATATGTATATCCTGAATGTATTTCCGACCACGTTCACATGTACTTCGCTAAGCGCAACTATAATGAACTTGTTGAACATGTAGCTGAAAACAACAATCTTGATTACGATGAACTCGAATTTAATTGTGATTTTGATATGTGTGAAGAAAATGTTGAATGTTTATACACTCCATTTTAATTAGAATGCTGGACCGTTGGACTTTTCGGGTACCGACGGTCCACTTTTTTCCTGCTAAACCCTAATAATCCTTCATAGGTAACTGTTATAATTGAATTACAATAAACTAAGGAGGTACAAATATGAACAATTCAGATTTTAAATTAAAGGAATACAAAGCCATTTACAGTATTATTAATTCAAATATAAGTGCAAAGGAATTACTGGAAGGCATCCTCTGTGATTATGACCAAAAAACAAAAGATGAACTTATTAAAAAATGCATGTGCTCCGTTGCTTCCTTTGAAAGTGTAATGTCTTGTAATATACACAATGACATTCTTACAGCTTTTTATGAAGAATTAGAAAGAGCCGATGTGGATGTTTCCTACGATTATATGAATAAAAACACTTTCAAATTGAAATGCTTATCTACCATATATGAATATCTGAAGGGTAACTACGAAACCATACCGGAAGCCACATACAGAATCTGCAGTAGTAGGAATTATTCAATTCTTGAAGATTCAATAGTATATGGTAAAGTCATCGAAAATGAAACTGAAATCTGCACTATTCTTTTTGATTTGCTAATCTTAATTTTAAGTATTCCAACAGGAATTTTCTACATCCCCGTCTTAACTTTTGTTGCATTAAAATATTATTATCGTAACAAGATTTTTGAAACACGTGGCTTGATTAAAAGTTACAGAGAAGCTAAAAAAGCTTTAAATCCAAAAGATGAAAGCCCATTTGATTCCGACACAGACTATGAACACGAATATTTTGACCCTACATATGTCAATATGTAAATTTTGAGTCACATTTTTATTATATTTCGAATAACCAGTCTACACCACAAATCTTGTGTTAGTTTTTAAAGCAATATGTTGAAAATTAATAAAAAAAGTATTATAATAAGTTAAATATAGGCGTATTTAAACAAAAAGGAGCCCTTATTATGATAGAAGCTAAAAAACTTACAGAAGAAAAAGAGCAGTTAAAAAAAGAAAATCTGAGTATGGTCAACAGACTGATAAACCAAGCCTTTAACGAAGACCAACGAAGAGAACTTGAACGTAAAATGAATGACCTGCTTTCCGACGAAAAGAAGAAATTACTTAGGTTGGCATGCTATGAATTTGTCAAAGAAAGAATTATGCTCCGTGTTGAAAAGCGTCTTAATAAAACAAAAGATGCTATGAAAGATGCATTTATTCCTGGTGATAAAAATACATTTAACAAAATGGTAGATATTCTTATGAAAGAAGAATTTCTGAATCTTAACAAAAAAGATGCTACAGTTCTCGCAAAAGAGTATGCTTGCAATATGATTGCGCCTACTGAAAATGCAGAACTCAATGCCAGTGAAAGTCTTAAAGAGACATTGATAAAAAAAGAATTCGTAGTGTTTCAAAAAGAACTTTGTACCAAAGATGAAAACAATAATTTTTTTACTAAATCTGCATGGTGGAAATTTTCTCATGGGGTCAATTATACTAAGGATGAAACCCTTAAATATATAGCAAAAAAGTTAGGTCTTGATGCTTTGGAGGAAAAAGCATTCCTTAATCTCAACATACCTGAATGTTTTGCAGTAAACGAGACTGTCAGCAAACACGTAAACGAGCTTATACGTAATCTTGAGCCACCTATAACAACATCCGATGAGTTTCTGGATTTCTGTGAAAAGGTTGACATAAGCTATGATACATGGCAAAAATTCAATGTAAATATATCCCAAAAAACAAAAACTTCTTCCAAAACCTTTACGCCTGAAAAAATCCGTCACTATGAAATGCTTAAAGTGATTGCAACCTTCAGGATGGAATCTGTTGAGGCAGAAAAATTCATGGCAGAAGCAAATCGCAATTTTGCAATGGTCATGGACCTTGCATTCTTAACTGCTATTACAACGGGTTATGAAATCATTCAAAGAGGTCACAACACCTACTATGAAACACTCGCACAACATGGTATAGATAATAAACACCCCTTTTATGTTGCACTCATAACCCACTATCTTTCTTCAGGATTACTCACTCTTGTAGAGGGCTATCCTTCATATCCGAAATTCACAAGTCCGTACAAATTTAAATACATACAAGAATTTGGAGATGTTTGATATTCCCCTACATAAAAACATAATTGACACATTTCAAAAGGAGATAAAAAGTATGGCAAACGAAAAAAGTACACTTAAAAAAGCAGAAATACCACACAATTATTGGTTGATGACAGAAAAACTTAAAAATAATGATTTCTATGAAATTCTTAAAGAGGTGCGTAATCCTCTTGATTGGAACCAACAATATATATTTAAATACAATGGTGTATTAGGAATAGATTTCGGACACGGTGAAACAACTGCATATTTTCTTAGCTGGAATTCGGAAAAAATCAAGAAAAAATTCTTCAAAAAAGCTGGACCAACTATTGAAGCCGATGTTAAGATTGATTTTGAATCCCGTAGAGTTCCTATAACTGAAAAAAATGAAAAAATTCACACAATGATTGCTTTTAATAAAGGTGCAACGATTATAGGTGAAGATGCAAAAGGATATCCTGATTTTTATCAGCACTTCAAAAAGCATCCCGACGAAACCAAAGACGAAAACTGGTCAGATAAAGCACCCGGAGGAAAATACTCCTATAAAGAGCTTATGTCGAAATTCTTTAAGGAAGTCTTTCGCTCCATACTTGAAAACGATAAAAATATTAAAGATATTTATGAAAAAGGTAAGCTTATGGTATGCATCGGATGTCCTGCTTCTAATGAATGGCTCAATCCAGATTCTCAGAACAAATTCAAAAATCTTGTAAGTGAAGCAATTGCAGATCCTGAAAACAAAATTCCTACACCGTACATTACAATTGTGCCAGAGTCCACAGCAGCTCTTATGGCAGGTATGTTCAACGGAAAAACCACTGATAATGAATCCGAAGGCAAAACAAATAAAATCAATATCTGTAAAGGAATCGCCGTCTTTGATATAGGCTCGTCAACGATAGATTTCACCTATATCCTACCCGGTAAGATAATCATAACTAAAAGCAAACTCTGGGGTGGCTACAATATTGACCAATTATTCCTGAACGCAGCACTTAATTCAAAAGGTCTTGAACAAAACCAGGTTTCCAACAACATAGACAAGCTTCGTATAGCAGTGCGTGAAATAAAGGAAACATATTATGACCACGGAGATAAAGAAATTTATAACGATGAAATCATTATAGAAGTTAAAGAAAACAAAAAGCTTGAAAAAATAGAAATAAATAAGGCTTTTATTGAAAATGAAGTCTGGGGAATAAACAAAGGTGTTGACCACGAAGGTCAGAAATTGCTTAAAAAATTTAGTGACTTTATATTAGAATGCTTTCACGCCGTAGAATACAAAGAATGTGGCTCTGTTTTCATTTCAGGTGGCACAGGTAAGGTTACTGAAGTTTCCGATATCATCAAGGAAATCTTTGGAATCGAACCTCTTCCTCATCCAGACCGTTCCTACTGTGTTGCTGAAGGTCTTTGCCTGATGAAGAAAATTGAGATTTTAGTACAATCATTTTTACAAGAATACCACGGGAGAGCATATGGACAAGCAACAGCCTGTTATGACAAAATTTTAAGATATGCTGTTGATAACATGGTCCCTCTTATTATAGAAAAACTATTTCCAGCCATTGAAGATGCAATCAATTCTGGAAAACCTATAAAAGACAATGATTTCAAAACCTTAATTAAGGAAAAAATTGAAAACGACTCCAGTGACTGTATGAAGGTCTTTTCTGATGCAATTGGTAAAATCCTCAATGAATACAGAAATAACTTTTATGCTTATGCCAATCAAATTTCAGCTACTATTTATGATAACGACTTTAAATTTGAAATGAATTTGTCAGATAATGTTGTAATACAATCAAATGGTGCTGAAAATCCATATAATATTGCTATATCACAGATGCTTGCTGACCTTCTTTATTCTAAAAGATTTATCGAATTAATCTCTTCGATTTATAGTTTGATGCCTTTCGCTAAAACTACTGACCCAAAAGCTGCAAAGAAAATTATTCAGGACGGGCTTCTTAAATTCCGTGAAGAACATAAATGGGATGAGATTCAATCAAAAAAATTATACAGTTTTTTGTCGAAGGCAGAAAAAAAAGGATTCGAAAAAGAGGCAAATAAAAACTTATACACAAGTTTTAAGAATGAATATGTTCTTAAAGAAGAAATTACAGACTATCTTATGCTGAATGCCGAGGCTATTTTAGGAAAAGTAATGTTTTATGTTTACGACAATAAACCGGAAATACTCGACGAAAACAGGTGATAATACATATGCAACAATTAGTAATGAACAACAGGATAATCAGAGGAGTTATTGACTATATAGAAAATTTCTCTGCAGATAATATCCTTCGTAATAAAAATATTGCCGCAGGTTTTTTTCTCAACAAAATGCGACATATATCACCACTGACAGAGTATCACACAGAGATATTTTTCCAGCTTATGTACATGACACCTGCAGAGCTCCGTTTGTTCAAAAAACCATCAGATTATATGACATTGGCAACATTTGCCCAACATTCCATTACAGGTAACTCATTAATTGAATTAAAAAAGCTTATGGAAGAAGAAAAACTTAATGTGTTAGTTGAAAGTACATGGAATATTGCACAAGGAACAAATCTCGAAAACATTGAGAAAATCAGGCTTTTCTGTCTGCTGACCTCTGCCTATGGCCTTGCTCAACATTCACCCGATGATAAAGGCTTTGAAATAACTTCAGAACAGGCTGAAAGAGCATACTTGGAAAGCCCTGAACCCGAATCAGAAGTTGTAAAAGAAATTGCATTTTCTTCAGATTGTATTAATATTGAAAAACCTGCAAGAAACGAACCGTACGAAATATATCTCAAAGGCAGAGAAGCATCGGAGCTGTTAAAAAACGGTTCAATTATAACTCACAAAAAATTGACCGCGATTCCTCACCAATATGGTGTACAAGGTGTAAATGTTACACTGCACATTTACAATGAAGACAGCAGTACCCCTATTGTCAGAATATTAAAACCACACGAATATGTATATATAAACACGGTCAATGAAATCCCTGTACTGGTACAACATATCATTCCCACTGATAAACAAGATGGTACCATTCTCTGCTATGCTGAGGAGTACCCGAAAAGCTATATAACAGTCAAACTAAACAAAAATAACAAAGGAATAATTGATGACTCAAATGACCGTAACCATATGAGCAATGGTCTTGGTGGATACTCTGCCGTAGAAATCATATTTGACAAAAAACGTTCTCAGTACATATTCCTTGATAACAAAGGAAACATTTACGATAAAGGCAAAACTCCAAATGAAGAAAATTGCTATGCAACAATTGAAGATTATCTGAAGGAGACCACAAAATGAGAAAAAACGAAACTGTTCTTGAAAAAATCTGTCGCCTTACAAGAGATGCTTATGACTCGAAAACACCTATTATTTTCCTTAATACAGACGAGATTGAACTTGCAAATCGTGTAGCAAGTTGCTGTAACCTTGTTGATTTAAAACTCAAATCCTTCCCTTGCCAGGGAAGAGCTGATTTCTACTATGGCAAATACATAAAATCAGATGAGACAAATCTAGCTTTATGTGAAAATTTTTCAACACAATTCAATTCTCTCAAAGAATTCATTGAAAAATATGCTAACACCTCACCATATGATAACAGAATTGAATCCAAGTTATTTCTGCTTCATCTCGTTTGTGAGCCAGGTACTACAAAAGCTAATGCTAATGTTATTCATTGCCTTAGAACTTATATTAATGCATATGTCAGTTGCGTAGACGATAATTCACCACTAAGGACGAGCTGTGTAATTCTTTATGGTAATTCTGCACTTCTCGAAGAAGACCTGATTAGTTATGCAGAAATTATTACCCCCGACTATCCAAGCACAGAAGAAATCAAGAATCTTATAGTTACAATTAATGAGAAATACGGTGACAAGAAGTATGCTCCAAAAGAAAAAGATATACAGGAAATTGCTTACTTAATGAGAGGCTTTACATTCATTCAGGCGGAATTCTGCATCAAAAAAATGATAAGACTCAAACAGGAAAACGGTGCTCCTCTAATGTGTAACATTAAAGAGTGTAAAAAACTGGTTTTAGAAACAAAAAAGCAGAATCTTAAACATTTCGGTAACCTTTTAGAGCTTTATTCCGAAGATATAAATAACATTGACTCAAACAAGAAAAATACGGGCAATAGCATTGCTGGTATGCAGACTTTTCTTGATAAAGCCGATGAAATCAAAAAAACATTCGGAGAAAATTCTGACGAATTCAGGCTCTATCACGGCACTTTCCCGGCAAAAGGATGCATATTAGTTGGACCACCTGGGGTAGGTAAATCAGAGGCAGCCAAGGTACTTCACCGCCACCTTAATCTTCCTATGGTCAAACTTAACTTTGGTCGTCTTATGGGAGGACTGGTTGGTCAATCAGAGAAGAACCTTCAGAATGCTCTTAAAATGTTTGAAGCCATGTCTCCTTGTATCGCCTTCATCGACGAAATTGATAAAAATCTAAGTGGTGCCAAATCCTCATCTAATGAAGGCGGAGGAACCTTCCAAAGAATGTTTGGCGATTTATTGGAATGGTTGAATAATAAGACTTGTCCATGCTATGTCATCGCATCAGCAAATGGTATCAGCCATCTTCCCGATGAACTTTTCAGAAATGGTCGTTTCGACATCCGCTATGGAGTATTTATGCCTACATCGACAGAAGTAAGACAAATATTTGCTGAACAGATGAAACGTGCAGAAAGGAACAGAAAAGAGGAAGCAGCAGAAAAAGGAATGGAAATATCTTCTCAGATTTTTGCTGATGATTGTTTTGCAGATAAGGAAAGAACTACTGTTCATGCAGATATTATGCATCTCTTTATATATGAATCGCTTGAAGAAGAGGTAAAACCGAAAGAACTTAATGAAATCAAATTCGTTTCCGGCGCAGATGTCGTTGAAATTGTAAAAAAGGCACTGAACACCTTTGATAATAAAGACCTTGAAGATGGTAAACTGATTGATTCAAAGGCTTGGCGTGGTGCTTTGAAAAAAGCAATCGAAGACCCAACACTTCAGACACAGGGAAGTTCAGAAGCCAACCTGGAAAAAATTGCCGCCTGTTACATCAGACTTTTAAGAAAAAAACTTGTACCAGTAAATGATGTGTCACTTTTCCCTGCTGACGGATATATTGTCAAAAGAGATGAACAAGGTAAGCTCGAAAAAGCTGAATACATTGACAGAAGCAACGACATAGCCGACGAATATGATAAAAAGCTTTTCGAAGCAATAAAAGATAAAATTAACGCAATGGCTTTTACAATTGAAGAAATTGAATATCATGAAGAATGTAAATAATTGTGTCAAAGAGTCTCGCTATAAAGAATTACAATAGATAGTAAAAGGAGTGAAATATTATGCTACAACTCACGCAAGAACAGCGTGATGAACTTCTCAGAAAAAGAAGTTATGCACTAAGCTTATTTGACGAAAACACAACCACTGAAGATGTTCTTAAAAAAATTTACATCGAAAGTATGGAAAACAAATCCAATCAACAAGCTGAACTGATGGCTCAGGATATCATTAAGAATGTAGATAAAATTTTCAGTATCCACGATTTGCTCACCGATGACGCTGGAAACATTAATGAAAAACTTAACCCTTTATTCAGTGAATTATCCCCCGAAGAAAAGGCTCATGCCTTTCACTCTGTAAGCCATACTTTGAAAAATGTACAATCTGCCATCGAAAGTGGCAATACTGATACGACAGAACTAAAAGAGGAACTGGCACAAATCAAAGAAAACGGAATTGATGAATCTTCACTCAACAAAATGCTCGATGATACCATTTTTTCCATAAAGAATGAGGATACAAAAGATTTTCTTCTAAGCAAATGTAGAAATCAAAGTGATAATGAAGTCCTTGGCAGGGTCCTCACCAATACACAGAATGACAAAAAGACAATTATTGCAGTAGATTCTATGATTCTTTACACAATGTCTGTAAACGGTAGGATTGAAAATGTTCCCCGTAATACATCTCTTTTTGAAATAACTGCAGGTGTCTGCCTTAATAATGCTCTTAAAGGAAATTCATATGCAACAGATAACGGTAGCATCTCAAGCATTCAATCAGACGATGATTATTTCTTCTGGATGTTAAGCATTATAATTGTCGTATGTGTATCAGCATTTGTCGGAACTGTTTTTTCACTTGCTGAGGTTGCACTGACAATTTCCACTATGTTAATCGGTATTTTATGTGTAGCAGTCTATTCTACTTCACTTATATCCTTAGCATATACGCATTTTTACGATTGCGTTTCCACCAATATTTTTGAAATTCCCGTAGTCAAGTTTCCTGAATTCATGCACAAAACGTGGGATAAATTAAAACCATACATTAATAATCCACTTAAACAAACTACAACAGAAAAACTTGACATCGACACCATTTATGTGGAAGACAATAATGATTTGCAGTATAACAGTTATGAGGAAGAGCTTTATCGCAGCCTTTGGGATGATACATTTCCGATTTGATATAATTAGCAACTGGATTAATCATAACCACCAGTTGAACTGGTGGTTTGCACAGGCCCTATAAGGGCCGCCTACTGGCTTGCCGACTAAAAGTCGGCATAGAAGTTTGACATCGCATTACTATTTCAAGCAACCGCTCTCGTGCGGTTGTTTGTTTTT
>JAZNZX010000017.1:0-8734 GCA_045595185.1 Candidatus Fimenecus sp. | reverse complement strand
GTCTGCGAAGCAGACTGATGAGGTGTAGGTTGCGTTAGCAACCGTTAATTATCAATACAAAACAACTTTTCCACCTCATCCGTCACCTACGGTGACACCTTCCCCTCAAGGGGAAGGCAATATCCAGACAAACTCCAATTTGAATAACAAAAAAGACGGAGCTGTTACCAACTCCGTCAAATTTATTTGTTTGATTATTTAAGGTTTGCCTTGAGTGTTTCAAGTTCTTCCTTAAGTGTTTCAGGAAGCTTGTCACCAAACTTACCGTAGAATTCTGCGATACCGTCAGCTTCTGCTGCCCAGAGAGCCTTATCAACGTCAAGGATGCTTTCAAGTGATTCAACTGAAACTTCACCTTCAAGACCTTCGATATTGATGTCCTTTGCATATGGAAGATAACCAATTGCTGTTTCCTGAGCATCAACTTCACCTTCGCAACGCTTGATAATCCATTCGAGAACACGAAGGTTATCACCGAAACCTGGCCACATAAAGTTGCCTTCGTCGTCTTTTCTGAACCAGTTAACATTGAAGATTTTTGGAGCCTTGTCAGCATCAAGAGTCTTACCAATGTCAATCCAATGCTGCCAGTAGTCACCCATATTGTAACCGCAGAATGGAAGCATAGCCATTGGGTCACGACGAACAACACCTACTGCGCCTGCTGCAGCTGCTGTTGTTTCAGAAGCCATAATTGAACCTACGAATACACCGTGATTCCAGTCGCGTGACTGATATACAAGTGGAGCAAGCTTTGCACGACGGCCACCGAATACGAATGCTGAGATTGGAACACCTGCAGGATTTTCGAATTCAGAGCTGATGCAAGGACAGTTAACAGCAGGAGCTGTGAAACGGCTGTTTGGATGAGCAAGGTTCTTGCCTTCTGCTTTCCATTCAACACCATTTGTTTCGATACCTGTCCATTCAACTGCGTTTACAGGAGGATTCTTGTCAAGACCTTCCCACCAAACTGTGTTATCGTCAAGGTTACGAGCAACGTTTGTGAAGATTGTGCCCTTCTTTGTTGATGCAAGAGCATTTGGATTTGACTTAACGTTTGTACCAGGTGCAACACCGAAGAAACCGTTTTCAGGGTTAATCGCATAAAGACGACCGTCAGCACCCTTTCTAATCCAAGAAATATCGTCACCTACGCACCATACCTTGTAACCCTTTGAAAGATATCCTTCCGGTGGAATAAGCATAGCAAGGTTTGTCTTACCGCATGCTGATGGGAAAGCAGCACAGATGTACTTAACTTCGCCCTTTGCATTTTCGATACCAAGGATGAGCATGTGTTCAGCCTGCCAGCCTTCGTTTTTACCCTGATATGAAGCAATACGAAGAGCAAAGCACTTTTTACCGAGAAGAACGTTTCCGCCGTAACCTGAATTCACTGAAATAATTGTGTTATCTTCAGGGAACTGGCAAATCCATCTCTTTTCAGCGTCGATGTCGCAACGGCAGTGGAGACCACGAACCCAGTCATTGCTTTCGTCACCGAAAGCTTCCATAACTTTTGCACCGACACGAGTCATAATTACCATATTAAGAACAACATAGATTGAGTCAGTAAGCTCAATACCTACTTTTGCAAGAGGTGAACCAACAGGACCCATTGAGTAAGGGATAACATACATTGTTCTGCCCTTATAGCTGTCCTTTGCAATATCATAAAGCATAGCATATGCTTTTTCAGGATCCATCCAATGGTTTGTAGGACCTGCATCTTCTTCTTTCTTTGAGCAGATAAGAGTTCTGTCTTCAACACGAGCAACGTCGTTTACTGCTGTCTTGTGATAGTAGCAGTCAGGAAGAAGCTCCTGATTAAGCTTTACGAGTTCACCTGTTGAACAAGCTTCTGCACGAAGTGCTTCAATCTGTTCTTCACTACCGTCAATCCAAACAATGTTGTCAGGCTTAACGAGTTCTACCTGTTTGTCAATCCACTCAAGAATTGACTTGTTCTTTGTGAGTGCCATAATAGTTTACTCCTTTATATAAATTTCAAATTGATAACAAAATAAGCCACATTCACCTATTTTGAATAATTATATACTAAATCCTGCATTTTTTCAATAGTTAAAATGATAATAAAATGTCAATTAACTGTGAACTTTTTCTGTGTATTATATATACAATATAATAGAATACATCAATTTTCGTAGTCTTTTTCAATGTCGGCTGTTGCTTTACCATTCAAATCCATTTGGGCAATCGTACCCTTTAAAAATTCATAATAGCCCTGTGCACCGACCATTACACCGTTATCGCCGCAAAGGGATAAATCAGGAAGATACAAATTCCAGCCTTTTTCCTTTGCAAGGCTTTCCATACGACTGCGAAGCACTGAATTTGCAGAAACACCACCTGCTAAAACAAGTGTCTTTTCATTGTGCATTTCCATAGCCTTAATTGTATTATCTGCAAGAGAATTGACAACTGCATTTATAAATGATGCACCCACATCGGCAGTTTCAAGTGTTTCGCCTTTTTGTGTTGCATTATGAACGAGATTTATAACCGATGTTTTAAGCCCTGAAAAGCTGAAATCAAGAGGACTACCGTCAACACGAGGTTTTGGGAATTTATACTTTGTATTATCCCCATTTTTTGAGATTTTATCAAGGTTAACACCACCGGGATATGGAAGTCCCAAAGTACGCGCCGCTTTGTCCATAGCCTCACCTGCTGCATCGTCACGAGTACGGCCGATAACCTCAAAATCAGTATAATCATTCACTTTGCAGATAAGTGTATTGCCGCCTGACACAACAAGGCACATAAACGGTGGTTTCAAATCCTTATGGGTAACATAATTTGCCGCTATATGTGAACGAAGATGATGGACAGGAATAAGCGGTTTTCCCGTTGCAAGGCTGAGACCTTTTGCGTAGTTTACACCAACAAGCAAAGCACCAATAAGACCAGGTGCATATGTAACGGCAATTGCATCTGTTTCATCAAGGGTACATTCCGCATCAACAAGCGCTTTTTCCACGACCGCGGATATATTTTCCGTATGTAATCTTGATGCGATTTCAGGCACAACGCCACCAAATATTTTATGCTTTTCAATCTGTGTTGATACTACATTTGACAATACATTTCTGCCGTCTTCCACAACGGCTGCCGCTGTTTCGTCACATGAGCTTTCAATTGCTAAAATTTTCATAATCATTCCTCTAAATAATAAGTATATATAAGTGCATCTTCTGTTGGTTTTGAGTAGAAATTCTTTCTTTCCCCAATCAGCTTAAATCCACATTTTTCGTATAATTCTATTGCATTTTCGTTTGATTTTCTCACCTCAAGAGTGATGAAAAACGCTCTTTCGGATTCACTTTGCTTGATTAAATGGTTTACAAGAATTTTTCCGTAACCTTTGCCACGAAATTCTTTGTTTACTGCAACATTTGTAATATAAACCTCGTTGCAGATGTTGTTTGCACCGATATAACCGAGTAATTTTTCACCGTCACGAAGCACATAAAATCTTGCGGTTTCATTTGTCAGTTCGTCTCTCAATGAATTTTCGCTCCAAGGCTCGGAAAAGCACTCTTTTTCCAACTGTGCAATTTCACTTAAATCGTTTTCTGTCATTTCACGGATAACAGTTGTATTCTGTATCCTTTGAAGGATTTCAGGAAATTGCTTTTCAAGCTGTTTTGCACATTCTTCATAAATTTCAATTGGTCTGCCATATGGGTCAGGCACATTCAGAACAACAATTTTGTTTGCGTCACAATGTTTTAAAAGCACCTGTTTATGAGAATCACTCATACAGAAAAACAAATCCGTTGTAAGTAAATGTTCAGGGTTTATATTCCTTGCTCTGTGTTCGGAAATATCAATTCCCCTGCTACCTGCCACGAGGATTGAATTTATGCTGACACAGTCACCGGGAAATGCACCGACGCCGGCACTACCGACCTCAATATCAGTTATATTATTATCCTTTAAATATTTTTTGAACAAGCCCTCTGCTAAGGGACTTCTGCAGGTGTTACCACTGCATATAAACATTATTTTTTTCATATCTTCCTTATTTCTACGGGCTTGACAAAGGTCGTCAGCCCCTACATCGAATATTTCCACTAATCAAGTTTGAAAGAAAATTGTTCACAGTGCTGTTTTGAAGCGAGTGTGCTATATCTGGTATACCGCCCGAGCGAAAACAGTGCTGTGGGCAATTTTACTCAAACTTATCCTTTGGCGTCGTACCAAGTGCGACCTGTGTTCACATCTGCTCTTAAACGGACTTTCATTTGGCAGGCATTTTCCATTTCTTCTGAGAGAATTTTTGATGCTTTTTCGATTTCACTTTCAGGTGCTTCAACAATCAATTCGTCGTGTACCTGTAAAATCAATTTTGCTTCCATTTTTTCTTCTTTAAGTCGGTTATAAACACGCACCATTGCGATTTTGATAATATCGGCGGCAGTACCCTGAATAGGCATATTCCTTGCCACTCGTTCACCGAATGCACGCAACATTCCGTTTGAAGAATTAAGTTCAGGCAAGTATCTTCTTCTGTTCCAGAGTGTTGAAACATATCCTTTTTCCTTTGCATCCTTGGAAACAGTTTCCATATACTTGTCAACACCTGCGTAATGGCGAAGATAACCTTTAATATAATCGTCAGCTTCTTTTCGTGTGACACCGATGTCCTTTGCAAGCGAAAATGCACCGATACCGTAAACGATACCGAAATTAACTGCCTTTGCGCGACTTCTCATAAGAGGTGTCACAAGCTGAATCGGCATATTGAAAACCTGCGATGCAGTTACAGTATGAATGTCAACTTCGTCATTGAATGCCTTAATCATTTCGCTGTCATCAGCAATATGTGAAAGTACACGAAGCTCAATCTGTGAATAGTCCGCATCGGCTAAAAGACTGCCTTCTTTTGCAACAAAGAACTTACGCATTTCTCTGCCGATTTCCTTACGCACAGGGATATTCTGTAAATTCGGTTCAGTTGATGAAATTCTGCCTGTTCTCGTTTCTGTCTGGATAAATGATGAATGGATTCTACCGTCTTCACCGATTACCTTTAAAAGGCCTTCGCAATATGTTGAATAAAGCTTTGAAAGTGTTCTGAACCAAAGAATTTTGTCGATTATAGGGCTTTCATTCTGCAGACTTTCAAGCACATCTACATTTGTTGAATATCCGCTTTTTGTCTTTTTCTTTGCAGGAAGTCCCATTTTTTCAAAGAGGATTACACCAAGCTGTTTTGGTGAATTTATGTTAAATTCTTCACCTGCAAGCTCATATATTTCAGTTTGAATATTTTTAAGCTCAAGGCTGATTTTCTGTGTAAAATCTGCAATACCCTTACGGTCAACCATAAAGCCTAAATGCTCCATACTTGCCAACACTTCGGCAAGTGGCATTTCTACATTATAAAGGAGATATTCCTGACCATTTGCTTCGATTTCAGTTAAAATTCTTGTGCTGACTGATTTCATAACTGCACAGTCAATGGCAAGTGGTAAATCTGTGTTCACCTTTGGTATTGGTGCTTTGTACTCCTCGCAAAGTCGCAAAGGATTATATCCGTTTGCAGACGGATTGAGAATATATCCTGCAAGAGATGTATCAAGAGAATTTCCCTTGATTTCAATACTGTTCATAAATGCAAAACGGTATAAAAGCTTTGAATTGTCAGTATATTTCTTGATTTCTTCATCTTCGAGAATGTTTTTTACAAACTCAAAATAACCGAAATGCATTGGTTCAAGATAATAAACTGTATTATCACAAAGGAAACAGAATTCAGGGTTGTCCAAATCCTTGTAATCTGCTGTGAAATATGCGTTCTGTTCTGCTTTGATTTTGCTTAAAAGGTCATTCGTATCAAAGTCTGATGCAAATGCAAGCTCCTTAACCTTTTCAGCCTTTTTTTCGGTGACAGTAGGTGCTGAAAAGTTAAGTTTTTCAATAATCTTAAACATTTCAAGGTCAGCAAGCAATGCTCTTGCTTTACCTTCGTCAACATTCTGCACCACAAAGTCAGAAAGCTCACAACCCATTGGAACATTGTTGATAATTGTACCAAGAGTATAGCTTAAAAATGCTTTTTCTTTGTCATTGATAAGTTTATTTTTAAGGGTTTCTTTGATTTCAAGAGAGTCTATATTGTCATAAATATTTTTAATCGTACCGAATTTTTGAATCAAGTCCCCTGCTGTTTTTTGACCGACACCGGCAACACCTGGAATACAGTCAGATGAGTCACCCTGAAGTGCTTTAATATCAATCATCTGTAACGGTGTTACGCCATATTCCTCCATAATTCGTGCAGGAGTATATGTTTCGGTTGTGGTGGTACCCATTTTGGTATGTGGTAAAAGTACAGTAACATTGTCACGGATAAGTTGGAATGAATCACGGTCACCTGTTGCGATAAAACACTCGTCACCATTTTTGCACATTTCGGCTACTGTACCGAGAATGTCATCGGCCTCATAGCCTTCAAGAGATATGATTTTGTAACCCAAAGCAACTAAAAGTTCCTTGAGTACAGGTAATTGTTGAGCAAGTTCAGGTGGCATACCGTGACGATTTGCCTTGTATCCGTCATACATTTTGTGACGGAATGTAGGTGCTTTAAGGTCAAATGCAATAGCCACACCATCAGGACTTACTTCGTCACTAAGCTTCATTAAAATCGTCAGAAAGCCGTAGATACCGTTTGTGAATCTTCCGTCCTTCGTTGACAAAGCGCGAATGCCGTAAAAGGCTCTGTTCAATATACTGTTACCGTCAATTGCTAATATTTTCATTTCGTATCACCAAAAAATTCATAATTAAGTATAGTATAACATAATCAAGAAATAAATACCATACAAAATATAAAATTCAACTTAACAAATTGGAGGTTATCGAACAAAACAATTAATTGGATAGGTCATTCTGAGCGTAGCGAAGAATCTTTCAAATAGTGACATATCAACCAACAGAGATTCTTCGTCACTTCGTTCCTCAGAATGACACTAAACCTTAATCATCCCGATAAATTATAATTTTTGTTGAATTTCGGAAGATATTGACACGGTGTTGTGTACGTTTTATAATGGAAATACAAAGAGCTATGAAAGGAGTCTTTTTATATGGGCAGTTACTTAATTATTGCAACGATTTTTGCAGTTCCGATTATCGCTGTTATCAGTTGGATTTTGCATCTTACCAAATATCTCAAAGCAAAACAAGAAATTCGCACTAACCCTGATTCCTATGGTAAGGAAGAAATGAAAGCTATCAGAACTAACTTCATTATCTCCTCCGTTATTGCTTTTGTTCTGATTGGTGTTATTATAGGACTGATAGTTACCTTTGCGATAGGAATCGCATATATGTAAGCTTTTGAACAATTAAACCAAAAAGGAGATTTTTTTATGACTGATATAATTGAAGCGGTTGCTTCATCAATAATTCCCGTAACATTTATGATAAGTCCACTTATCGCACTTTTATTTGGTATAGTCAGAGTAGTTAAATATAATAATGCAAAGAAAGAACGTTCATTAAATCCTGATTCTTATACAGATGAGGAAATGAAGATTATTAAAAAATCTGTTATTACAGCCTTTGTATCATCAATAATTTTAACTGTTGTCGTTATCTCAGTAATCCTTTTGATAAACGATGCAATTACATATATGTAAGGTGATAGATATGAAACAAAAGACATACTATAACATTTTGATTGCGGTTGTGGCTATCTGTCTTATACTGACTGTGGCACATCTTATTTATGACATCAACGCGTATCAGCATTGCTCAATTATCTACTTTATAGCAAAGGAGTTGTGGTGATATGAAGAAAAGCAGTTTACCAAAGCAGATTATCTCCATAATTCTTGTTATTGTTTTATTTGGTGCTTTTAATTTAAGTATTTATGCACTTTTGACTGTGCGTCTTTCAAACAATTTCAGCGATACCTCTCAGGCAAAAATGGTAGATGTGAGTTTATATCTGCCACATGAAGAAGAATCTGACCTTGTAAGGCTTGACTCATCATTAAAGCTTAATGACAATCTGCCTGTTTTAGATGGTGCAGCAGCACTTTTGCCCGTTTACGCATCAATTATTGAATGTGTTTATCCGAAAGGCTCTGTTACATACGAAGGCGGAGTTTTTTCTGACGATAATTTCTACGGTGAAAATTTTGCAAAAGACAGTAAAATGCAATACAAAAACACCGTTCGCGGATATAAGGCTATTGTTGACGGTGAAACGGATATTCTTTTCTGTGCCGGTCCGTCAGCAGAACAAAAGCAATATGCCGAGGAACAAAATGTTGAGCTTGTATATGTCCCCGTAGGACTTGAGGCTTTTGTATTTTTTGTTAATGAAAACAATCCTGTTGATAATCTCACAACACAGCAAATACGCGACATTTACGGTGGAAAATACAAAAACTGGTCGCAGGTCGGCGGTCCGAACAGAGTTATAAACCCTGTTACACGGTTAGAGGGTAGCGGAAGCCAATCAGCAATGAATGCCTTTATGGGGGATACAAAAATTGCTCCTAAATCACCTTTTGCTGTTACAGGCGGTTCTATCGGCTTTTCGTTCCGCTTTTATATGGACGGAATTGTTGGTAACGATAATGTTAAAATGCTCTCATTAAACGGTGTTGAGCCGACTGCTGAAAACATACAGAACGGAACATATCCGATTATTGCACAATTCTATGCAATTTACCGTGCAGACAACAAA
>JAZNZX010000016.1:0-25121 GCA_045595185.1 Candidatus Fimenecus sp. | reverse complement strand
AAATTATAATTTATCGGGATGATTAAGGCTTAGTGTCATTCTGAGGAACAAAGTGACGAAGAATCTCTGTTGGTTGATATGTCACTATTTGAGAGATTCTTCGCTCACGCTCAGAATGACATATCTCATTAATTGTTTTGTTCGATAAACTCCAATTTATCGAAATCATTTATTTGATAATGTAACCTTATAGGGGTCGGCGTCCTCGACGATCCGTTGTTGATTGACAGATACACTTGTTACGGGCTGTCGGGGATGCCAGCCCCTACGAAAGGTGTACGACAAACTCCAAATTGAATACCCATATGAGAAAAGCGAGGATTTTTACGTCCTCGCTTTTGTTGCTCGTTCAGGTCATTCTGAGAAGCTTTGCGACGAAGAATCTCTGTTGATTTAACTGTTCACTTTGGAACGGACAGACAAGGATGTCTGTCCCTACGCGATTGGTAGAGATTCTTCGCTACGCTCAGAATGACATAACACATTACTATTTTATTTAATTACACTCATATTCGCTTCTGGGAGATAGTAGCAGACGATTGGGCCTTCTTCGAAGACTACATAAACATATCTGCCCTGGTCACCCAAGAAAATATATCGTGAAACTGTGTTATCGAAAATTTCCTGTGCTTTTTCGATATCTGTTACAGATGTAAGCGGATGACCGATGTCCTTATACATTTTCTTTAAGAGTTCATATTCTGTCATTGTTTCATCAATGAAATATCCTATATTCTCATTTTGATAACCTGTGTAAGCCGCTTGATAGAAACTTTCAGTTTCATAGTCGGGATAATACATACTGTATGAATATGCCCTTTTGTCATTTTTATTTGTATTCAACTCAACAAATTCGGAAGAAGCATTATGATAACTGATAAATGAATCTGTATAAAGAACTTCCTTGATTGTCAACTGATTTTCGTCAGTTATACAACCGTTTGCTTCAAGGAATTCAAGAGTATTTGTCATATAACTGTAAATAGGAATATATTCACTCAAAAGTCCGTATTCTGGAGGTGTAAATGCAGTTTCTTCGTTGTAATCCTTATCATAAAGAATTGTTCCGTCTTCGCTGATAGGATAAATCTTGTTTGTTGCAGTTATAGGAACCATACCTGAAAAATCAACTTCAGTTGTATATCCGCGAGCAAGAACACAAACAGGCTTTTCGTTGTTTTTAAGAAGCTGTTCTGCGCTCATAGCAGAATAGTCCTTATAAAGTGCTTTACCGAGACTGTCAACATCTTCGATGCTCACAAACGGAGTACCTGTTTTCAAGAGTAAATCACTATCTGTATATGCCCACAGGAACTTTTTAAAGTAGCCTGTTGAGTCCTCATAAGGATTATCAGGAATATCGTCAACAAGATAATTTCTGAAAATTGCATCAATAAAATCAGAACCGTAAACAAGCTCAAGATACTTTTTATATGTTTCTTGGCTATATATACTGAATCTTCTGTACATTACTTCTCCGTCATTGTCGCGAATAGCAATTGTTGCCCCTGCTGACCACTCATAGTTATAAACAACCTTTTCATTCTTTAGAAGTTCAAAAAGCTCAAGCACCATTTTTTTGCTTATATCCGTTGAGCTTTCAACAAAATCTTGGGTTCCGTCATAAGTGTCGATATAATGAGGGAACATTTCAAGCTCGTTTGTTGAAACAGAAACGCTCTTTACTTCTTTGATGTCAGGAATCTTGTTGTATGTTCCGAAAAGACCTGTGCCGACTGTAATCATACAAAGTGCAGTAACAGCAACTAATACACCGTACCATTTAAATGACTTAAATGCTGTTTTCACCTTTCTTATAAGAACAAGCTGTACAACTGCATAAGCGATAAAAGAACTGATTAAAATTACAAGGAATAAAAGGAAGAGATTACAAGCACTCTGTAAAGCACTAACCCAGAAATATGCTACAAGAACGAATGCTGCTGTACCGACTACTGCTCTTAAAACAGCGAATTTACCAAGAGAATTTGCGTGTTCTGCTCTTCTTCTGTTATAAAGTAAGAATGTAACACCGATTACAACAAGTGCAACAATAAACCAACCAATAACAGGAAGAACAAAGCCCATATCAATATTGTACTGTTCAGGAATTTTATAGCCTTCTTCACCTGAACCGACTAAAGGTCTTAAAATGTTTGTTGCATTGACACGCGTTCCATCTTCACCTATATAATCGTTCTGAATGTTTGTTGCTATTGTCCAAGGGTTAAAAGCATCCATTAACCTGTCGTACTTTGCAGTATATACATAGCCTTTAAGCCAACCGCCTAATAAGTTATCCATTATAACAAATGTAAAATACGGAATAAGTGAAAGTGCGATTGTTGAAAATCCTGCCTCAAAAATGTTACCCGATACCATAAACATCAAGGTGCAAAGGGCAAAGCCTATAAGTCCGCTGACAAAAAGCATTGATGTAACATAAAGGAAAAGCTTTGTAAGATGTGCTGACATACCAAAGTTTACAATGTTTGTAATATAGATTATAACCATTGGCACGAATACTGCTGTAAAGAGAGTAATCACTGCTGACACAATTCTGTTTTTGAGCATTGTATCACGCTTTACACCAAGGCTTAAGAACACATTTACCTGTTTCTTTGATAAAAGGTAATAGAATGATTTTGCTGATGTGAGCATACCGCAGGCAACCATACCTAATGGTACAAGCATTGCAAAACTATAATAAAATGATGAGCTTATCGGTAAGAATACTGAAATTTCGTTATGAACTGTCTGTAAAAGAAAGTCTTCTTCAGTTACATAACCGATTACAGGTGCTGTCATAGTGAAAAACAGTACAGCAAACGCGATTAAAGGGAAAAGAAGTGATTCTTTTAAGCTACGAACAAAGTCGTTTCTGTTCACATTATTCAAAGATTTTTGTGATGTCATATTTCTTTTCCTCCATTTCGTTTAAGAATACTTCTTCCATTGTAAGTCTGTATTCATCAATAGCCATAGGAAGAAGTGCGTTAAGCTTATGTCTTTGCTCGTCGGCATTTTTCTCGAAAATAATCATTGCAACTCTACCGTCAATTTCAAGTGATTTGTACTGAATGTCCCTAAAGTCATTTTCAGTAATCTGACGGTCAAAAATAAGTCGGAATTTACTGTAATTCTTTGAAATGTCATAAACTGAGCAGTCCATTGTAAGCTTTTTACCGTTAATAAGACCAACATTGTCACAAAGGTCAGAAAGCTCTGACAAATTATGTGATGAAATAATAAGAGAAGCCTCTGTTTCTGCCATATATTCCATAAAAAGCTTCTTTGTAATCTCTTTTTTCTGTGGGTCAAGTCCGTCAAAGGTTTCGTCAAGTAATAAATACTTCGGACGAGATGCCAATGCTAAAATAATTTCAGCCTGTCGTTGCATACCCTTTGAAAAACCACGGATTTTCTTTTTACCGTCAAGACCGTAAACATCCAAAAGCTTTTCAAATGTCTTGAAGCTGAATGTGGGATGATAGTCGGCATAAAATTTTGCCATTGTATAAACATTTGCGTTCATCGGGAAATAAAGGTCATCAGGAATATAGAACATATTTCTGCGATTATTGTCGTTGTCATATGTGTCTTCACCGTCTATAAGAACCTGACCACCGTCAGCCTTATAAATTCCTGCTGCTGTTTTTAAAAGCGTTGTCTTACCGGCACCGTTATAGCCAATCAGTCCATAAATTGATGATGGTTCAACCTTGAATGATATATCTTCAACTGCTGTGAAATCACCGAATTTCTTGGTAACATTACGGAATTCAATCATTTCATTCGTCATCTCCTTTGAAAATTTCGTTAAGGATTCCCTCAACCTGTTTTCTGTCAACACCCATAGCCTTGGCGTTGATTAAAGAAGTCTTTACTACTTCCAAAGACTGCTGAAGGAACATATTCTGAGATTCTGTATCACCGCTTACGAATACACCTTTTCCTGCAATTGTATAGATAACTCCCTGAGCCTCCAACTCCGACAACGCGCGCTTGACGGTGTTGATATTCAAGCCCAGTTGCGCTGAGAGTTGTCTTAAAGACGGTAGCTGGTCGTCTTTTTTCAGCACTCCCCTGCTGATGTCAAGAACGATTTGTTCCTTAATCTGCTCATAAATAGGGGTTCTGGAATGAAAATCAAGAAAAATATTCACGGTGTATCACCTCCTGTTCAACTGTACTAACTGTGCTATTTCAATTAGTACAGTTTGATGATACAGTATAAATTCCGTTTTGTCAACAGTTTTTTGGAAAAAATATTATTCTTAACCAAATCTTAAGAATTTTATTCATACAAATTATAATTTATCGGGATGATTAAGGCTTAGTGTCATTCTGAGGAACAACGTGACGAAGAATCTCTGTTGGTTGATATGTCACTATTTGAGAGATTCTTCGCTCACGCTCAGAATGACATATCTCATTAATTGTTTTGTTCGATAAACTCTAATTTGACAAAAAAACGACCACTTTGACAAGCAAACAAAGTGGTCGGTATGGTGGAGCATAGGGGACTTGAACCCCTGACCCCCACACTGCCAGTGTGATGCGCTCCCAACTGCGCTAATGCCCCGATTCTAAAGTAAGAAGTAATAGTGAAGAAGTGATACACTAAACTATAAATATTCTATCATATTTTATATGTCGCTTCAAGGCTTTTCCTTTGTTGGATATTTCTAATAAATATAGTTCTTCTTTGGTATTTATGCCCATTTTATAACTGTGTTGTAGAAATTTATACTTTTTTGTGTTACAATAGGTGTAGTTTAAATGTTAAAGGTGATTTTTTTGGAATTTTTGACTAAGGAATATTCATTTCTTTCTGCATCAGGCTTATGCGAAATATTTGCACAGAGTGCTGCACCCATTGACTATGGCTCAATAAAAGGCGTTGTACAGATTTCTCACGGTATGGCTGAATATTCAAACCGTTATTCCCGTTTTGCTCTTGAATTGTGCAAGGCAGGATATGCAGTTTTCGTCAGTGACCATGTGGGACACGGTTCGTCAGTTACCGACAGGGATATGCTGGGATATTTTGGTGAAAACGGCGAAGAAACATTTATTGAAGATTTAAAGACAATATCCGATATGGCAAAAAGTGAATATCCTGATTTGCCGTTTTATATGGTCGGTCACGGTATGGGTAGCCTTATTGCAAGAAAATATACAGCAAAATACGGTTATCTTCTTGACGGTGTTGTTTATACAGGCACAAGTGGTGAAAATCCAATGCTTGGTATTGGTCTTCACCTTGCAAACACTCTCATTAAACAAAACGGACCTGAATATCGTTCTGACATTCTCAACACAATGGCTTTTGGTGCATACAACAGAAAAACAAAAAAGCGTACTGAATGTGACTGGGTTTCTCGTGATGAGGCAGAAGTGGATAAGTTTATTAAAGACGATTTGTGCGGATACCAATACACCGTAAGTGGTATGAAGGCATTGTTTATGACTCTTAAACAGGTTTCTTCACGCAGATGGTATAACACAGTTCCCTTAAGTATGCCGATTTACCTTCTTTCAGGCTCAATGGACCCTGTCGGTGACTATGGAAAAGGCGTGAAAGAGGTTTATAAAATGCTCAAAAAGACAGGGCATAAAAATGTTACAATGAAGATTTATGAAGATGCACGACACGAGATTTTTAATGAAATCAATCGTGACGAGGTTCATTCGGATATTATTTCTTGGCTTGACGAAAGAACAGAAAAGCACAATGAAGAAATGCAGAAATCTATGGTTGTGGAATCAATTGATGCGCCTGTTATATAACAAAAAGACGAGTAGAGTTTTCGCTCTACTCGTTTTTTACGCTTTACAATGTTTTACATTTAAAAGAACTCCGCCTGATAATCTTTCCTCTTCTGAAAACTCAAATACTCCGTCAAGCTTATCCGTAATATACGGAACAAGGCTATTATCAGTATCAGACCCCATAATATAAACATATTCCGGTTTCTTTTCCGGATTTTCCTTATAATAATTGATTAACTGATTAGGGTCAAAAGCAAGAGCACCTTCGTACCATATGGTATGTGTTGCAAAAGGTCGGTCAAGATACAAATATGGCCAATTTTCGAATCCAAGCATAAGCACTGGTTCATCTTCTTCGGCAACTTTCCTTATTACATCCATATCATTTATCAAATTAGTATAATCGATATACTGCTTTTCGTCCATATACAATCCTGCATAAGGTCCCTTTGTTGCTTTTATAGCATCCTTACCCGGAAGCTTGCCGACCTGATAGAACATACCATAAAACACTATCTGGATACAAAAGCCTACAATTATTATGCTACGGCAAAGGTAGGGTAATATCCTGTCAGACTCACCTTCTGATTCGTTTTTATCTCCACTTTTCATTTCTATCCACAAATCTCTTGCAAAAATTACGCCTGCCACATTGTTGATTGCAAGTATAATTCCAATTGCAGACAAATAGGTATTGGCAGCAATGTAATGAAAAAACATAGCAATCAAACAAGGAATATACATACAGTTAAAAAGTGTTTTGTTTTTGTTTTCTGTCAAAATATAGCACACAACAGAAATCACGAAGAACGGTAATGAAAAGGCACTCAATTCTTGTTTTAACACAACAACAATTACAAACATTATTGCCCAGACCATCGAAATAAACAAATAAATGAGTCTATGTGTGTTATAATTTCTTTTTTTATCAAAAAACATAAACACAAAGATTGCCGGCAATATCCATGGCATTCCCAAAGTAAAGTCACTGAACTGACTGATTGTTTCTGCCAATTTTGAAAAAACAGACTGAGAAGTAATCTCATATTCACTACTGCCCAAAAGATTTTCTGTATTCCTTATAACAGAAGTAATTGTTCCGCCTGTTGCAAAAAAGAAGACAATTGCAATAACAGCAACTATACAAATTCCGCAAGTAAAACGCAAAATTGCATCCTTTGAAAAGAAACAATCATATTTTTCTGAATCAGCATAATCATCTATAACTGTTTGCTTTAGTTTTTTTCGTTCTTTGTTTGTCAATTTTTGTCCTTTTTGAGTGGAATCATATCTCTTGATTTTTAATAACTGAAGTCTTATCACCTGTCGCTTTGTCCACAAAATGCAAACTAAAAGATATAACACAAATATGATACAGATAATCGGATTGCAAACACAACTGCAACCGAAACAGATACCTGCGCAAATATACAAGTGAACAGATTTGTTTTCATAAATTGAAAGCAAGAAAAATGATAACATCAACAAACAGATATTTAAGACCGAATGATAGCTTATTGACAACATTCCATATGGAAGCTGTGCATAATACATTATGGATGCCAGAATTGCCCAATTTCCGTATTTCCTGAAAAAGCGATATACCGCAACTGCTACGGTTGTATGAATAAGAAGATATATACATCTCATAAAAACAAGAATACCATCAGCAGAACCTTTGATTGCTGTCCACAATGCCACAGGCAAATACGCGAACAATGACGAAAACTGTGTAAGATTCCATTCATGCTGAACAAGGCTGTCACCATTTAAAAGGCGAAACGGAACTGCAACATAAAAGCTTTCGTCAGTAAGATACGGAAAAATAAAAACGAAAAATATATGAATCAAAAATCCTAAGGATAATGCTATACAAAATAAAAAGTCTGTGTTTCTTACCTTTTTCATCATAGACTCCCTTTAAAAAAATCAGCATATTTATTAAGTAATTTTAGCATAAAACATATATCAAGTCAAATTTGTTGTAATTATTTGGTGCTTTTAGTAACATATAGATAGCAAAGCACTTGATATTCTTTAATTTTTTATGGTATAATGTGAAAATAAAATAAAATTGGAGAGGTATGCAATGAATAAAGTTATGTTGTTATATCCCCCTGGGAGAGCATATCAACGAAGCGAAGACCGGGCACAATGTAATATTGAAGATTCTGCAGTAGCCTCTACACACGCATGCAACGACATCGGTTATGCTGCATCTGTTTTACTTCAGAAAAATTATTCCGTTTTTCTTAGAGATTATCAAACTGAACTTGCTACAAAAGAACAGGTTAAATCCGACATTGAGGCTTTTAAACCTGACTTAATATTTATCAGCATAACAAACGCAACAATTTATGATGATTTGGATTTTATCAAATGGATAAAAACATTCCATGATTGTCTTTTTGTTATTAAAGGGGCTATTTTTTACAATCCTAAAAAATCACTTCTCGAAACACTTGACCTCTCTGATATTTCTTGTTTGGTCGGTGCAGAAATTGAGTTTGTAATGGGTCCTCTTGCGGATTATCTTTTGAGAGGCATCGGAAATATTGACGATATTCCTGGAATAATTTATCGCAAAGGTAATGAATTTATTTTAACAAAGTTCGATTGCTGGAATAAAAATCTGGACGAGCTTCCGTTTCCTGCAAGGCAACTGATGAATAACGCTATCTACACAAGACCTGATACAGGTGAGCCTATGGCAACAATTTCTGTGGCAAAGGGTTGTCCGTCACAGTGTATTTATTGTCTTACACCTATTATTTCAGGCAAAAATGTTCGTTTGAGAAGCGTTCAGAATGTTTTTGCTGAAATAGAAGAATGTTATTATAAATTTAACATCAGAAATTTCTTTTTCAAAGCAGACACTTTTACTATTGATAATGAATGGGCATCTGAGCTTTGCGATAGAATTATCAATTCACCTCTTAAAGGCAAAATCGAGTTTACCGCAAACTCCAGAACAAAGCCATTATCCTTTGAGTTGTTGCAAAAAATGAAAGCTGCAGGTTGTTTTATGCTTGCTGTCGGTTTTGAAACAGGCTCCGAAAAAACTATGAAGCTCATAAAAAAAGGTGCTACTCTTGAAGACAGTGTCCGCGCAGCTTCGCTTATAAAAAAAGCAGGTATCCCTTTATTCGGGTTCTTTATGGTAGGCTTTCCTTGGGAAACAAAAGAGGATATTAAGCAAACCGAAAAGTTTATTTTGAAACTGAATCCCAACTTTATAGAAATACATATTGCAATGCCATATTACGGCACAGAGCTTTATCAACAATGTGTGGAATACAATACATTGAGTGACCTTGCCTGGGGTAACGACTATTATGCTCCAAACACTATCGGCACAAGCTTTGTAAGCCTTGATGAGGTAATAAAAATGAAAAAGCAAATGCAACTTCGTTTTTATCTTCGTCCAATATATATTCTTAAAACATTAAAAAAGTGCATAACCTCATATACTCAATTTAAAAATTATGCACAACACGCTCTTAAACTTTTGAAGAAAAATCTTTTTTGAGGTACTGAAATGAAAGTTTTGTTTATCAACCCTTCTGTCGGCTATTATACTCGAGCCCTTTCTAATCCATTGGGTCTGCTCTCAATAGCTACATATGTAAAAAACAACGGACATGAAGTCAAACTTGAAGACCGTTGTGTAAATAAAGCAAATATCAACAAGCTGTTGGACTCATTTAAGCCCGACATTATCGGCGTTTCTCTCATGTCATCTCGTGGCATTATGGATGCCGTTAAGGTATCAAAAGCTGCAAAGGTAAGAGGTATTCCCGTTGTATGGGGAGGACAAATGCCATCTATGCAGATTGAAGAAGTGTTGTCAAACGACTTTGTTGACTATATTTCTTACGGTGAAGGTGAAATTACCTGGCTTGAAATTATGAATGCACTTCAAAAGGGCGACTCCTTTGATGATATTTACGGATTGGCATATAAAAAAGACGGAAAAACTGTTGTTACTCCTTGTCGCAAATTTGCCGACCTTAGTGAAATGCCTGTGGCAGACTATACTCTTATTGACGCACCAAAGTATATGCAAACATATCTTGGTTGCAAAAAAATGATGTATGTTTATTCTTCAAAAGGATGTCCTTGCAGATGTGCTTTTTGCTCCAATCAATCTTTCCACAAAAGCACGCACAGAAAACGACCTAACGACATCGTTTTAAGTGAAGTTAAATATTTGATTGACAATTATGGTGTTGACGGTGTTTACTTTTCCGACGAGCTCTGGGTTGTAAAAAGAAGCGATTTGGTTGATTTTTGTCAGCGCGTACACGATATGAAGCTCAATTTCCATTGGGGAATTGAAATGAGAATCGGTATGTTCAATGAAGAAGATTATCAGATGCTTTACGACGCAGGCTGCAGATGGATATTGTTCGGTGTTGAAACAGGTTCAAAAGAGATGCAGGACATTGTACATAAAAACATTGACTATAGCAAAATTGCACCTACATTTGAAATACTTAATAAAATCGGCATTACAACCGTTGCATCATTTATTATCGGTTTCCCTGACGAAACCGTTGAACAGTTAAGAGATACTGTAAAGCTATTGAACACAATCAAGGCAAATCTTACTCCTGTATTCCATTTTACACCACTTCCCGGTACCGAGCTTTATGACCAGGTAGTTGCAAACGGAACCTACAAGGCACCAAAGACCTTTAAGGAAATGAGCAAGGTTGTTGCTACTGAATCTTTGGGCGTAAATCTTTCAGCTGTTCCGGATGTTGATTTGCGTGTAATCAGAAGCTGGTATATGTGGAAAAGCTTTTCAAACAAAGGTGCTTTACAGGAACACGGTGCATTTGAATTTGCGAAAGAAACAATTATCAACGGACTTCATTCAATTTCACTTAAAGGACCAATCAGCTTTTTCCTTGACGGCTTCAAGGCTTTATATGAATTCCTATATGTTTTCTGGTATTCACACGCTTACCCAAAGATTATAAAAAAATACGATTTAGATAAAATGTACGATTAAGGTGACTAAAATGAGTAAAAAACTGATTTCAATTGTTGTTCCTAATTACAATGAGGTCAACACACTTGACGAGTTATATGAACGAACAACAAAAGTGATGCAGACTCTTGACAATTATGATTATGAAATTGTCTTTTTTGACGACGGTTCAACAGACGGTTCAAAAGAAAAAATAGAAAAACTTTGCAATAAAGACACACATGTAAAAGCGGTTTTTTACTCAAAGAATTTTGGTTATGCAAAAGGTACTTTCTATTGTTTCCAACAAGCAAAGGGTGACTGTGCTATCATTTTACATGCTGATTTGCAGAATCCTCCTGAAGAAATTCCAAAATTTATAGAAAAATGGGAACAAGGTGTCCAAATTGTTTTCGGTGTAAAAAATCAAAGCAGAGAAAATAAGTTTGTGTATTTTATAAGAACAGTATTTTATTGGGTAATCAACAACATTTTCGGTGTAAAAATGGTTCCTCATGCAACCGAGTTTGAATTGTTTGATAGGAGCTTTATTGAAATTCTTAAAAAGATTAACACAAACGAGCCATTTCTTCGTGGACTTATTTACGAATACGGTTCATCCTTCGAATATGTTTACTATCTTCAGGAAAAGCGAAAGAAAGGCAAAAGCAAGTTTACACTTTCTAAATATTACGACTTTGCTGTTTGCGGTATCGTAAATGCTTCAAAAGTTTTACCGAGACGAGTAATCTTTGTATCTGTAATCGCGATGGTTTTGAGTATTCTTGAACTTTTCATTTTCTGCATACCAAGCGTGTTCGGCTCATCCCTTAACAGTGCAATCAGCGATATTATGATAAGATTAGTTTTCATTTTCTTAGGACTTCTCTTGTTAATGGTATCCTTCTGTGCAGAACATCTTATTTCGCTTCCTCGCAATAACGGTGAAAAGCCAATAATTATTGAGGAACGAAGAATAAATTATTAATTTATCACCAAAACGGAAATGAGGGAATTCGATGATTGGTGTTATATTAGCCGGTGGTGACGGCACTCGTTTAACAACAAGCACCGGTCAGAATATCTGTAAAGCATTAAGAAAAATAAACAACAGGTATTTAATTGAGTTTTCACTCGACAACCTGATTGAATTGGAAATATCTGATGCATATATTGTTATAGGCAAACAAGGCGACTCAATTAAATCGGCTATCGGAAATACATATAAAGGTTTAACAATTCACTATGTTCGTCAACCACAGCAAAAAGGATTGGTAAACGCTTTTGTGCAAGTACTGAATAAAATAGCCTGTGACGAGTCCATTGTATTGCAATTATCAGATGAGATTTTTGTGAATTTGAATATTGATGCAATTAAAAACGCATTTGATACAAAGGAATTTGACTTTTATTGTGGTGTTACACCTGAGGAAAACCCTGAAAAAATAAAGAATAATTTTTCTGTGGAAACAGACGAAAATTCCTTACTCATAAAATGTGTTGAAAAACCCGCAATTGTTGCAAACAATATAAAGGGTACAGGGTTCAGCCTTTTCAATGAGTCAACACAAAAAGTGATAAAGGAAGCATACACGAACGAACCTGACAAGCTCTATGATTTATGTGATTGCTTTAACTATTTAACAGCATCAGGCTATAAGGGATTAGCATTTTCCGTTGCAGAAAGAGAATTCAACATCAACACAGCTTCAGATTTACTGGAAGTTGAAGATTATTTAAACAATTAAAATTCATATCATAAGACACCCACTTTTCATAAGTGGGTATTGTTTTATTCTTGAATCATATCCATAGTTTGTTTATATAAATTGGAGTTTGTCGGAGAAATGCAAAATGCAAAACGCAAAGTGCAAAATTAAAGGACGATTCATCACGAACCGTCCTTTTTGTTTTTTCTGAAAATAAAAACAAAAGTGACAAAAAATTGGAGTTTGTATGGATGTTTAAGGTTAGTGTCATTCTGAGGAACGAAGTGACGAAGAATCTCTGTCCTATTTTAATAGACCCTTCGTTTCACTCAGGGTGACTGATGAAATGTGAGAGATTCTTCGCTACGCTCAGAATGACCTACCAAATTAGTTATTCATCCCGACAAATTATAATTTAATTGACATAATTGTCATTTAGGTTTAAAATTTATTTATATTCTGGAAATGAGGTTGTACTATGAAAATTGCTAACAAAATTATCTCTCTCATTCTTGCAACTGTAATGGCTTTTGGTGGTTGTATTGTAGCATCTGCACAAGAAGATGTTGACTACACAATAAACAACCCTTATGAAACGGTTGATTTTGACAGTTGGGGTCAATACAAGGCTGACCTTCATTGTCATACAACTGCATCTGACGGTGATAATACCTTAAGTGAAATGGTTGAGGAGCATTATGCACAAGGCTATGATGCACTTGCAATTACTGACCATGGTATTGTAAGTCGTGACTGGACATCGGTCAACAGCAGAAATTATTTCAAAATCGGTTTAGGAATTAAGGATGGTAAAATCCCTCAAATTACTCCTTTGACAGAAGAACGATACAACGAAATCGCAACAGGTGTCGGTCGTGACGGCAGACCTATGGTTGAAATTCCTTTGGGCATTGAACAGAATCCTACTTCACTTAACAACGCTCATGTGAACAGTTGGTTTACTGAATACGGTGACGGCCTTATGGGTGGTACAAGTAACTATGCAGAGGTTGTAGAAAATGTTGATGCAACAGGCGGACTCAGCGTAATCAATCACCCTGGTGAATACACAAGTGCAAAGGAAGAAAGCTGTCAGGCAGACGCATATAACGAAGATGATTTGTGGTACAGTTATGTTATCAATAAATTTACTGACATTCTTACAACTTATGACTCATGTATCGGTATTGACATAAACTCTAAAAAAGACGGTCGTACAAAATACGATAGAAAGCTTTGGGATATTCTTCTCACAAAGGTTGTTCCAACAGGCAGAAATGTTTTTGCAATTGCCACAACCGATGCACATCAGCTTGACAAGGTAGGTTGTGCGTGGACAAATCTTTGTATGCCTGAAAACAACGCTGAAAATATTCGCACTTGTCTTGAAAACGGTGCATTCTTCGCAGTAAGCCGATACATCAAAAACGCAGAAGAATTGGCTCAGTTTTCACTTGAAACAGGATTTGACTGGGGTACAGAATTTGAACAGGAAGACCGTAATGACTCTGTGCCTGCACCAAAGGTAACTGACATTACTGTTGACGAAGCAAACGACACAATTTCACTTTCAGTTGAAAATGCACTTACAGTTCATTGGATTGCCGACGGTAAGGTTATTCATGTTGGCAACACAATCGACCTTGATGACTATTCAGACGAAATCAGTTCATATGTAAGAGCTGAAGCATTCGGTCACGGTGGCGTGCTTTATACACAGGCATTCACACTTGAATACGACAATGCACCTGAAGCAGAAAGCAGTTTCTTCTTTGACTTTGGTAATATCCTTACAGAAATTAAATATTGCCTTATTGATATGTGCAATTCAATTCCAATCGGTAAAGCAGTTTATGATTTCCTCACAGCACCTGTAACTGAATAAACACAAAAACCTCCAAGTAGCAAATACTTGGAGGTTTAAAATATGAAATTTCTACGAACAGTAGATAAAATCTACGGGTTAGGTGTTGAAAAATTACTCTATTTATTGCAGAATAATACTATAAAAGGAGGTTTTAGTATGGAGAGAAAAACAATTGGTGCATTTCTTTCTGCATTGAGAAAAGCCAACGGAATGACTCAACAGGAAGTTGCAGATAAACTTAATGTTTCCAACAAAACTGTAAGCAAATGGGAACGCGACGAAGGTTATCCTGAAATTATGATATTACCTGCAATCGCTGAATTATATTCTGTTTCGGTGGATGAAATTCTGCGTGGTGAAAGAATCACGAAGACATCTGTTGAAAATAGCAAAGACACAAAAAGTAACGAGCGAATCAAATATTTAATCGAGAAAGCGACAGTTAAATTTAATAACAACTCCATAATATCAGTTGTTTTAGGTGTTGTAGCACTTATTTTAGCTTATACAATCGGTGATATTGTTTATAACTATAATGTTATGTGGGTTGGATATGTAATCATTTTGATTTTAGTTGCAAGTTCAATTGCAGTTACTCTTATCGCATTCAACAATCTTTTATCAGGTCTTGATAACAGAGATATTATTGAAAAAGAGCATTATGAAAAAACAATGAAAAACTGCATAAAATACGTTACACTTGTCACGTTCTTATCAGTTGTAACAATAATCGGACTTCTTCTCAACATTTTATTTGACGGTGTATCCATGCTGATTGTTGCGCTACCCGCCACAGCGGTTGTCGGTGGTATTGTTGCATATTTTGTCCGTAAAGTTTTATGTAAAAAATACGACATAGCACAAACACAATTATCAGATGAACAAAGAAAATACCGTAAAAAGCACATTAAAACTACTTCCGTAATCATTGCAGTTATAATTGTTATTTCTGTCACAGCACCATTTATAGGTGCTCTCGTCGAGAGTCAATGTAATTATTATGCCTTTAATTTTAATGATGCTGTTGGTTATAATTATTCCTCACAGGAAGAAGCAGAAAATGACTATTATAACCTTAAAAATCATATAACCGATAATAAGCCTTTATATAATCTTATTGATGAAGGATACCTTGAAGACGGTACATATACCCTGTGTGTAGAAAAAATAGGACATTCCTATTATAAAGATGAAAACGGATATCAATGTGAATATACTGAAGCTTTTATGACCGAAGACCTTGAATTCAACACTCAAGAAGAAGCAGAAAAGTTTAAAGAAGAAAATGTTTTAATCAGCGAGCATCCGGAACCCGGTGATTTGCAGAAAAATGTTACCTTTGACGATGAAACATTAACTATAAATTGGCAATATGACACAAACTACCTTAACGCTGCATTTGATATTTTAGAGGTATTTTTGCTTTTCGCTTATATTATAAGTATGATTATCGTTATAATTTCTGTTATTGTATATTTCACAAAAAAGAAGAAAACAGCATAAAAAGTCCGAGTAGCAATACTCGGATTTTTTTGTGTGAAGTGGGGATTGTCGGGATATTTAAGGTTAGTGTCATTCTGAGAAACGCAGTGACGAAGAATCTCTGTTGGTTGATGTGTTACTGTTAGAGAGATTCGTCGCTACGCTCAGAATGACCTATCAAATTGGTTATTCATCCCGATAAATTATAATTTAATTACAAAGAATGTCGGTTTCCATATATCGGATGCCCATATCGTAAAGCATTCGGGCATCTTCTACCGTATTGACTGTCCAGAAAGAAATGCCGACACCTGCTGATGTTGCAAGCTGTATTGTTTCGGTGGTGTTTTCGCTGAAATTAGCCGAAAGCCACACATTGTTGCTTACTGCCTTTGCTTCTGCGATATTTTCAGGTGTAATTTCGTCAACAAGATACCAAAGCTCAATATTCGGTTCAAGCTCATAAACTGCTTTTAACTGCTCAATATCAAAGGAAATAACGATTGCTTCTTCCACAAGGTCTTTTTCCTTAATTGCATCAATAACTGTGTCAAGAAAATCTGTTCCGTCTTCCTTGATTTCTATTTGTGGTCGTGTTTCGGTATCAACAAATACATCAAGATATTCTTCGAGAGTCGGTATTCTTTCATCCTTATATTTCCAAAGATTTGCACCGCTTTTATAGCTGAAAGTCTTTAATTCCTCAAGAGTATAATCACTTACATTACCCATTTGGCAAAATCTTGCATTTACTGTACTATTGTGTATAACAACCCACTCATTATCCCTTGTAAGACGAATATCACATTCGGCAGAGTAATAATTGTTATTTACTGCTTCCACAAATGCAGGAAGTGAATTTTCAGGTGCAAGTGCGTGAACACCACGATGGGCTGTAAAATAAACAGGGTCTTCTTCTGAACCTATTGCATATTCTGAAATTGAAATCAATTCTTCAGGCTTGTTCACTAATTTTACAATATAATATGGTGGAAGAAATGTAGAAAAATAAATAGGTACAAGAATAAGTGAAATAATTTTATTGATAATTCCAATCATTTTATTTTCTCCTTTTTACAATTTTTGTAACCTTTTTAACATTTATGTTTTTTTATAGCAATAATATATCATAAAAAAGGACTTACATTTCTGCAAGTCCTTTAATTTATTATTGTTTGTTATCTGTAAATCACATCAAGAATTGGTTTAAGTGCCATTTCGCTGAATGCCTTGTCACCATAGATGAAGTAAAGAACATCACTTACTGTTCTTGTGATAATATAAAGTGCACGGTTAATGCCCTCTGTTGTTTTTGCTGAATCACCACTTGTAATCTTGTTGAAAATATCATAAAAACGGTCATTAGCAGCCTGGAATTCTTCAACATCAACAACCTTATTAGCGAGCATTTCGTCAACCTGTGCTATTGCTTCTTTAAGTTCCTTTGCATCTTCAGCAGAAAGAGTGCTTGTATCATAATCTCTCATATAATCAACATCTTCTCTTAACTTCTTTGTTTCTCTACTGTAGTTGAACTGAGGGAATATTTCAGGATATGAATGAACGCTTGTAAAACTTTCATCAGTAAGAAGCTGAATAATAAGAGTCATAATAACATCGTTTGATGCTGTTGTTGCGTGATTCTGTCCACTGAAATAGAATGTGTGTTCAGGAAGAAGACCTGTGCAAACATCCATAATGCCTTCCGGGTCAGTATGGTTATGATTCTTAGGGTCAGAACACATATTGCGTGATGCAACATAGTTTTCAGGAAGCTTTGTGCCTACATTCACACTATATGCACCCATTGATGTTGAGTCAACATGGATGATACCGTCACAGTTCTGTTTGTCATGTGAAACTGCAAGCTGATAAAGTTCTACATTTGTATCAACAATATCAAATACCTTCACACCATCTTTAATTGCTTTAAGAATATATTTTTCTGAATCAAGCTGTGCCTGATAATACCAATCTGCCTGTCTGCGAATTTCTGCCATATCGTCACCCATAAGGTACTTTTCACGACATGCAGGGTAATCACCAGATGGGATAAGACCCCAAAGGAGTGTTGAATATTTAAGATAATCATTAACCATTGCATCTGCAATTTCATCAAGGAGAACATCGATGTCAGCCTTTGGCATAAGTCTCATAAGAATATTGATAACATATCCAAGATAGTTTTCATAACCGATAACTGATGGCATTGCTGTTGTGTAAAGAGCTTCACTATTCTTATTAAAGCCATATCTGTAGCAGTCACCAAGAAGTGCAGCACCGTCAAGAGCAGGAACTGTAAACACGATTCTGTTAATGTCTCTTGAAAGTGAAATATTCTGTTCGTCATAATATTTCATAAGACCGTTTGTGATTGAACCACCCTGGCTTACAGGAACAAGGTTAACCTTTTCAGCACCTGTATCCTTTTTAACGAACTGAATATAATCATAAAGGTCTTTTGCTGTCTGAATCATATTTCCTGTTGAAACATAATTGAAAACATAAAGGTATTCCATACCTGCAATTTCAAAATATTCCTGTACAGGGAAGTCAGCAAGAACACCCTCTAACTGATAATCTTCAATAGTTGCAACACTACCCTCATAAACGGCAGGACGAACATCATCAATAAATTCACCGTTAGCATCTGAACGCTGTTTGCCCATAAGAATGCCTGCAAGAATTCTTGAAACTTCCTTAGCTGCTAAAGCATCCTTATCTTCCTGAGTAATAAACATCTTTGTAATAGGAAGTAATGCGTTTGTTACAAGGTCTGTAATTTCTTTTTCTGTAATTGAAACATAGAATGGTGCAGCAAGCGGTTCGCCGTTAGCATCACAAGCAATTTCACCATTTTCATAAGAATAAGTTTCACTCTGGAACAGACCAGGAATGATAATTGTAGGAACATATTCTTCCTTTGTTGAATAGCCCAAAACAGACATACATGACAATAAAAGAACTACTGCCATTACAACTGATAAGGCTTTTTTCATCTTTTTCATAAAGATACCCCTTTTCAAAATTTATACATAAATTATAGCAGTTATTCAACACTTTGTAAATAAATTCCAAATGTTAAAATCATACAAAAAGGACCTGTGCGTTTTTTACAATTTGCACAAGTCCTCGTTTTATTTAGTATTTTATGCTTTATTTCTTATCAAGGAATTTTGAAAGCTCGTCCATAAATGCGTTGACATCCTTGAACTGCTTATAAACAGAAGCAAAACGAACATAAGCAACTTCGTCAATTTCCTTAAGCTTTTCCATTACAAGCTCACCGATATGAACACTTGTAACCTCCCTGTCAAGAGAATTCTGTAAGGTTGTTTCAATCTCAGTAACTGCTCGTTCAATTGTTTCGATTGAAACAGGGCGTTTTTCACAAGCTGTAAGCATACCTTTAATCAATTTGCTACGGTCGAAAACTTCACGGTTCTTGTCTTTCTTAACGACAACAATCGGTACATTTTCGATGATTTCATAAGTGGTAAATCTTTTTGCACATTTGATACATTCGCGTCTGCGACGAATTTTTTCTCCTTCGTCAGTAGGACGAGAGTCAATTACCTTACTTTCTTCAAAACCGCAAAAAGGACATTTCATAAAAACACTTCCTATTTCCCAAACTATATATAGTATTCTATCACACTTTAAGGCACAATGTAAAGGGTTTAGAGCAATTTTTTGAGTTCCTGAACTGCAAAAGACAGTTCGTCGTCAGTTTTAAAGCCATTTTCGTACAATTCAATGATAAAATCACCGTTATATCCCAAGGATTTCATCATATTAAAGAATTTTTCAAAATCAAAATCACCGTTTTTACACGGAACAAAGCAGTCGCTTTCACTGTTATGGTCGCTTATATGAATATGACGAATGTATTTATGAAGCTTTTCTGCAAAGAAATAAGGGTCAATTCCCGTTCTTATTGACTGCTTAATGTCAAAAACCATATTGAAATCATCACCGATATATTCACCCATACGAAGAAGGAAGTCGGGATTTTCGCTACGATAATGAACTACATTCTCCTGACAGACACAAAGCCCTTCTGCTTTTCCCATAAGTGTCAATTCACCAAATCGGTCGTAATATTCTTCGTCAGGAATACTGCCCGGTTTTTTTATTCCGTGAAGCACAAGATATTTTGCACCAAGAGTATGCATAACATCAAAATGGCGCTTAAAGGATGTGTCCTTTGCCTCAAAAAAGCGTCTTTTATATGAGCTGAAAAGATGATAAGACTCAGTAAATGAACCCATAGTATGAACAGAAGACACTCTCATACCGTATGAGTTACATATTTCAGCCATATTCTTTACAAATGCGGGCTCAAATTCCGAATCGGCATTCATAAATATTTCAATTGTTTTTACACCTGTTTCCCCTGCTCTTACAATGGATTTTTCCGTTTCAAGAGGATAAAAACAAGCCGAAGATAAACCAATATCCATAAAAAAGTCCTATCTTTTTGTTACTTTAAGGCCAACAGTCTGTGTCTGCATGCCACCACCGGTAAGAAGTCCGCGATTGATACCGCAATCGGCAAAATCACGACCACGACTGATGATAATATAATTTTCGTCAGCAAGTCGGTTGTTTGTAGGGTCAACACCGTGCCAATTTCCGTTATGATAAACCTCAACCCAAGCGTGAGTTTCGCCTTCACCAACCATCATACCCACAACATAGCGACATGGGATTCCTGCTTTTCGCAAAAGTGCCAACAATATATGAGAATAATCCTGACAAACACCTGCACCGTTCAGAAGTGCTTCTTCTGCTGTTGTGATAACACTTGTTGAGCCTGATTTATACACGATATTTGCACGAATTGCTCTTGTAAATTTAAGAGCTGTATCAACTGCATCATCGGAAATACCAATCTGAATACGGTCAAACATTCTGTCAAGCTCTGCACCGCATTTTGTGTAGTTAGTAGGGTATCTGTAAACAGGATTCAAGTCCTTTTCAGACGTTATATGTGCCCCTGTTGTTACTGTCCCCGAAACATCAACGGTAAATTCATTGTGCATTGTAACAATTCTGTCTGTTACAAGTATATTTCCGAAACCGTCACTTGAATATGTCAATTCATTTTCAGGAAAAACAGTCACCTTAATATCTTCAATGTGCTGATTTTCACATTCAAGAGGAATACAACGAAGTGTATAACAATGCTTTACCACAGGCAGAGAAAATTTAATTGACATATTATATGTAAAATCCAATACTGCCATATTACATCACTCCTGTAATAAATAATTGTGACAATTCATTCTGAATTGAAATTCTGTAAGGTGCATAATCGTCTTCTTCTAAAATCATTCTTGAAAGTCGTTCAATAGAATGTGAATTAAAGTCGATTCCCACCTTATATAGTCTGTTAAGCATAATTGAGAATTCTTTTCTCAACATTTCAATCGGATAATCGAGTCTTGTATATAAATCAAGTCTTTCGATACTTCTGCCGAATTTTAAGATGTTTCTTGAAATTTCTGCTTCAATGTTATCGTCAGCACTGCCCCAGAAAGCGAAAATCCAGTCAGTAACCTCCTGAACTTTAAGTAAAGGTGCATTACTGCTGCTGCTTTTTTCCATACTGTCAACTGCAAGCTGAAGATAAGCCAAGGTTTCTGAGCTTATAACATTTCGCATTTCAACTGCATTGTCATAAGCGTGAAGAAGGCTTGAATATATTGACGCAGGGTCATTTGAATCAAACAAAAATGAACTGATAAACTCCTGACGACAGGAATAGTTGTTTGCAATTCCGAGTCGGCGACAGAAATTGATATATTCCTCGTCATTCACATCAATCATTATGTCATAGCACTCGGTGAAAGCCTTAAGAGTAGTGAAAACTCGTTCAACATATCGACCAAGCCAGAAAAGATTATCACTTGATTTTATCGAGATAACACCCATGTGTCCTTAAAGCCTCCTCCCTGTGATGAATTAACTACAAATGAATTTGCATCCTTTGAAAAACGAGTAAGTCCCGATTTCCATACAACAGGCTCCTCACCTGTCAATACGAATGCTCGTAAATCTGCTTTTCGTTCTGTCCACGCACCATTTTCAACAACCTTTAAGTCATTGAACTGAATTACCTCTTGTGCAATAAACCGTCTTGGTTCTTTCTGAATAAGCTTCTTTAATTCATAAACCTTTTCCAAGGATAATTCACTGCCGAAAACAACACCGTATCCGCCTGATTCAGCAACATCCTTAATAACAAGCTTCTGAATATTATCAAGTACATATTTCATATCATCAGGATAGAATGGCAAATATGTTGGTGCATTTGACAAAATCGGTTCTTCACCTAAATAATACTTAATCATAGCAGGAACATAATAGTAAATTCCTTTATCATCGGCAACGCTGTTACCCGGTGCATTCACAAGTGCTACATTACCTGCACGGTAAGCATCCATAATGTGCGGAACACCAAGAAGTGAATCGGCACGAAATGTCATCGGGTCCATAAAGTCGTCATTGATTCTGCGATAAACTGCGCCAACTCGCTTTTTACTGCCTGAATATTCGCTGTAATAAAGCACATTACCCTCGACAAACAAATCCTGTGGCATTGCAAAAACTGCACCTGTTTTTTCTGCAAGATATGAATGTTCAAAAAATGCAGAGTTAAAACGACCAGGTGTAAGCACTACATTTATACCGCCTGTATTGACATAGTCCAATGCATTACGGAGCAAATCACCGTAGTTGCGGTTATCAACAACAGTATTTGCACGGAAAGTGTCAGGACTTGCTCTACGACAAAGCTCGCGAGCAATCATAGGATATGATGCACCTGACGGTACACGAAGATTATCCTCAAGCACATACCAGCGCATATCGTTTCCCTGAACAAGGTCAATACCCGAAATATGAGCAAACACATCTTTAGGCGGAACTGCACCCTCACATTCCATCATATATCCTGCTGCACCGTAAACAAACTCTTCCGGAATAATCTTGTCCTTTATAATCTGCTTTTTGGTGTAGATATCTTTCAGGAAAATATTCAATGCTTTTACTCGCTGTTTAAGACCTCTTTCAAGATAGTCAAACTCATCCTTTGAAATAATACGAGGTACTGCATCAAAGGGAAAAAGACGCTCATTGAATACATTGTTTTTGTAAATACCGAACTTAACACCGTATCGTGCTAAAAGTCTGTTTATTTCGTCTGTATGTTCTATAAGTCCGTACAAATTTCTCACTCCCAATTACAAGTTGGAATTATACATTATAATTATAATATTTTTTCTGCAAATTTTCCATTGTTGAATGTGAAAAATAATTCACCTGTTACTTATTGAAGATATACAAAAAGTAGGGGCAATTCACGAATTGCCCGTCCTCAAGCATCGTAATAAACCTATGCGGGCGATTCATGAATCGCCCCTACAAAAAAACCTCCCAAGCGAAAAACTTAAGAGGTTGTTTTGCAGGCGTAGAAGTCTGCCACTATGCGTTTTATTTATTCAATCGGTTTGGATACATCTATCCATTCTTTGTAATTTGAGTATTTTTCAAGTTCGGGAATTGTGAGTTCGATTGCACTGTTGCTACCACCAACGGCAGGAAAAACGGTCTCAAATCGTTTCATTGACTCGTCAAGGTAAACCTCAACACCATCTTTGATACCGAACGGACAAACTCCGCCAATCTGATGACCTACATATTCTTCCAGCTGTTCGGGTGACATCATTTTTGCTTTTGTGTGAAAAAATCCTTTATATTTTGAGTTATCAACCTTTACATCCCCCGCCATAAGGATAAGGATTGGCTGTTCACCTACCATAAATGAAAGAGTTTTTGCAATTCTTGCACCTTCAACACCTAAAGCCTGTGCTGCAAGCTCAACTGTTGCACTTGAAACCTCAAATTCCTGAACTCTGTCTTCCATACCGAACTGACGGAAATATTCTCTGCCTTTTTCTATGGACATATTTAATCATTCCTCTCCCCTCCCTCCTCGAGGGAGGTGGCAATGCGTTAGCATTGACGGAGGGAGTTTGTTGTTAATTATTTTCACTCCCTCAGTCACGCATTGCGTGACAGCTCCCTCTTTGAGGGAGCGACAATGGAATGGTGGGGTAAACCCCCACCATTCCATTATATGTTACAAATTATTGAATCTCTGAAAGCTTAACAGGTCTGCCTTCATTTGCTGATTTTTCAGCTGCAAGAGCAATCTTAACTGACTGAAGACCTGCGTGGATACCAACAGGAGTTTCCTTATCGTTTACACAACAGTCAACAAACTGTCTTACTTCTTCTGCAAATGAGCCCATATATCTTTCAAGGAAGAAATAGAGTGGCTTTTCACCTGTTACACCGTTAGCATCTGCAACAACTGCAGTTGAAAGTGTATCGTTAGCAGTTGCAACCATACCCTTTGAGCCGAAAAGCTCTGCTCTCTGGTCATAACCGTACATTGCCTGACGAGAGTTGTCAATAACTGCAAGAGCACCGTTAGCCATTTTCATTGAAATAATAGCTGTGTCGAAGTCACCGTATTCACGGATACCGGGATTGATAAGAGCATCAGCATAAACATAAAGCTCTTCAACATCACTGTTTGTAAGGAAGCAAGCCATATCAAAATCGTGAATTGTCATATCAAGGAAGATACTTGCTGCACAGTAGCCAACAGGTGGTGCCTGTGGGTCACGAGATGTGATTTTAAGAATCTGTGCTTCACCGATTTTGCCATCATCATATGCTTTACGAACTGCTGCAAAGTTATGGTCAAAACGACGGTTGAAGCCTACCTGGAATTTGCATTCAGGATGTGCTTTAAGTGCTTCTGCGATTTCAAGAATCTTATCTACTGTGTTTGCAAGTGGCTTTTCACAGAATACGTGCTTACCGGCATTGATTGCCTCAATAGAAATTGGAGCGTGAGTGTCTGTTGATGAACAAACAAGAACTGCATCAATGTCCTTATCTTCAATGATTTTTGTGTAATCTGTGTAGATTTTCTGGACTCCAAAGCCTTCACAGAAAGCCTTTGTTTCATCGTTCATGAATGGGTCTGCAATAGCAACAACTTCAGCACCCTTTACGTGATATGTGATTGATTCAAGGTGCACCTTACCAATACGGCCTGCACCGATAATACCAATTTTAAGCATAATAATTTCTCCTTATGTGATTTTATAACTATATTGGAATCATTCTGAGGAGTGTAACGACGAAGAATCTCAATAAAGGTGAAAAAGACTCTTCGCTACGCTCAGAATGACAGTATCATATTAGATATCTTTCATTCAATAGACACAAATTA
>JAZNZX010000015.1:0-10112 GCA_045595185.1 Candidatus Fimenecus sp. | reverse complement strand
TCCATCAGGTACAGAAGCATTTATGTCATTCCAGATGACAGTTTCTGATACAGTAGAAGCTAATGACGAGATTTGGATAGGTTTCCACCAGGCAGCAGTTACAAGAAACCAGGGTTACTTTGCAGAAGGTACAACACGTATTGCAGCTGCCAAGTACGACTTAACTAACTCAATGGTTAAGCTTACAGTTAAGGGTTGTGATGAACACACATGGAACAACGGTGAAGTAAAGACTAACCCAACTTGTGGTGAAGATGGCGAAATGCTCTACACATGTACTGTTTGTAAAACAACAAAGACTGAAGCAATCAACGCTACAGGCAACCACACAGCTGGCAACCCAGTTGATGAAATTAAGACTCCTGCTTCATGTAACGCAACAGGTTTAAAAGATGTTGTTGTTAGCTGTACAGTATGTGGCGATGAAATCAGCCGCACAGAAGAAACAATTCCTGCAACAGGTGCACATAACTATGCTAACGAAGTTGAAAGAGTAGAACCTACATGTGAAGAAGACGGTTACTATGTAATGGCTTGTGGTTGTGGCGAAAGAGACGCTGCTACTCCAATTCCTGCAACAGGTCATGATTATGATTCAGTTGTAACAGAACCTACATGTACAGAAGATGGTTATACAACATATACTTGTGGAAACTGTCAGGATACATACACAGCTGACGAAGTTGAAGCAAACGGTCATGATTATGACGAGGCTGTAACAGCTCCTACATGTACAGAAGATGGCTTCACAACATACACATGTTCAGTATGTGGTGACACATATACAGGTGATACAGTTACAGCAGTCGGCCATAGCTATGATGAAGTTGTAACAGAACCTACATGTACAGAAGGTGGTTACACAACATACACATGTTCAGTTTGTGGCGACACATATACTGACGATGAAACAGAAGCAACTGGCCATAACTACGAAGTAACATTCGTTAAGAAGGCTACTTGTGCAAAAGAAGGTTTCACAGAATACACATGTTCAGCTTGTGGAGATTCTTATGAAGAACCAATTCCTTCTAAGAACCATACAAATGACGATGGCTCATCTGCACTTGTTGAAATTCCTGCAGTTCCAGCAACATGTAGTTCAACAGGTTACACAGCTGGTGAAAAGTGCACATTGTGTAATACTCAGACAGTTACTCCTACTCAGGTTCCAAAGGCTGACCATACTTGGGATGAAGGCGTTGTAACAGAACCAACATACACAACACAGGGTTACACAACATACACATGTACAGTTTGTGGTGAAACAAAGATGGACGATTACGTTCCAAGATTAGAAGCAAACTTCTCAATGTCAATCAGAGAACCATCTATCACAAAGATTAGATGTAAGGACACTATCGTTCTTCATACAGTTATCGAAGGTGGCGACGCTAATGGCGTGACAGTTGTTTGGACAGCAGATAACGAAAACTTCACTATGACAGACCTTGGTGATGGTAAGTTAGAAATTACTTCTGTTGAAAACGGCTTCACAGTATTCACAGCAACTCTTGTTGATGCATCAGGTAATGAACTTGCAACTGATACAGTTGAAATGCAGTCAAAGGCTGACATCTGGGGCAAGATTGGTGGCTTCTTCAGAGCACTCTTCGGCTCAACACTCTACTACAACTATTAATCAATAGTTAAAGCTTAATAATTCGGAGAAGGACTCGTTCCTTCTCCGTTTTTTTGTTTAAAAATAATTTTCCATATTTTGTATATAATTACACTGTATATTCTTGACACGATGTTCTTTTTTGTGTAAAATAATAAGGATAGTATGGGAAAGTGGTATTCCATACTTGGTACAATTAATTTCCTTGCATATTTTATATAGAGCGAAATTAAATATTTATTATTGGGAGGGACAAACCTATGATTAGTGTAGGTGTGGCTGTCGTTATTGCCGTTGTCTCTGCTGTTGTATTTGGAGCATTAGGTTTTGTAATTGGTGGAGTTTACCGCAAAAAGGTTGCAGAAGCTAAAATTGGCTCCGCTAACGAAGAAGCATTAAGAATTGTTAATCAGGCAGTACAATCTGCTGAAAGTAAGAAAAAAGAAGCTATTCTTGAAGCTAAAGACGAAATACACAAGTTAAGAAACGAAGTTGATAAGGAGCTTCGTGAAAGACGCGCAGAGGTTCAAAGACAAGAACGCAGAATCGTACAAAAAGAAGAAAATCTTGACAAGAAGACTGAAAATCTTGAAAAGAAAGAAGAAGCACTTGCTGAAAAAATCAAGACTGCTGAAACAAGAATCGAAGAAGTTGAAATGCTCAAACGCAGTCAACTTGAAATGCTTGAAAAAATCAGTGGTTACAGCAAGGAACAGGCAAAAGCATTACTTATGCAAGAACTTGATGAGTCACTTACTCACGAAAAGGCACTCAAAATCCTTGATTTTGAACAGAAAACTCGTGAAGAAAGTGACAATCTTGCAAGAGAAATCATTACAGGAGCAATCCAGCGTTGTGCAGCAGACCACGCTGCTGAAGCAACCGTTTCTGTTGTTGCACTTCCAAATGACGAAATGAAGGGTAGAATTATAGGTCGTGAAGGTCGTAATATCAGAACTCTTGAAACAATTACAGGTGTTGATTTGATTATCGACGACACACCTGAAGCAATCACTGTTTCAAGCTTTGACCCTGTTCGTCGTGAAGTTGCAAGACTTACTCTTGAAAAGCTTATTCAGGATGGTAGAGTTCATCCGGCACGAATTGAAGAAATGTATGAAAAATCAAAGCGTGAGGTTGAACAGACAATAAAACAGACAGGTGAACGAGCAGTTGTTGACGCAGGTGTTAACGGTGTTCATCCTGAACTTGTTAAATTACTCGGTAAACTTAAATATCGTACAAGTTTCGGACAGAATGTACTTAACCACTCTCTTGAGGTTTCTTACATAGCCGGTCTTATGGCACAGGAACTTGGTGCAGATGTTAAACAGGCTAAGCGTGCAGGTCTTCTTCACGATATAGGTAAAGCACTTGACCGTGAATTTGAAGGAACTCATATTGAGCTTGGTGTTGAGGCTGCAAAGAAATACAAGGAAAACGACAAGATTGTTCATGCTATTCAGGCTCATCATGGTGAAATTGAAGCAAAGACAGTTGTTGCTGTTCTTGTTCAGGCAGCAGACGCTATTTCAGCAGCACGACCAGGTGCTCGTCGCGAAAATGTTCAGAATTACATTAAGCGTCTTGAAAAGCTTGAGGAAATCGCAACTTCATTTGAAGGTGTTGAAAAATCATTTGCAATTCAGGCAGGTCGTGAAATCAGAATTATGGTTAACCCTGACAAGATTTCTGACGAAAAGATGGTTATTGTTGCTCGCGATATTGCAAAGAAAATTGAGGATGAGCTTGAGTATCCAGGTCAGATTAAAGTTAATATTGTTCGCGAAAACAGAGTAATAGATTTCGCGAAGTAAGAACCTTGTTACTCGCTTTGCTCGTAATAAAACAAAAAATGCCCCGATGTCATACGGCTTCGGGGCAAAATAAATTAAATCCATATATAGAAACGGTGTGCTTATGTCACGCAAAATTAAAATCCTTTGTGTAGGAGATGTTGTAAGTCAGTCGGGCTGTGATTTCTTACGCAAAAAACTTCCTGAAATCAAAAAAGAGTACGGTGTTGATGTTTGTATCGTCAATGGTGAAAACTCTGCTGTGGGTAATGGTATGCTGCCAAATTCTTGTGAGCATATTTTCACAAGTGGTGCCGATATGATTACAGGAGGAAACCACTCATTGAAAAGACGAGAAATCTATGAATATCTTGACAGAAATGAAAATGTGTTGCGACCTGCCAATTACGGTGACGGAGTCTGGGGCAAAGGCTTTGGCATAATCGATAAAGGTGCGTATAAAATCGGTGTTATAAACCTTTTAGGTCGTGTATGGCTTGAAGGTCATTCCGACCCGTTTCAGGTTGCCGAAGAAATCATCAATGAACTGAAAAAAGAAACAAATATTATTCTTGTTGATTTCCATGCAGAGGCAACGGCAGAAAAAAAGGCGTTCGGTTACTGCTTTGACGGAATAGTCAGTGCCATTTTCGGAACACATACACATATTCAGACCTCCGATGCACAGATTATGTCCGGTGGAACGGGATATATTACAGATTTAGGTATGACAGGACCTGAAGAATCTGTTTTAGGTGTAAAAAAAGAGATAATTATAGAAAAATTCAGAAAAGGCTTTTCATCAATGTTTGAAACAGCCGATACACCTGCATTTTTGCAAGGTTGTATTTTTACTATTGACAAAGACAGAGGTAAAACTGTAGAAATAAATGCTATTACTGTGAGGTGAGCAAATGAAAATTGCAAGAAGAACAATTGCATTACTTTTATGCTTTTGTTTAATTTTCCTTTGCTGTGCTTGTGGTGGTAAAGAAGAAATTCCTGAAAATAATAATGAGGAAACAACGGATAACTCGTTGGTTGAAGAAAATGGTAAGGCAGGAGACGGAAAAATAGTTCTGCCTTATAACGAGGAAGACGGACTTAACCCGTATTTTGCAAAAAGTGACGAAAATCTTTACATTTGCGACCTTATGTACGAGCCATTATATCAGCTTGACAAGACTTTTTCTGCCATAGGAGTTATTGCTGAAAGTATCCATGTGACTGATAATGTGGCAACTGTAAGACTTCGTTCAGGCGTATCTTGCAGAGGTTCATCCGACATAAACGCAGATGATGTTGTATATTCCTTCAATATGGCAAAGGCATCACACGGTTGGTCAAATTCGCTTAAAAGTGTTATTTCTGCTCAGGCAGTTGGTCAGTATGCAGTTGATTTTACTCTTGCATACAAGGATATTTATGTAGCAGGAAAGCTCGATTTCCCAATTGTAAAAGTGGGTACTGCCGATGTGGTTGATGCAATTCCGACAGGTAGTGGTGACTACTATTATTCGGAACAAAGACTCATAAGTATTATGAATAGCGAGAAGAAAATCGGCTTGTCCCCTATCGGTAACAGAGAAAGTGCAGAAAATGCCTTTAATATTGGTGTAACTGATGTGTTTTTCAGTAATTTGTCAAACTGTGATTATACGGTTATGGCAGGAAAAACTGAAGAAGTCGTTCTTTCAAATATGGTTTATCTTGGCTTAAACAGTGCAAGAGGTGCATTGACCAATTATATAAGAAATGCTATTGCAGCAAAGCTTGACAGTGAAAAAATCGCGTTGTCTGCATATCAGGGACACGGTGTTGGTGCAAAACTGCCACTTATTCCAGAGAGCAGTTTAAGTGACGAGGTCACAGCTATCGACATAAAAGGTAATACCGCATTGGCAAATAATATTATTGACCGTTGTGGTTACACAAGGTATTCGGGAAAAGCAAAAACAAACGGTGCATATACTCTTTCTCTTACATTGATGGTAAACAAGGACAACAAATTCAGAGTCGCAGCAGCATATAATATTGCCGACTCATTGGCTGAATGTGGTTTTTTAATTACCGTTCAAAGCGTTTCTTTTAAGGAATATGAGCAAAGAATCGCAAACGGAAATTACGATATGTATCTTGGTGAAATCAAGCTTGACGGAACAATGGATATAAGTCAATTTTTCAATGATGAAAGTCCGTTAAGTTCGGGAATTGCAACGACAGGTCTTGTTGCCAAGGAGTATTATAAGTATCGTGCAGGAGAAATTACACCTGCTGAATATTACGATTTATTTGCAGAATATTATCCGTTTATCCCTGTTTTGTTCAGAACAGGTTACGTTGCCACATCAGGTGATGTGGATTTAAAATTAAAACAAATGCCATTCAGTTTATATAGTGGCTTATAAGGTGAAATTATGAAGTTCTCCGATGATATTAAGTACATCAAGGGTATCGGCGAATCCCGTGCAGCGGCGTTTCGTTCTGTTGGTGTGTCTAATGTTGGGGAACTTCTTCGTTTTTATCCACGCGCTTATGAGGATTGGAGTAAAATACTGCCTATTTCACAATGTATCATCGGTGAAAATGTGTGTATAAAAGGCGTTGTAATGTTCCCTGTGAAAAATGAACGCGTTCGCGGTGGTATGCTTGTTGCCAAGGCTACTGTGACAGATGGTGACTCTGTTGTTGCAGTCACATTTTTCAATAACAAATACATTGACAAGATGCTTAAAAGTGGCGAGGAATACCTTTTCTTCGGTAAAATTACCTTGGGAAAATATTCTGCACGGGAAATGGTTTCGCCGATGTTTATGAAAACAACTCAAAGTGTTGACATTAAGCCCATATATCCGCAGAGCAAAAATGTCACATCAAAAATGGTAGAATCAGCAGTAAAAAATGCTCTTGAAAAGATTGACATAATACCTGAATATCTTCCTGAAAACATACTTAAAAGATATGAGCTTGTTTCTCTTGATACTGCCATCCGTGACATTCATTTTCCGAAGAATGACGAGGCATTACAAAAAGCAAGGGACAGACTGATTTTCGACGAATTGTTTATTTTACAGTTAAGTCTTTTATGCCTTAAAAATGAAAATATCGAAATTGAAACGAAAAATATTATTCAAAACTCTTTTACCGACGAGTTTTTCAGTATGCTACCGTTTGAACCCACAAATGCACAAAAAAGGGCAGTTAATGAGGCTGTCTGTGATATGCAGAGCGGTAAACAGATGAACAGACTACTGCAAGGTGATGTCGGTAGCGGTAAAACTGCAGTTGCCGCAGCAATCGTTTATACTGCATCAAAAAATGGTATGCAGTCTGCACTTATGGCACCGACAGAGGTGCTGGCAACACAGCATTTTGAAACATTTTCAAAGCTGTTTGAAAACACAGGGATTAAATGTGAGTTGCTTGTAGGAAGCACAAAGGCAAAGGACAAAAAAGCAATAAAGGAACAACTTAAAAACGGTGAAATTGACCTGATTATCGGTACTCACGCTCTTATTCAGGAGGATGTTGAGTTTGACCGCTTGGGTCTTGTTATAACTGACGAACAGCATCGTTTTGGTGTTAAGCAGAGAACGGGCCTTTGCGGTAAAGGTGAAAATCCCCATGTATATGTTATGTCTGCAACACCGATACCAAGAACACTTGCTTTAATTTTCTTCGGTGACTTAAAGGTTTCTGTTCTTGATGAATTGCCACCTGGAAGACAAAAAATTGATACCTATGCTGTAAAATCAGGAAAAAGAGGCTCAATGTTCGAGTTCATAAGAAATCATCTTGATATGGGTTATCAGGCATATATCGTTTGTCCGCTTGTTGAAGAAAGCGAGCTTATGCAGGGCATTATGTCAGCGGAAGAATACTATAAAAAAGCACAAATACCGTTTAACGGATATAAACTTGATTTGCTTCACGGTAAAATGACACCAAAGAAAAAAGACGAGGTAATGATGAGGTTTAAAAACGGTGAAACACAGCTTCTTATTTCAACAGTCGTTATCGAGGTTGGTGTTGATGTGCCCAATGCAGTTATAATGGTTGTGGAAAACGCAGAAAGATTCGGTCTTTCCCAACTTCATCAGTTGCGTGGTCGTGTCGGTCGCGGAAAAGCAAAGTCCCATTGTATTCTTGTGACCGATGCAACAGGTGACGAGGCAACGGCACGAATGAAAATAATGTGCGAAACAACAGACGGATTTAAGATTGCCGATGAGGACTTAAAGCTTCGCGGACCCGGAGATTTCTTCGGTACACGACAACACGGATTACCAAAACTGCGAATTGCCGATATACTTACAGATACAAAAATTCTTATGCAGACACAGGAGCTTGCAAGAGAGCTTATGGAAGATAAGGATAGCTTTAAAAAGGAAGAAAACCGACAGATTGCAAAGCTTGTTTCAAGAAAAATCAATAGTTTACAGGTTTCTAACACTGCAAACACAATTTAGAAATATTTGTAAGATATAATAAAAGGCAGGAGGTATAATATGAACGAAATCAAAGGATATTTAAGGGATTTCAGAATAGATGTTCCCGAAATAATATATACTTGCAGAGGACTTAAGATTTTCGGCAGAAGAATAAAGTCAATTGTATTTTCAACAGATGTGAGTATTATCCGTAACTGTAATGCTGACGCGGTTATTGCGGTATATCCGTTTACCCCTCAACCTGTTATTACACAGGCGGTTATGCTGGCTGCCGACTGTCCTGTTTTTGTAGGGGTCGGCGGAGGACTTACAAAAGGTGAAAGAGTAATCAATCTTGCAAGACACGCTGAATATCAGGGTGCAACGGGAGTTGTGCTTAACGCACCAACATCGAACGATTCAATCCGTGAGGTTGCAAAAACCGTTGATTTGCCTATTGTAATTACGGTTGTCAAGGAAGAAGATATAGAAGCAAGACTTGATGCAGGAGCACAGATTCTCAATGTTTCAGCGGCTTCCAAGACACCTGAATTGGTAGCAAAAATCCGTGAACGATTCCCTGATGTGCCTATAATGGCAACAGGCGGACCGACAGAGGAAACAATTAAGGCGACCATAGATGCAGGAGCAGACGCAATAACATGGACACCACCGACTAACGGTGAGGTTTTCCGTGATATTATGGAGGCTTACAGAAAGGGCGAGCCACATCCGTAAAAGCATTTTATTAAGAGAATGAAAAGGGGTATTGGTATGTATATATTTAAGCCGATTCTTGAAAAAAACTGGGAAAACACAGCAAAAATGGATGCTAAAAGAATTGCATCACAAACAGAGCCTGAGGGTTTGGAGCAACACCTTGATATTCCCTATATTGATGACGGTGAAAAAGGTCATCTTCTTGATATTTATTACCCACAGGGCACAATTGAAAAACTGCCTGTCATAATCGACATTCACGGTGGTGGTTGGATGTACGGATACAAGGAAATCAATAAATATTTCTGCTTAAAGCTTGCACAAAAAGGCTTTCTTGTGGCATCAATCAACTATCGTCTTGCAGGAAGTGTGCTTTTCTGTGACCAAATCAGAGATATTTTTGCTGCACTTAAATGGCTTGGTGAAAATCTTTGTAACTACCCTGCTGATATGAATAATATTTTCCTTGCAGGTGACTCTGCAGGTGGTCATTTTGCTTGTGTAACAACTGCAGTAAACCTTAACGAAGATATGCAGAAAGATTTTGGTGTTGAATATATCGGCTACGATTTCCGTGGTGTTGCTGCAATTTGTCCCGCTGTGGACTTGTTGAGCCCTAACTTTTTGATGAATGTGAATGTGCCTATTCTTTTAGGTGACAAGCCAGCAAAAAGTCCTTATAAAAAGTACCTTGACGTAAACAGGATTGTATCAAAGGCTTTTCCACCATTCTACATAAACACAGCAACAGGTGATTTCTTAAGAAGTCAGGTATATAAATTAAAGAAAATTTTTGACAAAAATGGAATAGAATACCGTTTCCACGATTTTACAGAAAAGCTTGACGGTAAAAACCTTGCCCATGTTTTCAACGTTGTTGACCCATTTTCCGTATATGGTGATATGGCAAATGAGGAAATTGCAGAGTTTTTCAAAAGCAGAATCAAAAAGTAGAAATATGTAACTAAAGGTCGGCTTGCTTGACAAAAAATACATAATATGATTTAATAAAAGTATAAAAATTAAATTATTGAAAGGTGATAGATATGAAAAAGATTATTTCTGTTCTTTTGGCAATCGTTCTTGCTTTTTCCTGTGTGGTAATTGCTTGTGCTGCTGAAGACGAGCTTTCATGGGAAGAAATCAAGATGGGTGGCAAAAGAGGCGATGTAAACAGGGACGATAAAATTACAGCAGTTGATGCACTTATGGTTCTTAAATATGTAGCAGGAACTCAGGAACTTACGGAGAAACAGCTACTTCGTGCTAATATGAATAATGATTCAGCAGGTGCGGTTACAGCTATTGACGCTCGCTGGATTTTACAGACAGCAGCAGGTCTTACTCCGGGCTGATAAAAGACAATAAATAACCGACATTCTATTATAGGATGTCGGTTATTTTTATGGTCTTTAGCAAAGATATAATCCCCCGGTTCTACCGGGGGATAAAAAAAGCTTTAGTAAAAATAAAACGTGGCGAGCAATGGCAAGCCACGAAAAGCAGTAGAGAAAAGATTAACCTCCAAGTATAATAGTGATGGTT
>JAZNZX010000014.1:0-79204 GCA_045595185.1 Candidatus Fimenecus sp. | reverse complement strand
CAGGCTTTTGTGAATCTAGGAACACTCATTACCATAAAAGCAGATACCATTTCTTAAACTTACACAGTTTCTTCCACGGTAATCACACAGTAGAGTTAAGAGGATTTAACAGTACACTTCACGCAGGTAAGATAAGAAGTTGCTAAATGTATCAACCATCCATTCTTCTGCTTCTTGAACAATTTCAGCAGCTTTACCTCCGACAGATATTGCAGCTTTTTTTATTTGCTCCCATTGTCTCAAAGTTATAACAGTTTCACCAAAAGGGTCGTAATTGGGTACAATGCTGATTATTATCGTATCTAACTCACTATCAAATATATCGTCATCGTTTATGCAAATAGAACATCTTTCCAAAATGTATTTTCATCCCATTCTCCTTTATAAAACTCATAATAGCATGAGCCTTTTCTATCTGTTGGTTTTACAAAGTATTTTTGCATAATATCACCACCTATATTCATTTTATCATACTGTTTATAAAAAGTAAAATTATTTAAAAGTCTCCCGTCAAGAGACCATTTCAAGTAAATAACTCGTTATAATGTGGTTGTAAGGTTGAAGAACCCCACAATCACATTATTTTTTTGGAGGAATTTACAATGAAGAAAAACTTAACAGAACTCGTATTTATTTTAGACAGAAGTGGTTCAATGTCAGGTCTTGAAAGAGACACAATCGGTGGCTTTAACGCTATGATTGAAAAGCAGAAAAAGCAGGATGGCGAATGCATCGTTTCAACTGTGCTTTTCGATGATGAAAGCAGAGTAATCCACGACAGAGTAAGCCTTGATGAAATCAGACCAATGACAGAGGATGATTATTTCGTTGGTGGATGTACAGCACTCATTGACGCTATCGGTGGTGCGATTCACCATATCGGCAATGTGCATAAGTATGCTCGACCAGAAGATGTGCCTGAAAACACAATTTTCATCATCACAACTGATGGTCAAGAGAATGCAAGTCATCGTTATTCATCCGATAAGGTTAAGCATATGATTGAAAGACAAAAAGAGAAATACGGTTGGGAATTCTTGTTCATTGGTGCTAATATTGACGCCGTTGAAACTGCAAAACGCTATGGAATTGACCGAAACAGAGCAGTTAATTACAATGCCGATGCACAAGGTACATCAGTTTTGTACGAAACAGTTTCAAAAGCAGTTTGCAATGTTAGGGATAGTAAATGTATGGCAGACGACTGGAGTGCAGACATCGACAACGACTTCAAAAACCGTAATAAGAAAAGATAAGTCCGTTTTTTAGTACTGAGTTTCAAAAGAAAAAGTGTAACATCTCCAATTCTGTGATATTATGTAAACAGAAAAGGAGATGTTGTAAATGACATTTTTAGTTTTATTAGGTTTATTCTATTTTGTTTTGTGCTTGTTAGGTCAATTTTAAATTACAGGAGAATTTTATATGACTACAAAAATTGGATTTAATTTTAATGAAAACACAACTGAGTGTGAAACTGTAATGAGAGAAATCACAAAAGAAGAAACTACACCTCGCAAATGTCTTGCTGAAATCCGTTTTCCTAACGTTTATAGACCATACACCTATTATAACGACACTTTTGATTTGAAAGTAGGAGATAAGGTGTTTGTCAGTGGTAAACTCGAAGGCGTTATGGGTACGGTTGAAGGCGTTTCATATAACTTTAAAATCGACCTTTCTAAATACGAGCGTGTTATTCGTAAGGTTGAGAGCTATATAAAAGGTGAATTCATTATTGCTGGTTCACATATGCTCACTTTTGACCGTGAAGCTCTGCCATATGAAAAAGTGATTACATGGTTTGATTTTCCTATCAGAGCGGATGCCGATTATGTTCGTTGCTCAGATGGAAGTGCTTTCGGTTTACATGAGATTCCTGTTGGTTGGAGTCGTGGTGAACATGGTGATTGGCTTTATGAAAGAGGACAAGTGATATACCTTTCACTTTACGGAAAACAAGGTATTGCACTTGTTGAAGACGATAACGATATTCACGAAATTGAATTCGTTTTTGAGAATTCAAAAATCAGTGATTTCTTCTGTGATTGCTATGATACATATATCTGCGGTCACCAATATGCTGTTGTGCGTCAGCTTCAAGAGATGATGAAGCTTATTGAAGAAAACTATGCTGAACAGTATGCAAACAACAACTGCTTTGCGTTGGTAAACAGAGCAACACTTGAAACTTTCGCAACCGACAGCAAAGTGTCAGGCAAAGTAGTTTTGGAATAATAAAAAAGAGGTACAATTATGTTTGATGACGGTATTTTTGGCGGATTATTTGACCTTGATGGTGATGGTAAGCTTGATTTATTTGAGCAAGGTCTTGAATTTATGGCAATATCTGAATTAATGGAAGAAGACAATGAGGGTTCTGATTTCGATTTTGATGACGACTTCGATTCGGATGATTTTTAAGAAAGTATAAGTGCGAAAGGTGGTGTGCAGGATGTTTGTTATAGTAGATTTAGAATGGATTACCGATGATGATGGTCATTATGTTCCGACACAATTAGCAGCAATTAGGGTAAATGAAGATTGGGAATCAATTGGTTTGTTTTCATCATTTATCAAACCGAGAAATATGGGTGAATATAATTGGTCACATCCTGCATACACAGGTGGAAACTGTGAGGATTTTGCAAACGCTAAATCTGCATATAGTGTTCTGAATTCGTTTAGTGAATGGTTAAGAACTGATGATATTCTACTTTGGTGGCATTACGAAGCATTAAAAGTGTTTAAAAAATTGAATATAGTGATTTCAAAGAGGAATGAATCTCACAAATCAATAATTTTAAATAGCTTTGTTTATACATATCTGAAAGGTCAGTTTTCATCAACTGGCAGTCCATATAAAATTGCTGCAGCAAGAGATATACCGGTGAATGTAAGATTGCAGCACAATTCACTTAACGATGTTCAGGTGACAAAACAACTATTACAAACAATTTCTTTACCACAAAGTGTATTGCTGAACCCGGAAGAATGTAAGAAACTTCAGTTAGAAAACAACCTTAAAATGCCTTATCAGTATCACAAAGATACGAATACTGTTCATAGCAGGGATTGTGAGTTAATAGCATCACAAAATACAGTAACTTTTGGCTTGACAAATCTTGAAATTGCAATTAAACATTCGTATAAAATTTGTGATTGCTGTAAGAGTGATTATAAAAAAGCATGTATTGAGCGTAATAAAAGATTTATTGAAAAGGCAGGGTTTAACTATATTTACTCACCAAATTCTAAAATTTATCACAAGACAACTTGCAGTGTCGGAATAACAATGAAAAATATAATTGGTTCCAAGAAATATAATGTAGTTGTGAAATCCGGACGCAGACCCTGTGAGTTCTGTAAGCCATCTTCTGAGGAAGAGTACAGGGGTTTGAGAAAAAAAGAGAAAATTCTTCGTTCGCAGACAAAAAAAGTAAATATCCCGCCAAAAGAGGATGTAAAAGCTTTAATCAGACAAAAAAATGCTGTTGAAGAACGACAAAATAAATTAGCAAACAACGAGCTTACGGAAGTAGAAAAGGCGGATGTTTATACACTTACTCAACCAAGATTTGCATTTTGGGTAGGACGTGGATATCAGAATTTTCATAAGCACAACTGTCAAAGGTTAAAGGGCTTGACCAATTTACAAGGGTTCAGTACATATAAAGAAGCTGTAAGCGCAGGCTTTACACCTTGTAAGCTTTGCAGACCATCGAAAAAAGATGATGCAAAGTTTTCAATTCCAATTACAAGCTGTGTGCGTGCGGATGAAGAAATAGAGGACATCATTCCGCTATGCGAAGAGGCAGGGTTCAGTTGTTATAAAGATGAACAACACTTTTATATTGATACCATAGTAGGCAAGTGGAAAATTATAATTAATTCTTCTCCCGTGAAACTGGAGCATATCAATTTAGTTAAAACTCCCTACGAATTGGACTATCATAAACAACCGCGTAAGTTTCTCTCATATGCAGATGTGGTGGAGTATATAAAACGTCACGATGATGCTCTTATGAAAAAACCGATTGTTATTTGAAATAAATATAAATTAGGTTTATGCAAAATTTGGTGAAAGTTAAAGTGGCAATACTTGCAATTAACAATAGCATCACAAAAGCATAAAAGTTTACATAAAGCAAAAAGCCTATGAGTTTAGATTTGAGTGTCTAACTTCATAGGCATTATTTATGTTTTTATAAAAGTAAATTTTTATTTCAATCGATAATAGCAAGTATTCTTACCATTACCTTCACGCTTTAATTCTTCTGCTTCAATCAGCTTTCGTAATGCACCTTCAATGGTGCTTACACTGAGTGACGGACAAAGTTCACGAATGTCTTGCTTTGTAAAACGACCGATTTTAATTTTTGTTGCTTTTCTCACAATTTCAATTGCAGGTAATTTTTCTTCAATCAGTTCAAAGCGTTCTTCAAAGTCCTTGTAGGCAGCAAGAATTGTTCCGAGAAGATATTTGATAAATGGAATGTTGTCTTCATTTCCTTCATGCCAGCCGATTTGTGCCTGATTGAGTGCATCATAGTAAAGGGCCTTGTTTTTTGCGATTTTAGACTCGAGTGAGATATACTTACCAACATAAAAACCACTTCTGTAAAGGAACAATGTGGTGAGCAGACGACTCATTCTGCCATTACCATCGTTAAACGGATGAATACAAAGAAAATCGTGAATGAAAATCGGAATTGCAATCAATGGCTCGACTTCCATATTACCAATAACTCTGTTGAATTCTTCGCAAATTTTATCAAGTGCTTCAGGAGTTTCAAAAGGTGAAAGTGGAGTGAATAAAGTTACACTGTGACCATCAGGATATGTGGCACTTATATAATTCTGCACACTCTTGGTTTTACCTGCCATCGGATTGTTCATGTGGCTGTATAACATCTTGTGAAGCTGAAGTATATAATTCTGGGTCAATGGAATTGCGTCAAAGCTTTCGTGAATCACATTCAAAACATCACGATAACCTGCGATTTCCTGCTCATCACGAGTTCGAGGAGTAGTCTTTTCTTCAACCAACTGTTTAACACGAGTGCTTGTTGTAACAATACCCTCAATGGCGTTGGAAGCCTCTGTGCTCTGTATCTTCGCAATTTCAACAAGTTTTTCAAGTTTTTCAGGCTGTTGCTTGAGATATAATTCTTGTTTTCCTGCCTCTTTATAGATAGCAGCAATCAATCCAAGGATGTCAGAATCCCATTTTTGCTCTTTAATTTTGGAGTAGTTAAAAGTTCTCATTACCTTACCTCCTTGATTATTCCCTTATATTCTAATGCAAAATAAGGGGAAAGTCAACCTTTCAAGCAAATATTCCCTTAATATTATATGTAAAACAAGGGAAATATGTGTATTTGTTTCTTATTTTTGTTGACCTTGCTGTTGCTCCACAATGGAAAACAAAGTTTGGTATGACTATGCCTACTACCAATTGGTAATTGATACACGTAATAGTTTATTAAGTGGAAATAGTCATCAAACAATGGATTAGATACAATTGCTTTGATTATTTATATGGCGATAGTTCATTCTGTTTTAATGTATATTAGTAGCTGTTAAATTTATGCAAAGGTTAAGAGACTATGTAAAAAAATAGAAATTGAAGTCAGGATAATAATCTTTTGACTCTGTTTTTCCATAGTTTTTATTGAAATGCCGCAAAAAATATTGTTTTTACAACAATTTTGTGATATAATTCAACCCATTAAATTTGATTTTATTTTTTCGTAGAAGGGGATGTAATTATGGCAGTATCATATAAAAAATTGTGGCATTTACTTATTGATAAAAACATGAAGAAAAAAGACCTCCAAGAAGCAGCAAAAATAACACAACACGCTATGCGCAAGTTGAGTCGCAATGAGGCTATAACTACCGATACGCTTGCAAAAATATGCAGGTGTCTTGACTGTTCCGTCGATGAGATAATGGAAGTTTTACCAGAAGAAAAAGAGTAAAGTCTGTTTCGATGGACAATCATTGAAGTATAGTTATATTAAGATATTATATAAAGGTGTAATTATGTTTGAAGAAAAATACAGTTCTGGGATGATTTCGCAATCATTTTGGTTTGTTGAAACAAAGAAAATCATTCAACTTGTTAATGATGGAATGATATTGGAAGATATACGAGCATTATGTATAGAAGAGAATTTTTTTGGAATGGGAAACTCTTATAGAGCTAAGAGAATGTTTGGCTATATTTGGACAAGAGTAAGTAAACTTGATGATACAATGATAAAATTGTTTTGTGACTCCGATTTGGCAACACAAAAAATCATAAATCTAATTTCCATAATGAAGTCGGATAAATTGTTTTTCGAGTTTTTATATGAAGTGTATAGAGAAAAAGTGATTTTAGGCTCTCAAGTACTGGAAGAATCAGATGTCAAGGTGTTCTTCAGCAATAAAGAAAAGCAAAATGATGATATCACCGTTTGGACAGACGGAACTAAAAAACGATTACGTTCTTGTTATTTTAATTTTTTAATGGATGCAAACTTATTGGCTTTGATTAACAAAGAAAAGGTGTTAACTCCACCAATTCTTGACATTGCATTAGAAAGATATCTTGAAGCAACAGGTGAATATGCAATAGTCAAGGCAATTACGGGGGTGAACTAATTGATGTCTTTAGATTTAAAACTCGATAAAGCTGAGGAAATGATTCACAAACCTTCATTTCGTGAGAACAAAGGATTAGGTAACGAAGTGGGTTATTATATTTTTGATTATCCTGCAGATCAAGAACTGTACGTAAGAGAACGAATTGAATACATTCAGAAGAAAAATGAGAATTCAAATGATGATTTCAAGGTGGTTGTATACGATTTATATGAAATTACAATAGAGATTCTCAAGCAAAAAGGATATTTAGAAAAATGTTATGATTTTGAGAAGTCTAAAGGATTTGATAGAGTTTCAAAATCAATTAGTAACATGCTTCGAATCACATCATCTGATAGTTTAATTATAAATCATATAAAAGAAAATACGCCTGACAAGGCAGTTGTTTTTATAACGGGAATTGGAAAATGTTATCCTATTCTTCGTTCTCATACAGTCTTAAATAACTTGCATCAGGTAATTGATAATGTTCCTGTAGTTCTTTTTTATCCTGGAGATTATGATGGACAAGAACTTATTCTCTTTGGTGAAATAAAAGATGACAACTATTACAGGGCGTTCAAACTTGTTGATTAAGGAGAAAAACTATGATTATTAAAAATATGTTTTCAAAACCGATTGATAGAGACATAAAAGGTGTTATCAAAGTTGGACAGGATGATAATGCTAATATTCAGCAGGAATTGGAAGAATATGTTGTTACTAAAGAACTTCAAAAGCATTTTTCTGACTTTTTTGCAAGTTATAAAAAAGGCATAAATGGAAATACAGACAAAATGGGTGTTTGGATTTCTGGTTTCTTTGGAAGCGGTAAATCTCATTTCTTAAAAATATTGTCTTATCTTCTTGCCAATAAAAATGTAAATGGCAAGGATGCCATTGATTATTTTGTTGAGGATAATAAAATTTCGGACCCTATGGTTTTAGCTGACATGAAATTAGCTTCAACAGTACCTGCAGATGTTGTTCTCTTTAATATTGACTCAAAAAGTGAAGTGAATGGGAAACAGTCAAAAGAAGCTATTGTTTCTGTATTGCAAAATGTTTTTAATGAGATGCAGGGATTTAGTGGTTCCAATCCATTTCTTGCGGATTTAGAGCGTAAGTTGACTGATGAAGCCAAGTATGAATTGTTTAAAGACAAGTTTGAAGAAAGTTTTGGTTTAGAATGGGTTGAAGCTCGTAATGATTTTGACTTCATTCAAGATGATGTAATTGAAGTTCTTGCAGATATTGATTTTATGAGCATTGAGGCAGGACGTAATTGGTGTGAAAAAGCTACAGGTGATTATAAATATAAGGTTGAAGATTTTGCACAACTTGTAAAGAAATACATAGAGAGAAAAGGAAACAATCATCACGTTGTGTTTCTTATTGATGAAATTGGACAATATATCGGTGATGATTCTAAACTTATGCTTAACCTTCAAACTGTTACCGAAGATTTAGGTACAGCTTGCAAAGGTAAGGCTTGGGTAATTGTAACAAGTCAGCAGGATATTGATTCTATTACGAAGACTAAAGGTAATGACTTCTCAAAAATCCAAGGTCGATTTGACACTCGTTTATCACTTTCTTCTGCTAATGTTGATGAGGTTATCAAAAAGAGAATCCTTGAGAAAAACGAATCAGGTAGACAAACACTTGCTTTGCTTTATGATGATAAAGCAACAGTAATAAAGAATTTAATTCTTTTCAACGATGGTGTAGAAAAGAAACTATATTCAAGCAGAGACAACTTTGCTGATATTTATCCTTTTATTCCTTACCAATTTAACTTATTAGGCAGTGTTCTTACATCTATTAGAACTCATGGAGCATCAGGTAAACATCTTGCCGAAGGTGAACGTTCTATGCTTGCATTGTTTAAGGAATCTGCAGTGAAAGTAATGGATAACGAACCCGGCACAATCGTACCTTTTAATATGTTTTATGATGCCCTTGAACAGTTCCTTGACCACTCTCATAAGGGTGTAATTTCTCGTGCATTAGATAATGAGTATCTCAATCCAAATCACGAAAACGAATGCTTTGATGTTAACGTCCTCAAAACCCTCTTTATGATTAAGTACGTAAAGGAAATCAAAGCAAATATAGAGAACATTGCAAGTCTTATGGTTACAAATGTAAATGACGACCGTATGGCTCTTACAGAAAAAGTAGAAGATGCACTTAAAAGACTTGTTCGTCAAACATTAGTACAAAAAAATAATGATATTTATGTGTTCCTTACCGATGAAGAGCAAGAAATAAACAGAGCTATCGAATCACAAAATGTTGATTCAAGTGAAGTAGTTGCAAAGGTTTCAGAAATGATATTTGACGGTATTTTTGATGAGAAGAAATATCGTTATCCCGCATTTAATGGCAGATATGCTTTTCCATTTAACCAAATTGTGGATGATAAGCCTTATAAAGCAAATCAAAATTACGATATTACACTTAAAATTCTTACTCCACATAGTGATGAGAGAGCCGATGAAACTACATTGAGAATACTTTCTGGTCAATCAAGTAGTGTTCTTGTTGTGCTTCCTGATGATACAACATTTTATGATGAAATTCGTTCTTCACTTCAAATTGAAAAATTTATTCGATACGATGCAACAAATACAGTAACAAAATTTGAGGCAATTAAAGAAGCAAAGAAAGTAGAAATGCGTGAAAGAAGTAGCTCAGCAAAGCTTTTCTTAAGTGAAAGCCTTAAGAATGCTGATATATATGTAAATGGCGATAAAATTCAAACATCATCTAAAGACATTATTGGTCGTATCAATGAGGCACTTGGTAAATTAGTTTCTACTGTTTACCATAAACTCTCTTACATTGATACCGCAACAAATGAAACGGATATTCGTTCTTTATTTAAGGACAATGGGCAACTCACACTTGAAGGCGCAAATGCAAAGAAAAATGAGCTTGCATTGAATGATGTCAGAGACTACATTGCATTGAATACTCAAAGACATATGAAAACTTCAATGAAGTCTATTCTTGAAAGATTTGTGAAGGCTCCGTATGGCTTCATTGAGGCTGATGTTCAGTGGCTTGTTGCTAAACTTTTCAAAGACGGCGAAATCGGTATGTTCGTAAATAACGAAGCAGTTACTCTTCTTTCAAAGAGTGAAGACGAAATAATCCGTTATTTAACACGAAAAGAGTTCAATGAAAAGTTAATGACAGAAAAACGCATCAGAGCTAATGAGAAACAGAAAAAGTCTGTTCGTGAGGTAATGAAAGAACTCTTTAATGTTACCTCTGCAAGTGATGATGACGATGCAATTATGAAGAGTTTCCTTGGCTATGCAAATAACCTTAAGGTTGAACTTGATAAGTTAGAGATACGCTATTCAACACAACCTGCATATCCCGGAAAGAACGTAACTTACAATGGTAAGAAACTTTTAGCTGAAGTTCTTCAAATGAAGTATTCAAACGAATTTTTCAATGCTGTTGATAGCAAAAAAGATGATTATCTAGATTTTGCCGAGGATTATGAACCTCTCAAAAAGTTCTTTGCGGGGGAACAGAAAGAAATCTTTGATAAGGCTCTTCGTCTGATGGGTATTTATGATGACAGTAAAACATTTATTGTAAATACTGAAATTGAAACAGTTGTTGCTGACATTAAAAGCATACTTAAAAAGCAAATACCATATTCAGATATATTTAAACTTCCTGAATTAATCGAAAAGTTTATTAAGCTTTATGGTGGGCTTTTGAAAGCAATGCAGACTCCTATTGAAGTAGTAATTCAAGAAGCAAGAAATAGAGTGTTTGATGAGCTTGAAGACAAGAAGTGTCACGATATTCTTGCTGACAAATATGTTAAGCTTTTCCAAGAAATTCACGACAAAGCAACACATTGTAATAATGTGGCAGTTCTTCAAAACATTAAGGTTGAAGCAGATGCACTTAAAGTCCGTTGTTTAAATGAGATTAGTGCAGAAGAAACCAAACTTACATCTGTAGAGGTTGAGTCTCAAGACGAAAATACAGGTGATGTTTCGGTTGCTACTGTTGTTAAGCAAAGAAAAACCATAAGCATTAAATCTATAAATAATGAAGCATCTTGGCAAATTGAAAGTGCAGAAGATGTAAAGAAATACATCACAGAACTTGAAAAGAAATTACTTGCAACTCTTGAAGAAGACACAATTATAAACATAGAGTTCTAATTTGGAGGAACGGTTATGAACAAAACCGCGATTAAAAACTTTGCAGTATGGGCAAGAACAAAACTCATATCTGACATTACATATAAAGCAGGCATGCTCGGTATTACTGAAAATGGAATAGCAGATAAACTTCCACAGTCAACTTCCGATTTGCAGTTTTTTGATGTTGGCACAAAAGATTATTCTGAGATTTCAGGGAATCAAATTAGACAGCGAGAAGCTCTTGTCAATGCAATTAAAGTAAAGGCACAGGGTACAAAAAACTTTAAAGAAGCATTTGAATATGTTGTTGAAGAAGTTGCTTATACATGGTTCAACAGACTTATAGCTATTCGTTTTATGGAGGTAAATGATTATTTACCTTCCGGAATTCGTGTGCTTTCTTCTGAAAATCCTGCAAAGAATGAGCCGGATTTTGTAACTACTCCTTTTGATACGGACTTAGACTTTACACCTTATGAGCAAGACAGGGTTATTCAACTTAAAGATGAAAATAAGCTGGATGAGCTGTTCCGTATGCTTTTTATTAAGCAGTGCAACAAACTTCACGAAATTCTTCCTGAATTGTTTGAGATGACAGACGATTACACAGAATTACTGTTGACTATTTCTTTCACAGATAAAGATGGTATTGTGTATCGCCTTATCCACGATATTGATGAAGATGATTTCAACATTGAAAAAGAAGGTCAAGTTGAAATTATAGGTTGGATGTATCAATATTACAATATTGAGCCAAAAGATAAAGTTTTTGCAAACCTAAAGAAAAACATCAAAATTTCCAAAGAGCATATTCCTGCTGCAACACAACTTTTCACACCAGACTGGATAGTTCGTTATATGGTTGAAAATTCTCTCGGCAGATTGTGGCTTGAGGGTCATAATAATGACAACTTAAAATCCGAATGGAAATATTATCTTGATGAAGCGGAACAAGAGCCAGATGTAGTAAAACAACTTGAAGAAATCAGAGTAGAGTACAAAAATATAACACCAGAAGAAATCAAAATCATTGACCCTTGTATGGGTAGTGGTCATATCTTGGTTTATGCCTTTGATGTGCTTATGCAAATTTACGAAAGTTATGGTTATACTCAGCGTGATGCTGCTCGTAGCATTTTACAGAATAACATCTATGGTCTTGATATTGATGAGCGAGCATATCAGCTTGCATATTTTGCAGTTATGATGAAAGCACGTCAATATAATCGCCGTATTTTATCCGAAGGCATTAAACCAAATTTGTTTGCAATTCGCGAAAGTAATGAAATAACAAATGATTTAATTGATTTTATCGCAAACGGTAATGCTGAAGTTAAAAATAATTTGACAGTACTCTGTGACGAATTAAGAGATGCCAAAGAATATGGTAGCATCTTGAATATTACAAAGATTGATTTTGAATATTTAATCAACCGACTATATGAAATTAGAGAAAGTGTTTATGATGATATTTTCAGCAGAAACTACCAGATATTAGTGAAAACCGTTGTTTTACCTTTAATTAAACAGGCTAAGACAATGACACAGAAATATGATGTTGTTGTAACTAACCCACCTTATATGGGCTCAAAAGGGATGAGTAGTAAACTTAGGGAATATGTTCAGTTTAATTATCCCGATTCGAAATCCGACTTATTTGCTGTTTTTATTGAAAGAGGATTTGAGATGGTTAAATCCTATGGATTTAATACGCAAGTAACCATGCAAGTTTGGATGTTCCTTACAGCTTTTGATAGATTTAGAGAAAAAGTACTGAACACTAGTCACATTGTTTCCTTACTGCATATGGATAACATGGTAATGGGCATAGCATTTGGAACATCTGCAACCGTGTTTAGAAAGGGGTATTTGCCAGAACATAAAGGAAGATATGTATATACAAGTATGCAAGATATAGGAGATGCCGATATACCGAAGGCTTTTCCTGTTATAAATAAGCGATATACAACTGCAAGTATCGCAGGATATAAGCGTATTCCAAGAATGCCTATTGCTTACTGGGCCTCTGAAAAGAACACCGAAGCTTATTCAAAATACATGCCGCTGGGTAGTGTGGCAGATGTAAAAAAAGGAATGAGTACAGCCGATGACAATCGTTTTCTTAGACTCTGGCATGAAGTTGAGAAGGTCAAAATGCAGGGTTTTACGCCTTTCGCTAGGGCTAAGTGGTATCGTTTGTGCAAAGGTGGCTCCTTCCACAGATGGTATGGTAATAATGAATATGTTGTCAATTGGGAAAAAAATGGATTTGAAATGAAGGCCTTTAAAAATGCCGTTATACGAAATGAATCGTATTATTTCAGAGAACGTGCATTGACTTGGACATACATAACAAACTACAAGTTGAATGTTAGATACATAGAAGAATCATCATTTGCAGCTGCTGGTCCGTGTGTTTTTGCAAATGAGAACAAGTTGATGTATATTTTAGCTTTTCTTAATTCTGTTGTTGCTCAGTCGTTTGCTGATAATGTAGGTGGTGAAACAATTACATATGAAGTTGGAGAAGTGGCGTCTATACCAACAGCTGTGGATGAAAAAACTCTAAATGATGTTGCACTACTTGCGACAGAGAATGTTTACGCAACTAGAAAAGATTGGGACTCCTTTGAAACATCATGGGATTTTATTATTCACCCATTGGTGCGTTGCGCATCATTCCCAATGAGTGAAATGGCAGAAGATAAAAAATATCATATTGTAGATATGAACTACATAGAAGATGCTTTTGTTAATTGGAGTAATGAGTGCTTTTTAAGATTTAATCGACTTAAAGAAAATGAAGAAGAACTCAATCGCATCTTCATTGATATTTATGGTTTACAGGATGAACTTGTGCCGAATGTTGAAGATAAAGATGTCTCTGTTAGCAAAGCAGATTTGCAGAGAGACATAAAGTCACTCATATCGTATGCTGTCGGTTGTATGTTTGGCAGGTATTCATTATATCAGGAAGGATTAGTCTATGCAGGTGGCGAGTGGAACATTGAAGATTATAAGTTTAATGCATATCAATCATCCAACTCTAATGGTTTTCCAAAAGATGTGTATAAAAGTGACTGGTTTTTGCCTGACGAGGATAACTGCATTCCGATTACCGATGAAGAATACTTTGAAGATGATATTGTCGGTAGATTTGTAAAGTTTATTGAAACTGTTTACGGCAAAGAAACTCTTGAAGAAAATCTCGAATTTATTGCTAATGCACTTGGTAATAAAGGTAATACAAGCCGTGAGGTAATCAGAAATTACTTCTTAAATGATTTTATTAAAGACCATATAAAGATTTATCAAAAACGCCCAATCTATTGGATGTTTGATAGTGGCAAACAAAATGGTTTTAAAGCACTTTGCTATATGCACCGTTGGAACGAGGATACCATTGGTAATATGCGTGTAGAGTATCTCCATCGTATGCAGAGAGTGTATGACAAAGAAATCGAGCGTATGCAAGAAATTATTGATAACAGCACAGATAACAAAGAAGTTGCATTAGCAACAAAGAGAAAAGAAAAACTTCAGAAGCAACTCAAAGAAACTAAAGACTATGACGCTTTAGTAGCACATTTAGCTCTTTCTCGTATTGATATCGACCTTGATGACGGCGTAAAAATCAACTACGAAAAGGTTCAAACTGCTCCTGACGGAAAGAAAATGCAGATATTAGCGAAGATTTGAGGAGGATTAAAATAAAATGGCTACAAATAAACTCAAAGTAATGTTAAGTTTTATGAGAGAACTTAACGATGGCAATATTCCCGCATATTCCGATTACGGATTAGAAAAGGGAGAGTTTTATGATATTGTTGATGCTTGTCAAGATGAAGGTTTAATCAAAGGGGCAAGATTTTCCAGAGGTAAAGGAAATGAAATTTTAATTGCATTTTTAGAAAACACTAAGCTTACTGTAAAAGGTATGGAATATTTAGACGAGCATTCGGTAGCTATGAAAGCGTACAAAGGATTAAAAGAAGTAAGAGATTGGCTTCCTTTTTAAGGAAAGGTGTTAAATATGGCAGAGTTAAACTTAAAACAAATTACAGATAAATTGAATAGTGAGTTTGCAAGTGATGTTCGCAAACTCGTATTTTGGTATGATGCAAATGCGGAATTTGTTGAAGATATAGATACCATTGAACTCAACAATGCAAAGGTATTACATCTTGAAAAAGACAATCAATTCTATATCAAATACTTTTTGGAGTGCGAGGATACAACAACTAATTATCTCGTGTATGCTCCATTCTCAAAGCCTGCCATAAAAGACAATCATCTTGCCGACACAATACGCTATTCAAAAGAGTTTTTTGCTGACAGAGCTTCACTTCTTATTATTGATTTAGGTGTTGATGAAAAGTATAAATCTATAATTCAGCATCATAATAAATTCTTTGCGAATAAAGAAAGAACACAGAAGTTTGCTGATTTTGAATTGGAAAAACCCAACCAATCAATGATAGAAATTGCTTTAATGAGTGTTCTTTGTAAAAGTAAAATTGCATCTTTTGAAGAAGTAATGAGATGCATTCTAACCGATGACGGCTTAATTGATAATAAGTACCTTGCTGAATTTGAAAAGTATGACTTACTTAATGCTTTTTGGCAACAAACTGATATTAACTTTGGATATAATGACAATAATCCAACTCTTGAAAAACTCGTAATGACAATGTTTATCACTTATACATCAAAAGTGATTTATACAGACATACCTCAAGCATGGAAACCTTTCGTTTCATATAAACCTGGTAATGTTCGTGCTTTTATAGATAACTTAATGAATAGTTATTTATATGGTAAATGCTACGATGAGATTTCTGATACTGTTTACAGCACAATCAATGGCAAGAAGTATTTTTCAAATATCAATGTGGAAGCATTGGTCGATTGCAACCTATTTTCAGGCATAGATGAAATAATTATCGATTGGTTAATCGACCGCCTTGTGAATGAAGACATTGGTGCAAAACTAAATGGCAAAACTATCCCTGAAATTTGTGCTGATAGAAGAAAACAACATTTCGGCAAGAACTTCAGAAATGATTATTTTGTACTGGAAAACGCCTATTACATAATTTCATCAGGCACATATCAATTTACCACAGGAATTAGAGAACTTTCGACACTGTATACGGAATCATTGTTTAAGATTGACCGTAGGTACAGATATTTTTATTATTTCTACGATAACCTTGAAGACAGTACTAAATATGAGACTCTACGCGAGCTTGTAGAGAACTTCTATACAAACGAATATTTGAACAAAATTACCGTGAATTGGAGTAATGAGCTTGTAGCTGCAAATGGAGCAACAGGGCTAATTTTACAAAAAGATTTCTTTAATAGATATGTAAAGAACTCAAATGACCGTGTGGTGGTAATAGTATCAGATGCGTTTAGATATGAGGTCGCCTATACTTTGTTTGAAAAGTTCTTAAATGATGAGAAATGTATGGTAAAAATGACACCGATGCAAGGTGTACTTCCCTCATATACTCAGTTAGGTATGTCGGCTCTTCTACCTTATGAAAAAATAGAATATAACGAAAACTATGATGTTGTTTTAGATGGTAAAACATGTGCATTAACTGAACAAAAAGCATCACACTTATTAAAATACAAGGTAAATAGTAATTGTGTACCTTTTGATGCTTTTAAGAATATGAAACAGGCTGATTTAAGGAATGTGTTTACAGGTCAGGATGTTGTTTATATTTATCATAATCAGGTTGATGCACGCGGCGATGATTCAAAAACCGAAAATGAAGTGTTTACAGCGTGTGAAGAAGCCATAGAAGAAATCTATGCTTTAGTACGAAAAATTTCATCTCAGGCTAACACATATCACTTTCTCATTACTTCTGACCACGGCTTTATTTACAAAAGAGATGCGTTGTCAGAAAGTGATAAAATCAAAGCGGGAACAATATCTTCAGGTACATACGGTAAAAGATATGTTGTTTCGGAGCAATGTTTGGAAACAGATGGTGTAGAAACACTCAAACTCACTTCAGTAAATAATGATAATTTGTTTGTTTCGTTCCCCGTTGGAAGTGACATTTTCAAAACTGCAGGAGCAGGCTTGAACTTTGTTCATGGAGGTACATCTCCGCAGGAAATGATTGTACCGTTAATTGATGTCAAGGTTGATAAATACAAAAAAGAGACAAGCGTAGCAGAGATTTCTCTCGTTAGTCTCACGAACAAAATAACTAATCTTATCACAACACTTGACTTTATTCAGACAGAACCAGTCAGTGATATAATCAAGGAGACAAGTTACAGAGTTTATTTCATATCTGAGGAAAACGAAAAAATCTCTAATGAAAATATTGTCATTGTAGATAAAAAAGATAAAGATACAATGAAGAGAATGTTCCGTCTCCGCTTTAATTTCAAAGATAGGCAATACAATAAGTCTCAAAAGTATTATCTTGTGGCTTATGATACTCAAAATGATATTGAAACATTAAGACACGAAATTATTATGGACATAGCATTTGCCGATGATTTTGGTTTCTTCGGTTAATTTATACAGGAGGTTTGTTCAATGGATGAGATTATTAGAACAGATTTAATCACATGTGATGAAAGTCCGAATGAATTATTGAATCGCAAATTAAGAACTTGTTTTGATGGTAAAATAGTTCGTAAAGACTTAACAAAATCAATTAAGGAAGGAGCCAACGTTCCTGTATATGTTTTAGAGTTTTTGTTGGGACAGTATTGCAGTTCGGATGACCCGACAGTTATCGAAGAAGGTGTAGCAAATGTTAAACGAATTCTTGCCGATAACTATGTAAGGCCTGATGAAGCACAAAAAATCCTTTCTCTTCTAAGACAGAAAGGTAGTCATACGGTTATTGATAAGATTACTGTAAATCTTAATATTAAAAAAGATACATACGAAGCAGAATTTTCAAATCTTGGTATAAAAGCAATACCGATTTCAGAAGACTATCCAAGTCGATACGACCGTCTACTTTGTGGTGGCATTTGGTGTATTGTTCAACTTGACTATGAATATATCGAAGAAGACAAAGGTGCTTCGCCTATTCATATTAGAAAACTTACTCCCATTCAGATGCCTCATGTCGATATTGAAGATTTGAAACAAGGCAGAAAAGCATTTACGCAGGACGAATGGATGAGCATTCTTCTTCGCTCAACAGGTATGGAACCTGACAAACTTTCATATCGTGAAAAATGGCTTTTACTCTCCCGTATGCTTCCGCTTATTGAAAACAATTTCAATTTATGTGAACTCGGACCGAGAAGTACTGGTAAGTCACATATTTATAAAGAAATATCACCAAACAGTATTCTTGTATCAGGTGGACAGACGACAGTTGCAAATCTTTTCTATAATATGGGAAGAAAAACCGTTGGACTTGTAGGACTTTGGGACTGCGTTGCTTTCGATGAGGTTGCAGGTATAAACTTCAAAGATAAAGACGGCATTCAGATAATGAAAGACTACATGGCGTCTGGTTCATTTGCTCGTGGTAAAGAAGAAAAGGCTGCTTCTGCTTCAATGGTATTCGTAGGTAATATCAATCAGAGTGTAGATGTATTGCTCAAGACAGCAAGTCTTTTTGACCCATTCCCGCCCGAAATGGGAACAGATACTGCATTCCTTGATCGTATGCATTGTTATATTCCTGGTTGGGAGATACCAAAGTTTAGACCACATCATTTTACAAATGATTATGGCTTTATTACTGACTATCTTGCTGAATTTATTAGAGAACTTCGAAAGGAACAATGTGGAGATGCACTTGATAAGTATTTCCGACTTGGAAAGAATCTCAATCAGCGTGATACAATTGCTGTCAGAAAAATGGTTGGCGGTTTTATAAAGTTGTTATATCCTGATGGAGAGTACACAAAAGAACAACTTGAAGAGATTTTGAAAATTTCTCTTGAAATGCGTCGCAGAGTTAAAGAACAGTTGAAAAAACTTGGTGGCATGGAGTTTTACGATGTAAACTTCTCATATATAGATAATGAAACATTTGAGGAGCATTTCGTATCGGTGCCTGAACAGGGTGGAGGAAAACTTATCCCTGAGGGAGTGTGCAATCCGGGACAAGTTTATACCATTTCACAAGGCAAGTCGAGTATGCTTGGTGTATTCAGATTAGAATCACAGATGCTTCCAGGTAACGGTAAGTTTGATAAAACCGGACTTGGTTCGAATTCAAAATGCAAAGAAGCAACAAATACTGCTTTTAATTATTTGAAAGCAAATTCAAATCGTATTAGTGGTGCAATTAGCACAACAACCAAAGATTATATAATTAATTATCAAGATTTGCAGGGCATTGGTATGACAGAAAAATTAGCCTTGCCCACACTTATAGCATTGGCCTCAATTGCACTTGGGAAGCCGACAATTAGTAGTCTAGCAATTCTTGGTGAAATTAGTATTGCAGGAACAATGATTAAGGTTGATGAATTAGCAAATGCGTTGCAAGTGTGTCTTGATAGTGGAGCTAAAAAGATTTTGATTCCGATTACATCAGCGGCAGACCTGCCTACAGTTCCATCAGAACTAATTGGTAATTTCAATATAATCTTCTATCAAACACCTGAAGACGCTATATATAAAGCACTTGGAGTTGAATAATTCATTAGAAAGGAGGTTCGGATATGGCGAAAAAAAGAAGAAAAAGTAGTTCAAAGTGTCCGGAACCTTTTAATACTCTTATAGACCTTGCAGCTGCTGCCACATTTGATTATATTACTTACAAAAGAAGACAAAAAAGAGGAAGTAATAGAACAAAAATTGACCCTTATGCAGCTACAGGTGCTGCTTGGGGTTTAGGCCTAATTGATGATACAGAAGATTTATTAAAACTGGGTGGAGTGTTAGGTGCCATGGGTGCATTTGATGATACTGATAATCATCATAGTAGGCCTTATAAAACATCCAGCAACAAATATGCTTGGCGATTAAATTGTCAAGATGGCAGCGAATATGATATATCTCCTGAAAATTACGAAACTCGTGAAGAATATAATGAAGCGATTGATGATGCTAAGGAATCAGAAATTGTGTTCGAGTATGGTAAACATATTAATACAACAGAAGTTGAGCAAGATAATATAGTAATGGACCAGATTTATACTGTTTATAAAGTATCATTATTAGACAGCGGAAAAAACGATTTCTTTGTATCGGTTGATACAGAATATGAAGTTGGCAATATTGTTGAGGTGTCAACGGATGATGGAATAGCATCGGGCGTTGTAATTTTAAAAGAAAAATGCACACTAAAGCAGTTGCCTAAAGAATTCAAGGACATTTAAAATATATTATATGGAGAAGTCTATTATTCAAAGGGGGCTGTAAAATGTCAAAACCCAAAAAGATACCAATAGAAGATAAAAATTATTTTGGATGGCTTTATGAAGAACAGACAAAAATAAAGCATCGTGTTTTAAGTGCATATGCGAAAATTTGGATATCAAAATTAGGAAAATACAGGGAAACTATGTTTTTCGATTGTCACGCTGGATGTGGTGCTTATGTAGATAAGAATACTAATGAGGTTACTTATGGTTCTTCATTTTTGGTTGAAGAACTTGCCTGTGCTATAAACGAAAAACGCAACGGAAAAAACTTTATTTGTGCTTGTGAAACAGACATAGAACACTACAATAATTTCAAGAAAATAAATGATGATATCGGTAAAAAAACTATATCCATTAAAAATGATGATTTTGAAAAAGTCTTATACGATCCTCGCGTTAAAAGGTACTATTCTACACATCCAACATTGTTTTTTGTAGACCCATTTGGTTACTCAATGAAGATGTCTTCTATGAAACAAATGATGGAAAACAGAAAAAATGAAGTTTTTATAAATTTTATGTTTGACTGGATTAATCGTTTTCTTTCAGTTTCTAGTCCAGAACTGCTTGATAACTTTTTTGGCTCAAACGAATGGAGTAAAGCTAATGATTTGAGTGGAACGGAACGAGAAGAATTCTTGATAGCTTTATATAAAGAGAAACTAAAAAAAGCTACAAAAGCAAAATATGTATTTGCATACAGAATCTGTTTTTCAGATAAAAATAGGACATACTATTATCTTGTTCATGCAACCAATGATATTCAAGGTATTACATATATGAAAGATAGTTTCGCATCTGTAAACTATGGTAGAGTAGAATATATTGGAAAGAATCAAGATGGAATTACTTTGTTTGATTTAGCAAGTTTTAAAAGTGCAGATTTTGCTGAACGTTTCTTGAAGGTGTTCAAATCACAGAGTCGGTCCTTTGATTATGTTTGGGCAAAAGTTGCAGATATAGTTCCTTATACTTGCAAGGATTTGAGTGAAGCACTTGAAATGTTACAGCAAGAGGGAAAGGTTACAATCACACGAGTATCGAGTAAACGTGGGCAATACAAAGGTCATGATTTGATTCAATTCGGAGATAATTTATGAATAAAATAACAAGAAGAACAATGCTATATAAAACAGGCGTAGAATATGGTGATTACACTATAAATCATGTGCAAGGATGTGCTCATGGTTGTAAGTTTCCTTGCTATGCAATGATGATGGCAAAAAGGTTCGGTAAAGCAAAAACCTACGAAGAATGGTGCGAACCCAAACTTGCTGAAAATACTCTTGAAATTCTGGATATAGAAATTCCAAAACTTAAAGATAAAATTAAGTCTGTACATCTTTGTTTTACTACTGACCCTTTTATGTATGGCTACGATGAAGTTTCAGAAATGAGCATAGAAATTATAAGAAAACTGAATGCAAATAGTATTAAATGTACAGTGCTTACCAAAGGAATATTACCAAAAGAATTATCAGAATTTTCAAAAGATAATGAATATGGTATCACCTTAATTTCTTTGGATGAAAAATATCGTGAACTAATGGAGCCAGGTGCTGCTCCTATAAAAAAACGCATAAAATCACTTAAAGACTTGAGCAAAAAAGGATGCAAAACGTGGGTTAGTATGGAACCATATCCAACTCCAAATCTTATTGAACAGGACCTTATGGATATCTTAAAAGAGATAAGTTTTGTTGATAAAATAATTTTTGGTCGCACAAATTATAGCAAAGATGTTTCTGCATATCGTGACAATCGACAGTTTTATAATCAATGTGCAGAACAAGTAATAACCTTTTGCAATGAAAATGGTATTGATTATCATATTAAGGATGGAACAGTTAGGTAATTAATCATTAAGAAAAAACCAGATAAAATGCCTATGAGGTTAGATTGGAACTTCTAACTTCATAGGCATTTTTGTGTATGTCTTTTATTCTATGTCTCTTTGAAATTTTGGGAGTTGGTGAGGAAGGATTCAGCGGTAATTTTAATGCCGAGTTTCATACCCTGTATGAAGGCTTCCTTTTCTGCAATGCTAGTCATTTCGGTAATGCAATCCTTGTACTTTTCAAAAATGATTTTCTGTTCTTTTGAGAGTGTCGGCACTAATTTTTCTTCATTTCGCACCGATAAATTGATGAGTTTTGAGTATTCACTCCCAAGTTTTATGTCTTTGTCTGCTGGGAATATATTTCCGTAATACAAATTTTCTAAAGTTGTCATAAAAAAACTCCTTTCAGTTTGTGTGATATATCACTCTGAAAGGAGAAAAAGTCAAGTTATTTTTTAAAATGTGAGCAAAAAGGCTACACAGAAAATTAATCTTGTGCAGCCATTTTTTCATACCACTTGAATTTGTCGGTTTATACTTGCTTTTTATTTATTATTTTAATTCCTTAATTATCACTAACTGACGAGGGAGCTGTCTTTTTCGCAGAAAAAGACTGAGGGAGAGATAGGTGAAATCGAATCCTGATTATATGAAGCGTAGGGTCGGCGTCTCGACGACCCGTTGTCGGTTTACCGTTCAAATTATAATTTGTCGGGGAGAAAATGCAATTAAAATAGGAATGAAAACCATGTAGGGTCGCTTCACGAAGCGACCGTTCCAAATTGTGCAGTAAACCCAATTCGGGCGATTCATAAATCGCCCCTACATGGTGTTATGTTCTATATTTATTAACCTTATAACCGCCAATTTGATATGTCATTCTGAGCGTAAGCGAAGAATCTCAAAAAAACAAGCAGAACTGAAACTAAAAATCAGTTCTGCTTTTCATTTATTTGGATTGTCTGTCAATCCTGCAATATAATCAGTTGAAACATTGTAAAACTTTGCCAACTTAATTATCAGTTCAAAAGGTGGCTCGCGTTTACCTTGTTCATAATTTGTGTATGTGGTTTTATGCATTTTAAGTATTTCAACAAGTTGGTCTTGTGTCAAATCCATATCTTCTCTTAAGTCTCTTAATCTTGGATAGTATTGCATTGTATCACCTCAAGATTATTATTACACACTACAACATTTGTTGTTGACAAAATACAACGAATGATGTATTATAAATACAACAAACGATGTATATTCGTGATTGTTGAAACTATTAAAGTTTAATGGAGGATGAAAAATGAACGATAACCAAACAACACAGAATAAAAATTTAACCACTTGTAAAACTTGTGGAGCACAAATGGCAAAGAGTGCAAAAGTATGTCCTTCTTGTGGAGGGAAAAATAAGAAACAATCCTTAATTAAGATTATAATTCCACTCGTGATTTTTCTTGTTTTAGGTTGTTTATATGCTATTAAGGTCATGAATGTGAACACATCAGAAGCTATTCTTACCGTTAATGGGACAGTCTATTCTTGGACTGAATATAAAGAACTGTATCATGAATATTACTTAAACGGAAAGGCAATAGAGTTTTCAGAAGAATTTGCACCTGCAACTGCAGAAATCACAGGAGAAATTACAAAAATTTCTGATGCTATAATAGGCTCAACAATGAACGGTAATATGCCAACAAAAAGCACATTAATGAAGTATGAAATTACAATTGATGAAGGTTGCACATATAGTATTATATATAAATACTACGACCAGCATGATTATGATTTCAGTCATTTGTCTGTTGGTGATAAGGTAACGGTTAAGGGGACAGTAACAAAGGAAAATTTATTCCCTACAAATAGAATAAATGAAAATCTTGATGCACAATTGAAAATCGAAGGAACTGTCGAAGGCATAACAAAGGAATGAAAATAATTATTAACAAACTGAAAATATTATGTAAAAGGGACTTTTTTAAGTCCCTTTTTTCTTGCCATTTATAATGTAATGTGATATAATTATACGAATATATAGTGAGGTAGTATGTCATGATAATTTTAGGTATCGACCCTGGCTATGCAATCGTGGGTTGGGGCGTAATTGACTATACGGCTAATCGTTTTCAGGTAGTGGCTTACGGTGCAGTTACAACTGAGGCAAAAACTCCTTTTAATGAGCGACTTGAAACGGTATATGACGGAATTCAAGACATAATATTTAAATATAAACCTGATGCTATGGCAATCGAAAAACTGTTCTATAACACCAACGCAAAAACAGTAATTGATGTTGCTCAGGCAAGAGGTGTTATTAACCTTGCGGCACAGAAAAACAACCTGCCAATATTCGAGTACACACCTTTACAGGTAAAACAAAGTGTCGTTGGTTATGGTCGTGCAGAAAAGAAACAGGTTCAGGAAATGACAAGAGTTATTTTAAAGCTTGAAAAAATTCCAAAGCCTGACGATACTGCCGATGCTCTTGCGATGGCTATATGTCACGCTCACGCAAGTGGCTCACTTATGGGACGATTAAGGAATTTGAAATAAAGGATTTTTATTATGATTTATTCAGTAACAGGAAATGTGGTTGACTTTGATGCTAATACTGTTTGCGTTGATGTAAATGGTGTTGCTTTTCGTTGTATGACTACTTTTACAACTTCACAAAAATGTGCATCAATGGGAATGAAAGTCACTCTTTATACATATCTCAATGTTAGGGAAGATGCTATGGAACTTTTCGGCTTTTACGATAAAACTGAAATGGATTGCTTTAAAATGCTCATTACAGTTAATGGTGTCGGCCCTAAAATGGGACTTGCAATTCTTTCAGAACTTACTCCCGATAAAGTTGCATTAAGCATCGCGGCAGGTGACCATAAGGCACTTACAAAGGCAAACGGTGTCGGCCCTAAACTTGCACAGAGAATTTGTATGGAACTTAAAGACAAAGTGGGCAAATCAATTGGAAGTGTTGATTCTTCAATTGACCTTACTGCTGTCAGCTCAACTCTTTCAAATTCAAATACTGCAGAGGCTGTTGCCGCTCTTGAAATGTTAGGATATTCACAGAGCGACGCAAGTGTTGCAGTAAGTAGAATTGATAATTCACTTTCAGTTGAAGATATAATTAAACAAGCACTTAAAATGCTTTCATTTAATTAAGGAGGAATTAAAATGGATTTCGAAAACGAAAACAGAATAATGACTCCGGGTTTTACGGAAACTGACCACGATATTGAAATTTCATTAAGACCAAAGACTTTAGCTGAATATATCGGTCAGGAAAAAGCAAAAGAAAACCTGAAAATATATATTGAAGCAGCAAAAAACAGAGGTGACACTCTTGACCACGTTTTGCTTTACGGACCTCCGGGACTCGGCAAAACAACTCTTGCAGGAATTATCGCAAACGAAATGGGTGTTCAGATTCGTGTAACATCAGGCCCTGCAATTGAAAAGCCCGGTGACCTTGCTGCATTACTTACAAACTTAAATGACGGTGATGTGCTTTTCATTGACGAAATTCATCGTCTTTCCCGTGCAGTTGAAGAGGTTTTGTATCCTGCTATGGAGGATAATGCACTTGATATTATCATCGGTAAAGGCCCTTCAGCCCGTTCAATTCGTCTTGATTTACCAAGATTTACATTGGTCGGTGCAACGACTCGCGCAGGTCAGCTTACTGCACCGCTTCGTGACCGTTTCGGTGTTATTTTAAGACTTGAGCTTTATACACCTGAAGAATTGTCACAGATTGTAAAAAGAAGTGCAGGAATTCTTGATATTTATGCCGAAGACGGTGGTGCTTTGGAAATCGCATCTCGTTCTCGTGGTACACCTCGTATTGCAAACAGACTTTTAAAACGAGCTCGTGACTTTGCGCAGGTTATGAGTAACGGTGTAATCAGTGAAGATAATGCAAAAATTGCACTCGGCAGAATGGAAATTGACGAAATCGGTCTTGATAATATCGACCGACTAATGCTTACAACAATGATTCGCAACTTCAACGGTGGTCCTGTCGGTCTTGAAACGATAGCGGCTACAATCGGTGAAGAAGCAGTAACAATCGAAGATGTCTATGAACCGTACTTAATGCAAATCGGTTTTCTTGCAAAAACCCCTCGTGGTAGAGTTGTAACACCGTTAGCATATAAGCATTTAGGGTATAAATCAACGGAAATTAAAAATAATAATTCTCAGACTACACTTTTTTAAGGAGATTTATTATATGGGTAGAATTTTCGGAACAGACGGTGTAAGAGGCGTTGCGAATACTGAACTTACTTGTGAAATCAGTATGCAAATCGGAAGAGCAACAGCTATGGTGCTCAGTAAAAATCTTAAAGGAAAAAGACCAAAAGTTCTTATTGGTATGGATACAAGAGCATCATCACAGATGCTTGAAAGTGCAATTACGGCAGGTCTTTGTTCAGTTGGTGCTGATGTGTTGCTTTCAGGTGTTTTGCCGACTCCTGCAGTGGCGTTTTTAGTCCGGAAATATAATTGTGATGCCGGTGTAATGATTTCTGCATCACATAACCCTTGTGAATATAACGGAATCAAGATTTTTCAGTCAACCGGCTATAAATTGCCTGATGAACTTGAAAATGAGATTGAAGAAATTATTCTTGATAATATAACGGAATTTCCGACACCAATCGGTGGCGAAGTCGGTCGGGTAGAGAAAAAGAAAAACGCAGTTTCTGATTATATTGAACATCTTATTTCTACAACAAAAACTGATTTTAAGGGTTATAAAATCGCACTTGATTGTGCAAACGGCTCGTCATATGTTTCGGCAAAAGAAGTGTTTACTCGTCTTGGTGTTGATGTTGTTGTAATCAATAATGAGCCTGACGGTGTTAATATAAATAAAAACTGTGGCTCGACTCATCTTAATACTTTACAGAAATGTGTTTTAGATAATAATTGTGATATGGGCTTTGCCTTTGACGGTGATGCTGACAGAATGTTAGCTGTTGACCATACAGGTGAAGTCGTTGACGGTGACAAATGTATTGCAATCTGTGCAAAGCATATGAAACGACTTGGAATGCTTAAAAAAGATACTGCTGTTGTTACTGTAATGAGTAACATGGGATTTTTCAAGTTCTGTGATGAAAACGGTATCAAATGTGAAAAGACAAAAGTCGGTGACCGTTATGTGCTTGAAAATATGGTTGCTAATGGCTATTCAATCGGTGGTGAACAGTCAGGACACATTATTTTCTTACAGTATGCCACAACAGGTGATGGTCAGCTTTCAGCAATTCAACTTTTGTCTGTTGTAAAGGATACAGGAAAAAACCTAAAAGATTTAGCAAACGAAATGGAAGTTTACCCACAGGTGCTTATAAATGTGCGAGTATCAAATTTTGGTAAAGCACAGTTTCCAAAGGAAAAAGAAGTACAGAATGCTATAAAACAAGTTGAAGATGAATTAGGAAACGACGGTAGAATTCTTGTTCGTCTTTCAGGAACAGAGCCTCTTGTACGAATAATGCTTGAGGGAAAAGATTTAGATAAAATTAACGAATTGGGCGAAAGTGTCGCTCAGGTTGTAAAGGAAAGGTTAGTATAAAATGCGAGTTGCAGATAGCTGGAAGAATTATGAACTTATTGATTGCTCTTGTGGTGAACGACTTGAGCGTTGGGGCAATATAACGCTAATCCGACCTGACCCACAGGTTATTTGGAAAACAGAAAAGAAAAATCCCCTTTGGAAAAAGGCTGATGCCATATATCACCGTTCACAAACAGGTGGTGGTCAATGGGAAATAAGAAATATAATTCCTGATTTCTGGACAATCGGTTATCGTGATTTGACCTTTAATATTAAAACAATGGGCTTTAAGCATACGGGACTTTTTCCTGAACAGGCTGTCAATTGGGACTTAACAGCCGATATTATAAAGAAAGCAAACCGTGAAGTGAAGGTTCTTAACCTTTTTGCATATACAGGTGGTGCTACCGTTTCAGCACTTAAAGCAGGTGCATCGGTCTGCCATGTTGACGCGTCAAAGGGTATGACACTCTGGGCAAAGGAAAATGCTGCCTCATCAGGTGTTTCGGATAAACAGGTAAGATGGATTGTTGATGACTGTATTAAGTTTGTACAGCGTGAAATTCGTCGCGGAAATAAATACGATATTATCATAATGGACCCACCATCTTATGGCAGAGGTCCCGGTGGCGAGGTCTGGAAGCTTGAAAACGAAGTTTACGGTTTTGTTGAGCTTTGCAGTCAGGTTTTATCCGACGACCCGCTTATGGTACTTATAAATTCATATACAACAGGTCTTTCACCGTCAGTTATGGAGTACATACTTGGTGCTGTTGTGAAAAAGCGTTTCGGTGGTAAGGTAACCGGTAGTGAAATCGGACTTCGTACCACTGAAAATGGACTTATCCTGCCTTGCGGTGCAAGTGCAATTTGGAGTAAAGAATGAGCATTATAGAATTTAAAAATGTAACATTTCGTTATGAGAGTGATGATGAAGGTGTTGTTTTAGCACCCGCTGTAAAGGATTTTTCATTGAATATCAATGAAGGCGATTTTATGGCTATTCTCGGTCACAACGGTTCAGGTAAAAGCACATTGGCAAAGCTCTCGAACGGTCTTTTGCTTCCTGAAAGTGGCACAATTCTTGTCAATGGAATGGATACGAAAAATGAAGATGACGATATAAAAATAAAACAGACAGTCGGCGTGGTTTTTCAGAATCCCGATAATCAGATTGTAGCAACTATCGTTGAAGAAGATGTTGCATTCGGTCCTGAAAATTTGGGTATTGAACCATCTGAAATTCGCAGACGAGTTGATGAATCATTAAAAATCGTCGGTATGTATAAATATAAAAATCACGAACCACATAAGCTTTCAGGTGGTCAGAAACAGCGTGTTGCAATAGCAGGTATTATCGCTATGGAGCCTCGTTGTATCATTCTTGACGAGCCTACTGCCATGCTTGACCCTGAGGGCAGGCGTGATGTTATGAGGGCAATTAAACGCCTTAACCGTGAACTCGGAATCACAGTGGTTTTCATCACTCATTATATGGAAGAAGCCTGTGAAGCTGACAGAATTGTGGTTATGGACGACAGTCGTCTTTTAATGGACGGAACACCAAAGGAAGTTTTTGCAGATACCGATAAAATTCGTAGCATCGGTCTTGATGTACCACAGACTTGTCAGTTGGCAAAAATGCTTAAATCAGATGGAATTAAACTCAAAAATGATTTGTTGAGTATAGATGAACTCGTAGAAAATATAGATGAATTATTGAAAGGTCAGTAAAAAATGTCTCACCTTAGAACAGAAAATTTAACATATGTGTACGGTGAAGGCACGCCTTTTAAAATCACCGCACTTGACAATGTAAATATTGAACTTAATAAGGGTGAATTTGTTGCCATAATCGGTCATACCGGCTCAGGAAAAAGCACTCTCGTTCAGCATCTTAACGGACTTTTAAAGCCGACTGACGGAAAAATTTTCCTTGATGAAAGCAATATACATAAGTCAAAATCAACTCTTTTTGATGCTCGTTTTCGTGTTGGACTTTGTTTTCAGTATCCTGAATATCAGCTTTTTGAAGAAACTGTTTATAAGGATATTGCCTTTGGTCCTACAAATATGGGACTTTCAAAGGATGAGATTGATGAAAGAGTAAGAAAAGCAGCAAAGTATGTTGGTATTCCCGACGAAATGCTGGGGAAATCTCCTTTTGACCTTTCAGGTGGTCAGAAAAGACGAGTTGCAATCGCAGGTGTTCTTTCAATGGAGCCTGAAATTCTTATTCTTGATGAGCCGACAAGCGGTCTTGACCCAAGAGGTAGGGAGCAAATTTTATCCCTTGTAAAAAACTATCGTGATAAGACAGGCAAAACAGTAATTATTGTATCTCACAGTATGGATGATGTGGCTCGTTTTGCCACAAAAGTCATTGTTATGAACGATTCAAAGGTAGAAATGACAGGAACGGTTGACGAGGTTTTCGAACGAGCATCAAGACTTCGTGAAATTGGTCTTTCTGTGCCACAGATTACGGAAGTTTTTATCAAGCTTCGTGAAAAAGGCTATAATGTGAGTGAAAAAATATATACAGTTGAGCAGGGTTACCTTGAACTCAAAAGGCTTTTTGAGGGGAGTGTGACTAATGATTAAGGATATTACAATCGGTCAGTATTTCCCATTTAATTCAGTAATTCATAAACTCGACCCAAGAACGAAACTCCTTTTCACAATTCTTTTTATTGTGATGGTGTTCGTTTCAAACAATTTTGTTTCTCTTTTATTTAATTTTATAACAGCAACGGTGGTTATTGCCTTATCAAAAATACCTGTCAAAACGGTAATTAAAGGTTTAAGACCGATATTACTTGTAGTAATAATCACATCAGTTTTACAGATTGCTTATGTAAAAACAGGAATTACTCTTATTGATTTCTGGAAAATAAAAATTACAAGTGGTGGCGTTTTAACAGCCTTATTTATGGCAATTCGCATTTCACTACTTATTGCTATGAGCACCATGCTCACATATACAACGTCTCCGACATCACTTACAAACGGTCTTGACCGACTTTTTGTACCGCTCAAGAAAATCGGTATTGATTTTCATATGGTCACAATGATAATGACAATTGCCTTAAGGTTTATACCAACTCTTATTGAAGAGGTTGATAAAATAATGAGTGCACAAAAAAGTCGTGGTGCATCCTTTGAACAGGGGAATCTCATTAAAAGAGCAAAGGCACTTATTCCTTTGTTTATTCCTTTGCTTTTCAATTCAATAAGACGTGCATATGAGTTGGCTAATGCTATGACTTGTCGTTGTTATAACGGTGGTAAAGGAAAAACAACTATGAATGCACTCAAATTCAAAAAAAGTGACTATGCTTCATATTTAGTTATGGTGTTGCTTATAGCAGTAATAATTGTTCTCAATATTTTCTGTGGTGAATATAATGCGGAATTTACTTTTAACCTTGCGATATGACGGTACTGATTTTCACGGTTGGCAGCTTCAACCAAACGCAGTTACCGTACAGCAAGAATTATGTAATGCTTTTAGAAAAATAAGCGGAAATGATGAAAATATAATAGGTTGCAGTCGTACCGATACAGGTGTTCACGCAAATATGTTCTGTTGTAATGTTTGTACAGAATGTCAGGTTTCAACCGAAAAATTACCTGATGCATTGAACTTTTATCTTCCGGCAACTGTCTCGGTGTATGATTGCAAAGAGGTGGATTACGATTTCCACGCAAGATATGACTGTAAGGGAAAAGAGTATGTTTACTTAATTTATAACGGTAAATATCGAAATCCTTTTTATGAAAACAAAGCCTTGTTTTATCCTTACACCATAGATGCAGAAATGCTTGATAAACAGGCAAAGGATTTTATAGGTGTTCACGATTTTTCTGCATTTTGCAGTGCAGGAACTGAAATAACAGATAAAACAAGAGAAATATACGATTGCAGTGTTTCAAGAAACGGTGATATAGTCGAAATTCGTGTCAGCGGAAATGGTTTTCTTTATAATATGGTGCGAATTATAGTCGGAACACTTCTTGATATTCAGCGAGGAAAAATTCAAAAGGACAGTATTAAAGAAATAATAAACAGTCTTGACCGAAATAACGCAGGAGTTACTGCCCCAGGTTGTGGACTATATCTTAACAAAGTTTATTACAATAACAAATAATGTGTGGTGAAAATTGTGGAAGAAAGAAACAAAAGACCGGTAAAATCAAAAAAGCCTGTCAAAAAGAAAAAATTGAATCTGACCGTTAGTGCAAAAAGTGCAAAAACCTTAAAGCTTCTTGCAATAATACTTGTTGTTCTCCTCTTGATTGTTCTTGCAGCAGGACAGTTCGGTGGTGTAACATTTTCAACAATCAGCGACCAAATCAGGACTTCAATTGCAGGCTTCGGTTCAGGTGACGGTTATCCTTACAGAATGAACGGTGTTGAAATAACTGATGCAGGTGTAACAAATTCTGACTTGCTTTTAGTTTATGATGATACAGTAAAGGTTCTTGATTCAACTGCAAAGGAACTTTCAAACCTTAATCACGATTATGACCATCCTGTGCTTAGCAGTAATAGTGGCAGAGCGTTGATTTTTGATGAAGGTGCTAAAAAGTTCAGAGTCCAGTCAAAAACTAAAGTGCTTTATGAAAAAGAACTCCAATATATGATTCTTACAGGTGCTATGGGTAAAGACGGTACTGTTGCAATCGGTTCAAGAACAAAGGATGCACAGAGTATGTTGACCGTATATAACACAAAGGCAGAAGAAATTTTTGTCTGGAAATGTGCAAAGGAAAACATTATTTCCTGTGATGTTTCCGATAACGGAAAATACTTTGCAGTAACAGTTCTTGGTGTCAATAACGGTGCTGTTTATTCAAAGGTTCATATTTTCAACAAAAATGACGACGAACCAAAAGCCACCTTTGAATATGCGGACAGTGCAGTTTCATCAGTCCAGTTCTTGTCAAACGAAACATTGTTTGTTTTTGGCAATAATATCTGTGAGGTTATAAAAGGGGATAAGGTTAAGGAAAAAATTGATGTATCGGTAAATACACCATATAAACTCTATATTTCCGATAATAATACAGCAGTTCTTGTACTTTCAAAATACGCAAGTACAACACAAAAAATCATTAAGGTGTACAATAAATCAGGTTCAGAGCTTTTCACTCAGGAAATTAACGGTCTTGTAAAATCTGTTTCAACCGACGGAAAATATACAGGTGTTTTAACTGATGAACAGGTACAGATTTATAACAACAGAAACGGTAAGCTTTGTGGTTCAGCCGATGTTAATACCGATGCTGAAAAGATTATGATTTCAGGACGAAATACATATGTTTATTCAGTAGATAAAATTGACAAATATTCATCTGTCAGCGATAATAAAAAATAATTTTCAGAGGTGAAAAAATGAGTATTATTTTAGATGTTATTTTAGTAACTATTTTTGCAGCGTTTATTTTTACAGCAGCAAAAAAAGGCTTTATGCTCACTTTACTTGAGCTTGTTGCCGTAATCGTTGCCCTTGCCGTGTCTTATCAGTTCAGTCCTGTTGTTGCACAGGCAGCCTATGACGGTTTTGTTGAAGAAAGTCTTATTGAAACAGTTGAAACACAGATTGACGAAACACTTAATATTTCTTCAACAACAGCACAGGCTGAGGTCGTTTTAGACTCAATTCCTGAATTTATGGCATCCTTTGCATCATCAGTCGGAGTTGATGTTGAGGAGTTAGTACAAAATATGGGTTCTTACTCATTCTCCTCTGAAAATCTTGCAACGGAGCTTGTCGGTAAAGTTGCAAAGCCTATTGCAGTCGGTGCATTGACAGTAATATTCTTTTTAATATTGTCAGCAGTGCTGATTTTCGCGTTGAAATGGGTGGCAAAATTACTTTCAAAGCTTTTCAAATTGCCACTAATCGGAACTGTGAACAAAGTACTCGGCGGTGTGCTTGGTGCTTGCAAAGGTGTTCTTGTTATTGTATTTGTCTGCACTTTCCTTGAACTCATTTTCGCAAATGGAGACAGTGAAATTTCAAATGCAGTTAATAATTCGTATGTAATCGGATTACTTGACAATATTAATCCGTTCATAAAATCTTTAAAAGAAATCTTCTGATTAAGGAGTAATTGCTATGAGTGAAACAAAGAAAACATTAAAAGAAAATTTAAAGGAAATATTTGACGGTTGCCTTACAATACCAAATCTTATTTCAGTAATAAGAATTCTGTTAATTCCTGTAATTGCAGTGCTTTATTATAAAGGTTATATCTGGTGGACTGTATTTGTAATTTTCATTTCAGGTTTATCAGATGCTGTTGACGGTAAAATTGCAAGAAAGTTCAATCAGGTTTCAAATCTTGGTAAACTTCTTGATCCTGTTGCTGACAAGCTTACAATTTTTGCACTTGCTATTGTTCTTTTCCTTAAATTCAAGGAAGCACAGAGCGAATCAATGCAGGCTTTTGCGTGGGTATTCTTGCTCTTTATCGCAAAAGATATCATTATGATTTTAGGAAGCGTTGTACTTATCGCATTGGGAACAAGACCTGTTGCAGCAGAAATCTGGGGAAAACTTGCAACATTCGTATTCTATGCAGTAATGGTAGTAATAATCGGATTTGGCCCTGAAATCGGTGCTATCAGTATGTACTATCCACAATATACAATTCCTGAAACATTTATGTTTATTCTTGTTATAGTGGCTGTTGTGTTAACATTTATTGCATTCTTCAGCTATTTACCAAGTGCAATCAGACAGATGAAAGAAAATTCAAAGAAAAACTAAGCAAAAAGAGGACACATAATGAACAAAAATATGATTTGCAGTAAATGCAAACAAAGACCTGCCGTAATCTTTATCACAAAGATGGAAGGCGATAAGACAACTAATGAGGGTTTGTGCATCAAGTGTGCTATGGAGATGAATGTTGGCCCAATTAAACAAATTATGGAAAATATGGGTATGACAGAGGATGACCTTGATGATATGAGTGAACAGATGGAACAAATGATGGAAAGTATGGGTGATGACTTCCAGCTTGGCGGTGCATCAACATTTCCGTTTATGCAGAATATGGGTATGATGCCTATGGATGTTCCTGAAGAGAATATCAAGGACCTTAACGGTGACAAAAAAACTAATAATAAGGGCAAGAAAAAGCAGGGCACAAAGAATGACAAGAGAAAGATGCTTTCTCTTTACTGTACAGATTTGACAGCTCGCGCAAGAGAGGGTAAGCTTGACCGAATTATCGGCAGAGATACTGAAATCGCAAGAGCAATTCAGATTTTATGCAGACGAACAAAGAATAACCCTTGTCTTATCGGTGAACCCGGTGTTGGTAAAACAGCTATTGCCGAGGGCCTTGCACAAAGAATTGCCGACGGTAATGTTCCTGCAAAACTTATGGATAAAGAAATACATCTTCTTGACCTTACAGCACTTGTTGCGGGTACACAGTTCCGTGGTCAGTTCGAAAGCCGAATCAAAGGACTTGTTGAAGAAGTAAAGAGCGAGGGTAACATCATTCTCTTTATTGACGAGGTTCATAATCTTGTGGGTACAGGTGATGCAGAGGGCTCAATGAATGCCGCAAACATCTTAAAACCTGCACTTTCTCGTGGTGCTATTCAGGTAATTGGTGCAACAACATTCAACGAATACCGTAAACATATTGAAAAAGATGCTGCCCTTGAGCGTCGTTTTCAGCCTGTAAAAGTGGAAGAACCGTCAATTGATGATACATTTAAAATGCTTGTTGGCATCAAGGGATATTACGAACTTTTCCACCGTGTACAGATTAGCGATAACCTTGTATATAAGGCAGTAACTCTTTCTGAAAGATATATTACTGACAGATTTTTACCTGACAAAGCAATCGACCTTCTTGACGAAGCTTGTACTTGTGCAAATCTTCGCAATAAGGCAATCAGCGAAAATGAGATTAACGAAAAGAAGATAGCAACTCTCAAAAAAGAACTTGAAGCACTTGAAGAAAAGATTGCAAATCCCGAAAAAGACGAAGACCTTAACCCTGTTTATGAAGATTTATATAGAACTAAAGGCGAACTTGCAGTCTGTGAAGGCAAAGCACCTGAACTTCAGGAAAAGGCAAAGGATAACAATGTAACGGAAGAAGATTTGGCTAAGGTTATAAATCTTTGGACAGGAATTCCTGCAACAAAGGTTGTTGAAGGGGACATCAACAGATTAAAAGGTCTTGAAGACAGACTTATGGAAAAGGTAATCGGTCAGGACGAGGCAGTTACACTTGTAGCAAATGCAATCAAGCGTAGCAGAATTCAGTTGACACTTCAGAAAAGACCTGCATCATTTATTTTCGTAGGACCAACAGGTGTTGGTAAAACAGAGCTTGTAAAACAGCTTTCAATGGAGCTTTTCGATACTCCCGAAACACTTATCCGTCTTGATATGAGCGAGTTTATGGAGAAACATTCAGTTTCTCGTCTTATCGGTTCACCTCCAGGGTATGTTGGCTATGACGAAGCAGGCCAGCTTACTGAAAAGGTCCGCAGAAAGCCATATTCAATCATTCTTTTTGACGAAATTGAAAAGGCACATCCTGATGTTATGAACATTCTTCTTCAGATTCTTGACGAGGGCAAGACAAATGATGCTCACGGAAGAACTGTAAGCTTTGCAAATACGGTAATTATTATGACCTCAAACGCAGGCAGTCAGAAAGCAGAAAATTCATTAGGCTTCGGTAAGACTACAAAGGATATTTCAAAAGAAAAAGTCCTTAAAGCACTCAATGAGTTCTTGCGTCCTGAATTTATCGGTCGAGTTGACGAAATCGTTGTGTTCAACCCACTTGATGATGAGGACTATAAGAAGATTGCAATGCTTATGATGGATGAAATGAAAACAGTCCTTAAGGATAAGGGAATTGAATTCGTTTATGATGACAATACACCGTCTGCAATCGTGTCAAAGATGGACGGTAATGTCCGAGGAGCACGAGACCTTCGTAATGTTATCCGAAGAAATATTGAGGATAAAGTGTCAACACTTATGATAGATAATATCGGCACTATTATGAACAAAATCCTTGTAACATCAACAGATAACAACATCCAAGTAAATTTTGAATAAAATGGTAGGGCGGGGTCAAAACCCCGCCGTTGTTGGTTAAAATGGCAATTAATTTTGTGTCATTCTGAGCATAGCGAAGAATCTCAATCCTAAAGGACAGTAGAAAAACACTATCTTTTTTTCACCTCAAAGTATTCACAGAATATAATGAATACAGGAGGTGCTGTATGAATACATTTGTTATTATGGCGCTTATTGCAACGCTTTTTACATGGCTTGTGACTGCTCTTGGTGCATCAAGTGTTATATTTTTTTCATCACCAAATCAAAAATTACTCAACTTTATGTTAGGCTTTGCATCGGGAGTAATGATTGCCGCAAGCTTTTGGTCATTACTTCAACCTGCAATAGAACGAGCAGAAGCTTCATCACATATTCCACCGTATTTTGTAGCAACAACAGGTTTTTTACTTGGTGCAATTTTTATATGGTTATCGGACAAAATAATTTCATTTACACGAAAGAGATTAAATAAAACAAAAGGAAATGACAACGACCGAATAAACAGAATTATTATGCTGATTCTTTCAATTACACTTCATAACATACCTGAAGGACTTGCAGTTGGTGTGGCATTCGGTGCTTTACAGGATAGGGGATATACACCTGAAAAATTAATGGGTGCAATTTCTGTTGCTGTGGGAATAGGTCTTCAGAATTTTCCCGAAGGTGCAGCTGTTTCAGTGCCCTTGCGACGCGAAGGATATTCAAGAAAGAAAAGCTTTCTCATAGGTCAGGCATCGGGAATGGTAGAGCCGATTGCAGGTGTAATAGGTGCAATATTAGTGATTTATATAGAAACAATACTACCGTATGCGCTGTCATTCGCAGCAGGTGCAATGGTCTTGGTCGCAGTACATGAACTGATACCCGAATGTCAGAAAAACAAAAAAACACAACCATACCTTGCAACAATGGGTATAATCTCCGGCTTCGCAGTAATGATGTTACTTGATGTAATGTTGGGGTGAAAAATGCGCGTAGAGACAGACAAATCTCACCTGCCGGTTCGGTCGGTGCTTCTGCTTCGCAGAGGTGTCCACCGGACATCCGCACCCTTGTCTGTCCGTGGTAAAGTCTAGAGTAAATAATAAGTAAAATCGACAAAACTCTAATAAGCCTTGTCGATTTTTGTGTTTACAGGTCAAAATGGCAACAATCTCATTGAATTCCTTCTGTTATTTCCTTAAAGAAATCATTTGTGTATTTGTTCATTTCTTTGCACAAAGGAATTGTTTCGGGTAAATAACAATTATTTTTATCCAAAACATTTCTTTCCATAAAATTTAATGTCTCAGTTAAAGATTGTCCTCTAACCGAACCCGTGATTAATGTTTTAACTATTAAATAAGTCTTACCGCCTTCTAAAATATGAGCATCGTGTAAAATTTTACCCTCAATAGTTTTGGGAACTTCACTTCTTTGGGACTCCCATGATATTTTGATTGTTTTAGCAATCATACTCTTATCATAGCCCTGTTCTTTCATCCATTTCCTTATTCTTTTTTCATCGTTGTATATAAAACCGTGAAAATATGTTGCCAATATCAAACATTCTTCATCGACGTCGTAAGCGCTGATAGACAAGATTTTACCAATCATTTTTCTTACTAACTCAATATGCCACAAATTATGCATTATATCTTTATCGGCATAATAAGGTTTTACAAATTCAAGTAATGCTTTTTCGTTCAATATATCCACTTCTCCAAAATTCATTTTTGCGGTTATTATAGCACAACCTTAAAATCAAATCAATTATTCATTATTTATCGTAAAACATTTTATTCTATAATACATTGTTAAATTAAATGATGTATCACCTGATGGTGACATGATATTATGCTTTGCATAATGATGTTGCTTATTTTATTCGCAATGATGTGATGTTTGCCTTAAAATATTAGTGAGCGACATCATTTACGAAGTAAACATCATTAACCTTGTGACATCATTTGCAGTAATGCAAACATCATTGAAAAAACCACTTCTTATGAAGTGGTTTTTTCTTGGCTGGGGTGGCAGGATTCGAACCTACGAATGCAGCAGTCAAAGTGCTGTGTCTTACCGCTTGACGACACCCCAATATTTAATTGTGGTTTATACTCAAAACACCGTCAATATATTGACGGTGTTCTAAGTTAGTGGGGTGGATAATCGGATTCGAACCGATGGTCTCCAGTGCCACAAACTGGCGCTTTAACCAACTAAGCTATACCCACCATATATATCAGCGCACAAAGGCTAATAATATTAACTTTTATACGCTGTGGCACGCTGAAAGGGATTCGAACCCCCGACCCTCTGCTTAGAAGGCAGATGCTCTATCCAACTGAGCTATCAGCGCTGGAGCGGGTGATGGGAATCGAACCCACACGACCAGCTTGGAAGGCTGGGATTCTACCATTGAACTACACCCGCATTTCGAATGCTTGAATATTCTATCATAACCGATTATCTTTGTCAAGAACTTTTTACTGTTATTTTCAATAATTTTACACAAATTAAGTCCGTTATTTTACCCATTCAATTATTTACAAAATCCACATATAATGATAAAATGTATAAGAAAATTGTTTTTCACAAAAGGGGATTTATTATGGATAAAAACAGACTTGCAAAAACACCACCTATGGGTTGGAACAGTTGGGATTGTTACGGTGCTGCTGTCAATGAAGAACAGCTTTTAGGCAACGCTGAATATATGGCAAAATATCTTAGGGCTTATGGTTGGCAGTATGTTGTTTGTGACATTCAATGGTACGAGCCAAAAGCAAAAGACAACGACTATAATAACTTTACTGAGCTTTGTATGGACGAGTATTCTCGTCTTATTCCTGCTGTCAATCGTTTCCCATCATCTGCAAATGGTGTTGGTTTCAAAGCAATTGCCGATAAGATTCACGATATGGGACTTAAATTCGGCATACATATTATGCGTGGCATTCCTCGTCAGGCAGTTCACCAGAATACTCCGATTTTAGGTACTGAAAAAACAGCTCGTCAGGTTGCTCATCATTTTTCCGTTTGTCCTTGGAACACAGATATGTACGGAATGTACACTTGTGAGGGTGCACAGGCTTATTATGATTCGATTTTCGATATGTACGCAAAATGGGGCATTGACTTTGTTAAAGTAGATGATATCTGTGTTACAGAATTCAGAAAATGGGACAATCCTTATTCAGCACGCGAAGAAGTTGAAATGATAAGAAAGGCCATTGACAAAACAGGCAGAGACATTGTACTCAGTCTTTCACCTGGCCCTGCTGAGTTGTCAGTTGCTGACCATTTGTGCGAATATGCTAATATGTGGCGTCTTACAGGGGACTTTTGGGACCAATGGGACAAGCTTTATGAAATGTTCGATAAGTGCGAAAAATGGTCACCTTATGTTAGCGAAGGTTGTTGGCCTGATTGCGACATGTTACCTCTTGGGAACCTTTCAAGAAACGGCACTTGTCATGGCCCTAAGGACAGATACACTCAGTTCACAAAGGATGAACAAATTACACTTATGACTCTTTGGTCAATTTTCCGTTCACCACTTATGTTTGGTGGCGAAATGCGAAACAATGACGAGTGGACATTATCACTTATGACAAACGAGGAAATTATTGATGTGAACCAGAATTCTCATAACGGTAAACAGGTTTACCGTGACAAAAACACAGTAATATGGACTGCAACTTCATCTGATAACAAACCTTTAATTGCTGTTTTTAATGTTTCACAGCAAGACGCAGATATTACAGTTGATTTGAATAAGTACGGATATAATGACAAATACATTCTTCGTGATTTGTGGAAAAAAGAAGATATTTCAAATGTTACAGATTCATTTACTTGTAATGTGAACTCGCATGGCGCAAAGATATTTAAGTTAAAATAAAAAGGAGTATTTAAATGCTCAACATCATAACAGGACGAACAGGTAGCGGGAAAACTCGCTTAATCCGTTCAATGGCAACTAAAATTGCAACAAAAGAGGCCGACAAAGCCATAATAATCGTGCCTGAACAGTTTTCATTTGAAACTGAAAAAGGTATGTTGCAACTTTTAGGAAACGGAAAAATAAATAATGTTGAAATTTTAAGCTTTTCGCGAATTGCTGAAAGGCTCTTGTCCCGTTATGGAAAAATGGAAAAGAAAACTGCAGATGACGGTGTCCGTGCAGTTTTGATGAGCTGTGCCATTGAAACTCTTGAAGATAAATTGACTGTTTTTAACCGTTATAAAAAGTTTCCGCAGCTTATAAGTGAAATCCTTGATTTTCATCGTGAAATAAAAAAGTGCGGTATTTCCAATGAATCACTTGGTGAATTTTCAGGTCTTGTGCAAAAATCATCATTTTCATCAAAACTCAATGAATTATCACAGATTTTCTCTTGTTATGATGCACTTATGTCACAGAGCTTTTGTGATAGCTGTACATATCCTGATATGCTTTATGAGTTGTTGTGGGATGTTAAGTATTTTGAAGGTAAAACTGTTTTCATAGATGCTTTTTCAGGCTTTTCAGGACAGGAATACAAGATTATTGAGCAAATTCTTCGTCAGGCTGAAAATGTCTATGTAACATTTTGTTGTGATACAGCAAAAAATAACGGAAGATATGAGCTTTTTTATAATGTAAGTGTTGAAATTAAAAAGCTAAAACAACTTGCCAACAAAATAAATGTAAAAATTGCACCTGAAAAGGTGTTGTATTCAAAAAAAGAATTTAAGAAAGATGAACTGAATTTCCTTGAAGAAAATATTTTTTCTTCTGACGGTAAAATTTACGAAGAAAATGCAGATGCAGTTACAGTAATTCCTTGCAGAACAAAAATGGAGGAATGTCAGATTGTTGCATCGGAAATAAAAAAACTCATCAGAAACGAAAATCTTCGTTATCGCGATATAGCAGTTATTGTTCGTAACGAAGAAAGCTATAAAAAGAACATTGAATCAGCATTTCGTAAATATGATATTGACTGCTTCCACGATAATCGTCAGCCTGTGAATACTCAACCTCTTATTGTGTTTGTGAAATGCCTTCTTAACATTCTTGTTAAGGGGTTTGACACAGAAACAGTTTTAAGATTTCTCAAAACACAGCTTTATGGCTTTACTGTTGAAGAAATCGCTATGCTTGAAGACTATTGTCTTATGTGGCGTATTAATCCGTCACAATGGAAAAACGAATGGACAGAAAATCCAAAAGGCTTTGGTGAAGCGTTTGACGAATATGCAGAAGAAAGCCTTGCACAAATCAACACTTTGCGTGAAAGGGTAGTAGGTCCGATTCTTGCACTCAAAAAGAGAATAGCAGAAACAGACGGTGAAAGTATTTCAAAAGAGCTTTTTGCCTTTTTAAGAAATGCCAAAATTGATGAACAGTTAAAAATCTTCACAGAAATTTTAAAGGATAATAATGAAAATGATTTGGCACAGGAACAGGGCAGAATATGGAAACTTATGACGGAAGTCCTTGACGGTCTTTATGGTGCAATCGGTAAAAATAAGATAACGATTGAAAGATATTCTGAGCTTTTTGACATTCTTGTTGCATCTAAAAATATCGGTGTTATTCCTAACGGTATGGACGAAGTGGTTATCGGTGGTGCAGACAGAATTCGTGCATCAGCACCTAAGGTTGTGTTCCTTATGGGTGTTAATACAGGCGTTTTTCCCGGAGAAAGCTCATCAGGTGTTCTTTTTAACGATATGGAAAGATGCGAGCTTATTAAGAACGGACTTCCTATTATCAGTAACCTTGAATATAACAGCGTAAGCGAAAATTTTATTGCCTATCGCGCAATAACCCTTGCAACTGACAAGGTTTATCTTACATATTCTGCTGTCGGAAGCGATTCGTCTTCATTGACACCGTCAGAAATGGTCAGTGATGTGCTTCGAATGTTCCCGAATTGTAATATCAGAAAAGAAAATTTGAAGCTTGATTATATTGAAAGTCGTGAATCAGCATTTTCAGTTATGGCAGGTGAGTCCGTAAATGGCTCTGTGCTTGCCGAAACTCTTAAAGAATATTTCCGTGAAAATAACGGTGAAAATGAACTTTCAAAAATCAATAAAGCAAATAAAAAGGATTTTAAAATTACAGATACAGACCTTGCAACAGATTTCTTTGGCAGAAATATGTTTATGTCTGCATCTCGTATCGAAAAATTCTATAAATGCCCCTTTGGTTATTTCTGCGAATACGGTATGAAGCTCAAACCTCGCAAAGAAGCGCAGGTTGATGCTGCTTTGTATGGTACTGTAATTCATTTTGTTCTGGAACAATTTTTATTGAGAAATAAAAAGACAGATGTTCTTAAAATGGCAGAAGCAACTATTAAAGATAAAATCAATTCCATAATTGACGAATATATTACAGACGAAATGGGTGGCTATGATAATAAGGCACAGTCATTCTTACGAACAATCAGACTGATAAAGGATACTGCATACAGCGTTGTTATCAGACTTGTGGATGAGTTCAGAGTATGTGAATTTACGCCTGTTGATTTTGAGCTTAAAATCAATAACGACGGTGATGTTGCACCGTATTGTGTTGAACTTTCTGATGGTGGAAAGGTCAGTGTTGTGGGTAGCATTGACCGCGTTGATATGTTTAAAACAGAAGACAACACTTTTTTACGAGTGGTTGACTATAAAACAGGCGGAAAAGAGTTCCAGCTCGGTGAAGTTTTTTATGGTCTTAATATGCAGATGCTCATTTACCTTTTTGCAATCTGGGAAAACGGTAAGGAGCATTATGGTGAAAACATAACTCCTGCCGGTGTATTGTATTTCCAAGCAAAAAACACAAAAATATCAAGCGATAAAATTACAAGAGCTTCAGATGTAGAGGAAGCACAGTCATATTCCTCTGCCGAACATAAAATGGACGGTATGATTCTCAATAATCTTCAGGTTTTTGAGGCTATGGATAAAAACTGTAAGGGAATTTTCCTGCCTGCATCCTTTGATGAAAAAACAGGCTCATTAAAAGGAAAAGTAATTTCTATAAATTCTCTTAATCGCCTGAAGGAGTCGGTTAATGCATCTATTAAAGATATGGCGGAACAGCTTCAATCAGGCTACATTTCTGCACTTCCTGTGGAAGATGGTTGTAAATGGTGCAACTATAAGGATGTTTGCAAAAGGGAAGAGGATGACCCTGTAAAAGAAATGAAAATTCTTTCGTTTAATGATTCAATTGAAATGTTAAGGAGTGACAAGAATGGCGAGAATATGGACTGATGCACAAAATCAGGCTATTGAATCAAAAAACGGTACTGTTCTTGTCTCTGCTGCTGCAGGTTCAGGTAAAACAGCCGTTCTTGTTGAACGGGTTATTCAACGAATAACAGATAAAAATAACCCTGTTGATATTGAAAAACTTCTTATAGTTACATTTACAAAGGCTGCTGCAGCCGAAATGAAAGAACGAATTTCAAAACGCCTTTCAGAGCTTATATATGAACAGCCACAAAATCAATATTTAAAACGACAGAAAATGTATCTTCCTAATGCACAGATTTCCACAATGGACAGCTTCTGTGCAAGGCTCGTAAGGGAAAATTTTGAAAAAGCAGATATTGCACCGGATTTTTCAATGCTTTCTGATATTGAGCATGATATGTTGAAACAAGATGTCATCAGCGAAGTACTTGAGGACCTTTACACTTTACCTGAAAGTGAAACAGAAGACTTTTTAAAGCTTTTCTCCAACGGAAGAAATGACAGAAATCTTATTGATTCAATTCTTTCTCTTTATAACTTTGCAATGGCATCACAAAACCCTTTGAATTGGCTTGAAAGCACCTTTTCTGACTATTTTGAAGATTTATCCGTAAGTGAGTCAAAGTGGGGCAGATACTGTTTAGAACGCCTTGCGGAGATTCTTGAATACATTAAAATAAAGGCAAACGGTATTATTAACGATGCACCTGAAAACAGCAATCTTGCAGGTGCAATAAGTAACGACCTTGCTCCAATTCTTATTTCCATTGATAACATTCTTATTCTTATTCAGAATTCACCTGAAAAATGGGATGAAATCAAAGAACTTACACAGTCATTGAAATTCAGCACATTCCCAAGAATTCCAAAGGATGAAAAGGATGGTTATTATGAGGATATAAAAGGTCGTCGTGACAGTATCAAAAAGTATATTTCTTCTGCAAATTCTATTTTGATTTGTACTGAATCCGACTTTAAAGAAGATATGGAATATCTTCGACCGATAATGAAGATTCTCAAATCTTGTACAATCAGTTTCATTGAAAAGTTAAACAACTACAAAAAAGAAAATAATACATATTATTTTTCTGATGTTTTGCATCTTGCCTTAAAGATATTAGTGGAGTTAAATCCTGACGGTACATATACAAAAACACCTCTTGCAAATGAACTTTCGGATAATTTTGCAGAAATTTTAATTGATGAATTTCAGGATACAAACGAAGCACAGGATACTCTGTTTTCTGTCATTTCAAAAAATGATGAAAACAAGTTTATGGTAGGGGATGTAAAGCAGAGTATTTATCGTTTCCGTCAGGCAATGCCTGAAATATTTATGGGCTACAAGGATTCATTTGAAACCTATAATGACAATAACTATCCTGCGGTAATCAGTCTTGACAGGAACTTTCGAAGTCGTAAAGGTGTACTTGACGGCATAAACTTTATTTTTCATAATTTAATGACGCGAAAAACCTGTGGAATTGATTATAAAAACGGCGAACAGCTTGAATTCGGCGGGAATTACCCAACGGAAAATACAGCCGATGTTTCCGTACATATTGTGAAATCGGACAATTCAAGAGGCTCTGACCTTGTTGCCGAAGCACGACACATAGGAAATGTTATAAATGATCTCGTTTCGTCAGGTGCTCTTGTGGGCAAAAAAGGTGAGGAGCGACCGATTAAATACAGCGACATCTGTATTTTGCTTCGTGCAGTAAAGGACAAGGCAAATGTAATTGCAAGAGAACTTGAATGTATGGGAATTCCCACATTTTTTCAGAAACAAGGCGGATTTTTTGAGTCAAAAGAAATTGTAACATTAATATCAATGCTAAAGGTTATTGACAATCCTGTTCAGGATGTACCGTTAGCGTCGGTAATGCTTTCACCGTTGTTTTCATTTACGGAAGATGACCTTGCAATATATCGCTTAAAAAACAGAAACGGAAATTTCTATAATGCCATAAAAAATCAGTACAATACAGATGAAAAGGCAAAGAATTTTCTTGATTTGTTGTCCCATCTTCGAATGTTGTCCGTAACAATGGATATCGGAAGTCTTATTCGTAGAATTCTTGAAATAACATCATATGACAGTATTGCAGGAGCTATGGAAAACGGTGAAAAAAGAGTCCTGAATATAGAACTGCTGATAAGCTATGCAGAAAATTATGAGAAGAACGGTGGTTCAGGACTGTCAGGCTTTATTCGTTATCTTGATAAAATCCGTAAAAATGATAAGGATTTGGATGGTGCTAACGAGATTTCAGAAAATGATAATGTTGTAAGAATTATGTCTATACATAAGAGTAAAGGACTTGAATTTCCTGTTGTTTTCCTTGCAAACTGCTCATCATCAAATAATGTAACAGATTTCAGTAAAGTGAAAGTTAACAGGCATTTAGGTGTTGCAACCTCTCGTTATTTCCCTTTGTTACACAAAGATTTCAATACGCTACAGTCCAACACAATAAAATTGTATGAAAAAAGTGAAGATTCTGCAGAGCATATTAGAGTGCTTTATGTTGCAATGACGCGAGCAGAAGAAAAACTTTATATTGTAGGCTCATTGTATAACCCTGAAAAGAAAATTACAGATTTATATTATGAGTGCTATGAAAAAGGCATTGAAAATTCTGTGCCGATTTCAATGTGTTCAAGTTATATGCAATGGATTTTACTTTCTATGATGAGCCATCCTTCATTAAAACTTGATACTTTATTAAACACAGAACAAAATGCAGAATGCCCTGCGATGGATTTTGCAATTTTTGAAAAGTGTGAAGACACTGTAATATCACAGACAGGAGAACCAAGTTTTGAATGTGATAGGGGAATGCTTGATATTATAAATAATCGACTTTCCTATAAATATCCATATACTGTTCTTTCTGATATTCCTGTCAAATACGCAGCATCAGCAATCAACAGCGAAGAAAATCTTAAATATCTTGCAAGTGAAAATCCTGTATTTTCGGGAACAGGTGAGTTAACACCTGCTCAGCGTGGTACATTGACTCACAGATTTATGGAAATTTGTGATTTTAACAAGGCAAGCGAAAATCTTACAGAAGAAATCAATCGTGCTGTCAGTAATGGAGCATTTACAGAAAAAGAAGCACAATCGCTTAATACAAAGGCAATTAAATCATTCTTTGAAAGCGACCTTTACAAGAGAATTTCTTCTGCCGAAAATTATGTTCGTGAACAGGAGTTTTCAATGTCACTTCCTGTTTCTGTGGTTAACAGCAACCTACCTGAAAATGTACAGAATGAAACAGTAATCGTTCAGGGTATCATTGACGGACTTATAATTAACGGAAATAGTGGAGAAATTGTTGACTACAAGACTGATAAGGTTTCAACGGAAGATGAACTTTGTGAAAGATATAAAGAGCAGATGAGTATTTACAAAAAAGCAGCTGAAGAATGCTTTGGTCTGCAAAATGTGGCAATAACTCTTTATTCATTCCATTTATCGAAAGAAATTTCACTAAAACTTTAAAAAAACACTTGATTTTTGCATTGTCTTGTGCTAAAATCATTAGGCTATGTAAATAAGTACTGAAAGAGGTGACAATTGTCATGAAACAGGGACTCCATCCAGAGTATAAAACAGTAACAGTAAAGTGCGCTTGTGGTGCTACATTTGAAACTCGTTCAACAAAAGAAGATTTAAAGGTTGATATCTGCTCAAATTGCCACCCATTCTTTACAGGTAAGCAGAAGCTTGTTGATGCAGGCGGACGTGTTGACAGATTTAACAAACGTTACAATCTCTCAAAATAATTTTTCTAAAAACATAATGGTGGTACAAGCAAGTACCACCTTTTGTTTTATAAGGTAACCGCTTCTTAAATCTTGGTCACAAATCTCAGCGGCTACTTTTCCGTCATAACTCGTCCAAAATACTCGTTAATACACAAAGTATTGCCTGCGTTTTTTTGACGGTTCTGACAAAAAACTATCTCGCTGATAATCGCAACCCGATTTATTCAGCGGTTACAAAAGAGGTCTCAAAATGCCAAAGGAATATAGAACTGTTAAGGAATTTAATAGTGATGAATATATTGTCAAGCGTTCAAGGTTTATTGGTTATGCGAAACCGGTTACAACAGTCGATGAAGCAAATGCTTTTATTACTGAAATAAAGTCAAAGCATTGGGATGCGACTCATAATGTTCATGCATATATTCTTCGTGACGGTGGTGTCAAAAGATATTCTGATGACGGTGAACCACAGGGGACAGCAGGTGTTCCCGTACTTGATGTGCTTGAAAAGGAAGGACTTGTTGATGTCTGTGTTGTAGTAACTAGATATTTCGGTGGTATTCTTCTTGGTGGTGGCGGTCTTGTCCGCGCATATTCTCACAGTGCAAAAATCGGTGTTGACAGTGCAAAAATCATTACGATGGCACATTGTCTTGATTTGTCTGTTGAGTGTGATTACACATTTTACGGGAAACTGACTGATTTTCTTTCTCGCGAGGATACGGTTATTCTTGACACAGAATTTACAGATAATGTAAAAGTAACATTCAGAATTAAAAGTGAAAATAAAGATAACATTAACGCAAAACTGACCGAATTAAGCTACGGAAAAGTATTTTCGACAGTTGTAGCAGAAGAATTTTGCGAATTTTAAAATTTTTTCAAAAAAAATAAAGGAATTTTGACTTTTTTCGTATATATAATTATAGAAGGTTTTTTAGTAAAAGTTTTTTAAGGAGGCATTAAAATGACAGTAAGAGAAAAAATAGAGAATAATGAAAAGATTTTGTTGTCAGATAAAGCCTGCCTTTCTGCAGAAACTAAAGGCAGAAAAATAGAGGAAGAAAAATGCCCTTTAAGAACTGATTTTCAACGCGACAGAGACAGAATTATACATTCAAATTCGTTCAGACGATTAAAGCATAAAACACAGGTTTTCTTGTCTCCTGAAGGTGACCATTACAGAACAAGACTCACGCACACTCTTGAGGTTTCACAGATTGCAAGAACAATTGCAATCGGACTTTATCTCAATGAAGATTTGACTGAGGCTATCGCACTTGGTCACGATTTGGGACATACTCCTTTCGGACATGCAGGTGAAAGAGCATTAAATTCTGTAGTTCCTGATGGCTTCAGACATTTTGACCAGAGCTTGAGAGTGGTGGAACGACTTGAAAAGAACGGAAAAGGACTTAATCTTACATATGAGGTTCGTGACGGTATCGTTTGTCATACACGCGGTAAAGAGGCCGACACTCTTGAAGGGCGGATTGTAAAGCTTGCCGATAAGATTGCATATATAAATCACGATATTGACGATGCAGTTCGCGCAGGTGTTATGTGTGAGGAGGATATACCTCTTGCAATCCGTAACGAATTAGGCTTTAAAAAGAGCGCAAGAATCAATACAATGGTTCTTGATGTTGTTGAAAACAGTGTTGATGATATTGTATTTTCCGACCGTATCCAACAGCCATTTGACGAGCTTCATTCATTTATGTTTGATAAGGTATATACTAACCCTGTTTGTAAGGGTGAAGAAACAAAGGCTATGGAAATTATAGTCCGTCTTTATGATTATTTTCTTAATAATCCTGACAGAATTTCCAAAGCATATCAATATATTATCAGTGAAGAAAGTGTTTCTCGTGCTGCTTGTGACTATATCGCAGGTATGAGTGACCGTTATCTTTTAGCTGTTTACAAAAAAATATTTATTCCTGATTCCTGGGTGGATATAGGACTTGAGGAGGAATATTAGTGGCATTATCAGATGATTTTTTGATGGAACTTCGAAATCGTGCTGATATTGAAAGCACAATTTCTTCTTATGTGAACCTGAAACGAGCAGGAAGAATCAGTAAAGGACTTTGTCCTTTTCACGGTGAAAAAACAGCTTCATTCACAGTTTATCCTGATACACAGTCATATTATTGCTTCGGTTGTGGTAACGGTGGCGATGTAATTACCTTTATTAAAAATATTGAAAATCTTGATTATATTGATGCTGTCAGGTTTTTGGCTGACCGTGTGGGACTTGATGTGCCTGACGAAAACAACTACGACAGTACAATGAACAAGCGAAGACTTCGTATGCTTGAGGCTAATCGTGATGCAGCAAGATTTTTCTTTAAAACATTGACAACACCTGACGGTGCAGTAGGTTACAGATATTTTAAAAATAGGGGACTTACCGACGACACAATAAAACGATTCGGTCTTGGTTTTGCACCTGATTCCTTTAACGCACTTACTAACTATATGTTGGGAAAAGGCTATACAAAGGACGAGCTTGTTTTTGCAAATCTTGCGAGGCGTTCACAAAAAAATCCAAATAATATTTACGACAATTTCCGTAATCGTGTTATTTTCCCGATTATCGATGTAAAGGGTAATGTTATCGCCTTTGGCGGACGAGTTATGGACGACTCAAAACCCAAATATCTTAATACATCCGATACATTGGTTTACAAAAAGAGTATGGGCGTGTTTGCCTTAAATCTTGCAAAAAAAAGTGGACAAGACAGTCTTATTCTTTGCGAAGGATATATGGATGTTATAGCGCTTCATCAGGCAGGGTTTACAAATGCTGTTGCTGGACTCGGAACAGCCCTGACAAGTGAACAAGCACAGCTTTTGTCCCGTTATGCGTCAGAAATTCTTATTTCGTATGATGCTGATGAAGCAGGGCAAAAAGCCGCTGCAAGAGCGTTGATGATATTTAAGAAAACAAACGCAAAGATTAAAATTCTTCGCTTAAGTGGTGGTAAAGACCCAGATGAAATTATTAAAAATTATGGTGTTGAAAAAATGAAAGCCATAATTACGGGTGCAGCTAATGAAGTTGAATTTGCACTTTTGCGTGAGCATAATAAATATGATGTGGCAAGTGATGACGGAAAACGACAGTATCTTCAGGCGGCAGTCAAGGTGCTTTCAACAGTCGGACCGATTGAGCTTGAAATATACGCTTCAAGAATTGCCGATGAGCTTTCAGTATCAAAGGATGTAATTATTAATGAGGCGAAACGACAAGCAAAAAGAAATCAGGTAACTGCACAAAAACGGGAGTTTACGGAAATTCAGAAAAAAGACGATATTCTCGATAAACTCAATCCACAGCGAAAGAAATTCTATCGTGCAGCAAAGGCTGAAGAAATGCTTATAGCACTTGTTATGGCAAACCCTGAATTTTTGTCATCTGTTGACGAAAAATTGTCTTCTGATGATTATGTCACAGATTTTAATCGCAGAATATATAAATCAATAACTGACAGAATCCGTCAGGGCAAATCGGCAGAAATTTCATTCTTGTATGGTGAACTTACGGAAGATGAAATAAGTGCCGTAGCAAAAATTCAGACAATTTCTCATACTCTTAAAAACACATTTGCAGAGTGTGATGATTGTATAAATGTAATTCTGAACGAAAAAAACAAAAAAGTAATTCATGATGTGGATGGCATCAGTGACGAGGACTTTTTAAAGTTTTTTGAAGAATAAAACCGGAGGAGAAAAAATATGGATAATGTAGAAAAGAAGTCAGCATTAAAAGCCTTGGTTGAAAAGGGTAAAGCAGTAGGTAAGCTTACAACTCAGGAAATTGACAATGCTATTATTGACCTTGATATTGAAATGGAAGAGCTTGATAAGCTTTATGAAATGATTGAGGCAAATAACATTGAGCTTATTGATGACCTTGGTGATATGGCAAGAGATGCTATTGCTGACGAATCAGATATGGCAAAAACAGACGATGGCGGTCTTGGCGACAATAAAACTCTTATTATTGACGACCCTGTAAGAGTTTATCTTAAGGAAATCGGTCGTGTACCGCTTCTTTCATCAGAAGAAGAAATTGAACTTGCTATTCGTATTGCTGACGATGATGAAAAGGCAAAAAGAAGACTTGTAAATGCAAACCTTCGTCTTGTTGTCAGTATCGCAAAGCGTTATGTTGGTCGTGGAATGCAGTTTCTTGACCTTATTCAGGAAGGTAACCTTGGTCTTTTAAAAGCTGCTGAAAAGTTTGACTATACAAAAGGCTTTAAATTCTCTACTTATGCTACATGGTGGATAAGACAGGCAATTACCCGTGCTATTGCTGACCAGGCAAGAACTATCCGTATTCCTGTTCATATGGTTGAAACAATCAATAAGGTTAAAAAGACAAGCAGTCAGCTTCTTCATAAGAACGGTCGTGACCCGTCAGCAGAAGAAATTGCAGAAGAACTTAATATGACACCTGATAAGGTTCGTGAAATTCTTCGTCTTGCACAGGAGCCTGTTTCTCTTGAAACACCAATCGGTGAAGAGGAAGATAGCCATCTCGGTGACTTTATCCCTGATGATGAAGCACTTTCACCTGCTGATGCAGCATCAATTTCACTTCTTAAGGAACAGCTTGCTGAAGTACTTAAAACTCTTACTCCTCGTGAAGAAAAGGTTCTTTCACTTCGTTTCGGTCTTGAGGACGGTCACCCAAGAACGCTTGAAGAAGTTGGTAAGGAATTTAATGTTACTCGTGAGCGTATCCGTCAGATTGAAGCAAAAGCACTTCGTAAGCTTCGTCACCCAAGCAGAAGCAAAAAACTTCGCGACTTCCTTGATTGATATAATATAATAAAAACGATAATTCCCTGTACTCACAAAAGTACAGGGAATTTTTCTCATTATACAAAGTATAATTTATCGGGATGATTGATTTCGAGTAGTGGCAGGCTTCCACGCCTGCGTTATTATTTAATTATGCAAATTATAATTTATCGGGATGAACAACCAATTTGGTAAGTCATTCTGAGCGTAGCGAAGAATCTCTCGCATTTCATCAGTCATCCTGATTGAAACGAAGGGTCTATTAAAATAGGACAGAGATTCTTCGTCACTTTGTTCCTCAGAATGACACTAACCTTAAACATCCCGACAAACTCCAATTTATCGTTGTAATAAGCTACAAAAAAGCCAACACAATTGTGTTGGCTCATTGAATACTTTATTCAATTATTTATTCTTCTTCGCAGCCTTTTTAGCAGCCTTTTCTGCCTTTAACTGTGCTGCATAAGCAGCCTGCTCTTCTTTTTCTTTAAGAGCTTTTGCTTCAGCTTCAGCCATAGCAGCTTCATAACGAGCTTTTGCATCGTCATACATTTCTGTGATTTCATCAAGATGTTTGTAGTTTTCTTCCTGCTTAACAAGTTTTTCAGCATCAAGGTAAGGCTTTGCCGCACGTGCAAAGTATGCGTGCTTATCCATTTCAGCCTTAGAAGCTTTGCGAGCTTCAGCTTTTTTCTTTTCATAAGCCTTGATGTCTGCCTTAATTGATTTAGCTTTTGCTGAATCTTTTGCTTTCTTTGTATCTCTTAATTCAAGATAAAGAGCCTTGAGTTTTTCATCGCAAGCATCTTCAACATCAAAGATTTTTTCAAGTTCAGAGAAGTCAGGTTGAACAAGTTCCTCGTTTGCAAAATACTTGTTAAGAGCTTTGTAAGAAGATTTTTTGTTTCTTGCAACTTCAATAGCAAATTTGCGGATTTCTTTTTCTTCTTCAGTTGTTTTTGGCATAGCCTTTGCAGTAGTCATTTCTGCGTTGATTTCGTCAAGAGTCATAAGCTTAAGACCCTGAAGACCTGCACTGTAAATTTCTTTCTGTACACTGTACTGATATCTGAATACATCAGTTCCGAATTTATCAAGCTCATCACAAACAAACTTGGAAATTTCAATTTCTTCATTAAAACCAAGAGCATCCTTATATGCTTTTTTAGCAGCCTTTTTAAGAGCCTTGTCTTTAATTGATTTATATGACTTCTTATCAACAGCCTTTGGCTGTTCTGCTGCCATTTTTCTTGCATCGCGGATAATATCAATACCCTCAACAAGCTGTTCATCCTTTGTAACACCATTTGCATAGTCTTCAAAGAGAGCACGAACCTTAAGAACGCGAATAACAGACTTCTGTTTTCTTTCGTCAAAGTCATACCAGAAGAAAGGAATAACATTCATAAATGCACCAACAGCGGCAATAATGATAAGAGCATGAACAAGAGGGAGGAAAACATCTAAGTCGTACAATGCTGAGTTTGGATTAATGTAGTTGTTCTGACCGGCCTCAAACTGTTCAGTAAGAATTTGTCCAACTGTTTTACCATCGCCAAGAACACGATTAAGAACTTCAGGGTTTGATGTAACTTCCTTAGCTTTCTCAGCAGTAATACCGCCCTTTTCATAGATAACAGGGAGAACGGCTGAAGTACCGAGAGTAATAATAGTACCGATTGTAGCAACAGCAGAGAACATACCGTCGATTCTTTCACCGGTCTGATACTGCTGATAGTCACGGATGTCAGCCTGAATTGTTGGGTTAAGAATATGAGCAAATGAACCCATAAGTGCATTAAGATAAAGACAACCCATAACAAGCCAGATTGTTAAGTTATTGATTTCCTGAGTGAACGGAAGCATCATGAGAATGAATACAACGTTCATAATATTTGTAACAACAAGAACAGATTTTTTGCCCCATTTTCTGATACATAACGGAGCAGCAATCATACCCCAAAGAGATGCGTTACCGTAAAGAGTAACAACGAGACCATAAACATTACCGTTACAAGCACCGCCGTAGTTGTAAAGCCAGTTAAGGATGTTTGCGTATGCTGATTCAAGGAAACCAATCCAACCTGCAAGTGAGATAATCCAGAAATACTTATTCTTTGCAACTGCACGAAGAGCGTCAGTAAATTTAATCTGAACAACGTGAGTTCTTGCCTGAACAATTTTTTCTTCCGTATATTTATAAACAACAATACAAAGAAGAATACCAAGAACGGCAAGAATAGGGTAGAGGAATCTGTAAACACGAATATCTGTTGTGTTTGTGTGGAAAATGTTACGAGCAATGATTGGAGTGAAAAGATTTACTATTGTCGGAGCAAATGAATAAACAACACTCTTGACTGCCTGAACATCGGTTCTTTCCTGTGTGTTAGGTGAAAGAACGTGAATAAGATTCTCATATCCGTCATAGAAGAAGTAGTAGATAAAGTTAAGTGCAATATTAAGAATAAGAATCAATGCGCATTTTGCAACATAATCTTTCTCTTTGCCGAAAATCATACCTTCGCCGACAATAAGACTAAGCTTATCGTACGGGAACCATACAATCAAATTACATATAATGGCAGAAGGTATAGCCATCGTAACTATGTACGGACGGTATTTACCTGCTTTGTTTCTTGTGTTATCGATGATTGTTGCACGAAGACCTGTAAAAGGAATGTTTACAAGAACAGCGATAACATAGAGTAAATACATATCTGTCGGACCAACACCGAGAGTTGATGAGATAAGTGTATTACCCATTGATAAAAGACATGCATTACCGAGTGTAATAATCATGTAAGCACCGATACCGCCACCTGAATAAGCAGCAATTTCACGGTAGTTCATGTAACAACCTCTGGGCGGTGTTTTCCAATAGGTTTTAACCTTGTCAACACCGTCTCTGACTGTTTGAGTTAAATTCATTTTATGCACTCCTTAACTGTGTTTTTATAATCACTTAATTTTAACACAATTAGTTAGTATATTCAATCTAAAAAATGATTTTTAACAAAAAATGAACAGAAAAAGATAATTTTTGTTAATACATACTAAATATGAGTTTCAAAAAGTGTGTATTTTAACCATAAAAATTTAAAAATCGTATTGACAAACAGAAATTTTAGGTTGATAATATATGTGCAACAAAATATAAATTACACATTCGGTAGGTAAGGCTACCACAGGGATACGGATTACTGCCGCGAAATGGTGGAGACACTATTAGCAGGTCAGCAGGTCATATCGAAAAACAAGGTATGATTTAATGTAATTTCATCGCCCTGCGAAGCTAAAGCTTGAACGAAATGTATGGTAATATTGACCTCATTTTTGCGTTCTTGCGAAAATGATTTTTTTATTATAAAGATAAAGGAGTGAAAATTGTGGACACGTACCGAAGTACACTTTCGAAACCTCCGAGTACCAATGCGGTATTGTTCCGCATTTTCTAAAAAACTCGCCGTGTTTCACATATCTTATTTCATAAAGGAGATGTGAGAAATGGAAAACTATGAAGTAATTATTGAGCTTTTACAGAATAAGAACTGGAAAGCATTGAAAGAGCTTCTTGACGAAATGAACGAACAGGATATTGCTGAAATATTCATGGAGCTTGAAGAACGCGAGCTGACTCTCATATATCGTCTGCTTAACAAGGAACTTGCAGCGGAAGTTTTTGTTAATATGGAGCCGGAATATCAGGAACAGCTTATCCGTGCCTTCAGTGACTCCGAGCTTCGTGAAGTTCTTGATGAATTATATGTTGACGATGCTGTTGACCTTATTGAAGAGATGCCGTCAAGCCTTGTAAAACGAATTTTAAAGCATACTGACCCTGAAACCCGTAAAAGTATCAATGAAATATTAAAATACCCTGAGGATTCTGCAGGAAGTATTATGACAATTGAGTATGTTGACCTTAAACGCTCAATGACGGTTGCCGATGCTTTTATGAGAATTCGTAGAACAGGTGTTGACAAAGAAACAATTTACACCTGTTATGTTACTGACAGCAAAAGAAAACTTAAAGGTGTTGTTACTGCAAAGGATTTGCTTCTTGCTGACGAAAATGCAACAATTCGTGAGATAATGGAGGATAATGTTATCTCCGTTAATACCTCTGAAGATAAAGAAGTTGTTGCTGACCTTTTCGATAAGTACGACCTTCTTGCACTTCCTGTTGTTGATAGAGAAAATCGACTTGTCGGCATTATTACCGTCGATGACGCTATTGATGTTATGCAGGAAGAAATCACAGAAGATATGGAATTGATGGCTGCGATTACACCTACTGATAAGCCATATCTTAAAATGGGCGTTTTTGAGAACTTTAAAAAGCGTATTCCTTGGCTTATGCTTTTGATGGTTTCAGCAACATTTACGGAAAAAATTATCACTCACTTTGAGGGGGCGTTGACATCTTGCGTTGTCTTGACTGCATTTATTCCAATGCTTACAGGTACTTGCGGTAACTGCGGTAACCAGTCATCTTCAACAATTATTCGTGGTATTTCATTGGGCGAGATTGAATTCAGAGATACCTTGAAGGTTGTTTTTAAGGAGTTTTCAATCGCTTTGGTTTGCGGTATAACATTGGCAATAGTGAATTTCATAAAGCTTATGCTCTTTAACAATGTGGGCTGGGAAATAGCACTTGTTGTGAGCATTACAATGATTGCTGCTGTTGTCTTTGCAAAGGTTGTTGGTTCAATACTTCCTGTAATTGCAAAAAAGATTGGTTTTGACCCTGCTGTAATGTCAAGTCCGTTTATTTCCACAATTGTTGATGCTGTTACGCTTCTTATTTATTTCTTTATAGCATCATCATTATTGAATTTATAAAATTTTAAGTGGTAAGGTAAATTTTTCCTTACCACTTTTTGCTTGTCTGTCAATTGACTTTTTATTTTAAATATTATATTATATTTATATACTTACATATAGGTGATTTTTATGAAAAGGACTACAAAAATTTTATCATTATTGATTGCTATAATTGTAATGATGTCAAGTACTCTTGTTATACCTGTGTCTGCTGAATCCAATGTTCATTATTCAGTTTCTTCAGCTATCGGTGCAACAGGTGATACAATAAGAGTCAGCGTTACTCTTTCATCGTCAGTTGAGCTTTGGGGAGCAAATGTGTCATTAGCATATAATTCTGCTGACCTTAAGGTTGTAAGCTGTACACAGGGTGATGCTGTCGTTTCCGGAAGTAGTGTCTATGATACCGGTTCTTCTGTTAATTTTTCAGGTATGTATTCGAAGACATCAGGTACAGTATTTACTGTTGAATTTAAGATTCTTAAGGAATCAGGCACATCAAAACTTACATTGTCAAGTACAGAAAATACGGATTCAGACGGTGTAGTTCATACATGTACAGTATCCCATAGCTATGTTACAGTTTCCAATAAGGTTGATATTCCTGCCGAAAAGGTGACTCTTGATAAAACAAGTGTTACACTTAAGAAAGGCGGAACTCATAAGCTTGTTGTGACAGTTACACCTGAAGACTCAACAGATAAAACTATCTTGTTCCAATCATCAAACGATAATGTTGCAACAGTTTCAAACGACGGTGTTATTACTGCAACAGGTGGTGGTACCGCTACAATTACGGTAAAGGTTGGTGCAAAGACTGCAACCTGTAAGGTAACTGTAAATGTTCCACAGACAGGTATTAAGGCATACGGCAGTACATCAAGAACTGTTGAAATGGGTAAGACTCTTAAATTAGCAGTTGTTAAAGTGCCTGCTGATACAAGTGATAATTATAAAACATCTTGGACATCATCAGATACAAAGATTGCAACAGTTGATGTAAACGGTGTTGTAACTCCTGTTTCAGAAGGTGTTGTAAAAATTACAGCGAAATCAAATAACTGGACAGTAATTTATACTGTTACTGTTGGTAAGGGCGAAGAAACAAGCTCAACTGAGGAAAGTACAACAGACGAATCAACAACAAATGTTGAAGAATCTACTACTGATGAGGTTACAACGGATGTTCCTGTAACAGAGCCATCAACTGAACCAACAACAGAGCCTACTACAAGTCCGACAACGCAGGAAGATTTTTCATTGTTTGAACCTACAACATACGAAAATGAACAGGAAAACCCAACTGATGATCCATCATACATATACATAGTTCTTCTTGCAACAGCAGGTGTCTTGACAGTTGTTATCGGTACTGTTGTATTCTTTGTTACAAAGGGTTATCGTGGTAAAAATAAAAAGCAAAAAATAATTGTTGAAGAAAAATACAGAGGTAAATAATGCTTAATATAGGTTGTCATTTGTCGTCATCAAAAGGTTTTTATCATATGGGATGTGAGGCACTTTCAATAGGTGCCAACACATTTCAGTTTTTCACAAGAAACCCAAGAGGTGGTAGTGCGAAAGAAATTGACCCTGATGATGCACAAAAGCTTAATAATATGATTAAAGAAAAGAATTTTGCGAAAATTCTTGCTCATGCACCATATACTCTTAATGCCTGTGCTGAGAAAGCATATGTCCGCGAATTTGCTTATAATACAATGCTTGATGACCTTAAAAGAATGGAATTTGTTCCTGATAATCTTTACAATTTTCATCCGGGAAGTCATGTCGGTCAAGGCATTGAAACAGGCATTGAAATGATTTCAAATTTACTTAATTCAATTATGTGGAAAGAACAGACAACTACTGTTTTGCTTGAAACAATGGCAGGCAAGGGTAGTGAAGTGGGCAGTAAATTTGAAGAGCTTCGCGAAATTATTGACCGTGTAGAGCTTAAAGAAAAAATGGGTGTTTGTCTTGATACTTGCCATGTTTATGATGGTGGATATGACATTGTAAATGACCTTGACGGTGTTTTAACACAGTTTGATAAGGTAATAGGTCTTGACTGTTTAAAAGCAATTCATATAAACGACAGTAAAAATCCGTTTTCAAGCCATAAGGACAGGCACGAAAAAATAGGTGATGGCTCAATCGGTGCAGAAGCCTTTGAGCGAATTATAAATCATCCTGCACTTCGCGATTTACCGTTTTTCCTTGAAACTCCAAACGAGCTTGATGGCTACGCTCGTGAAATCGCATTCTTAAAATCCTTGTACAAATAAAAATATCCCTCTGTTTAAAGCAAACAGAGGGAATTTTTCATCTCATTTTTCAAATTGATAACTGTCAATGATTTTTGTAATTTCGTGTTCAGCAACTTCAAAAAGTCGTTTGCCAAGATTTGTGTAATACTCGTCTTTATCTTCACCACAAAGCATCGCAAAGGAAACACCGATATTTTTTGAAATGTCGTATCCTTTTCTTACAGCAAGATAATAGAAACTGTATTCAGCAGCATCATCAAGTCTGTCATAAAATGCCTGAGCTTTTTTAATAACCGTATCGTAAAGTGAGTTAACAGCTGTATTTGATAACAATGTTGCAGGGAGATAATGATTTATACAATATTCAGCAGTAAAAACGAGAAGGACTTTAATCTGGTACATATCATCCTCATTACACCGGATTTTACCAACTTCACCTTCAAGCTGAGATAAAAGACTTGGTTCATCAACAAAAATTTCAGCAAGATGTTTGCCAAGCTTTTTTGCCTTCGTTATATTTCCGTTACTTCTGTGCTTTGTCATTTCAGCAATAACATGGACCTCGTGAGAAGATTCAGGGGAAGTATCGCTGTCAGTAAAGATTTTTACATCGCTATCGTCAAAGAGCATATTAACCCTCCTTTGTTTATAATTTATTCAAACTAAAATAGTATTATTCGTTTGATGCTTGTTGTGCTAACTTTTTCTGCAATCTCTTTTGCTTTGATTTGAATGTAAGCAATGCGTGTAAGCAGTCATCAGGAGTAGCATAATCACCCAATGAAACCTTATATGTATTATAAAGACCGTGGAAATCACTACCGCCTGTCATTAAGAGCTTGTGTTTTGAAGCAATATTCTTAAGATTTGCCTGTTGGTCTTCGTCAGCACTTGGATGGAAAACTTCAATTCCGTCAATTCCGTATTCAACATACTTTGAAATTTCATCAACACAATCACTTGCATATGGATGAGCAAGAACTGCAATACCACCTGCAGTATGGATAATGTCAATTACATCTTTAACACTTTCGTATTTAGCTTCTACAAGGATGTTGTTTTCACTTGATTTAGAGAAGAGAGCTTGATAAAGTTCACCATTAAAGGAATCTGTATAACCACATTCAATAAGAGCTTGCATAATGTGTTTTTTGTAAAGGTTAGTTGAACCTGTTGCACATTTAATAATAAACTCTGTGGAGATGGGGAAACGTTTAGCAGTCTGGAGCATCATAAAATGAGATGCCTTTTTTCTTGCCAATGAATTTCTTTTACACAAGCCTTCAAGCATATCAGGTGCATCAGGTAAATAGCAAAGAATATGAATCTGCTTTCCAGCTTCTTCGTCAGTTGAAGATAACTCAACACCAGGTATAACCTGAATACCGTGACGAGCACCAATGATTTTTCCTCTGACTGTACCTGCAAGGCAATCGTGGTCAGTAATAGCAATAGTTTCAAGCCCTTTTTTCTTTGCAAATGCAATAAGGTCTTCAATGCCTAAAGTTCCGTCAGATAATCTTGTATGACAATGTAAATCTCCGCTCAAATCAAACAACCTCCAACTTATGTGAAAAATGCGTAAAATTACCTCAATATATATCAAGATTTTACACCAAAAACGTGGAAAAATCAAGAAGAAAAGGAAAAATTGTTAAAAATTATCTAAATGAACTTGTTTTTTGTATGATTAGTAGAATTAAGAATGTAAATTTCGTATTCTTGCACAAACCCATTTTAACAAATTATAATTTGTCGAACAGACCAACCAATTGGATAGGTCATTCTGAGCATAGCGAAGAATCTCTCTAACAGTAACATTACAACCTGCAGAGATTCTTCGTCACTTTGTTCCTCAGAATGACACTAACCTTAAACATCCCGACAAACTCCAATTTATGTTGATATAATATAAAAATTTTAAAAGGGTAGTAACTGTAAAAAGTTACTACCCTTAAAATTATATATAGAATTTTAGTTTTTCAAGCTCTGTAACGGTGCTGGAATTCGACCGCCACGGTTGATGAATTTAGCAGGGGATGCAGTATTTAATTTCATAACAGGACCATATCCTAAAAGTCCGCCGAAATTAAGTGTATCACCGATGTTTTTGCCAATTGCAGGAATAAGTCTTACTGCAGTTGTCTTTGAGTTTACCATACCAATAGCAGCCTCGTCAGCAATAATACCTGAAAGTACTTCTGCAGTTGTGTCACCTGGTACGATAATCATATCAAGACCGACAGAACAAACACAAGTCATAGCTTCAAGCTTTTCTATTGTCAAAGCACCACTTGTTGCTGCTGCAATCATACCTGCATCTTCTGAAACAGGGATAAATGCACCTGAAAGTCCACCAACGTGAGAGGAAGCCATAACGCCACCTTTTTTTACAGCATCATTAAGAAGTGCAAGACAAGCAGTTGTACCGTGTGCACCGCATTGCTCAAGCCCCATTTCTTCAAGTATATATGCGACCGAGTCACCGATTGCAGGAGTAGGAGCAAGAGAAAGGTCAACGATACCGAACGGAACATTAAGTCGTTTTGATGCTTCACAAGCAACAAGCTGACCCATTCTTGTAATTTTAAATGCAGTTCGCTTAACCATATCTGCAATTTCTGTAATGTTTGCATCAGGAATTTTTGAAATAGCTGAACGAACAACACCGGGACCTGATACACCAACATTGATTACACAGTCAGGTTCGCCAACACCGTGAAAAGCACCTGCCATAAATGGGTTATCTTCAGGAGCATTACAGAATACAACAAGCTTTGCAGGGCCTATACAGCCTTTATTTGCAGTTACCTCTGCTGATTCTTTGATAATCTGTCCCATAAGCTTGACTGCGTCCATATTTATACCGGCTTTTGTAGAGCCGATATTAACTGATGAACAAATATGTTCTGTTACATCAAGTGCTTCAGGAATACTACGGATAAGTGCTTCGTCACCTGCAGCAAAGCCTTTTTGTACAAGTGCAGAATACCCACCGATAAAGTTTACACCAACAGTCTGTGCAACTCTTTCAAGTGTTTTTGCATATAAAACAGGGTCACCTTTACCTGATGCTAAAATCATCGAAATAGGTGTAACGGAAATTCTTTTGTTAATAATCGGAATACCGTATTCCTTTTCAATGTCTTCACCGGTTTTAACGAGCTTTTCTGCTTTGCTTGTCATCTTTTCATAGATTTTGTCACAGGTAGATTTTGCATCGCCTGTGCAACAATCAAGCAGAGAAATACCCATTGTTATTGTTCTGATGTCAAGATTTTCATCCTGAATCATATTGATTGTTTCAAGTATATCGTGTGTATTTATCATTTTAATACCTCAAAATCAGATTCTGTGCATTGAATTAAAAATATCTTCGTGCATAACATGAATTGAAAGTGACATTTCATTACCGATTGCAGTAACCTTGTCAGAAAATTCAGTAAATGGAACATTTGCTTTTTCAAAATCAACAAGCATAATCATACAGAACATATCCTGTAAAATTGACTGTGATACTTCAATAACATTAACGCCATTATCTGCACAAACGCCTGAAATTTTTGCAAGAATACCGACCATATCTTTACCTACAACGGTGATAATACCTCTCATTTTTAGTACCTCCAAAATAAATTGACAATATTTTAACACAAACTAATTAAAATGTGAAGAACTTTCTTTAATAACTTTGTAAAAATTTATTGAAATAATGCATTGAATTGTAGTAAAATATTAACAGATATTGGGAGGGGTACATTTATGTACAAAAATATAGTTGATTTACATGTTCATACTGACAACTCTTTTGACGGAAATCATTCTGCAACTTTTTTTTGTGAAAGAGCTGAAATGCTTGATTTAAGGGCGATTGCTTTTACTGACCATTGTGAAGTTGACCAGTATCGTGGTGACCCGACTTATGAAAAAAGAATTTTTCAAGGCTTTTTTGAGGTTTCAAAGGTTCGTTCAGCATTTAAAGGAAAACTTCTTGTTCTCAACGGAATTGAATTGGGACAGCCTGCATATGATATTGAAACGGCTGAAACTATTTTAAATACTCACGATTATGATGTTGTTTTAGGTTCGGTTCATAACCTTCGTGGTGGTGAAGATTTTTACTTTATGGAAAATCTTATGTTGGATGAGGCTGAAAAACTACTTTATGAGTATTTCAACGCAATTATCGAAATGCTTAATTGGGGTAATTTTGATGTACTTACTCATCTCACATATCCTTTAAGATATTTTTATTCAAAATCTAATCTCGATATTGACCTTGATAAATTCAAGAGCCAGATTGATGAAATATTGACTCTTACTGCTAAAAAAGATATAGCTCTTGAAATCAATACTGCTGCACTTCGTCAACCTCTTAATAAACTTTCACCTGAAGTTGACATTATCAAACGATTTAAAGAACTTGGCGGTAAATATGTTTCAGTAGGCTCTGATGCTCATTATGCCGAACATCTTGCTGCTGATATTGATATGGCATATTCTGCTGCATTGGAAGCAGGATTTGACAGTATTACATTTTTCCAGAAAAGAACACCATTGGAAATGAAAATTGAAACGGAGGGCTGATTATGAAGGTTAAAGCTGCTGCAAAAATCAATTTAATGCTTGATATTCTTAAAAAACTTGATAATGGTTATCATTCACTTTTTATGATTATGCAGTCTGTTGATTTGTATGATACTGTAATAGTAAATAAAAATGATGAAAACAAAATAATCATTAAATGTGATACAGCCGGTGTTCCTTGTAATGAAAAAAATATTGCATATAAGTGTGCAACAGCTTTTTTTGATGCTCTTTCTATAAGTGACAGGGGAATTACAATAGAAATTGAAAAAGCAATTCCTATGTCGGCAGGCACAGCAGGTGGAAGTGCTGACGGTGCTGCAGTTCTGTATTGTCTTGATAAGATTTATAATACAAATCTTTCAACAAAAGAGCTATGCGAAATCGGTGCAAAAGTCGGTGCTGATATTCCGTTCAGTCTTATTGGCGGAACAGCAATCGCACTCGGAACAGGCACAATTATTGCCCCTGTAAAGGACTTGCCTGAATGTTATATAGTTCTTTGTAAGCCTGACCAGGATATTTCAACTCCTGAAGCTTATGCTGAATTTGATTCTCTTAACCGTGTCCGTCACCTTGACAGAATTTCAATGGTCGATGCTGTTGCAGACGGTGATTATGATAAAATCTGTAAGCTGTGCGGTAATGTGTTCGAACAGGCTGTTGAAGTACCTAAACGACCACACATCAAGGGTATAATGCGAAAATCAGGTGCTGATGCCTGTGTTATGAGTGGTAGTGGTCCGACCGTTTACGGTATTTTTAAAGATAAAGAAAAAGCAGATGATGCTTATAATAAGTTGTCAAAAAAATATGATAATGTTTATCTTTGTAAGCCTGCAAAATATGGAGTTACAGAGTGTTAAATAAAAGGGAGAATGATTATTATGAAAAATTATGATGTTTTTGTTGTAGGTGCATCAACAACAGGCTGTTGGTTTGCTTATCAAATGGCAAAACAGGGATTTAAGGTTCTTGTAATTGAAAAAAATGAACCTGATAATGTTTCAAGGGAATATGATGTTTTTCATATGGGAAAGGCTGATATGGAAAAATTTGACCTTGTAATTCCCGAAGAGAGTGACCCTTTACGTGAGTTCAGTTTCAGTCATTCAACTATGATTTCACCATACGGCAATTATCCAAAGGCTTGTTCAGAAGCACCTGTTATCGGATTACATAAGCACGATTATATTATGGCGATGGCTGACAGAGCAAAAGATGCCGGTGCAGAGATTATATATGGAGCATCATTTACAGATTTTATTAAAGACGATAACGATAGAATCATTGGTGCGAAATATAAAACATCAGACGGTGAAAATGAAGTTTATGCCCGAATTGTTGCTGATTGTTCAGGTATTCCTGCAGTTGTTCGTACAAAGCTTCCTGATTCATCAGTAGTAGGTAATTTCAAACTTACAAATAAAGACATTCTTTATGTTGTTCTTTATTACGCAGAGTATCTTAAAAATGATTTCAATCCAAGAGATTTAGACGGTTTCTTCCTTTCCTACAAATCTTGGTCAGCACCGTCTGACAATCCAAACGGTGCAATTCTCGGTATCGGTGGTTTCTACGGCTATAACTATGCTGAAGAAATTTTCAAAGAAGATTTTATGAAAAATGTCAACTTTCCTGAATATAGAGTAGAAAGAATTGAAAAGGGTATGACACCATATCATATTTCTACATATTCTCTTGTTGACGACGGATTTATAGCATTAGGTGACGCTGCATGTCATACAAAACCAACTTGTGGTGAAGGGTGTACATCATCACTTGTTGCAGGTGAAATTGCAGTTGAAGTTATTTCAAATCTTTTGAAATCTGACAAATTCCTTACAAAAGAAAGAATGTGGAGCATCAATAAGAGATATATGGTGGCACAGGGTAAGGACTTTGATTCTATGCGACCACTTCTTATGGGCATTATTTCAATGGGATATGACGAAGCAGAATATCTCTTTAAGAATGATATTATGTTCAGTGAAAAAATTCTTGGCGGTATGGATACAGGACTCCGATTAGGTGCTGATGATATTGCTGTTATTATAAAAGGTGTTATAAACGGTATTGCTAAAAAGAACCTTAAACCTGCTACCATCGGTAAGCTTGTAAAAGGACTCAAATACAGTGCACAGGTTGGTGCGTTATATGACAAATATCCTGCTAATTATGAGGAGTTTAGCGATTGGAAAGAAAAAGCAGATAAGCTCTGGGCTGAAATCGGCTCTGTTGCTGAAAATACATGTGACCCTAAAATGCTCAAAAAATTAGGATATGAATAATTTTTTTGATTTACAGTTTATTATCCACATAACATTTCATTAAGGAAGACAAATGTATGAAAAAGATATTTAAGGTTTTATCCTTGATTTTAATTGTCAGTATCATTTTTTCTTCATGTCAGCAGAGTATGGATACTGATAAGTTTGAACAATTCAGTGTAATGGAAAATGCTAAAATAATAGGTGAACTTAAAGGTCAGGTTGCTGTTGAGGGAAGTTTTATAGAAGTACGATTTCCTGAAAATGTTACTTTTGACACTGTTGTTTTAAAGGAAAAAGATAACCAGATACTTAAGTTTTCTATTTGGGTGAAAAATCATAACGGAGAATATGTTTCTGTTTATGAACAGGAAAGAATCGGTGAAGTTCGATACTGTGAAATAGGTGAATTTACAACCGATTCTCTAAAAATATGCATAAATTCTTCTAATGAAGACCAGTTTAATTTAAAAAGCATTGATGTTCTTAATGTTCATAACAATGAAAATGATAAATTCCGTGTCACATCCTATATTGTCTGTCCCGGTTTTTATTATGATGAAAACATTGATTATGAACGATTAAATTCAATAACAGATGTTATTCTTTTTGGCATTGCCCGATTTAATGAAAACGGTGAAATATATTATAACGATGTTGATGGAATTAAAGGCGAAGATGTTCTTAAGACAATTGTAGAAAGATTACGTAAAGCAAATCCTGACTTGAATATTTATTGTAATGCATTGGGCCCTGATGGCTCAACAACGGATGAAAAGGAAGAACTTCATAGTCAAGCTTTCATAGATAAAGGTGATATTTTCGCGGACAATATTTTAAAAATGATTAATGATTTCGGATTTGATGGTTTCTTTTTTGATTATGAATATCCATACAAATCAGAAAGTGTTCGTGATTATTCCAATTTTATAGTAAAACTTGATTCTGTTATTGGTGATTATAAAATAGGTGTTGCGTTAGCATCATGGAATTGCAATTTATCAAAATCAGCTATTGATGCAATTGACCAAGTTGAAATAATGGCTTATGACGATATGTCTGTTTATCATCAACACTCTGAATTTGCTTCTGCGGGCGGTGTTCTCGCTATCAAGGAATTTGAAAAAAAGGGATATGACAAATCAAAATGTGATTTGGGATTGCCTTTTTACGGTAGAACTCACGGTGGTGATGAGGCGTGGCCGTCCTATGCACAAATTACAAGTGATATAGATAGTCCGTTTACAAATGTTGTAAACAAATCATATCTTAACGGTGGATTGAGTGATAATGGTCTCGCAACAAGCTTTAATGGGGTACAAATGATTAAGGATAAAACTGCTTTTGCCAATGATTACGGACTTGGTGGAGTGATGATATGGCATTATTCTTGTGATGTCGCTTATGAAAGTGAATACTCATTGTTCAAAGCAATTCAATGTGCTTTAGATAGTCGAAATTAAATAAAAATGAGGAACTTTTAAACGGTTCCTCATTTTTTGTTTGTATTTATAACGTACTCAAATAACTTCTTACAACCTAAATTTACATCATCATAAGTTGTTTTAAAATCTCTTGTGTACCATGGGTCCGCAACATCTCTGTCCATATGTGCAAAGCTCAACAATTTATGTATCTTGTTATCCTTGTCATAACCGATAATACGATTTATGTTTCTCATATTTGCGCTATCCATTCCGATTATAAAATCATAGTTTTATAGTCGGATTTTTTTAGTTGTACTGCCTGCCTTTTTGTGTATGGAATACCCATTTCATCAAGAATCTTCTTTGTACCCCAATGAGTATCACTGCCGATTTCTTCCGTACTTGTGGCACTTGAACAAATTAAAAAAGAATTTTCCATTACGTTCTTTTTCACAATATCCTTCATAACAAATTCCGCCATAGTCGAACGACAAATATTACCATGACAAACAAACATAATTTTAACCATTCATATCACCAAAATTAGTGTAACACATGAGGTCTTATATGTCAAAATGAATGTATATAAAATTCTTTCATATAAATTATAATTTGTTTGAATAAAATTATTACACTATAATTCCATCACATAACAACATCATAATAACTCCCGATAATCCTCCAATTGATGAAACACCGATTGTCCAACCGTTTACAGGAATATGAATTGCTATGTATTGTCCTAAAAGATTAACAGCAAAAAGTCCGCAGATACCCTGCAGTACATTTAAAAACATAGTTATAAAAAATCGTTTTGTTTTAATCATTGCAATTAAGACTATTATCGTATATGTGACGAATATAATTCCTAAAAATATTTTTGCAGATTGCATTTTATTTCCTCCTTATCTTATATAATTTTTATTATTTTTCAGTTTAAAATATTCCATATACGAATATAATAGTGTGATTAAGATTTTTGGAGGGATAATATGTGCGAAACAAAACTTACATTTGAACAGTATTGTACTTATTTTGAAAAGAATATAGTGTTGGAAGAAATAATAAGTCCTGATGGAAAAAGAAAAGTTATATGTACAAATACAAAATGTATGAATAGTGAAAAGGGTTGTAAAAACAAATTAAGAGTATTGACCGACGAATAGATTTTATGTATAATATACTCACAATGAAAACTAATTTTCTATTTTAAAATATATTTGTCGGTGAAATTATGCATAAAATTGTTGATTCGGTTTACGATATTATCGCATTCTCAAACGGTATTATTTATACACAAAAATCAGTTCTTGAAAATGGTTCTGTAAAGGTTAATTTCTTTGGCTTTGACATTAAGAGAATGCAGAATACACCCGTAACTAAAAGCGTTTATCTTCTTAATAAATTTGGTCCTGAATACAAAAAAATTGCTGAACAGTTGGGTGACTATGTTTCCTGTGATGCTGATGTTATGCCAAGTAAACATTCTGTCGTTGTTTATGACAGTGGTGAAACAGGAATTTTTTCACCTGATGGTGAGATGGTGTGGACAAGTGACTTGATGTATCAGGGCTCTGAAATTTGTGGTGTAGCATCAGACGGACGAGATTTTTGGAGTGTTGTTCCGGAAAAGAATTGTGTTGTCAGTTATTCAGTCTCTCATAAAAAATTCAGTATGAGAATCGGCTCGCCTGATTCAACAACATTTCAACATCCTGTTTCTATTTCCAAATATGATAACGAGTTGTTTATTTGTAACCCTGAATCAAGAAAGGTCAGAAAAATCAATCTTAACGATTATTCAGTAAGTGATTTCAGAATTTTCGATGAACCTGTTTATAAGTATCTTCGTTCTTGCGAAAAAGAAATTGTTGTACTTGAATCAGGTGTATATGTTATATAATTTTTAGTGCCGTACTCGTTGTACGGCATTTTCAATATTTTACAGTTGACTCAATATGAAATTTGATATAAAATACAAGTAGAAAACATAAAGGAGACATAAAAATGAGTGAAGAATTTAATCCTGACCTTGTGTCAGTAATTGATGAAAACGGTGTTGAACACGTTTTTGAAGAGCTTGACAGAATCGAAACTGATAAGGCTAAATATGTTGCCCTTCTTCCTGTTTATGATGAGGCAGAAGAAATCATTGATGATGACGGTGAACTTATTATTCTTAAGGTTTGTGAAGAAGACGGTGAAGTTTATTTAGAGCCAATTGAGGATGATGCTGAATTCAATGAAATCGGTAAAATCTTCGAAGAAAGATTGTCTGAATTATTTGATTTTGACGAAGAATAATTAAAAAAATTTAAACCCTGCGAAGCCCGATAACCATAGCAAATATTAACCCAACACTCTTTAATAGGGAGCCTGTACTCGTTCTATGGGGAGCAGACCTCCCGTCTTATGACGGACGAAGGGAGCACAGAAATAGACGGAGGGCACCCACCTGCTAACACGCAGGTTATTATTCGCTACAGACCGACTTTGTGGGGTTCTACTATACCCAATTCTCGTATTCATTCAGTATTTATCGGAAAATTACTTGCGAATAACAAGGTTCTGACGAAGTCAGGTTCTTTACGGAGCAAGGTTCTGACGAAGTCAGGTTCTTTACGGAGCAAGGTTCTGACGAAGTCAGGTTCTTATTATTCGCTATAGACCGACTTTGTGGGGTCATATTGTGTTTGAAAATATATAACAGATGCTTTTTTGCGTCTGTTATTTTTGTTTATTTACCAATTTTATTGTCAACACTCTTTTTGTTAGGAGTGAAAAAATGAAAAAAACAATTAAACGAATAGAAATGTCAATACTTATTTCTCTTGTATTATGCAGTGTGTTAAACATAACATCATTTTCTAATCAATGTAATAGTATAAGAGATAAAATGTTACGAATGCATGTGATTGCAAATTCCGATAGCGTTGAGGACCAGAATCTTAAACTTAAAGTTAGAGATGCAGTACTTTTAAAAGGTAAGGAAATCTTTGATGGCTCTGTTACTGCCGACGATGCTGTTGAAAAAATCAAACCATATATTGATGAATTAGAAAAAACAGCATTAACTGTTATAAAAAATGAAGGCTACAACTATGATGTAAATATAACAGTTCAAAAAGATTACTTTAAAACGAGAACATATGATAATGCTGTAACACTTCCGGCAGGATATTATACGGCAGTTAAAGTTATAATAGGTGAGGGTGAAGGGCAAAACTGGTGGTGTGTGATGTTTCCGCCAATGTGTCTTCCTGCGGCAAATGCCGAATGTGAAATTGATGATGTTTTAAATTCTCATGAAAATAACATAGTATCAAACGGTCAAAAGTATAAAATAAAATTTAAAATAATTGAAATTTGTGAAGAGATTATAAAAAAATACAAATAAATTCTTTACAAACCATAATCCTCTTTGGTAAAATATTACTTGTAGAAATTTGACTTATTTCTTATCTTGCCAAGGAGGTTATTTTTATGCCACTTGTATTAGCTCACAGAGGTGCAAATAAGGTTGCTCCTCAGAACACGCTTCCTGCTTTTCAGAAAGCATTGGATTTTGGTGCTGACGGATTAGAAACAGATGTCCATTTGTCAAAAGACGGTCATATCGTCATTTGTCATAACTACACTATTGATGAAACTGCAAACGGTACAGGCAAAATTGACGAAATGACACTCAGTCAGCTTAAGGGTTTTGATTTCGGTTCATATTTTAGTGATGATTTTAAGGGTGTAACATTACCGACATTACCTGAATTACTTGATTTAACAAAAAATATGAAGCTTATCAATATTGAAATCAAGCCACCACAAAAGGATTGTGACCTTGTTAAAAAGGTTGTTGAAACAATTCACGAATACGGTATTGTGGAAAATTCCATTGTTTCTTGCTTTGACCCTGAATGTATTCGTCTTGTTAAAGAAATTGACAAGAATGTAAAAACAGGTCTTTTGTATGAAGATGATGAGCTTGGTAATGAAATAATGACCTTTGGTGTTGCAAAGTATTGCAAACAGCTTAATGCTGATGCTGCACATCCTCACAGAAAGCTTATTACACACAAAGAGATTGTTGATTTACATAATATTGGAATTGCAGTTAATCCTTGGACAGTGAATAAGGAAGAAGAGATTATCAGATTTACTGAATGGAGCTGTGATGCTCTTATTTCTGATGTGCCTGATTATTGTTTGAAGGTTTTGGAGGAAATGAAATGAATGCACCAAAGTATAGTATTATTCCTAAGCCACAGAAGTATGATGTGCTTGATGGTACATATATTGTCACATCTGAAACAGAAGTATTGTGCTTTCCTGAATTTATGAAAGCAGGAAAATATATATCTAGCTTTCTTAAAACCAAAAAGAACGCAAATGAAGGCATAATAAAGTTTATTAAGGATAAAAATATTCCTGCTGAAGGCTATAAACTTAAGGTTTCAACTGAAGGAATCACTATTGCCGCATCTGATGAAAATGGTGCTTTCTATGGTGCTGTTACTCTTAAAATTATGATTATGCAATCAAAAAAAGCAAGCGGTGTTGCGGTGCTGAATTGTGCATACATATATGATTATCCTAAATATTCATATCGAGGCGGCATGATGGACGAAGCCCGTCATTTCTTTGGCATAGATGCTGTAAAAAAGACACTTGATAATATGGCGCTTCTTAAGCTTAATAAATTTCATTGGCACCTTTGTGATGACCAGGGCTACAGAATAGAAAGTGAAGTTTTTCCGTTACTTAATGAAATATCAAGTAATAGAAAATACGAATTTCTTGGTGGTGCTGAAATATTAAGTAAGATTGGACTTAATAAAGGCGGAAATGAATATTTTCACTATTATAAAAAAGATGAAATCCGTGAAATAGTTGAATACGCAAATAATCTTTGCATTGATATAATTCCTGAAATTGACTTACCGGGTCATACGGTAGCAATGCTTGCTGCATACCCACAACTTTCTTGTTTGAAAGAAAATTATGAAGTCTTTTGTGAAAATGGAATTACAAAGGATGTTCTTTGTGTAGGACAGGATGAAACCTATGATTTTGTTGAAAAGCTTTTAACTGAGGTTGCCGGATTATTCCCATATAAATACTTCCATATGGGTGGTGACGAAGCGGCGAAAGGACATAAAATCTGGGAAAAAGATTGTCCTGTTTGTCGGGCAAAAATGAAAGAACTTGGCATCACAAAGGGGAAGGAATTGCAGGTCTATTTTAATAACCGAATTAATGATATGCTTAAAAAACTCGGTAAAACAAGCATCGAGTGGAATGACGGTATCGGTGATAATACTGACACAGATGTGGTTGGTCATTATTGGTTGTTGCGTACTCCTTCGTGGATTAAAGAGGAAAATGATAAACGCAAATTTATTGTTTCAACTTGTCCTGCATTATATTTCGATTATTCGCACGCAGTTGTGCCGTTGAAAAAAGTTTATAATTTTGATGTAGTTAAGTCCGGATTTGTAAATGATAAAAATGTGTTAGGTATTGAGTTTGAATCATGGTCAGAGTGGATTGATACTTACGACGCTTGGGAATTTTCAGTTTATCCTCGAATTTTTGCTTTTGCTGAAATTGCTTGGACAGAGGATAAATTCAAGAACTACAAAGATTTTTATAAACGACTTAATTTCTTTAAAATGTATATGAAATCAAAAAACATCAATTATTCAAGAATCGAGAAAAAGCTTTGGTTTAAAGTAAAAAATAAAACCGTTTTTCATCTTGGTAATCGTGGTGCGGAGTATAAACACAATGAAAAAATCAAGGATTCAGAATAATAAGAGGTAATTACTATGACTATTGCACAAATTTTACCTATGTTTGCAGGTATCGGTCTTTTTCTGTATGGCATTACTGCTATGGGTGAAGGACTTGAATATGCTGCAGGCTCAAAAATGAAAAAAATTCTTGGTGCACTTACCAAAAACAGATTTTTAGCAGTTCTTATGGGTGCACTGGTTACAGGACTTATTCAGAGTTCAACTGCAACAACCGTTATGGTTGTAGGTTTTGTTAATGCGGGTCTTATGAATCTTGCACAGGCTGTCGGTGTTATTATGGGTGCTAATATCGGTACAACTGTTACCAGCGTACTTATTGCTCTTGACTTAACTGCGATAGCACCTGTTGCACTTTTTGTCGGTGTTTTTGTAATGCTTTTTGTAAAAAAAGATATTATAAAACATATAGCTCAGACAATCGCCGGTTTCGGTATGCTTTTTTGGGGTATGAGTACAATGTCAAGCTCAATGGCTCCGTTAAGAGAATCACCTGTATTTGCAGAATGGATTACAAGCTTTAATAATCCTCTTATGGGTATTTTAATTGGTATTATTGTTACAGTAATTATTCAGAGTTCATCCGCCAGCGTTGGTATTTTACAGGCACTTGCCTTACAAGGACTTGTTCCTATTGAACTTGCAATTTATGTTCTTTTAGGACAGAATATCGGTACTTGTCTTACTGCACTTCTCTCAGCTGCAGGAACAAAGACAAATACAAAAAGAACAGCTATGATTCATCTCTTGTTCAATGTTATTGGCTCTGTTATCTTCATGATTGTTACAGCATTTACTCCATATACATCGTTACTTGAGATGATAAGTAATAATGTTTCTGTTCAGATTTCTGCAGCACATATTATCTTCAATGTTGTAAGTACAGTTATTCTCTTCCCATTTGCTAATCTTCTTATCAAACTTTCTTGTCTTCTTGTTCCTGACAAAGAACCTGAAGATTCTAAGCTTGAATTCAAGTTCTACGACGAACACCTTCTTTCAACTCCACCAATCGCTGTTGAACAAATTGGTAAAGAAGTTGTAAGAATGGCACATCTTGCGAGAGATAACTTTGACCGTGCTGCAACTGCACTTATAAATAACGATACATCAAAGGTTGAAAAAATCGAATCAGTTGAAGAAGTTATTAACTTCCTTAATCACGGTATTACAAGACATCTGGTTAAAATCAACGCACTTGATTTAGATTTAGCCGATGCTAAAGCCATAGGTCGTCTGTTCCATGTTATAAATGACATTGAACGAATTGGTGACCATGCAGTAAACTTAATTGAAGCAACTGTTGTACGCAATAGCGAAAAACTTGCAATTTCTGATGATGCTGTTGCTGAACTTGATACAATGCGTAAATGTGTTATGGCCCTTCTTGATGCATCAATCAGTTCATTTGAAAAGCAGGAGCTTACATTTGAAGAAGCAAAGAATATTGAAACACTTGAAACTATTTCCGATAATCTAAAAGAAAAATATCAGAATGCACATCTTCGTCGTCTTAATGAAGAACACTGTGAAACTCGTGCAGGTATGATGTTTGTCAATACTCTTATTGACTTTGAACGAGTAGGTGACCACGCAAAGAATATTGCTTTTGCTGTCAGCAAAAAACCAACAGAAAAAGTAACCTTTGATGAAACAGTAGTTGAATCATATTAAAAAATTATAGTGGGGTAATCTAACCCCACTATTTTTTTAGAATTAACATTTATTATAAATTATTATTGGTTATGAAAAAAGAGACAACACATTGTGCTGTCTCTTTAAAAATTATTTAAGATACTTACCGTATTTAATCTGATTTTTCACATAGCCGATTAAAAGGAGAATAAGAAGCGGAATAAACAGAAGTAATACAAGAAGGACTGTGATTATAATAATCGGTAATCCCTTTTTACTATCCTTAACTGTTGTAACCTTTGGTGCAGGTTCAGGCTGAGGGCCTACTTCATTACCTTCATATACAGGCATAATCGGCATTATAGCGTCATAGGAAGGAATTCCTGCATTGTAAAGTAAAGGCTCGATAATTCCGCGAACCGAGTCAGAAACCTTAATAAGCTTCTTTAACGGAATATGTAATACTCTGATGATTGAATCAATTATGTTGATAAGACCGATTGCAATTTTGTATTCATTGTCATCAGGTGTATAAAGACTCTTACCACCGTAAAGATTAAGAACCAAATCAACAATAAAGTCAACAACGCCTTTGTCCTTAATGTCAGCATAATCAGCCTTTTTAAGACCTGTTTCAGCACGAGTCCAGTTGCCGACTGTACCGATTTTAAGCTTGTTAAGGAACTTGAAAATTGGCTTTAAAATCCAACCTATTTTATAGCTGACATTCTTTTTGATACTGATAGCAGTTGCCATATCAGCAAATTTATCAATATCTTCACCTGCAGCCTTGATTACATCTCTAATCATACCAATAAGGTGGTCAGAAAGATATGTCTGTAAATCCTTACCGTGTGTATTGAATTTAACAGGCTCAGTAACAAGGTCAGTAGTTGTTGTGACAACCTTATTTTCCTTATCAAAAACAACAGTTCTTATTGTGCCTGGGTATCCGACTGTTGATGCTGTGGAAATATCATAGAAATAGTTACCCTTTGGACTTACATGCTTATCAATATCGTGAACATGAGTATGACCTGTAAGCATAAACTGAACACCAAGGTCAGCAAGCTGCTCGCGACGGATTTCATAATCTCCCATCATATCGCCTTTACCGATGATTTCATACATTGGTGACGGTGCAATAAGAGGGTGGTGAGTCATAGCTACAATGAACTGGTTATTTGCCTTTGCATCAGCAATTTGTGCCTTAATCCATTCAAAAAGCTCGTCTGAAAAACCGCTTTTTCCGTTTAAGTTAGTGTCATCGTTAAGAGCAAAAAGTCTGTATCCATCTTGGAGCTGAATAATATATGACATACTCTGTCTGTGAACAGCAAGAGCTTCATCAGGTCCGAATTCCTTGTACATATCATAAAGCTCTTCACGCTTTGCAGCAACAACAGGAACTCTTTCTTCACCAACATATTTATGAGTTAATCCGTCACCTTTATAGTCGTGAGTTGCAGTAAGTACATAAACTCTCTTACCCTTTGATTTAAGGTCGCGAAGCATTTCAATAAATTCCTTGTGAGAATCAAGGTCACCGTTGCTTGTAGTGTCACCTGAAAGAAGAACAATGTCAGTTCTGTCGTCCTTTGCAATCTGTGCAAAAGCCGCTTCAAGCATTTCACCGGCCTCAGCCAATAAAACACCGCTTTTGTTATCAGCAATCTTATATGCTTCACCTGAAGTGCCAAGTTTTTTAGAATAATAATGAGTATCGGTAATAACCGTTACGGTAAGTGGACTTGACATAAGCTTTCTCCTTATCTTACTTTGTTTTCAATTTCTTCCTTAAGCATATTTGCGAAATCATCAAAGCTCATTGAACCGATGTCACCTTGACCGCGTTTGCTTACTGAAACTGTGCCTTCTTCGACTTCCTTGTCACCGACGATAACCCAATAAGGAAGCTTCTGAAGACGGGATTCACGGATTTTGTAGCCTGTCTTTTCACTTCTGTCGTCAACAGTAACACGCATACCCATTTTTTCAAGCTCTTTCTTGATTTCAAACGACTTATCGTGATGTCTGTCAGCAATAGGAAGAATTCTTACCTGTTCTGGAGCAAGCCAAAGAGGGAATGCACCTGCATATTTTTCAATAAGAAGAGCAAGTGTACGCTCGTAACAACCGATTGATGTTCTGTGAATGATGTATGGATTTTTCTTTGAACCGTCTTTGTCTGTATATTCCATACCGAACTTTTCAGCAAGAAGCTGGTCAACCTGAATTGTGATAAGTGTATCTTCTTTACCGAATACATTCTTAATCTGAATGTCAAGCTTAGGGCCATAGAAAGCAGCTTCACCAACGCCGATAGCATAGTTAATACCAAGGTTATCAAGGATTTTACCCATAATACCCTGTGCTTCGTCCCACTGTTCAGGAGTACCGATATATTTTTCCTTGTCAGCAGGGTCCCACTGTGAGAAACGGTATGAAACATCTTCGTAAAGACCAAGAGTTTTGAGCATATAAATAGCAAGTTCAAGACAGCCCTGGAATTCTTCTTCAAGCTGTTCAGGAGTACACATTAAGTGACCTTCTGAAATTGTGAACTGACGAACACGGATAAGACCGTGCATTTCACCAGATGCTTCGTTACGGAAAAGAGTAGATGTTTCGTTATATCTTAATGGTAAATCTCTGTATGAACGAGGACGGTTAAGATATGCCTGATACTGGAATGGGCAAGTCATAGGACGAAGTGCAAAGATTTCTTCATTGTTTGCTTCTGCCTGGTCAGCATCACCAAGTACGAACATACCGTCACGATAGTGGTCCCAGTGACCTGAAACCTTGTAAAGGTCGCTCTTTGCCATAAATGGAGTCTTTGTAAGTAACCAACCACGCTTCTGTTCTTCGTCTTCAACGAATCTCTGGAGTAACTGGATAATTCTGGCACCCTTAGGGAGCATAATTGGAAGTCCCTGACCGATAAGTTCGCTTGTTGTGAAAAGTTCAAGTTCACGACCGAGTTTGTTGTGGTCACGTTTTCTTGCTTCTTCAAGCTGTGCAAGATGTTCGTCAAGTGCTGACTGTTTTGGGAATGCAGTAGCATAAATTCTCTGAAGCATCTTGTTCTTTTCGTTGCCTCTCCAGTAAGCACCTGTACAAGCTGTGAGCTTGAATGCCTTAACTGCACCTGTTGACATAAGGTGAGGACCTGCACAAAGTTCTGTAAATTCACCTTGCTTATAGAATGAAATTGGTTCACCCTTGTCAGCATGTTCGTTGATAAGTTCAACCTTATAGATTTCACCTTTTTCTTCCATCATAGCGATAGCATCAGCAGGGGATAACTCGAACTTTTCAAGAGGTAAATCTTCTTTAACGATTTTCTTCATTTCTGCTTCAATTTTTTCGAGAATTTCGGGTGTAAATGAAACCTCTGAATCAAAGTCGTAATAGAAGCCATTGTCAACTGACGGACCGATAGCAAGTTTTACATCCGGATACACTTTCTTTATAGCTTGCGCTAACACGTGTGATGCGGTATGTCTTGCTATTGCTATATTTTCGTTATAATCTAGCTCAGAAATACTCCCATCATTGTTTAATACTTTTATCATTTAAATCCCTCCTTTGTGTATGATAATAAGTAAACAAATGCACCCCTATAGGCACATTACCTACAGGGGTGCAAATTATATTTTTGCACGGTTCCACCCTATATTTTACTTAATTCATGATTGTACGAAATCAACGGTAGCTTTCACTACAAGCTCCGGGGTAGTCTTCAAAATGTTAACCTTCAAGAATAGCTTTCAGCCACGACTATTCATCTCTACTGTGTACAACAGATTTACTCGTCCCATCAATGCTCATATATG
>JAZNZX010000013.1:0-16234 GCA_045595185.1 Candidatus Fimenecus sp. | reverse complement strand
GTTCTTGCAGTTATCGGTATTATCAATGCCCTTAACGGCAGAGCAAAGGAACTGCCTGTAATCGGCAAATTTAAAATTTTGAAGTGATTTAAAAAGGTTATTTGACAAGTGTCATAACTAATCTCGCAGGCAACATTTTTTCGATGTTGCCTGCTTTATCATTTATGTTTCTTTTTGGTTTTACCTCTCTGGCTGTACGGACTTTTCATATACCTTGATTTTTTGAGGATATTTATTTGTGTTACAAGCCCTCTTTCGTAAGCGAGTCGTAGTCAATACCGAGGGAACTGAGATACATTCTGACTTACATCTCTTATGAATTGCTCTTCATATTTGGTTTGTTCTTTTATAACAGCTAGTTGGTTAATTTTCAATTAAACTATTAATTACATTTTCAAAATGCAAGAGAAATCATTTCATATATTGATGAAAATTTTGGAGGTCATGTTTTATTGGTTGGCGGTTTGTCGCCTGGAGGACAGGTGCTTGTGGAAATGCTTTCACAGAGAAAGAATGTTTGCGAGTTTGCAATTATTGAAAGTGCTTTGGTGTTGCCTATGAAGTTGACTGCAGCTATTATAAAACCGACTTATGATATGTGCTATCCGCTTATAAAAAAGATGTGGTTTGCTAAGTTGCAATTCAAGGCATTGCACATAAAAGCAGAACTTTTTGAGAACTATTATTCGGATACAGTCAACATTACAAAGGAAGATATGATTGCATTTTTGATGGCAAATTCCAATTATAGCGTTAAAGATAGGCTTGCTGATTGTGAGGCTAAAGCACTTGTCTTGGTCGGAAGCAAGGAACAGCCTATTATGAAGAAATCAGCTCAAAAGATTACCGATTGTTTACCGACGGCAAGGTTGGAAATTATGAAGAATTACTATCACGGAGATGTCAGCATCAATCATTCCAAACAATATGTAGAAAAACTATTACAACTTATAAATACGTAAATTCCAATTTGTCAATTTCAGTAAAATAACGATTATCAGTAATTTAACGATAGGTTAGAGAGATTTTCTCAGTTATCAACTTAATAAACAATAAAAAAGCGTTGCAAGAGGGATAACAAATTCCCAAATGCAACGCTTAATTCTTTTAAATGACTTAAATGCTATATAAAACAACGATACCACTATTGACCTGAATTGTATCAATAGTGGTATCTGATTTGGCATTGACTACGCTATTTGATACAATTCGTCATTTTCACAAGTAGCGTTGCATTTTAAACATTATAAAACACTACAAAATTGGATGGAATTTTCGGGTAAAACACAAAATTTCACACCTTGTTTTATGATTTATAACAAAGTTGAAACAATACTAAATTTATGATATAATCACTTCAATAAATTGGAATTTGTCGAAAACATTTCTTGACTTTAGTTTTATGAAATACAATAGTTATTAGGTGAAATATTAATGTTTGATATTGTTGGAAAATATAATAGTGCTACAGTTTATGCTAAAAGTGTAGATAATGAGTCATACTCACAAGTTTTAGCAATGTGTAATGTTGAAGAATTAAAAAATTGTAAAATAAAAATGATGCCTGATATGCATGCAGCTGAAGGTTGCACTATAGGAACATCAATTACTATCTCTGATAAAGTTAACCCCTCTTATGTTGGTAGCGATATCGGCTGTGGTATGCAGGTTTATAAGCTTAGCGACAGTGAAATTGATTTTTCTTTACTTGACCGCTGCATACGAACATACATACCTTCAGGAACTGCAATCTATGAAAAAGCAACTATAGGAATAAAGCAACTTCCATTAAAAGACCTTTATTGCTACGATGCTATTCAATATGATATTGTTTCCCGTTCTTTTGGTACATTGGGTGGTGGGAACCATTTTATTGAAATTGATAAGAGCGTGGATGGAGCTTATTATTTAGTAATTCATTCAGGTAGTAGGCGTCTTGGTAAGGATGTTGCATTATATTATAGAAAAGCTGCATTTTTTGCTATGAATGGATTTTCTCCAGAGTATGCTTTGAAAAAAAGAATTAAGATTAGGGATGTAAAAAGTAGGGTCAAGTTGGGTAATTGCTTTTTATCAGGCGAATATTTGGAAAAGTATCTGCACGATATGCACATAGCGGTACAGTATGCAGAATTAAGCCGAAAACAAATGGGAGAAATATTGATTAATCAGCTTGACTTAAAGGTTGAAGATAGCTTTACTACAATTCATAATTACATAAATACAGAAGACAAGATATTACGAAAAGGTGCTGTTTCTGCAAAGAAAGATGAATTGTTGATAATTCCTATAAATATGAGAGATGGATGCCTTATTTGCAAAGGAAAAGGAAATCCTGAATGGAATTACACTGCACCTCATGGTGCCGGTAGAATGATGAAACGCTTTGACGCAAAAGTTAAAATCTCATTAGATGAATATAAAGAAGCCATGAAAGGTATATTCTCAACATCAATTAATGAGTCAACCATAGACGAATCCCCAATGGCATATAGAAGTATTGAAGATATTGTAGATGTGGTAGAGCCCACCGTTGATATAATCGATATTACGACACCCGTATATAATTTCAAAGCAAGTAAAGGTTTTTTTGACGAAGAAACAGCAGATGGACAAGATTGAAATGATATTGAGTTTGATAAAAAGAATCGATAAGTTTCCATTATAAATTTATAAAATTGTATAACAATAAATAAAAACTACCCCGAAGCGATAAAAGCATCGTTTAGGGGTATTTTTATTTGAAATATACATTTTAAAAGTGAGTGAACTCACTTCTCAATTTTATACCCTAAAGCCATTATAAGCTTAATGGTTTCAATTGCTGTGTTACGGTCATATTCTTTTTCAGAATCGCTGAGTTCTGAATATGGTACTAGACATGGTGTTTTTTTGTCTTCATCATCGCGTTTTTCGCCATAAGTCCATCCTTCTGCAATTCTTCCTTGCGCCCAGATATCGTGTACATTTTCTGCAATCTCTTCTGTAAGCGCAACTAAATTATCGGGTAATTGGATTTCACTTGTATCAACGGGTTTTGGTATATACATAATCTCATCTTTCATTGTTTTGTCATACGTAATCAAGATAATCCTTGTTAGGGTAGTCGTATTGCTTGAAGTCGTATATGTCAAGTTCTGCTAATTCTTGATTTTTTTGTTTCAGTTTTGCTAATTCATAAGTAAGTTGGTCTAGCAAATCAAAATTAAGTGCATCATTATCAGTTGCATTGATTTTTAAAATATTACCATCATTATCTTTTGTAATAAGGGAATCTGCAACTTTGCCTTGTTCATCCAAAGTGCCATGAATACCTTTTTTGTCACATTCAACAAGACACGGATGCAATTTAACATCCATTTGTTTATGACTTTGAGTTGATTTGAGATAGTTTTTATAATCTTCTGTATTTCGGTATCCCATTGTGCGAAGGAAAGCGCACCAACGCCTGTGCTCAAGCCACTGCATATTATGTTGGAATTTCATTTCACGCTCTATTGTATAAGCTTCGTTGAGTTGTCTTCGTGCAAGTTTTTTGTAAGTGTCAAAAGCTGACTTTGTACTGCTGATACATTCATTTTCTTCATCAAAAATAGAGTGGTTAATTAAATTTGCAGAGAAAACCTTATACTTAAAATGTAATCTCAAGGCTATATTTGCCCAATACTTATATTCATCATCTAATCGTTTTTTATTTGCATCAATTCTATCAAGTTTTTTCTGTTTAGAATCATAATGTTTTGCCGCAATTTCAGCACCTTCATAATAATCCATCATAAAAATATTACTTGCAGTGTAAACCTGTTCAACTCCACCAACTGCTTGCATATAAATATCTGGTTTACTATCGTAGGAGCAAATATACTTATTCTCATTGAGTGTTTCACTTAATGCCGCGTTATAAACTACATAGTTAATAATGGTTTTATTGTTTTGTTCCTTATGTTCGATATGATATTTACCTATTCTGTTTTTAAGAGTGTTTGCAGCTGAAAGATTTGCTTGGTCGGAACCCAAAGAAACAAGAAAATAGTGAGTATCAAGAACTGTCTTGTGACCATCTTCACCTTCAAGAAGCTTTCTAAAGATTTCAGACTCTACATCACAAGAAATATAATTAACGCTTGCATACGGTTCAGCAAAGTTCAATTCATCAGGAACAATATTACCATTTTCATCTTTTCTGCCCTTATTATAAACTCTTAAGGTTTCATCGCCTTTTTGAACAGTATGACGGATTTCAGGATTTATGTAATCTATTTTGCCCCAGAAGTCAGCTTCAGATTCTCTTGAAATTACATTAATGTTCAATTTGCAATTGAGCATTTGTCCCATCCAATAGGTTGTAAGGAACATTTCTGTACCAATATCACCTATACCAAGAATAGTAACATTAAGATTAAGCTCAACATCGGAATTTTCATTTCTTTGATGAACAATAGCCTCGTAAAGGGGAGTTTTTTCAAGCATATTCGTAATAAGATTACGATAAGACCTTACTGGAATGAGAACGAAATCGTCAACGGACTTTTTATTTTTCTTTAGCTTTTGGCGTACCTGCTTTTCTACATCTGTATAGATATAATCCTGACAGAAAAGATATACCTCTACCTTTTTAAGCGACTTATAGTTAGATTTATCTGTAAGCTTTACAAAAGTCTGAAGATTTGCAATTTCATTCTTATCAATAAGAAAATACTTTCTTTCACCGAGTCCTCTTTTTTGTATGTGAATTATGTCATCACGAAGGCAAATTGCACCTAATCGCTTTGCTTGGGCAAGAAGTTCAGATGTGTTTTCATGGGAGTCATCTGCATAGACATCAGTAAAAATAATAACTGGTAATATCCCTTTTTCTGTATCAAGAATACTTTTGGTCAAGGCAAGAGAATACTCATTAAGTTCGCTAAAATAATATTTCTTTTTAAAAAAACAAATTCTTAACAAGAAAAGTTTTACCTTTGGGAAGAAATTTGAAAGAATTTCAAAGAAGATAGTTGCACTTGTAATTGGGGCACAGATAGCAAGAATAGTAGAAAAAAGTCTGTATTCCAAAAACTTATGAGAAGGGATTAATGTCAATACATCTTTTATGCCCATAAGCAAATTATCATCTGCACCAAAGGACTTTAACGTATGATAAAAGCTGAAAGCAAGAAGCTCATACCAAGTTTCAGCAGGACAATCATTATTTACATAGTCCGCTAAAAATTGAAGACACCAAATAGAAATTGTAGTGGATACAGTAAACAAAACAAGTTTTTTGTCAAACGTAAAACGCTTTGATTTCACAAAGGTTGTTGCAAAGAGTATTACTATAGTTCCAACAAATAAAACGGTTGAAATGTTTATAAGGATTTTTGCCAAAAAATCTATATTGGCTAAAAAAGTTTTTTCCATTACGAACTAACCCTTTCCTACATTGTCTTCTTTTTCAGAATTTCATTTATTTCATTTCCTGAAAGATGGTTTTTATTGACTAATGTCTCTGTCAACTTATCAATAGATTGTTTATTTGCTTTGATAATTTCAATTGCATTGTTCATTTCGTCAACAAGAATTTTATTTACTGCCATTTTTGTTTCCTCGTTCATCTCACCTTGTGACGCAAAAGCTGTAAGACCATAGGATTCATCCATACCATACAATTCCACCATATGACGAGCCAATGATGTCGCATTAAGCAAATCTCCTGATGCACCCGTTGAAATTCCGTCATCTTCACCATAATAAACAATTTCAGCAGCTCGGCCACCAAGGGATGTACGAATTCTGGCGAGAAGCTCGTTTTTGGTGAAAATATGTTTGCTTTCATCTGTGCTGTGTTGCATATATCCACCATGGTAACCTCTTGGTACAACAGTTATATAAGATGGTGTTTCACCGCTTTCATAGCAGATAACAGCGTGACCTGATTCGTGTCTTGCAACGCGAAGAAGTGTGTTCTGATTCCAATTCTTTTTTTCACCATTATTGAAAGTCTCAAAAGCGTCTTCAAGCACTGCGTCAGTAACAGTGGTTTTCTTATTGCGAATTGCCATTCTGAGTGAAAGCTCAAAAGCAGAATCTATACTTGCAAGGCTCATTCCAGTTGAACGGATTGCAAGATTTTCAATCAAGTCATCTGATATGTCAAAAGTAGAGTTTGACTTGATTTTCATTGTCATATATTTTATTCTGTCATCACGGTCTGGTAAATCAACATAAATTCTTCTGTCAAAACGACGCATGAGTGCAGGGTCAAGGCTCTTTGCACCACCTGACTCAACATCAAAGTTTGTTGCAGCAAGGACAAAAACAGGTTTTGCAGTCTGGTTTTTGAAGCCATCCATTTCGGTAAGCAAAGCAGTTAGAGCATCTTCGGCACTGCCTGTCCCTGTTCGTTCTTTTGCGATTGCGTCAATTTCGTCAATAAAAAGTATTGCAGGAGCATACTTTCTTGCTGTACGGAACAAGTCGTGTATAGCCCGAGAGCCTTCACCCACAGTACCTTTTAGGAATTGGTTACCTTCTGCACAGATAAATGTGATATCAGATTCACCAGCCATAGCTTTTGCAAGCATTGTTTTACCTGTTCCTGGAGGGCCATAAAGAAGAACGCCTTTAGGAACTTTCACACCGGTACCAATATATTTTTTAGGGTTCTTAAGATATTCTACGAAATATGTAAGCTCTTGCTTTGCATCTTCCGCACCTATAACCTTATCAAATTTAACATCAGGCTTTGAAACATTGCTGAGAATATTGTTGGAGTCTGTTGCATCCACAGCAGTTTTAAGTTTAAAATCAAATAACAGTATTTCTGCTCTTTTTCCGTCATCAGAAAGCTTTTGTGCAGTTTCAAAAGAAACAACTTTATTTGACTTAACAAGGCTAAGTACACTTTGTTGTTCGTGAATGCTTCGACAAATTTTTATGAGTTGTTCTTTAAGGGTTGGATTATTATCAATAGAAATAATTCCACGAATTCCCTGACTTGCAAAAGAGATTTTTTCTTCAGCAGAGAAAGTATGTTCTTTTGTTTGTAAAAGATATACAGGGATAGAAGAATCATCCTGACGGAGTTGCTTAAGAAAATCTCTTGCAACAGATTCTTCATCACCGATATTAAGAAAATCTTCATCTTCTTCACTTGCACCATGATTTATGTCAATGAGAACCATTGAGATATCATTTTTGCGCATAATGTCATTTGCTCCGTTGATTGTTTCTGCACATAAAAAGTCACAGGCTGAAGAATTTTCTGTTAGATTATTTGCAATATGTTTTGAAGAGAACACAAGGGTTTTAAGCTTGTTTTGTTGTTCAAAAAGGTTTGCTATTTCGGGCTGGTCTTTGGGAACATCAACACTGATTACTATAAGTTCAATATTCTGAATGTTCTTATCATAAGAACCCAATGAAACAACTCTGAAAAGTTCATAAAGTTCACTGTTGAAAATTGCGTTTGCGCGACTTTTAATTGTACGAGCATCAGCGTTTCCACCTTCGGCAAATAAAATTGCGGCATAAATTCGCTCATCAATTCCGATATTAATTCCACTTTCCTTTGTAAAATTTAACATATTGTTCTGAATTTCTCTTTTTGCAATATTTAACAGATTATGTGGAGTAATGTGGTTAAACATTACAACGTTTCCAGCCGCGAATCTTGAACAGATGGCAGCAGGAAAGTATGGAACTTTTGTCTGTGGATTTACATCATCTTGTAATGCTTTGATAATAACCTTTCTTGAAATTGTGGAGAAGTCTCCTAATTCAGTATCTTCATACAACTGTTTGCCAGCATTTGTGGTGAAAATCATTATAACTTCTTCAAGAGAAATTTCCTCGTCAGTATAGGTGTCTCTGATAACAGCTGCGTCTAACATTTGAAGGAAAAGGTTGATAATAGTTGAATGTGCTTTTTCAATCTCGTCAAACAAAACTACGCATTTTGGATTATCTGCAACAAATGAAGTAAAATTACCTCTTTTGCTATTTTTGAAAACCTTATCACTACCACAAAAATCAATGCAAGCTTCCTTATCACAGTATTCGCTCATATCGAATCTCATGAAAGGGAGTTTAAGTTCTTGTGCTATAGTTTCTGCAAGAAATGTTTTACCTACACCAGGAGGTCCTGCAAAAAGAAAGGTTGCATAAGGCTTTCTTGCTCTTTGACCTGTCAACTCACGGACTCTTGCTTGGTAATAGCCAGAAACAAAGGTGTTAATAGCATTATCCTGCCCAAAAATGACACTTGATAAATTCTTTTGAATATCCTTTGAGCGTGCAACAGCACAACTTAATTGCATTTTGAATTCTTTATGGGCAATTTCTCTTTTTTCTTCTTCAGAAAGTTCAATTTCTTCATCATCATCCTCAAAAAACAAATTGTTCTGATTTTCTCTATGGAAATCGTTTTGCTCATCTTTTCTTCCAAGATTTTCGTTAGAAGTTCCGTTGCTTTTATCCAACTCTTTTTTTAAACGGCTATGAAAATCTAAAAGGATTTTATGTCTTGGATGTGGTGAAATCAAAAGACAGTCCAACACTAATTCAGCAGAAACGAATTGAACACCTCTTGATTTTGCTTCCTTTTCGGCTTCATGAAGAATATTATTCATGATTTCTGCATCATCAGGTGAGTTCAATTTGTTATTAAAATATTCAGTGATGACTATTTTCAAAATGTTAGGTGAAATGTCGTAATGATTAAAAACAAGTTTAAGATTTTTCACAAATTGTTTTTTAATGTTTTCTGAAGGAGAATTTTCTTCAGGTCTAAAGCCATTTTCAAGAACATCGCAAACAGTCCATAAAAATTTTTCGGCAGTCACACAATTGTCTTGGTTGCCACAAACTTTTTTTGATTGCTCCATAAGAAACGTGAAAACTGCAAACTCGGTAGCATTATTTATAGGCTCTTCTGAATATTTTACAGAAAATAAGCACTTGCTGATTGCACGTGTGCAGTTATTTAAAACAGCATCAAGAACAAACTCAGGTGACAGATGTTTGTTGCCGTAATCAAGACTTGCTTTTTCTGCCATAGTTAATATGTTTAACATTGCATAGTTGATTCCAGATGCAGGTTCACTAGCGTCAATGTGCTTCTGTAATTGTTCTTTTGCAAAAGAATATGAAATTCTATAATATTCTAAAAATGCAGAAAGACAGTTTATTGCATTCTTTTGAGATTCCTCAGTATATGTAGGTGTAAATTCACTTGTTAAAGCATCAATAACTGCAACTAAAAACTTTTCAGGGGAAAGTTCAGTATTGTCAGGTGCACCTAATTTATTTGCGTAATCGACAAGTTGGTCAAGAATAATTTTTTCTGAAATGTTGTTTTTCATCTTTACACCATCCTAAAAATGCAGTTTAGTATTTGTTATTATAATTATGATTTTATAAATGGTAGGGTAATTTTTTCGTCAATTTTCGTTTGCCACATTCGTGCTTTCTGTTTGCTTTCAGGTGTATCTTTTCTTCGTTCAAGATGTAAGAGGTCATGGTAAGCCTTAACAAGTTTCATTTTGGAAAGAGGTTTATTGGGATTTTCTTTATAATCTTTTTCGTGTAAATCAAGAGCTTTCATAAGCCATTCTTCTGCTTCAATAAGAGCATTGGGTCCGTTTTCTTCGAGTATTATGTGTGCAAGAAAATAGTATGTCCTGCTGAGGTTACTGAGAGTATTATAATTAGGGGTTTCATTGTAGTTTGCTTCGTCAAGTGGAACCTTTTTGAGGTATAACTCTTTGATCGTTTTAATACCCTCAGGAGTAGTACTGTCTGTACCAAAAATCAGCATGGAATACAAGCGTGAAAGCTCTTTCCTCGATTCAAAACAAGGCTTTTCTGTAACATTGATTTCATATAATTCAGTTGCCTTCAAGAAATATTCTTTATGCTTTGAATAATCGGCATATTGTGTATATGATATTGCAAGGTTACGACGAGTCGCGTAACGAGGGTCTTCTCTGTAATTTTCTTCAAAAAGTTCGGTGGCCTCTAATAAATAGGCTAATCTTTGAGTCCTATCCTTAGAATCGCGTCCACACTTTGATAGTTTTTTGGCAAGGTAAAAACGTGTTTCAAGACAAGGATTGTCATGATATTCCTGTCTAAGATTTTTTAATTCTTCCATTTCCAAATCATCCCTCAAATAGTTTAACGAATACATTGTAACACCTGTTCAATAAAAAAGCAATGCAAAACAGGAATAATGGGTATACAAGTAAATAAGAAAAAATAACGTTCTTTTGAACCACTATGGTCTAAAATAAATACAAGTCTGTTAAATTTTTCTTCATTTTAAATCCCCAAAAAGATAATGTGATTGTATGCTTTAAGGTGTTACCCTTAACCTTACAACCACATTATAACGAGTTATCTATTTGTAAAGTGCCTTGGCAAAATACTTTTGATTTTTGATGTAAAAGATATCAGGTTTTAATCTTCTTCACCAAGCATTTTATTTATTTCATCAATTCTGCCAAGTGTTTTAATGGTAAGGTCATGATTTTCACCTAAAACCTTGACTCTAATATCATAAAGTTTCTGGTAAAGAGAAAGTGCTGTGTCATACTCACCAAGTTCTTTATAACAGAAAGCAACATTGTTTAAAGATGTAAGTGTCTGAGCATGTTCTTCACCTAGAACTTTGCAACGAATTCTATATACTTTTTTGTAAAGCTCAACTGCTTTTTCATACTGCTCTAAATCACAATAAGTGCTTGCTAGACTATTTAATGATTTAAGTGTATCTGGATGTTCTCCGCCATAGATATTAAGACAAATCGCATAGCTTTTCTCATTAAGCTCAAGTGCTTTTTTATATTTACCTAATTTTTTACATGTTGATGCAAAAGCATTTAATAGTGCAAGTATATCGGGATGTTCTTCACCAAAAATCTTGCAGTAAAGTGTATATGCCTCTTCGTTAAATTTAAATGCTTTTTCATATTGACCTAATTTATAACAGAGCAGCGCAATACCAGTTAGTGATTTAAGTGTCTGAGGGTGTTCTGCACCATGCAATTTACAAGAATAGAAGTATTCTCGTTCTGCGTGTTCCAATGTCACTTTACTGACATCCAATTTATATGAACTATGTAAAATTTGATTTAATAGTTTGCGTGTATTTGGATGCTCCTCACCAAATAACTTGCAACAAAAATTATAAGCTTTTTCATAAAAGTCACATGCTTTTTCAAAATCATCCAAAGCTTCATAACAACACGCAGTATTACTTAGTGATAAGATTGTATTTGAATGTTCTTCACCAAACAACTTACAACTAATAATATATGTTTTCTCAAGTTGTACCAATGCTTTTTCATACTGTCTTGATTTATAATATAAGGATGCAAGAACACTTAGTGGTTCAAATGTTTTTGGATGTTCTTCACCATAGAATTTACACAAATAGAAGCATTCCCGTTCTGCGTGTTCTAACGTTATTTCACTGGTATCCAACTCATAAAAATCATATATAATTTGGCTTAATATGTCGTGTGAATTAGGATGTTCTTCACCAAACACCTTACAATAAATAGAATATACTTTCTCATTAAGGGTCAATGCCTTTTCAAAGTCCCCTGATTCTTCATAAACATAGGCAAGAAGTCTCAATGATGTAAGTGTATCAAGATGTTCTTCGCCAAACACCTTACAATTAAGAACATATGCTCTTTGATAGAATTCGGTTGCTTTTACATACTGCTGTAATTTGTGATAAATGCCTGCAAGGTTGAGTAATGATGAAAGTACATTAGGATGTTCTTCTCCCAGCACCTTACATTGAAGAGTATATAACTTTTCAAGAAGTCTACATGCATTTTCATACTGTTCTAATTCACCATAAATATATACAAGGTTATTAAGTGATACAAGTGTATCAGGATGTTCTTCTCCTAGCACCTTGCAATTAAGTGCATACGCCTGTTCACTAAGTTCAAAAGATTCTTTATAGTCACCTGATGCACAGTGGGCATTTGAAAGATTATCAAGCGTTATAATTGTGTGAGGATGCTCTTGTCCGAGCACCTTACAACTAATTGCATATAGTTTTTCACAAAGTTCTAATTGTTTTTCATATTGTCCTATTTCGCCATAAACACTCGCCAGATTGTTAAGAGATGCAAGCGTATCTGGATGTTCCTCTCCCAACACTTTGCAATAAAGATTATATGCTTTTTCATTAAGTTCAAGTGCTTTTTTATACTGTTCCAATTTGCAATAAACGTGTGCAAGATTATGTAGCGATACAAGTGTATAAATATGTTCTTCTCCCAACACCTTGCAACAAAGAGTATATGCTTTTCCATTAAATTCAAGTGATTTTTCATAGTTATCACAAGTGAGTGCAAGATTATTTAGAGAAACAAGCGTATCTAAATGTTCTTCTCCCAACACCTCGCAACGAAGCGCATACACTTTTTCATTAAGTTCAAATGCTTTTTCGCACTGCCCTAATTCGTAATAATCAAGTGCAAGATTATTTAGTGCTGTAAGTGTCTCAGGATGTTTTTCGCCAAATACCTTACAATTAAGTTTATAGTTCTTTTCATTAAGTTCAAATGCTTTATTATTCCATCCTAATTTACCATAAACATCTGCAAGATGGTTTAACACTATAAGCGTATCCGTTTGTTTTTCACCATACTTGGCAACCATATAATCGGCAAGTTTTTTCGCCCAGATTACAGCTTGTCTGTAATCAAGTGCAACACCGACACCTTCATTGTACATTGTGTATAATTTATCCATCGCTTCAGGCAAACCTGCTTCAGCCGATGAAGTAATAAGCTCAAGTGCGAATTCACGATTTACTTCAACATCTATACCGTCAAGGTAGGCAAGACCAATAAGGAAATTGTGTTCAGGTGTATTATTTGAATCAGTAGCAACTCTTGCAACTGACTCAAGAAATTGTGCATGGAAATTGCTGTCATCAGGTTTTATGCAAGAAGGTATATCTTTGAATTTTTCATTAAGAGTATCCTTGTCAGTTTCAACCATTTCAGTGGGAAGAATAGGTATTCCTGATTTTTGTGCTGCCGGGTATTCTTCACCCATAACAAAATTTGGTTTCCCATTGAACTCTTCTAATAGATTTGGAGTAACAAGCAATGTAAAGAGCTTGCTATCGTGGAGAATTCTGTCAATACTTTCTCTGAAACTTTCACCAGGAGTCAGAAATTCATCAAACCAAATAGCAATATCACGACAATCAGGGTTACTATGAATAATTCGCATCAATTCATTGGCATATTTACGGTCTTTTTTACGATAACTCAAGAAAATATAAGCATCAAAAGCAGCACGAACACGCTTTGCCATTTCATCACTAATAAGGACTGTTTCAAGATATTTTTTGAGTTTTTCCTCGTATGCAATTTCGGTAAAATCCATACTATGTGGATTAAGATATTGCAATTCACCGAATTTATCGGGTTTTGAATATAGTACATCAATACCCGATTCCATCATAATAGGTAAAACAGGAATATGCTCCTGCAAAGCATAAGGGATATCTTCATCCATAGCACGATTAGGTGTTGAAAGAAGTTTGTATGTAACAGGAACAACAAACAAGTTGTTTCGACCAAAGTCAACTTCTTTTTCGTCTTCAGCAATTACTTCAGTCATATCTTCTGTGTAGTAAATCGCGCAATCGTGTGTCTTGAAAATATCATCACAAACTTTTTCAAAATATTTCTCAAAATCATCGGGATGACAAGTGAAATATACTCTTGGTTTTTCATTGATATTCAACTGATTTTTAGTTTTAAGTTTCATGTTTGCCATATCTTATTCTCCTATAATCATAGTAATAAAAACAAAACTTTCTTTTTTCTCGTCATTTTCTTTCTATTGTCAGTTTTTGCTGGACTTGTGCATATTCACTCCGCCGTTTTAGTTTATTCATATTGGATAATCGTAAGTCGTTTTGTTACCACTTCCAACACATTTTGTCGCATCTTTTCCTTTTTTTCTTCCTGTTCACTATAATAATGTTCTTCTATAACTTGTTGAATAAAATCATAATTCAATATTGCCTTCAATGTTGCTTCAAATAGTGCCATTTCCTTTGCAACAAAACGCTCCGATGCAGTTTCATCAAATGTGTCATCTGCATCCAATTGCAAAATAATACGTGCCGTATCATAAGATGTCACAATGTTTGTAGGATAATCTACAATATGCAATTCTTCTTCTTTAAAGTAACAACAAAATTCCGCAGGACGATTGCGAGCTGTAGGAATAGTGCCGTGGAGCAATTTCTTCTGTTTTTCCCTGATATCTCTTATTACATCCTTATCTAAATTATTTGGTAATACAATATGCATATGTATTCTGTCAGGAGAAATTCGTATTGCCTTTGCTTGTTTGCCATCATCTATAATCAATTCGTCATCAATATGTTCTAATGTTCTACAAATAAAGTTTGAAGCATACCCACAGGCTCCCGAAGCAGCCGCACCAATAACAACCTGATTAATACAATCCTTTTCCTTATTAATATAACTATCGATTTGCTCACAAATAAGTGACACATCAAACATATTCTTTTCTTTCTTTGTTAAAGTAATGTTATGTGAAAACACTATCCGTTTCACTGCCAACAACCCATTTATTCCGCAGAGGTCATCCGGTAAACGAACATCCTCATCCGTGACCAATATTGTTCTGTTCAAACCAATCGCCATCGCGCACAACCCGATTTCAAACAAGACATTATCTCTCATTGTTTTTACAAATTCTGAATCTTCACCTCGAGAAATATATGTAGTATCGTGACCTTCGCAAATCAGCACAGCAAAATCAAATGTAGGGATTTTTTTGATGAGTGTAGGAAGCAATGCAATATTCTCAGCATCGTGGGCATTTGCGAATAAATTACGCCAATCTGTGCACAAATATCCCATTTCATTTAACTTTTTCTTTATACTTCCTGTTATTCCATTTTTCTCACTAACTCCAGATGAAAAAATCACAATATTCTTATTTGTCATTTTGATTACTCCGTTTTTTCTATGACCAATATATTTTTATTTATTATATCATACCTACACACAAAAGTAAAATCACGCAATATAAAATTCCTTGAATCACAAATAATATTACAATTTGTAATTTTTGACAAGTAAAGTATGTTTTTATTTTGTTTGTTACTATATTAGACATAACAAAGATTGTGGCGTTTTTGTCATTGTTGAAAAATTATGCACATATAAACAGCATTTAATAGCCCGTTAATGTTCAACACTGTACTGGTTATCTTATATGCGTCTACACTATTATCATACAGAACAATAATAATATTTTACTGCAAACTAAACCTTCGCCACAAGATTGGTTGAAAAACCTTTTATGGTGGGGATTTTTCTGTTTTGTTTTCTTTTTAATGGCTTATTTTGTCACAGACCATTTAACCCCATCGTTCAAGTATGTTTTATCAAACCTTGCATCCAAGTAGCCTTGTAGGATGGTGGAGTAGTAATATGAACTCGGCTTTCCAAGTGGTCTGCCTGGATTCATTACATACATCATAACCTGTGTTTTTCTTCCGTTGATTTTAACTGTTACATACTCTTTTCTGTAAAGTCGTGGGTAGCCTTCATAAATATCAAGGCTCTGTTCGTCTTTGTCGAAGATTTCCCAAATCATAACAGGTACTCGGTCGTTTTCTGATGGCTCAACTGTTGCCACTGCATTTCCGTTGTAACCACGAAATGTGAGTTTGTAATGTTCCAGATAGGTCGTTGCTACAACTCTCGCTGTAGGGCATCTGTAAGCCATTTGTTGTAGGTTTAGGTTTGAACCATAAGCTAAATAAAGTTTTGACATAAAATACTTCCTCTCTTAATTTGATATATTAAGGTAGGTGGTTTTTAAGCCACCGTACCATTTCTCCAAGCTGCTGAACCGTTAAGGTGTTTACACAAGTGTTCTCTGCAGTTTTTAAATTCATCACCAACCAAGCCGATTCTGTTAAGGTATGTTCTCATTGCAAACTTTTCATTTTCGGTTTGGTTTTTCTTTGTACTTGCTTTCTGCTGTGTTAATGCCTGATGGTTAAGTGCTAAAGCTAAAACTATGTAACTTCTTATCTTACCTGCGTGAAGTGTACTGTTAAATCCTCTTAACTCTACTGTGTGATTACCGTGGAAGAAACTGTGTAAGTTTAAGAAATGGTATCTGCTTTTATGGTAATGAGTGTTCCTAGATTCACAAAAGCCTG
>JAZNZX010000012.1:0-35995 GCA_045595185.1 Candidatus Fimenecus sp. | reverse complement strand
ATATGTTGCAACCATATCCATCAAAGTCATTGCTACTATCCCGTACTTTTCTGCTATTGCTTTGTAGCTTCCTTTTCCGGCTTGATATTCTTTGACCGCAGCTATTCTTTCTTCATAACTTAGTTTTGACATGAAAATCCCTCTAAAGTAGTCTTGAAACTTTTTGTTTTTTTCAAGTGTCTACTTTAAGGGGATTATATCAGTGATAACTTCATAGGCATTTTTGTTTGTTTGAGATAATTATACTTCTTTAAGATATTCGCAGTCGGTGAGGAATGATTCTGTGGTGATTTTGATACCGAGTTTTATACCTTGGAAGAAGAATTGAAAAATATTATCTTAGTTATTAGTTGATAAGTTTTTCAAAATTAAGGTTTCGTTCTTTGCGCAGATGCCTACGTAAATCATTTTCTGTTTTGAAAATATATGTCATTAATTCTACGATGGTTCCGATATCTTTTGGCAAGTAATTGTTTGTTGCTTCTATTGTGAAAATCAGCTGGTTGATAGTTGTTCTTACACTGGCAATTTCTTTTGTATGCTCTGCAATGATGTCGTAGTCACAATTCACAATAAAAATATTAGGACTTTGTGCAATTTTGCGTACATATGGAGCAACCTTCATATTAGCTTTTTCTGCATTTTTCTGCAGCTTTTCGTATTCTTCATCGTTAAGTCGAATTCGTACTTCATTATTACGTTTTCTCATTTTTATTACCTTCTTTCTTAATTTTTTTACGTAACAAGCATTGGCTGTGGTGGACTCTTTTTCCACCTTGCCGTTTTCAGGGGATACCCCTATAACCCCATAATGGAGAAAATGCTTTGCATTTAAAGGTGGCTTACGCCAAATATTTATGCTGTTTTTTGGTTTTGAAGTTCTGCGAGGTAGGTGAGGGCGTCCTGGTAGGCATCACGGAATTTCCAACGAATTGTGATGTCACCACCTTTGTGGACAAGAATGCAGTCGAGTAGTTCCACTAACATAGGTCTTGTCAATTTGTCGATGGTGCCATATTTTTTAAAACTTGCAATGAAATCATTTTTTTCAACTGCACCTGTGTGACACTTTTTAATTTGTTCCTGTGTGTATTTGATTTCTTTTTCAAGTGATGTGATTTTCTCTGAAACATTTGCTTTTAAAAGTAAATACTCGTCTTGGGAGAGTATGCCACATTTGTAATCAGGGTAAAGGTCAACCATAGCTGATTTGTATTTTTCGAGCTGTGAAGATTCTTTTTGCAATTTTCGTTCAAGCAGAGTTTCATCAGTACGGATTTTTCCTGATTGATTTGAGTTTTTGATAATTTCATCCATATCAACAGCGGTTTTAATCATAAATTGTAGTGATTTCAGTACTGCTTTTTCAAGCTTGTCAATACGAATAGTGTGACCGCTTTCACAGGTGTTTTTACCTTTCTTTGTTCTCGTTGTGCATCTGTAATACTCATAAGTACCATAAGAATGAGAGTTTGTCTTTTTGTTGAGTGTATAGTTGCAGTTAGAACATCTCATAAACCCTGAAAACAAATCAACAGAATCAGTTTTAGGTGAAGTTCTTGTGCTTTTGTTGAATAGGGATTGTGTTTTGTTAAATGTATCGTGGTCAATAATTGGTTGATGAGTGTTTTCAACAATTATCCATTTGTCTTTATCGATACTACGATTCTGTTTGATTTTGTAACTGATTTTTTCGTTTTTACCCTGCACCATATTACCGATATACATTTCGTTAGAAAGTATTCTTCGCACAGTAGAATCAACCCAAAGTCCCGAGTGGCTTTGTGGCTTGTAGTTAGGATTATTCATCGATTTGTATGCAGATGGATTAGGAATACCTAAAGAGTTCAAATGTCTTGTAATTGATAAAACACTTTCACCTGAGATAAATCGGTTGAAGATATCACGGATAATCGGTGCGATTTCAGGGTCGATAACAAGTTTGTGATGGTCATCATCACTTTTTTTATACCCATAACAGGCAAAACTTCCGATAAATTTTCCTTGTTGTCTGTTGTGGTTGAGAGTAGCACGGACATTGACAGATGTTGTGGCAGCGAGGCTTTCGTTGATGACATTTGTAACACCAACTGAAATACATTGTGTAGCAGCATTCATAGTACTTGATGCTGTGTCAATGCTGTTGTTAAGTGCGATAAATCTGATGTTAAGACTTGGGAAAATCTCATCAATATACCTTGCTGTTTCGCTGTAGTTTCTGCCAAGACGCGAAAGGTCTTTAACAATTACACAATTGATTTTGCCTTCATAAATGTTGTCCATCATACGGAGAAAGTCAGGACGATTGAAATTTGTACCTGAAAAACCATCGTCAACATAGATGTCTTCAATTTTGAATTCAGGAATCTGCTCAACATAAGATATTAAAATATTACGTTGATTTGTAATTGAATTGCTTTCGTTTTTATCACCATCATCACGGGACAAACGAAGATACAACGCGACCTTAACAGTTTCAATTTTCTTGTCAAGGGAATTTGCATATTCATCATATTTTTTATGCATAGAAAAAGCCTCCATATATGTAATATGAAGGCGGTAAGTTGAAAAGATTACTATACCGCCTTGTTGGTAACGGATTAATGAAATTGAATTACTGTTGACAGAGCATCGGAAAATTTCTGCCCATTACAGTTGAATTCCATTTTGACCGTCACATCGTCTACCTTGAACAGATATGGGTTGACCACATCTTCAAGATACTCGTCAAGTTTGCCTGGGAAGGCATAACTAACTAAATCCAAATCTTCAAGATTTTTAAGCGAGTTTTTATCGCAATCCTGAGTATTTGAATTGTGCAAATCGGCTAACCGATTTTGCATTTCCGTAAGACTAAAAACTTTGTTCATAACTTGTCCCATGCAGAATACTTTGAGGAATACGGTGGTGTTATTATCGTTCTTGCTTTACGGATGAAAGCGGTATAAAAATATTAAATTGGCCGGATTGGTACTTTCATAATACACTGCAGAAATTGGTTTGTCAATAGACTTAACAAAATGTTCACAAATGGCTCTGTTAAGCCATTTACAAACATACAAACATACTTGTAAACAAACATTATTTTATCAAAAACATAATATCTTTTTTAACATAGTTTATATATTTTTTGAAAGAAAAAAGTCACCCAATTATTAATAAGTGGAGTGACCTGTTTTCAAGAAAATTAATTTTTTATAAAAGCATTTTGCTTCGGTGAGAAAGGTGAGGATGTATTAATGAACATTACCAGTTTTCTTTTAAAAGAAAATCTGCAATGTGCGTAATTTCAATTCCGTTATCATTACCTATTGCAAGAGTGTCTCTGCAAACAACATATTTATGGTAATGGTCCTTGATTTCCATAAGGTTGTCCGTTTCTCTTGTTGATTCAGTAGGAAGTTCCACACAAACCTGAATATATATTTTCTCATCTCTGCGAACCCCGACAAAATCAATTTCTTTAGTATTGTTCTTGCCGATATAAACATCGTAACCTCTGCGTTTCATTTCAAGAAAAACGATGTTTTCAAATACAGCTGAAAGCATTTTTCTGTCAAATCCCATCTGACTGTATTTTATTGAAATATCAGAGAGATAATATTTTTCCTGCGTTTTGAGAACTGATTTGCCCTGTAAGTCATATCTTTTGCAAGGATAGATTATAAATGCCTCACTAAGCCATTTGAGATAATTGTAAATAGTTTCAACAGAAAGACTTCTGTTTTCACTTTTAAGAAATTTTACTATTGAGGAAGCTGAAAAGGTTTTGCCAACATTTTCAATAATATATCTTACAACTCTGTCAAAAAGCTCTTTGTTTCTTATTTTATGCCTTTTTGAAACATCGCGTGTTATTACGGAAGCGTAAATTCCTTCCACAATCTGATATGCTGATTTAGTGTCAAAATCACTTATGCCGATAATTGGAAATCCGCCATACTGAATATATTCATCGAATACTTCTCTTGCTGATGAAATATCCTTATTTTTGAAAGTGAGATATTCTTTGAAAGAAAGTGTATAAACAGGTATCAAAACATATCTTCCGGTTAAGTAGGTTGAAATTTCACTGGACATAAGCTTAGAGTTTGACCCTGTGACATAGATATCCACATCAAAATCTTCCATGAGAGAGTTAACAACCTTTTCCCAACCTTTAATTTCTTGTAATTCATCAAGGAAAAGATAGTGTCTGCCAGTACTTTTAATGGCTTTTTTTAAATCTGAATACATATCCTTGGCAGAAAAATCCTCATAATCAGGATTGGTATATTTTCTTTTGATAATATTGTCACTAGGAATGTTTTTTTGTTCGAGTTTCTGAACTAACATATCAAAGATTGTGGATTTACCACAACGACGAACTCCGGCAAGAATTTTTACAAGGGGTGCATCTATAAAAGGAGTAATTGCATTAATATAATCCGGTCTTAAAATCATTCTGACCACCTCCGTTATATTGAAAGTATATCGAAAAAGTTGTTAAAAGTCAATAGTTTTTACTTCTATACCGATAAAACTTTGCATTTTAATATAATTTTTCAGGTTTAAAATTAAAAATGTATGGAATTTTATGCAGATTTTTGGTTTTGAAGTTCAGCGAGATAGGTGAGGGCATCCTGGTAAGCATCACGAAATTTCCAACGAATTGTGATGTCGCCATCCTTGTGGACAAGAATGCAGTCGAGAAGCTCAACTAGCATAGGTCGTGTGAGTTTTTCGATTGTGCCGTATTTTTTGAAGCTTGCAATGAAATCATTTTCTTCAACTGCACCTGTGTGACACTTTTTAATTTGTTCCTGTGTCTTTGTAATCTCTTTTTGTAGTGATGCAATTTTTTCTGAAATGTTTGCTTTCAGGAGCAGATACTCATCTTGTGAAAGTATGCCACATTTGTAATCAGGGTAAAGGTCAACCATAGCTGATTTGTATTTTTCAAGCTGTGAAGACTCTTTCTGCAGTTTTCGTTCAAGCAGAGTTTCATCAGTACGGATTTTTCCTGATTGATTTGTACTTTTGATAATTTCATCCATATCGACTGCTGTTTTAATCATAAATTGAAGTGATTTCAGGACTGCTTTTTCAAGTTTATCAATACGGGTTGTGTGACCACTTTCACAAGTGTCTTTACCTTTTTTAGTTCTTGTAGTACATCTGTAATACTCGTAAGTGCCATATGAATGTGTGTTGGTCTTTTTGTTAAGTGTGTAGTTACAGTTAGAACAACGCATAAAGCCTGAAAACAAATCAACAGAGTCTGATTTTGGTGATGTTCTTGTGCTTTTGTTGAATAGTGATTGTGCTTTGTAGAATGTATCATGGTCAATAATTGGTTGATGAGTATTTTCAACAATTATCCATTTGTCTTTATCGATACTACGATTCTGTTTAATCTTGTAACTGATTTTTTCGTTTTTACCTTGTACCATATTGCCGATATACATCTCATTTGAGAGAATTCTTCGCACAGTTGAATCAACCCAAAGTCCCGAGTTGCTTTGTGGTTTGTAGTTTGGGTTGTTCTTTGATTTGTATGCAGATGGATTAGGAATGCCTAAAGAGTTCAAATGCCTTGTAATTGATAAAACACTTTCACCTGAAATGAATCGGTTAAAAATATCACGGACAATTGGTGCAGTTTCAGGGTCAATAACAAGCTTGTGATGGTCACCATCACTTTTTTTGTATCCGTAGCAAGCAAAACTGCCGATAAATTTACCTTGCTGTCTGTTGTGATTGAGAGTAGCACGGACATTGACTGAAGTAGTTGCAGCAAGACTTTCATTGATAACATTTGTAACACCAACTGAAATACATTGTGTGGCAGCATTCATTGTGCTTGATGCTGTGTCAATGCTGTTGTTGAGTGCAATAAACCTGATGTTAAGTCGTGGAAAAATTTCGTCAATATATCTTGCAGTTTCGCTGTAGTTTCGTCCAAGACGAGAAAGGTCTTTAACGATTACACAATTGATTCTGCCTTCATAAATGTCGTCCATCATTCGCATAAAGTCAGGACGATTAAAGTTTGTACCTGAAAAACCGTCATCAACATATATGTCTTCAATTTTAAATTCGGGAATCTGCTCAACATAAGATGTTAAAATATTACGTTGGTTTGTAATTGAGTTGCTCTCGTTTTTATCACCGTCATCACGGGATAATCGAAGATACAATGCCACCTTGATTGTTTCAACTTTCCTGACATGGGAGTCCAGAAACTCGTTATATTTTTTCTGCATAGAAAAAAGCCTCCATATATGTAATATGAAGGCGGTAAGTTGAAAAGATTACTATACCGCCTTGTTGGTAACGGATTAATGAAATTGAATTACTGTTGACAGAGCATCGGAAAATTTTTGCCCATTACAGTTGAATTCCATTTTGACCGTCACATCGTCTACCTTGAACAGATATGGATTGACCACATCTCCAAGATACTCGTCAAGTTTGCCTGGAAAGGCATAACTAACTAAATCCAAGTCTTCAAGATTTTTAAGCGAGTTTTTGTCGCAGTCTAGAATACTTGAATTGTGCAAATCGGATAAACGATTTGCTAAATCCGTCGAATTAAAAACATTGTTCATACCTTTTTTAGCATGCAGAATACTTTGAAGAATACGGTGGTATTATCATCGTTTTTGTTGTACGGACCAAAGCGGTAAAAAATATTAAATTGTTACTCCAGCATCTATATGATAACTCAAGAAAAATATTTGTCAAGGGGTTTAACAAAATCTTTACAAATGGCTCTGTTAAGCCATTTACAAACATACAAACATACTTGTAAACAAACATTTGGAATAACAATTTTAACACTTCTTATACCACTTTTATGGTCCTATTATAGCAACAGCCGGGGCCATGGCAGCACCCATATTGTTGGCATCTTTAATGCCGTAGTCCATAATTTTGCCGAAGATTACGGCTTCGATTGTTGGCATGTTTTCTTCGTGGTTTGCGATTACCGTCGCACCTGAGCCGGTAACCGTTCGTTGTGCTGAGGGTGGTCGTTGACCACCGTATTCAAGCGGTAATCTGAACTGTCGTTCGGCTGACGCAAAATGCGATGATGTGGAGGCGACAGCCTTATCTGCCACGCCTGAATCAACCAAAACCGATGCAAGTGCCATAGACAGAGCCATTGTTGAACATGCACCATAAAGACCTGTAAACGGGATTTGCAATTCGCGTATTCCGAAGGATGTGCCGATGCATTGATTGAGCAAATCTCCGGCCATAATTATGTCGATGTCCTCAGGTGAAAGCCCTGATTTTGCGATTGCTCTTGAAACAGCCTCCTTGTGCAAAGCACTTTCACTTTTTTCCCAGGTAGGACAACCGTCAATTGTGTCGTCGTCATAGACCTTGTCAAATTCCTTTGCAAGAGGGCCTTCGCCTTCAGATTTACCCACAACAGACGCATAACCTTTTACAGACGGTTTTGAAGATAAAAGAATAGTATATTTTCCAAGTCTTGTGGCCATAAAATCACCTTTACTTTCTGATTATATCTTCTCAAAAAATTTACAATTTATTCAAAATTGGTTTTGTTGACAAGAAATGTCGTCTTTGGTATAATTTCAACATATTATGCTATTTTTTTAGGAGAAAGAAAATGATTGAAAGAAGTTTTTTAGATGCTGCTCTTGACAGACCTGAACCAGGGGATAAGATAGAGTATTTTAATAATATTAAGAGAAGAATGAATGGTTATGTTCTCACGGAAAATCAGAGAAATCAACCACAAGCGGCATATTCTTATGAAGTTGATGTTACTGATATGTGGGAAGAATACAAGAAGTTAAAGGAAACCTGTGGTTACAAGCTTTCGTTTAACACAATTATTATGATGGCAATGGTTGAGGGACTTAAAGCAGCACCAAGACTTAATGCTCATATCAATTTCAATCATCTTCGTTGTTGCGGAACAATTATAATCAAAAAACACATTGATGTTTCGATGCCCGTTATGCTTGACAGTGGTGACACATTTCCTGTGAAAATCTGCCATTGTGAAGAGAAAAACCTAAAGGAACTTCAAGAAGAAATTGATGTAATGACATACAAAATGAAGAATACCGACATTGATGCTGTTCTCGGTGACCTTGTTGTGCAGAGAACACTTGGATTCTTGCTTAAAGGACAGATTAAAAAGACAGTGGCACAGACTATGGCAGGAATTGTTGGTAAACATAAAATCGGTTCTATCGGCAATTTCTTTAAAAAGCAGGCTACTGACGAAAACAGCCTTAAATATTATCATCTTAATGAGGGTACGGTTTGTTTCTCTAACTGGGCAGGACTTTATGAAGGTCTTCGCGGGTTTGAAACAACATCACCGCTTCTTTATCCGCAGGTATTTATGATGGGTGTCGGCGGATTTATTGAAAAAGATTTTGCGTACAGAAATGAAAAAGGCGAAATTGATTTAAAAACAAGAAAAATGCTTCCTGTAACACTTACATTCGACCACAGAATCGGTGCATTCAATGATGTTATTCCGTTTATGAAACGAATGGATGAGATTTTCGAGAAGCCTGAAGTAATTCAGAATTGGTAAAATGAATATAAAAATTTATGGGATGTCGAAAAGACATCCCATTGTTTATGTTGTAGAATAAATTATATAAAAAACACCGCGAGCCGACAGACACGCGGTGTTGCGAAAAAACAAACATATTATAACATATAAAGACCTGATTTTTTCATTGCCTTATTAAGTGTTCTCTGTGCGAAACGGCTTGCCTTTTCTGCACCGTTTTTAGCACATTCGTTAAGATATGCCTTATCGTTGATAAGACGGTTGAACTCCGCCTTAAATGGTCTTAATTCTTCAACAACTGCTTCTGCAACTGCAGATTTAAAGTCACCATAGCCTTTACCGTCAAAATCCTTTTCAATCTGTTCATAAGAAAGACCTGTACAGCAGGAATAAATACCCATAAGGTTGTTGATGCCGTCTTTACCGTCAGCATAACGAACCTTTGCTTCAGAATCAGTAACCGCACTTTTGATTTTCTTAACGATTACATTGTCGTCATCAAGCATTGAGATATATCCCTTAGGATTTGTATCGGACTTACTCATCTTTGATGTCGGGTCCTGAAGTGACATAACGCGAGCACCAACCTTTGCGATGAAAGGCTCAGGCAAAGTGAATGTGTTACCGTAAACAGTGTTGAATCTTTCGGCAATATCACGCGCAATCTCCAGATGCTGTTTCTGGTCAGCACCGATTGGCACATAGTCAGCCTGATAAAGAAGAATATCAGCAGCCATAAGAATCGGATATGTGAAAAGACCAACATTGACATTTTCAGGATGCTTTTCGCTCTTATCCTTGAACTGAGTCATTCGTGCAGCTTCACCAAACTGTGTACAGCAATTTAAAAGCCAAGCAAGTTGAGCGTGCTGCGGAACATGGCTCTGAATAAACACAATGCTTTCTTCAGGGTCAAGACCAAGAGCTAACAAAATTGCATACAATTCCATTGTGTTTTTGCGAAGTGTTGCAGGTTCAGGACGAACTGTAAGAGAATGTAAGTCAGCAACTGCATAAAGGCAGTTGTAATCGTCCTTCATATTTTTCCAGTTTTTAAGTGCACCAAGGTAGTTACCGAGAGTTGGTGTACCGGTTGGCTGAATAGCACTTAAAACGATTTTTTTCTTTTCTACGGTGTTTTCCATTTGTATCACCTTTGCTCAAAATTTTGTATCCTATATATTAAACTATTTTTTATGTATTTTGTCAATGAGAAAATATCGGTAATCAATATCATTTGAATTATAAACTGGCGATAAAATCATCAATAAAATGAATTGCAACTATCGTTGTGTGAATTGATTACTCGGTGAATTGTGATAAATCAGATGAATTGCACCGTGTGGTGCATTTTTTTCTTGCAATAACTGTTGAAAAATATAAGGGTTTGTGGTAAAATAATGCGAATAATATTAGAATGGAAAGGTATGTTTTTATGTCAGGACATTCAAAATGGAGTACAATCAAAAGAAAGAAAGAAAAAACAGATAACGCGAGAGCAAAGGTTTTCACAAAAATCGGTCGTGAAATCGCTGTTGCAGTTAAGGCTGGTGGACCAGACCCTGCAGGCAACTCAAAGCTCAAGGACGTAATCGCAAAGGCTAAGGCTGCAAATATGCCAAACGATAACATCGAAAGAGTTATCAAAAAGGCAGCAGGTGAAGGCAGTGGTGACAACTACGATGAAATCGTATATGAAGGCTATGGCCCATCAGGTATTGCGATTATCGTTGAAACACTTACAGACAACCGTAACAGAACGGCTGCAGACGTTCGTCACTATTTCGACAAGTTCGGTGGCAATATGGGTATGAGTGGTTGCGTTTCATTTATGTTCAACCGTCAGGGTGTAATTCTTTTTGAAAAAGAAGGCATTGACGAAGACCAGCTTATGGAAGATGCACTTGAAGCAGGTGCAGTTGACTTTATTGCAGAAGACGAAATCTATGATGTTCGTACAGAGCCTGCTGATATGGGTGCTGTTCGTGATGACCTTGAAGCAAAGGGCTACAAATTCGTTTCAGCAGAAGTTGAATATGTTCCAAGCACATACACAACACTTACAAACCCAGACGACATCAAGAACATGGGCAGAATGCTTGAAATGTTTGAAGAAAATGATGACGTTCAGAATGTATATCACAACTGGGAAAACGAGGATGACTATGAATAATTGCAGTAATTTGGCGTCTTTTCACTTTTGCGTCGTCGACTTACACTCGTAAGCCTTCCTCCTTAAAAGCGAAAATACATCCAAATTCCAAGCAATTCTTCGTGGTATAAAATAGTTGAAGGTGAAACTACATCTGTTTTACCTACAATTCTCAATAATTACGAATTACGCATTCCGAATTACGAATTCAATTTTGGTGTTTTATGAAACAATATGATTATCTTATCGTGGGTGCTGGACTTTTTGGTGCAGTGTTTGCTCACAAAGCGACAAAACAGGGTAAAAAATGCCTTGTCCTTGAAAAAAGAAATCATACGGGTGGTAATATCTACTGTGAAAATATAGAGGATATTACTGTTCACAAGTACGGAGCACATATTTTCCATACAAGCAACAAGCGAGTTTGGGATTATGTGACTTCACTTTGTGAATTTAATGGTTTTATAAATACACCAATGGCAAATTATGAGGGAAAACTATATAATCTGCCATTTAATATGAACACTTTTTCGCAGATTTTCGGTGTTACAACACCTGAAGAAGCAAAGGTAGTTATCGAAGAACAACGAGCAGAAATAGTCGGTGAACCCAAAAATCTTGAAGAACAGGCAATAAGCCTCGTTGGTCGCGAGATTTACACAAAGCTTGTAAAGGGCTATACAGAAAAACAATGGGGCAGGGAATGTCGCGATTTGCCTGCTTTCATCATTAAGCGTCTGCCTGTCCGTTACACTTACGACAACAATTATTTCAATGACACTTATCAGGGTATTCCGATAGGTAGTTACAATAAAATCATTGACAAATTACTTGAGGGAATTGAAGTTCGTCTCAGCACAGATTTTCTTGAAAAAAAAGACGAATATTTATTCCTTGCAGAAAAATGTGTCTATACAGGTACAATTGACAGTTACTTTGAATATTCACTTGGTGAGCTTGAATATCGTAGCTTGCGTTTTGAAACTGAGACCTTGGATATAAAGGAATTTCAGCCTGTAGCAGTTGTCAATTACAATGAACGACAAATTCCATATACTCGTATTATTGAGCATAAGCATTTTGAATTCGGTCAACAGCCGAAAACAGTTATAACCCGTGAATATCCTGCCGATTGGAAAAAAGGTGACGAGCCTTACTATCCTGTTAATGATGATAGGAACAATTCACTTTATGAACAGTACAAACAACTTGCCGAAACAGAGCAAAATGTTATTTTTGGTGGTCGTTTAGGTCAATACAAGTATTTCGATATGGATAAATGCATTGAGTCAGCATTGGCTCTTTGTGAGGAGGAATTGGGTAATGAGTGATATTAAAATCACAGCCATAATGCCGGTTTATAATGTCGAAAATTTCATAGGAAAATGTATCGAAAGTTTGCAGGCACAGACTCTTACAGAATGGGAATTGATTGCAGTTGATGACGGTTCACCAGACAATTCAGGTGCAATCTGTGATGCATATGCTTTGAACGATAGTAGAATTACAGTTATCCACAAGGAAAACGGTGGTGCACCATCTGCTCGTAATACTGCAATTCCAATGGCTTCCGGCGAATACCTTTATTTCGTGGATTCCGACGACTGGGCAGAGCCTACAATGTTCGAGGATATGTACAATATGGCGAAAAAGAACAACGCTCAATTGGTTGTTGCAGGTTACTATATTGATACTTATTATTCCGACACAGAATTTTATACTCAGGAGCAGAGTTTACCTACAAAGGAATTTTCTTCACAAAGGGAATTCAGGGAATATGCTCACAAAATGTTTGATAAAAACCTACTCTATACACCTTGGAACAAACTTTTCGAGAGAAAGTATGTAATGGACAATGACATTCGTTTCAAGAACACATTCTGGGACGACTTTCCATTTAATCTTAACGTTGTTCGTGATGTGGAACGAGTAGTTTTAATGGAAGAAAAATACTATCACTTTATGCGTGCTCGTGCAGATAGTGAAACTGCAAAGTACAGAAGTGATATGTATGCAAAAAGAGAAGAAGAACACGGCTGGATGCTTGACTTATATAAGCATTGGAATGTTCACAGTGACGAAAGCCGTGAAATGATTTACCGTCGTTATATTGAACGAGTGGTAGGTTGTATTGAAAATGTAACTAATTCTGCTTGCACTCTTTCCTTTAAAGAAAAGATGCAGGAGATTAAAAATATAATCACAAGTGACAATGTGCGTGCATCTCTTAAAATCGCAAAACCCAACTCACTTGTAATGAAACTTATGCTTATTCCGATTAAACTTAAATTTACATTCTTAACCTACCTTGAAGGAGTATTTATCTCAAAGGTGAAGTCAGGAAATGTAAAATTATTTGCTAAACTCAAAGCCAACAGATAAGAGGGACAGAAAATGTCATTAAAAGATAAAAAATTATTTTTACTTGATATGGACGGAACAATTTATGAAGGTGCTCGTCTTTTCGAATGTGTAAACGAGTTCCTTGCATATATTGAGTCAATTGGTGGACAGTATGTGTTTATCACAAATAATTCGTCTCGTTCAGTCAAGGACTATGTTATAAAGCTTTCAAATATGGGAATAAAGGTGACTGAGGATAATTTCTTCACATCATCTCAGGCAACCGCACTTTATCTTAACAAGCATTTTCCAAACAAGAAAATTTATTGTATGGGCACAAAGTCAATGATTGCTGAAATGGAAAAATACGGTGTCAATATCACAACCGAGGCAGACGAAGATACTGACTGTATCTGTGTCGGTTATGATACTGAGCTTACATATAAAAAGCTTTGGGATGTTTCATATTTGTTGCAGACAAAAAAGAATATTCCGTATATCGCAACAAATCCTGACAGAGGTTGTCCTACTGAATTCGGTCTTGTGCCTGACTGTTTTGCAATGTGCGAGGCTATAAATTACGCAACTAATAGAAGACCTTTGTATATCGGTAAGCCGGATGGTTTTATGATTGACTTTTCAGTTGAGCGTTCACCATTCAGTAAAGAACAGGCAGTTGTAATCGGTGACAGACTTTATACTGATATTGCATCAGGCGTTAATGCAGGTGTTGACACAATTTGTGTATTAAGTGGCGAAAGCACAATGGATGATGTGAATAACAGCGAAATCAAACCAACTTATGTCCGTCAGGATATTAAAGAAATACTTAAAGAATTACAGGAGTAAAACTTATGGAATATGATGCATTTGATGCGGGAATTGAACTTGGTGGACTTCGTAGTCGTGACGACATAAGACTTCTTGTTTGCTATCTTTTAAAAAGCATTGACGCACCTATGACACGACAGATGCTCAATGACGCAATGCAGGAGGACGGCCTTGCAAACTTTTTTGAAGTGGGTCAGGCAATTGAAGAGCTTTTAAAAACAGGCAATATTACTGCTGATATTCTCGATGACGAAGAAGTAATTTCAGTAACTGAAAAGGGTAGGGAAGCTGCTGAACTTTTACAGACAAGCCTTCCGAAAACTGTTCGTGAAAAGGCAGTCAATTCTGCAATTCGTCTTACAACAAGAGCGAAGGTTGAACGCGAAAACAAAATTGAGGTCAAAAAAGAAGATGGCGGTGGCTACACAATCACATTCACTCTTTTTGACCGTGACACGGAAATGATGAAGCTGTCAATTTATGTCGTTGACAGCTTACAGTTAGAAACAGTAAAACAAAATTTCATAAACGACCCTGTTAAGGTGTATTCAAGTATTATTACATCATTGACAGTATAAAATACGAAAGGGGATATTGTTGTGAAAAAGAGAATGACAAAATTATTTTCCTTGATTCTTACCGTTTTAATGATTGTTCCGCTTTTTTCAGTAACGGGATTTGCATACACGAGTGATTATGTAACAATTGATTGTCCTGAAAATTTTGATGAAAAGGATTACAGTACAGACGACGGATTTTATGTAGATGTTATGTACAATGAATGGTATGTAGCTGAAGACGGTAGTGAATATTACACAGGCAATACCGTAAATATCTGTATGGAAGCTTGTTGGGACGATACCCTTGCAGACTACTTTTATGAAGATGGAATTGAAACTGTAGAGTGGTATCTGGAGGGTGCTGTTGATTCAATAGACAAAACAGATTATTACTATACAACTATCGGCATTTATGATGTTGTAGTATATGATGCTTATTATACATACACAGGTGAAAATGCTGAAGGACAGCGTGTTACAACAAACGGACTTTGTTCGGAAGTAATTTTAGTTACAAATAAATGCTGTGTTTCTATGTATGTAGATGTTATGAATGAGGATGACCTTTTGCTGAAAAGAAATCAGTTAGCAGAGGAATTCCTTAACTCAATTACATATAATGTTGAGGCAATTCAAGAGGCAGAGAAAGAAGAAAGAAACTTTATTATAGGTTTTTCTGCAGTAATACTTGGTGGCTTTTTAATCAGTGTGATTGTTGCAATTATAATTGTTGTGGTTGTGGTGAAATCTACTAAAAAGAAAAAGGCTCAGCAGACTTTTACACCATACAATAATACTAATGTTCCACCTCAGTATTATAATTACAATCCACAGATGCCATATGGTAATCAGAATGTAAATGTTCAGTCACCTGTAAATGTGCCTGAAACAAGTGAAAACAAAGAAAACAACGCTGAAAATCTTGACAATTAAGACTTTTACTGTTAAAATCAAATGAAATTGAATAAAACAAACACAATGACAAAGAGTAAGATTTATTGAGCTCGCTTTCAGAGAGTTGTCGTATGGTGCAAGACAACACAGCCTTTAAGTCGATATGTAGCTTTCGAGTGGTTTTGCCTAAAGCAAGTTTTTGCCGTTAAGTGAAAACGAGTAATTCCCGTTAAGAATTTTAAGTGGCTGTTGTAAAGAACAGCAATTTGAGTGGTACCACGGATTTTATTTCGTCTCATATTTTTTGTATGGGACGATTTTTTATTTTATAAATTAACTGAAAGGAAGATATATATGTCCAAGGAACTTGAAAAACAGTATAATCCGAAAAATGTTGAAGACAGGATATACAAAACCTGGCTTGACAACAAATATTTCCATGCAAAGCGTGAAGAAGGTAAAAAGACTTACACTATTGTAATTCCGCCACCAAACATTACAGGTCAGCTTCATATGGGCCACGCTCTTGATAACACATTACAGGATATTCTGATTCGTTATCACAGAATGGCAGGTTACGACACACTCTGGCTTCCTGGTACTGACCACGCGTCTATTGCTACTGAGGCAAAAATCGTTGAGGCTATGCGCAACGAAGGCATCAGTAAGGAAGATTTAGGTCGTGACGGTTTCTTAGAGAGAGCTTGGGACTGGAAAAAGCAGTACGGTGGCAGAATTATTGAACAGCTTAAAAAACTCGGTTCATCCTGCGACTGGGACAGAGAACGCTTTACTCTTGACGAAGGCTGCAGTAAGGCTGTTAACGAGGTTTTCGTTCGTCTTTATGACAAAGATTTGATTTACCGCGGTAACCGTATGGTTAACTGGTGTCCTTGCTGTAATACATCAATTTCTGACGCAGAGGTTGAATATGAAGAACAGGATAGCTATTTCTGGCATCTTCTTTACACAGTTAAGGAAACAGGCGAAAAGCTTGAACTCGCTACAACTCGTCCTGAAACAATGCTTGGTGATACAGCGGTTGCTATAAATGTCAATGACGAAAGATACAAGCATCTTCACGGTTGTCACGTAATCCTTCCTTTACTTAATAAGGAAATTCCGATTGTTTGCGACGAACACGCTGATATGACAAAGGGTACAGGTGTTGTTAAAATCACTCCTGCTCACGACCCTAACGACTTTGAAGTTGGTCAGAGAAATAACCTTCCGATTGTTCGTACATTTACTTATGACGGTCATCTTACAGGTGCAGAGGATAAGAGAATTGCCGACGAGCTTATTGCAAGCGGTCGTGCTACTGAAAACGAACCTGAAGTTCTTGACTGTGGCAAGTACGCAGGTATGACAACAATGGAAGCAAGAAAAGCAATCCTTGAGGACCTTAAAGCAGGTGGCTACCTTAAGGAAACAGAACCTCGTAAGCACGAGGTTGGTACTTGCTACCGTTGTCACAACACAATTGAACCAATGGTTTCAAAACAGTGGTTCGTTCGTATGGTGCCATTGGCAAAGCCTGCGATTGAGGCAGTTGAAAAAGGCGAAACAAAGTTTATTCCTGAACGCTTTACAAAGAACTATCTTAACTGGATGAACGGTACTCGTGACTGGTGTATTTCCCGTCAGTTATGGTGGGGACACAGAATCCCTGCATGGTACTGTGACGATTGCGGTGAAACAGTTGTTACAAAAGACCATATGTCAGCTTGTCCAAAATGTGGCAGCGCAAATATTCGTCAGGACGAAGATACTCTCGATACTTGGTTCTCATCAGCACTTTGGCCATTCTCAACACTTGGTTGGCCTGATAACACAGAAGATTTGAAACACTATTACCCAACAAACACTCTCGTAACAGGTTACGATATTATCGGTTTCTGGGTTTCTCGTATGATTTTCTCTGCTCTTGAATACACAGGTCAGGTTCCGTTTGACACAGTTCTTATTCACGGTCTTGTTCGTGATGCTTTGGGCAGAAAGATGTCAAAGTCACTTGGTAACGGTATCGACCCACTTGAAATTATCGACCAGTACGGTGCTGATGCTCTCAGATTTACTCTTGCGACAGGTAACAGTCCGGGAAATGATATGCGTTTCTCTGACGAAAAGGTTGAAGCAAGTAGAAACTTTGCAAATAAGATTTGGAATGCTGCTCGTTTCATCCTTATGAACCTTGACGAAAACGAATATGCACCTTATGTTCCAAAGAACCTTGCTATTGAAGATAAATGGATTTTATCTAAGTACAATGACCTTGTAAAGGATGTTACAGAGTCACTTGAAAAATTTGAATTAGGTCTTGCTGTACAGAAACTTTACGACTTTATTTGGGACGTATTCTGCGACTGGTATATCGAAATTGCAAAAATCCGTCTTAACGGTGAATGTGCTACTGCAAAGGCTACTGTTAAAGCAGTTCTCGTTTATGTAATGTCAAATACTCTCAAGCTTTTACATCCATTTATGCCATTCATCACAGAAGAAATCTGGCAGACATTACCACACGATGGCGATTCAATTATGATTTCAGAATGGCCTGTATTCTCAAATGAGCTTTCATTCAAGGCTGACGAAGCAGAAATGGAAAAGGTTATGACAGCAATCAAGGCTGTTCGTAATCGTCGTGCAGAAATGAATGTTCCACCATCAAAGAAAGCAAAGATTTTCATTGAAACTGCCTACGAAAACACATTCGCAGAAGGTGCTAACTTCTTCGTAAGACTCGCTTCTGCAAGTGATGTTGAAATCGTTAAGGATTATGAAAATGACGAAGCTGTTGCGATTATCACAGAAGACGCAAGACTCTTTATTCCACTTGATGAACTCGTTGACTTCAAGGCAGAGCTCGAAAGACTCGAAAAAGAAAAAGCAGGTGTGCTTAAAGAAATCGCATTTGTTTCAGGCAAACTCAACAACGAAAAATTCGTTGCAAAAGCACCTGAAGCACTTGTTAACGAGCAACGCGAAAAGCTTGCAAAATACACAGAAAAACTCAATATGCTTGAAGAAAGTATCGCAAAAATTGCAAATAAATAAAAACAACACGGTAGGGCGGGGTCTTGACCCCGCCCTACCGTGTTGTTTTATAAAGAAACTGTGTTCGGGCAGGCACGGAGACCTGCCTCTACAAAGTGTCATAAATATAAATTTATAACAAAAAAGGAACTCCCAATTTGGAGTTCCTTAATTTTTTTATGTAATTTTAATTATTCCTTAATCATCAATGACTTAACGATTGCTGTCATTTCTTCCTTATCGAAGATTACAGGAACAGGGTAAAGTGGGTTACCTTCTTTAAGAGCACGCTCAACAATTGTTGGGATGTCTTCTTCCTTAATCTGTGCAAAGCCGGTAGGAATGTTCATTCTCTGGTTCATAGCCTTGATTTCTGCTATAAATGCCTTTGCCTTTTCTTCTTCATTAGCACCCTTGATACCAACGATGTCAGCAAGCTTTGCAAGTGGTGTGTAAACTGCACTGCCATAAGCTTCGAGAACAACAGGAAGAATAACAGCATTTGCAAGACCGTGAGGAAGTCCGTAGAAACCACCAAGGTTATGAGCGATAGCGTGAACATAACCAACATAAGCACGAGTAAATGCCATACCTGCGTTGTATGATGCTAAAAGCATCTGGTTTCTTGCCTCAATATTTTTACCGTCGTTGTAAACAGTTTCAAGGTTCTCAAAAATCATCTTTGTCGCCTTTTCAGCAAACTTGATTGTTGATGGAACATTTGATTTACCGATATATGCTTCAACTGCGTGTGTAAGAGCATCCATACCTGTTGTTGATGTAATGTGTGGTGGAAGACCAACTGTAAGCTCAGGGTCAAACACAACATAAGGTGGACGAAGACAAGAGTCGTTACAAGCATATTTTTCGTGTGTTTTTGGATTAGAAACAACTGCTGCGAGAGTACATTCTGAACCTGTACCTGCTGTTGTAGGAACTGCGAAGAATGGAGGAAGCTTCTTGAGAATCTTCATAATACCACGCATTTTTTCGATTGGCTGATTTGGTTTAACAACTCTTGCTGCTGCAATCTTTGCACAGTCCATTGGTGAACCGCCACCGAATGCGATAACACCCTGGCAACCGTTGTCAAGATACATCTGTCTTGCAGTTTCAATATTATCAATAGTTGGGTTTGGCTGAACACCGTCAAATACAGTATATTTAACGCCTGCCTTATCCATTTCTTCATAAAGTGAGTTAAGAAGTCCAAGAGATGTAAGACCCTTATCAGTTACGATAAGAACATTGTCAACGCCCTTGCTCTTAACAAATTCAGGAAGCTTTTTGATACTTCCGGGACCTGTAAGCATTTCAGGTTCGCCCCAAGGTAAGAAAAATTCAACAAGATAGATTACCTTCTGGTAAACTCGACAGAATGCCTTAAAAAATACATTTGCCATAAAAAATCATTCCCTTTCATTTTGGTGAAAGGAATCGAGCATTTTTACCCCAATACTCAATTCCAACAACCCTTTTGATTTATAAATAATGTTATCAAATAACATTTTAAACCAATTTGTTAAAAATTTCAATAGCCGATTTGCTGTCTGCATCAATTTGTGCTTTTAATTCATCTTTTGAGTTGAATTTTTTCTCACTTCTTATAAAATCAAGAAGTTCAACACGGATTTTCTGGTAATACAAGTCACCGTCAAACCCTAAAATGCAAGTTTCGGAAAGCACCTTGTCACCACCGATTGTGGGATGACAACCGAAATTTGTAACTGACGGATAAAGTTTGCCGTCAACTGTTGATTGTGAAGCATAAACACCATGTTTAAGGTTAATAAACCCTGTTGGAAAATGCTGATTGATTGTAGGGAAACCTAAAATCTTTTTACCGATTTTGTTTCCTTCAACCACAAGAAAATCATAGGAGAAATTTCGTCCAAGCATTTCGTTGGCTGTGATAATATCACCCTTTGCCAGAGCCTCACGGATTCTTGTGGCACTAATCATTTCACCCTTATACATTGTGCTTTTTGCCATACGGTAAATGATACCGTATTTTTCACATAATTCGCATAAAACTTTGCTGTTTCCGCCACCATCTTTGCCAAAAAGGAAATTTTCACCACATACAACAGCACCTACATTGTGCTTTTCTATGAGAATATCACGCAAAAACTCTTCAGGAGACAGGTTGCGAATTTCCTCAAAGCTTATATGCACAGGCAAAACACCATTTTTCTTTGCGAATTCCTCTTTGTCCTCGCTTGTAATAAGCAAAGGTGGTGCAAAGCCTTTAAGTATAGATTGTGGATGTGTATCAAACATAAGCATAGCAGGGACGAACCCATCTAATGCAAATGCTTTTGCTTCGTTCAGCACATTAAGGTGACCGCGATGTAACCCATCGAAAGTACCAAGTGCCAATGCAAGTTTATTCATTCTTTTACCAGCACCCTTCTGACTGTAAGGTCGCCTTTTTCTGTAAGTATTTCCCCAAGGCCTAAAAATTCACCGTCAGGGGATTTAACACGGTAAATGCCGACACCGTATTCACCGTGAAGTCGTTCATAACCTAATTCGCCACCGTTAGAAAAACGGTTAGCCTGTGGTTTTGAAACTTTAATTTCAGGATAACTCATAAGTGCAGTTTCAACTGTTGTGATTACATTATCAATTCTGTTTTCGCTTACAAGTCTTTCTAATTCTTCTAAAGTAACTGCTTTTTCAATAGAAAAACCGTTTGCCTCGGTGCGACGAAGTTCCGTCATAACTGCACCACAGCCCAAATCACGACCGATATCGTCACAAAGTGAACGGATATATGTACCTGCCGAACAGGTCACATCCATAGAAAACTCAGTTCCGTTAAAATCATAGATTTCTAACTTTTCAATGGTGATTTGTCTTTGCTCACGCTTGATTTCAATGCCTTTTCGTGCCAAATCATAAAGGCGTTCACCGTCTTTTTTGATAGCAGAGTACATTGGTGGTGTCTGCAGAATTTCACCTTTATACTTTTCTGCCACAGAAAGCAACTGTTCGAGTGTTATGTTGACTTCACTTTCTGATAAAACTTCACCTGTAATATCAAGTGTATCGGTTGTGAGCCCAAGTTTTACCCTTGCAGTATAACTTTTTCTGTGTTCAGGCAGAAGTTCAATGAAACGGGTACAATGTCCCAACATAATAACAAGTACACCGGTAGCCATAGGGTCCAGTGTGCCTGTATGTCCTGCTTTTTTGACACCTAATATTCTTGATGCTCTTTTAACAGCCATAAAAGATGTCATATCACAGGGTTTATCAAGACAAATTATACCTGTCATTAAAACTCATTCCTTATAATTTCAAGTAATTGCTTTTTAGCATCTTCTAAGGTGCAATCAAATTCGCAACCTGCTGCTGCGTGATGACCGCCACCACCGAAATTTGCACAGATTTTTGCTGCGTCATAAGGCTCAACCGTACGAAGTGAAACCTTGTACTTGCCGTTTGTCTGTTCACGGATTGTGACACCGACCTTAACGCCTTCAATTTTTCGCGGAATAGATGCGATACCGTCACATTCGCTTTCATTTGAGCCGCTTATATTGAACATTTCCTGTGTAATTGTCATAATCGCACATTTTCCGTCAAAATGTGACTCGATGGATGCAACAGCCATCTGTTCAAGTCTTATATATGAAAGTGTTCTTGTTTCAAACATAAGACGGTTAATAAGGGCATAGTCAGCGCCTTTTTCCATAACTTCGGCTGCAATTCTGTGAACTGTCGGTGTTGTGTTTGAATACATAAAGCAACCTGTGTCAGTTGCAAGTCCCGTATAGACGCAACTTGCAATTTCAGGTGTAATTTTTACACCTAACTGACAGATTACTTCATAAATCACAACTGCAGCGGCTGCTCTGTCTTTTAAAAGAAGATTTTGTGAGTACTCTCTGTTTGAAAGGTGGTGGTCAATGCACAAAAATACATTGTCACCATATTTGTCTTCAAAATCTTCACCTAAAAGCTTTTTGTCAGCCACATCAACTGCAATTATTTTGTCAAAATTTATTTGGCTGTTGTCAACGCCTTGCCATAAATAAGAGTATTTGGAAGGCATTTCGTCATTACAACGAACCATAGATTTTTTACCCAACAAATCCAATGCTCTTTTAAGTGCAAAGGCACTGCCAAGAGTATCACCGTCAGGATGCTTGTGAGAAAGAATAAGATAATTATCGTATTCTTTCAAAAGAGTCGCACACTCTTTCACATTTATATTTTTCATTCTACATCCTCAATATCGTCAGCATCAGTAATAACTGTGCTTTCGATTTTCTTAAATATTTCCATACCGTGCTCTACGGAATCATCGGCAATAAATTTAAGCTCAGGAGTTTTCCTCAGGTGCAATTTACTACCTACCTCGCGTCTGATAAGACCTGTTGCTGATGTAAGACCTTTTACAGCCTCTTTTGCATCGTCAATGCCACTCATTGAGCTTACATAAACCTTTGCAAAGGACAAGTCAGAGCTTACATCAACACGAACAACAGTAAGAATTTTATCTCTTACTCTCGGGTCCTTTAATTCACGGATAACGGCAACTATTTCTCGTTTAATATCTTCCGATACTCTACCTACTCTGTATCCTGCCATTAGTCTCTGTATTCCTCCATAATGAAGGCTTCAAAAATGTCGCCTTCCTTAACATCGTTGAACTTGTTAAGACCGATACCGCATTCGTAACCTGAAGCTACTTCCTTAACGTCATCCTTAAATCTCTTAAGTGATGAAATCGAATCTTCAGCAATAACGATACCGTCACGAACAACACGAATCTGTGCATTTCTTGTAACTTTACCGTTCTGAACATAAGAACCTGCGATTGTACCTGCAGAAGAAAGCTTGAATACGTTACGAACTTCAATTCTGCCAAGCAATACTTCGCGGAACTTAGGTGCAAGCATACCCTTCATAGCATCTTCGATTTCTTCGATACAGTCATAGATGATACGATACATTCTCATATCAACACCGTCTCGTTCTGCTATTTCAGTAGCGACAGGGTCAGGACGAACATTGAAGCCGACGATAATAGCGTTTGATGCGTTGGCAAGCATAATATCTGATTCGCTGACTGCACCAACACCACCGTGAATAACCTTAACCTGAACTTCTTCGTTTGAAAGCTTTTCAAGATTCTGCTTAACTGCTTCAACTGAACCCTGAACGTCAGCCTTAACGATAATGTTAAGAGTCTTGATTTTACCTGCATTGATTGATGAGAACAGGTTATCAAGAGTAACCTTCTGGTACTGATTGAACTGTTCTTCTTTCTTTTCCTGCTTTCTCTTTTCAACAAGCTCACGCGCAAGTCTTTCGTCAGAAACTGCGTTGAACACATCACCTGACTGCGGAACTTCGTCAAGACCCATAATTTCAACAGGAACTGACGGACCTGCTTCCTTAATTGAACGATGCTTGTCGTCAACCATAACACGAACTCTACCTACTGCAGTACCTGCAACAACGATGTCACCTGAATGAAGTGTACCGTTCTGAACAAGAAGTGTAGCAACAGGGCCCTTACCCTTATCAAGACGAGCTTCAATAACGATACCCTTGGCTGCTCTGTTAGGATTAGCCTTAAGCTCTCTCATTTCTGCTGTAAGAAGAACGTTTTCAAGAAGCTTGTCAATATTCATATGTGTCTTTGCGGAAACAGGAACACAGATAATGTCACCGCCCCATTCTTCAGGAACAAGGCCATGTTCTGTGAGCTGCTGCATAATTCTGTCAACTGTTGTGCCCGGCTTATCCATCTTGTTAATCGCAACGATAATGTCAACCTCAGCAGCCTTTGCGTGGTTAATAGCCTCAATTGTCTGTGGCATAATACCGTCGTCAGCAGCAACAACAAGAATTGCAACGTCAGTAGCCTTTGCACCACGAGCACGCATTGAAGTAAATGCAGCGTGACCGGGAGTATCAAGGAATGTGATATACTGACCGTTGAGATTTACTCTGTAAGCACCGATATGCTGAGTAATACCGCCTGCTTCAGTAGCAGTAACATTTGTATTCTTAATAGCGTCAAGAAGTGATGTTTTGCCGTGGTCAACGTGTCCCATAACAACTACAACAGGGTCACGGGTTACAAGATTCTCTTCATCGTCTTCTGAATCATCAATAATTCTTTCTTCAATTGTAACAACAACCTCACGGTTAACCTTTGCACCAAGCTCAGTTGCAACGATTTCGGCTGTGTCATAGTCGATTACTTCGTTAACAGATGCCATCATACCAAGAGTGAAAAGCTTTTTGATAACTTCAGCAGCAGTCATCTTAAGACGAGATGCAAGTTCACCGACTGTGATTTCGTCACCGACTGTGATTACAGGTGGTTTCTTTGCGCGTTCTGCCGCAATTCTCTTGAGTCTTTCTGCTTCAGTTTCCTTTTTACCGCTTCTCGTACCTTGCTTACGGTACTGCTGACTCTTCTGCTTAAGCTTCTGCTTTTTCACCATATTGTCACTCTGGTGAGCGTTTGCAGGAGCAATATTCTCATATTTTTCGTTGTACTTTTCAGCGTCAAAGGAATTAGCTCTTGTATCAATATGACGCATTTCGCCTTTTGTACGAGCCTGTAAAGGCTTGTTCTGGTCCTTTTCCTTTTTCTTCTGTTGCTGAGGCTGTGGATTCTGATTTGCAGGAGCAGACGGCTTTTTATTGTCAGCAGGCTTCTGTTCCTTTTTATCCTTTGCAGGAGCTTTGTTGTCCTTCTTTGGCTCAGCCTTTGGCTTTTCCTGTGGAATTGCGCTGAAATATTCGTCAAAGCTCTTTACTGAATTTTCCTTTGTGATTACATCAAAGATAAAATCAAGTTCCTTTTCCTCAAGAGCTGTCTGCGATTTCTTTTCACTTTCAAAATACTGTGAAATTTTTTCTATAATAAATTTGCTTGGGATATCAAAGTCTTTGGCAACTTCGTGTACTTTATATTTTTTAATCATTTTCATTACCTCCCGGTAGGGTGACAAAAATAATCCGAACCTGTTTTTTACAGGCTGATTTCCGTCAATCCCGCGTTAAAATACTCGCAAATCCACAAAGGATTTGCTCCGTTTTGTGCCTTGCCTTGCCAAAAATCCTCACTGTAAAAAATCCACGACCTTAAAACGTGATATTTTTATTTGGATTTTTGGTATTGAGGATGCAGGAAGGCTGTCGCCTTTCAAATCCGAAATGCCGAAAAGGCTTAAAAATAGCCGTTTGAAGGCAGGTTTGGATTACTTCTGTCACCCTATAATACTATCAATCTTTTTTGAAAAACCGTTATCATCAATTGAAATAACACCTGCACGAGCATTGATACAAAATGAAAGCTCTTTCATACTGAATGTAGCATCTATATATTTAATATTTCTGTTATCATAAGAACATTCATCCTGCATCTCTCTTTTAAGCCTTTCGGAAGAGTCACAGCAGGTGATTACAAGCTGTGCTTTCCTTTTCTTGATTGAGGTGATTACAGCATCGTGTCCCAACGACATTTTGTTGGCTTTTCGGCAAAGACCTAAAAGTCCTTGTAATTTATCGTTAATCATCTTTTTTAATCTGTTCCTCCAAGCTGTCATAAACCTCGTCAGGTATGGTCATTTCAAAGGTTTTGTCGATTCTGCGTGATTTTCTTACCTTACGGAGACATTCCAAATCGTTACAGATATATGCCCCTCTGCCTGATGCTTTTCCTTTAAGGTCAAGACTTATTTCGCCTTCAGGACTTCTTACAATTCTGATAAGCTCGTTTTTCGGTTTCTGTTCATTACAGCCGTTGCATCTTCTCATTGGAATTTTCTTCTGTTTCACGATTTCATCTCCTTTTAATAGTGATTAGCCCTCGTAGAATCCGCTTTCAGGTTTAATATCGATTTTCCAGCCTGTAAGCTTAGCGGCAAGCTTTGCGTTCAAGCCTTTGTTACCGATAGCGAGAGATAACTGATGGTCAGGAACTGTTACCTGACAAGACTTTGCTTCTGCATCAATAATTTCAACTTCAAGAACATTTGCAGGAGCAAGAGCAGCAGCAATAAACTGTGCAGGGTCTTCGTTGTATTTTACAATGTCAATCTTTTCGCCACCAAGAACTTCAACAATGTTGTTTACACGAGCACCGCGCTGACCGATACATGAACCGATTGGGTCAACATTTTCGTCAGTGCTGCTGACAGCCATTTTTGTTCTGATGCCTGCTTCACGAGAAACGGAATGAATTGTAACAATTCCGTCAGAAATTTCAGGAACTTCCTGTTCAAAAAGTCTCTTAACAAGACCTGAATGAGTTCTTGAAATCATAATACTTGGTCCGCGAGTTGTTTCCTTAACATCGCTGATGTAAACTTTAATAAGCTGACCTTCTGTGAATGTTTCACCGGGAACCTGTTCACCCTTTGGAAGAACTGCAGTACCCTTACCGATTTCAAGTGTAACATTTCCTGTAACAGGGTCAATTCTGCTAACCTTTGCAGTGACAAGGTCGCGAGTCTTTGACTGGAAATCTTTGATTACCTGACCGCGTTCAGCATCCTTGATGCCCTGACGGATAACGTGCTTTGCTGTCTGTGCGGCAATACGACCGAACTTCATTGTGTCAAGGTCGATTTCAAGAGTTTCGCCAGCCTTTGCGTCTGCACGATATTCAATAGCATCTTCAACAAGAATATCTGTGTCCCAGTCTTCAAGCTCCTCAACAATGTTAAGGTGAACATAAACTCTCATTGTACGAGCTTCCGGGTCAATGTCACAAGCAACAACATCCTTGTTGTTATAGTCCTTTCTAACAGCCTTTACGATAGCTTCACTGATTTTTTCATAAAGGTAATCAGCCTGAATACCTGTTTCCTTTTCCATCAGTGCAACAGCTTCAAAAAAATTCTTATTCATTTTCTACATAACCTCCTGATTTTATCCCGATTAGTCTTCGATATTGCCGATTCCGTTAAAATCATCGGCTTTAATCCAAGACGCTTCTTTTTTCAATATGTTCATTTCAGTTTCCTCATCAATAGCGATTGTGACACTATCATTATCATAGTCAATAAGGATACCCTTATACTCGCGTTTGCCCTCAAAAGCCTTGATAAGTCGTACCTGAATTTTTTCACCTAAATAACAGTCAAAGTGAAAATCTCTGCAAAGCTCGCGTTCAATACCGGGGGACTGCACCTGAAGATTATAAGCCTGCTCAATAGGGTCAGCTTCATCCAAAGGTCCGTCAATTGCGTGATGCATATTGACACAGTCGTCGATAGAAACGCCTTCTTCCTTGTCGATAGTGATGCGAAGATACCATCTTGCACCTTCCTTAACGAATTTAACGTCCCAGAGAATAAGACCTAATTCGTCAGCAATGGGTTGGGCAATATCCCAAACCACTGAGGCAGTGTTCTTTTTCATAGAAACCTCCAAAATATTAAATTGTCGTCGCAAAAATTGTCCGTATAAACTCAAGAGAGCGGGTCACCCCACTCTCTCAAAAACTACGAATATTCTTACATAACGAATGATACCATATAAATATAAAAAAATCAACCCTTTTTTTGGGATTTGGTTCTTTTCCGTAATATGACAAATTATAATTTATCAATCAAACCTATTTTGTCGTAATCGGAAATATATTGTAAAAAATAATTTTTATTATACGGTTGAAAATGCAAATAGCGATATGGTATAATTTTCCTATAATAAAAAAGTAGGTGGAACTTATGAAAAAGACTTTATCAATTATTTTATCGTTGGCTCTTATTGTTCTTTCACTTTCTTGTTTGGCTAATGCTGCTGAATTGAAGATAGGTGATGTTGATGGTAACGGAGAAATTAAGGCAACTGATGCCCGTATGATTTTACAGCATGTAGCAAACATTAAAACTCTAACTCCTGACCAAATTAAACGCGCTGACATTGTTGGTAACGGTGATGGTGTCAAAGCAACTGATGCTCGTATGATTCTTCAGATAGTGGCAGGACTTAAAGGTACTCCGTCAACTCCATCAGATTCTACAAAAGCAGAGTTGGCAAAGCTTTTTAATGAAGAATCTGCAAAAGCAGCAAAGGGAACTTACAATTGGACAAGAATTTGTGACTTCACAAAGGATGTTAGTGTAGGTAATGCCACAGGCACACTTAATAGTATTATCGTAGGTGTTGACGAAAACGCTGACCTTAACTCTGTCGTTGGTGGTTTCCTTGGTGTCGGTACTGCAAGTGGCACAGAAAAGGATGCAGGTAAATGTGCGATTATACCTATGAATCTTACTGAAAGTGATATTAAGGATGTACAGAGAGATTCTGAGCAGGTGACATTAATACTCAATGACAGCAAGAATCCTTCAAGTGGTGGAAATACACCATTTAACCATGTTTCCAACGATTTTATTACTCAAAAAGAAGTTGAAGAAATAGTTAAGGAATCAGGCATTGATATGATTAGTGTCAAGAGCCTTGATACTAACTATCATAGTGTTAGGGTTACAGCAAGAATGGGTTCAAACGGTAAACCATCGGAGCTTACAATAACATATAAAATGTATGCAACATTAGGATTGAAAATTTCTAATCTATCAAATATTAATGGTACAGGCGAAATCGAAACAAAAATTAAATATACAAATATTAAATACTAAAAACAAAAGGGACACAGCTCGTGTCCCTTAATTTTTATTTTATTTCACAGGTTGAAAGGAAAAAGTCATCAATTTTTTCTGTTGTGAATGTGTAACTCTCAAGGCTTAGCACATCAAAGCCCTCAAAAACCTCGCCAACGCCTTCTCCGCTGATTTTGGAGTAGGCTTCTTTTTTTGTCCATATTTCATAAAACGCATCTGCAGTATGGTTTTCTTTGAAATACCGAAGCTCTTTTCCGTGATAAAAACGATTTGCGATTTTATCTAAATTTCTGTCCGAATTTACTTTTTCAATGTCAATTCCAACAGGCTTTTCGCTTGTGCAGACGGCAATCATGTTTTCACAATGGGAAATACTCACATAACAGTTATCCGCAAAAGGCTTGTTTTTCTCGCCATAGTAAAGATTTTGAGCACCCATCCGGATAAGTGCCTCTGCTGCAAGAAAGCTTTCTCGCTTTTTACAATGAGCAAGTACGCTTTGTGGCAGATTTGTTTTATCGACTTCACCTTTGGTTCGCATATCAAAATAGTAAACTTTCATTTTATCACCAAAGAAAGTTTACCATATTCCTTATGATATATCAACTTTTTTTCCAAGATATTCTGACGGTGAAACTGTTTTTCCGTCTTTATACAGTTCAAAATGAAGATGAACACCGTCATCCTTTTCAAGTGGAATTTCGTCTAAAAGTCCGATTTTGTCACCTGACTTGATTTCGTCACCTGGTTTTACTGTACTGTCTTTTCGAAGACCACAGTATTTGGCAACATATCCGTTGTCGTGGTCAACCGTCACAATAGTGCCCCATAATGCGCTGTCAAGCAACTCTGTAACAATACCGTCAGAAACAGCGTTGATTCTGTCGCCTGATGCACCTTTTATGTCAATTCCCTTGTGAATACGCCAATCACCTGTGGTAGCATTTTTTACAAGCTCATCCTTTGAATAATTTTTAGAAACAGCGTTGTTTAACGGAAAACTAAATTCAACGGAATTTGTTACAGGTGCTTCTGTGGTGATTTCATTGTATCTGTCGTCAGGAACATCATTGACAGGCGTGTTTGCCTGAACATCCTTTTCGGTTGTAATTTCTTTTTGAGAAACTGCGTCTGTGTTATCGGGAATAAAATCGTCGTTGTTTTTGTTTGCAAGCCAAAATGAAATTAGTGTAACAAGACAAAGCGCAAGTGCAGTTACGGAATAAAGAGTCCTTTTAAAATTTTCGTTAACCTTAATTTTTTTCAATATAAAACACCTCTGTCAATATTTTTGACAAAGGTGTAAAATTTATACAAGAAAAAACAGACGGTTGCGGTTCCGTCTGTTTTCCGGGCATAATGCCCTGAGGGGTTGTTTGAGGATGGGGTATGTGTACTCTTGTTGAGTACAGTTAAATAATAAACCATAAATGTGACGAAATAGTGAACATTCTTTTAAAAAACAGAGAATTTATTATGAATTATTTAAAAATTAAAAAAATAAAAATTTTTTAAAGAAAATATCGAACAAATGTTTACTTTTTGAAAATAATGTGTTAGAATATATAAAAAAGTATGCAATTTTTTATAAAATTTAATTGAGGAGTAGTTTTTATGCGTCCAATTAACCATACACAACAAAAAATTTATGAGTTTTTATGTGAGCGTTCTCAATGTGGTGTTCCACCGTCAGTTCGTGAAATCGGCTCGGCCGTGGGACTTCGTTCAACATCTTCTGTTCAGGCTAACCTTGATGCTCTTGAAGAAGCCGGATATATTGAGCGTGACCCGATGCTCAAGCGTTCAATCCGTGTGCTTGGTCAGGCTGAAAATGTGACAAGTGTTCCGCTTTTGGGTACTGTTACTGCAGGTATGCCTATTTTGGCAGTTGAACAGATTGAGGGTTATATCGCATATAATGGCAGGGTTTCTCGCGACAAATCACTTTTCGCACTTAAGGTTCGCGGTGAAAGTATGCTTTGGGCAGGTATTCTTGACGGTGATATTGTCATTTGCGAAAAAACACCGTACGCATCTAATGGTGAAATCGTTGTCGCTATGATTGAGGATGAGGCAACCGTTAAAAGATTTTATAAGGAAAACGGGCACTTCCGACTTCAGCCTGAAAATGATGCATTTGAACCGATTATAACAAACGAGGTAATCATCCTTGGTAAAGTAGTTGCACTTTACAGATATTATTAATACGCGACGGCAGGGTCAAAACCCTGCCGATTTTTTATACAAATTGGAATTATTTCAAATGACCTTTTTCTGTTGATTTTTCAGATGTGTAAATGTATAATAAATATGTATGCGACAAAAAGGAGATTGAATATATGTTACCGCCAATCATTGAATTTTTAAAGGATAAAACCGTGCTGATTTTAGGTTTCGGTCGAGAGGGAAGAAGTACGTACAATTATATAAGAAAATATCTGCCTGAAAAGGTGCTTGCTATCGGTGACGGCAGGGAACAGAGCATTGACGACAAAAATGTGGAATATTACTGTGGTGAAGATTACCTTTCACATATCGGTAAATTTGACATTGTAATGAAAAGTCCCGGAATTTCATTTGTAAATGTGGATATTCCCGAAAAAACTTTTGTTACTTGTCAGACAGACTTGTTTATGAAATACGCACCTTGCAAAAAGATTGGTGTAACAGGCTCAAAGGGTAAGACCACAACATCAACTCTTACATATAAAATGCTTTGTGCAGGTGGTGTTGACTGCGAACTTATGGGTAATATGGGACTTCCTGTTTTCGATTATATCGAGGAAATGACGGAAGATAAAATCGCAGTTATTGAGCTTTCGTCTCATCAGCTTGAGTTTACTCGTAGTTCACCTGATGCTTCAATTCTTACAAACATTTATGAAGAACACCTTGAGCATTATAAAGGTGGTATGACAGGATATGTGAACGCGAAACTCAATATTGTAAGACATCAGAACGAAAACAATACATTTATATATAACGGTACACAGGGTTTATCGCCTTATCTTGATTTGAATACAGTAAAATCAAATGCGATTGCAGTAAAAAAAGACGATTTTCTTCCTTTTGAAATCAATAATATTCATCTTGCAGGTGAACACAACCGTCATGATGTGCTTTATGCCTTTACTGCCGCATCAAAATTCGGTGTAACTGCAGAAGATGCTAAAAAAGCAATTGACGACTTTGAAGGCATTGAGCATAGAATGGAAAATATTGGTATATACAATGGTATAACCTTTTATAATGACTGTATTGCCACAATTCCACATGCTGTAATGTGTGCTGTAAACGCAATCAATGCGAATACTCTTATAATCGGTGGCAAGGACAGGGGAATTGACTACACAGATTTTGCAGTTGACCTTGAAAACAGTAATTTAAACGTGATTATCGGCACAAAGTCCACAGGTCACAAAATTATTGATATGATGACCGATAACGGTACAAAGAAAACTCTTATTAAAGCCGATAATCTTGAAGAAGCAGTAAAATCTGCCTACGAAAACACTAAAAAAGACGGTGTTTGCATTTTGTCACCTGCTGCATCAAGCTATAACGAGTACAAAAACTTTGAAGAAAAAGGCAGACATTATAAGGAATTAGTTAAGAAACATGGTGAATAAGATGGATTTAACAGAAAAGCAAATCAGTTTTGAATATAAATTCAAGGGTAAAATTGTCAATCTTCGCGTTGACGATGCACTTCTTCCAAACGGTACAACTGCAAAACGAGAAATTGTTGAGCATAACGGTGGTGTATGCGTAGCACCTCTTGACAATGAGGATAACCTTTATTTTGTTAAGCAGTTCAGGTATCCTTATATGGAAATCGTGACTGAACTTCCTGCAGGTAAGCTTGAAAAAGGTGAAGACCCTTTTGAAGCGGGAAAACGCGAGTTAAAGGAAGAAACAGGTGCAACTGCTAAAAATTATGTTGATTTGGGCAAGCTTTACCCAACACCTGGATATTGTGGCGAAATTATCCATATGTATCTTGCGACAGACCTTGAATTTGGCGAACAAAATCCCGATGAAGACGAATTTTTAGAAGTTTATAAAATTCCACTTGTAAAAGCTGTGGAAATGGTAATGAATGGTGAAATTCGCGACAGTAAAACTCAAACAATGGTCCTTAAAATTTACATTATGAAACAAGAGGGAAAAATATGAAATTAGTTCTTGCGTCAAAGTCACCAAGAAGAAGCGAAATACTCAGAAATGCCGGAATTGATTTTACAGTACGCGTTGCCGATGCTGACGAAACAATTCCCCATGGTACAAAACCCGAAGATGCAGTTGTTTTTCTTGCAGCAAGAAAAGCTATGGCAGTTGAAAGAGCAGACGATGAAATCGTACTTGGTGCAGATACGGTGGTTGTCCTTGATAATCAGATTTTGGGCAAACCAAAGGACAAGGAAGATGCCTTTAATATGATTAAAATGCTTTCAGGCAGAGTTCATTCTGTTTTTACAGGTGTCTGTGCCATAGGAAATGGCATTTCAATGACCTTTGCCGAAGAAACAAAGGTGGAGTTTTTTCCACTTTCTGATGATGAAATCAATGACTATATAAACACAAACGAGCCTTATGACAAAGCAGGTGCTTATGGGATTCAGGGACTCGCTTCTAAGTTTATAAGAGGTATCCAAGGTGACTATTTCAATGTTGTGGGTCTTCCTGTGAGTAGTGTTTATAAAAAGATTTTACAAAAACAGTAAAATTTATTGACATTTTATAAATTTTGTTGTAAATTTAGTATGTATAATATTGAAAGGGGAGCCCAAAATTATGGCTAAAAAGAATTACACTCCTGAAGAAATGCAGGCAAAGGCTGAAAAGAAAGCAGCTAACTGCAAGGTATTCTTCGGAACATTTACAAAAGCATTGGCAGTTTTCCTTGCAGTGGTTATTGCATGGTCACTCGTAACAATTGCATTTACTGCACCTTCAATGGGTGGTACAGTTGTTGCAGGTACTGCTACAAACAATGGCGGTTCAACAAGCACAGACGATGTTGGCGGTAACGATGTTGACGCACCTGCTGATGAAAATCTTCTTGGTGGTGACGAAACAACAGACGTTCCTGGTGACGAAAGCACAGATGCTCCTGCTGGCGACGAAAACGCAGACGCTCCTGCAGGTGACAAAGAAATGACAAAGGCTGACGTTATCAAGCTCTTTAATGAAACTTCAGCAAAAGCTGCTAAAGGTTCATATAAAGTTTCTCGTGTAGGTAAAATTGTTAAGAACATCAATGTTGGTTCGGCAACAAACGCACTTAATAGCATTATCAAGGGTGTTGACGAAAACGCATCTCTTGACTCAGTTGTTGGTGGTTTCCTTGGTATCAACAAACCAATCGATGCTCAGGTTAAAAACGGTAAAATTGATGGTGCTGACGCTAAATATATGATTAAGGCTATGGCACTTACAGAAGCTGATGTTCAGGATTTCACAGTTAACGGTGATAAATATACAATCCAGATTAAGGCTTGTACAAATCCTGGTGCTAACAGTGCTCTTGCACACGCAACAAATGACTATGTTACATTCCCAGAAGTTAACGCAAGTATTGCTAAGGAAGTTGGTAACGCAGTTAAGGTTGTTGAAGAAGAATCACAGGCTAACTACACAAAGATTCTCTTCACAGCAACTATCGTTGATGGTAAGCTTACAGCACTTGATTACTCATACACATTCTCAGCAACACTTAAGATTAAGCTTGCTATTATGAATGCAACAGGTACAGGTGAAACTGATATTACAGGTAAATACACAAATATCACATATTAATTTGTTCCTACATATTGAAAGGAGAAAACAATTATGGCAAAAACAAAGGCACCTTTAACTCCTGAACAGGCAGAAGTTAAGGCAATGAAAAAAGAAAAAAATTCACAGGGCTTTATTAAGTTCGTAGCAATCGTTCTTGCACTTGCTCTTACAGTTGGCGTTGTTATGGTTGGTAAAACAACAGCTGAAAAGGCACTTGCAGAAGCAGGTAATGATGTAGTAGTAAATGGTGACGTACCATCAGGCGATGTAAACACACCATCAGACGACACAAATGTTCCATCTGACGATGCAACAGTTCCTGGTGACGATACAACAGATGTTCCTGCTGACGATTCAACAGATGCTCCTGCTGATGATTCAACAGACGCTCCTGCAGGCGATGATGCCGGTGCAGCTTTCTCAAAGGCTAACGCTCATGAAATGTTCAACAAGTGGACAGCAGCTGCTGCAAAGAAGAGCTACAAATGGTCTCGTGTATGTGCATACACACCAGACGGTGCTATCGATGTTGGTAACGCAACAGGTACACTTAACAAGATTATCCAGGCTATTGACGAAAACTCATCACTTGACTCAGTTGTTGGTGGTTTCCTTGGTATAGGTAACAAAGATGGTCAGGTTAAGAATGGCCAGATTCCTGAAGATATGAAGGCTGACTATGCTCTTAAGGCTATGACTCTTACAGCAGCAGATGTTAAGGATGCTTCAGCTAATGGTAACAAGTATGTTGTTAAACTCGGTAACTTCTCAAATCCTCAGAAGGATGGCAAGAATGCTATGAACCGTGCAACAAACGACTTCTTCATTCATCAGGAAGTTGTTGACGGTATCGCAGGCTTCACAACAGCTATCAAGGTTAACAGCACTGACATTCAGTACACAGATGTTACTCTTACAGCTACAGTTGACGGCGACAACCTCAAGACTCTTGAAATCAACTACGGCTTCTCAGCTAAGATGGTTCTCAAGGCAGTTGTTACAATCAACGGTCAGGGTAAAGCAACAAACAAGATGACATACACAATTCTCTAATTCTTGTTTAAATAAAACAATCAACGGTATCACCGAAAGGTGGTACCGTTTTTTAATGGTCTTTAGCAAAGATATAATCCCCCGGTTCTACCGGGGGATAAAAAAAGCTTTAGTAAAAATAAAACGTGGCGAGCAATGGCAAGCCACGAAAAGCAGTAGAGAAAAGATTAACCTCCAAGTATAATAGTGA
>JAZNZX010000011.1:0-15747 GCA_045595185.1 Candidatus Fimenecus sp. | reverse complement strand
GAAAGTATGGGTGGCATTTAGATGAGAATGGTCACTAAAGACCAATACGATAATATTGAACATGATAGTGGTATAGTTTACTATGTAGTTGATGGGGATAAGGTAGTTGTTTATTTTGGGGATTCAAAACTTGGAAGTGCATCAATTTCAGGTCTATCTTCGCTATATGGGGTAGCTAATAATTCCATCAATGGCAATGCAGAACATAATGAAATTTAAAAGGAGGTAATAAAAATGGCTATTAGTGGTAATACAGGACTATCAACGGTACAATTTGTCGCATTTATTAATGCATTGAATTTGCCGAATATAACTGCGGAAACAAGCGGTACGTATGGATTCAATATTCTGCTTGATGACAGTGTGATTTTCAGCAGACTTTCCACCGGCAGTAATGATTTAGTAATGCGTTATAATAATGGATAGAGTACAGTTTCTAAGGCATCAACCGGCGGAGCACAAGAACAGTGGACTTTTAATGTATATGCGTCATCGAAAGGTTTTTTGTTTGAGTGCGGTGGAACATTAGGCTCTGCAACGTCTAAGGCAAAAGGGTTTATAACAATAAATGATAATAATACTATTGTGTATGGTAGCGCAGCTTATAGCACATTCGTAAGTGTATCGGTGGCAAGATATACAGACGGAAATGTACAAACTATTGCGTATACAGCAAACGCAGCAAACTCAACATCTCTTTGTAATTTTATTGCGAAAGGAATAATCGGAGAGGATTCATCTGCGCAGTACGCATATTTTATGCCGCTATATCAATATAATGTAGCTGGTATCCTTACACTTAACGATGAACAGTACGCAACAAATGGTTATTGGTGCATTAAGGATTAAGATACAAGAAAAGAATAGAAGAGAATGCTTTTATATTCCAAAAATAAAGAATAATAGTGTTCTCTCAGATTTTGCATTTAATTAAAGTTTATAGTAATTTAAGTTCTTGACTTTTTATAAAAAATATGATAAGATAATTTTATTAGAGGAAGAAATAGAGATAATCACATTAATAATAGAAGGCGGCGAGGTAAGGATGTGATATAAATGGAGCCAACTTTAGTTGGAGCAATAATTGGTGCTATAGGCGTTGCCTTAGTCAATATAATCAAAGCGGCATATGGTCGTAATCAGAACAAAAAGGATTAGCAGTAGCATGAGGAAAATCTTTTAAAAATTGGTGCAGAAATGAATGACGTGACTCGTTTAATTTCAGAGCTTAGGACAGAAATTAACTCAACCTTTGATGAGCTCAAAGAAAGACTTGATGATGTTGATAATAAATTAGATGATTTCGCCGCTGAATAGAAATCAATTAATATTGTCAGTCTACGTCATTCAATTACGCAAGTCTTCTATGTTTATAAAGATAAGAAAGAAATTCCAAGTGCAATCTATCAGTCAACGATGAACTTATATGACCAATATAAGGCACTTGGCGGCAATTCTTTTGTTAGTGAAGAAGTTGAAGAAATGAAGAATTGGAAAAAGGTCTGAAAAACTTAGATTTTAATCAAGTTATTTTCACTTTTTAAGTGAACCAGAAATCCTCCCGACAATGGAGGAGAACAAAACAAAAATAAAATGCTTTTACGTTGGGAGGAGAAATGGAATGGAAATTACAGAAACTCAGTGGAATGAAATTGTAAACAAAGTAAATGGTTTTGAAACTAAGATTGAGGAACTTACAACTCAGAACGCGGCTTTGATAACAAAGAATACTGAGTTGGAAACAAAGAGTTCAGAATATGAAACCAAGTTGAAAGAATGGCAAACTAAACTTAATGACCAGCAGGCTACAATTGATAGTCTTGCAAAAAAGAAACCTGAAGAAGGAACTGGTTCTAAACCTCCAGTAGGTTCTGCAAGTGGTCATAAGAGTGTAAGGTTTGACCCAGTTCAGGACAAGTATATTTTTGAATAATAAGGAGATGAGATAAAATGGGAATTAAGATAACTCCTAATTTTAACTCTGATGAATTTACGTGCAAATGCGGCTGTGGCGGCAATAAAATTAACGCGAAATTTGTTGAGCGATTACAAGTATTGAGGTATAAGCTTAAAACACCAATTACAATTACATCTGGTTATAGATGCTCAACTCACTCTGTAAGAGTTGGTGGTTCAGCTTCTGATGCTCATGTTCGAGGATTTGCTGCTGATATATAGGCAAGAGGATATACAAGTGAATAGATTGCTAAAGCCGCGGCAGAACTTGGATTTGGCGGCATTGGTATAATTGATAATTATACTGTTCATGTGGATATAAGAGATGAAAATGGAACAAACGGCATTTCCTATCCAAACTCTTATTGGCATGCAGATGAAAGAACAGGTAGGAATTTACCCTATTAAAACTCATACGAATATAAACAAAGTCAAAACTAAAATCTATCTTGATGGCACTCTGCTCATTGAGAAAGAAATTTAATTTAAATATAATAAGAATTAAAAAAGGAGGTATTTATAATGGCTTCAATTACAACCCCTATGGATGCTCAGGCTATTGCTGCTACTCTTACAGAACAGCTCGGCAGACCTGACCTTATTAGTGATTCTGCTCCTATGTGGTGGAACGGCATCGCTCGTAGTTCACTTACAATGAATCAGTATTTTGAGACACTTGTTGATGTTATCATCAGCCAGAAGATTGTTTCAAAGTCATTCACAAACCCACTCGCAAGATTTAAGAACTCTACACTTCCTCTTGGCTTCGGCGAGAGCGAGATGTACTTCAATCCTCAGACAGGTCGTTATTTCGCAGTAAACGTTGAGACTGCTTACCCTGGTGAGACAATCACAACTACTGTAAATGACGGCGTTGGCGAAGCAAATCAGTCTCTTAACCAGAACGCTCACATTCTTGTTGATAAGGTGCCTGATATCAAGCAGGTATTCTACAAAGTTAACTATGGTCGTCAGTACCAGAGAACTTATAGCGCACTTGAACTTCAGAAGGTTGCTACCTCTTGGGAGAGCTACGCTTCATTCATCGATGGTGTTGCAAGAGATATTAACGCTTCTGCAAATATTGATGAGTTCAAGGCTATGAAGGACCTCTTCACAAACGGTGTTGCTAATGCTCTTATCCCTCAGCTTCCTATCCAGGCAGTTACAGATGAGGCTACAGCTAAGGCACTTCTTGTTGAGGCTCGTACACTTTACGGTGCATTCCAGTTCCCATCAGAGGATTACAATGGTTGGAACATGACACACGCAGAGGGCGACAGAATTACAACTTGGACAGAACCTGGTGCAGTTTCTATTGCTCTTACAAACCGTTCAAACGCTGTTATTGATGTTCAGGCTCTTGCCGCAGCATTCAATATGGATAAGGCCAACTTCATTGGTAAGAAGTTTGTCGTTGACAAGCTCGATGCTGACGGAGAAATCCAGGCAATTATCTTTGATGACGCTCTTGTTCATGTAACAGACGTATTCAACCAGACTGGTCAGATTTATAACCCTGCAACAGCTAAGGAGAACATCTTCCTTAACAAGCAGGCTATTATGGCCCTTTGCCCATTTGCTAATGCAGTTGCTATTACAACAGCTACATTTACAGCAGTAAACGTAGAACCTGATGACTGGGCTACTAAGTACAATGAGTACTACGTAAAGAATAGCGCTGGTCTTTACATCGCTGTTCAGGGCGTTGTTGACGCAACAACAGGCGCAGTTACAGCTCCTGATTTCGATGACCTTGAAGTTTACTCAAAGTCATAAGAGATAAACATTAAATAAGGGCGGTTGGCACTTCGTCGCCGTCCTTAAATTTTAATAATAGGAGGTTTGGACAAAATGAGTTTACCTGTAATGAACTTTAAATGGCAGGAAATAATGCCTTTCGCCGACCTTGATGCAATTGAGGGAGTTGATGGATGGGATAAGAACATATGTACTTATGACCAGCTCCTTGCTAATTCTACTTTACTCGCTATGAGTAGATTTAAGTGGAAAAGTAAAGAGGTTGCTCCTTACAGACAATTAAGTGAAACAATTGAATTTTTACTTTTTACCAAGGGTCAGTGTGCGCTATTTAAAGACGGAGAGACTTGGAAAGTTAGATTATGTGTGCCGACTGGCGGCATTGATGAATTTGGCCAGCCTGCTTCATTTACATTAACAGATTTCACTGGCGGCAATACAGTAGTTGTTAAGAATGACGATGAAAGATTTATTTGGATTAAGAATAATGCAAGTTGTATTCCTACTATCTTTTGGATTATTAAATATTGTAATAGAGTTACTGAACTTGAAAGGACAATGGACCTTAATATTGAAGCTCAGAAAACTCCATATTTAATCGAAACAACTCCTGAGATTCATCTTTCTATTCAAAACATCTTTAAACAGATTAAGAATATGGATGAAGTTGTTTATGTTGACCAGAAAAGTGGAATTAAGGATAATGTTCATGTACTTAACTTAGAAGTTCCCTATTTAGTTGATAAGCTTTATACTTAGAAGACAAATGAATTTAATGATTTGCTCAATTTTCTTGGAATCAACACCGTAAAAGAAAAAACTGCTCACATACTTTATAAAGAAGCTACTGCAACTGATGAACTTACTGATAGTTATCTTGATATGTTTAGCGCACCAAGAATTGAGGCTTTGGAAATTGCAAAAGAACGCGGCATTGAGATTAGCCTTTCAATTTTATCAACCGATAATGAAGAACAAAGACAAAATGAAGAACTTAATGCAAATAATAATGGCAAACTAATTGAAACTTCTGCCATGGAAAATAAAGGAATTGAAACTTCAACTACTGTTAAGAAAGTTGAGGAGGTGGGATGATATATGTCAAGTTACACTACTACTCTTCGTAAGTTAATGGACCCTGCAGCAAATTCAGCGGGTTATAACTATGTAGCGGGACATTATGACAATGGAGTTTGGATTCCCGCCACTATAACAAAAAATAGTGTATCAACCACTTTTGAACTTTGGGAGACAGGAGATAAGGCTTATCCACTTATCTTTGATGACCCAGATTGGGAAGGATATGACCCAACTTTCCGTTCTTCTCTTAATTCTAAAATTGTTGATTACTACTGGGGTTATGAAATTGGCTCTGAGACTCCTGCCATGTTTAAACAAAGAATCAATGCAAGAATGAGACTTATAATGCCCTATTACAATCTTCTTTTTAAGGCTCAGTGGGAGCAGCTTAGAAACTTTAATCCTAATTTAGAATATAGAAAGATTAAAGAATACCAAGGTGGAACAAATAAAAACTATGGAGCAAGAAAACAATATGACCATAGTGGTTCTGCTACTTATGGTCTTGGAGAAAATGGAGATATTTTAAATGAGGGTAAACAGTATAATTTTGATACTCCTTAGAACTTAAACCAAGTTGACCCGGACAGTCCTAATCATATGAGCAGCGCCGCCGCAGTAAAGAATGTTAATGGTAAGACTTATACTAAAAATGGTTTCTATGGCGGCGAAGATTAGGTTAACTTTGATGAAAGTAAACCAACTTTCAAAACTGATGCTGCAATTGATACTGAAACTTTTAACAATCGTAAAGATGTTGAATATGGATATAACGGCGATAGTTATGGTCTTTATAAAGAATATTTAGAAGAAATAAGAAACATTGAACGCATGATAATTGATGAATTGCGTGATTGTTTCATGCTTTGCTATTAAGGAGGTTGAGATTTATGATTAATTGGAACATTGTACCTGCTGTCTATAATGAAGCTTTTACATACATGGAAATGCTTGGTAAGCTTTGCTATGTTGTAGATAACCACGAGTCTCGTTTAAATACGGCAGAAAAAAACATTCATGATTTAACAATAACAATTGCCGAAGTCCGTGCGGCACAGCAAGTAATTGATAACTGGAAAGATAATACTGTTGACCCTTTCATTGATACAATCACAGATTGGAAAGCTGATACAGTAGACCCATTTATTGCATCTGTAACTGTTGATATTGCTAGCCTTCAGGAAGGTCTTACAAATGAAGCGGCAACAAGACGTAATGCAGATAATGCAATTTGGGATAAGCTTAATGAAACTTCTGCAACTGCTGACGCGGCGTACGCAAAAGCTGATAGAATTGCAATTGAGCTTGAGAACATTGGTGCAATTCGCTATTTTATTGAAGAAACAATTGACCAGGAGGTTTCTGGTACCAATACAATTGCTACAATTGTTATCCCTGATGAAGAGTGGAGTACGGCTGACGTTAGAGGTCATTATGGAACTACAGAATTTAGAATTACAGGACAGCGCAATGCTACAACTGTAACTTCTGGAGACTACACATATTCTTATGACACCACAACCAAAACAATTACTCTTACAATCGCTAACGCGCCAACACTTGACCGTTTAGATTTTATTCTCTACAAGGGAGCTCTTACTCCTGATGAACAGGAGCAGAGAGACGAGCAGTTCTATGAGGCTATGGATGCAAATGGAGATGAAACTCTTGATTCAAGTGACTCTGCAATGATTCTTGGTTTCTATGCTGCACTTCAGGGTGGACAGATTCCTTCTTCATATGGTAGAGGAAAGGAAGCTTGGGTTTACTATGCAACAACAATTAAACCAAACTTAAATGAAAACGCTTATCCTGATATTAATGGAGACGGCTATCTTGATTCAAGTGACTCTGCAATGATTCTTAGATATTACGCTTGGGTTCAGGGTCAGGGGCTTGAAAACAATGCTGAGACATTAAGACTTTGGAGAGAAACTCTTTAAAATTATTGAAAGGCGGTGACACAAATTCGCCGCCTTACCTATAGGAGATGATAATAATATGGCTTTTGCAACTAATGTTATTTTATATAATTGTAAAATTAATCATAATGGTCTTTTTGGCTGTGACTTTGGCGGCAGCGGAAGCACAAGAGATAGCGTAATGGGTTCAAGCAATAATTTAGCAACCGTAAAATTTACAATGGGTAACTGTTCTTATATTAGAAAAGATAAGGTAATAATGGTTGATAGAAATGCTGATGTTCTTGATGCAGCTGGCGTTAATTATTGCCGATATATCAATCCTGACTATAGTAGCGACCATTATTTCTATGCTTTTGTTGAATCAATTGAATATGTGGCGCCGCAGACCTCAAGACTTCATATTAGAACAGATTGTTTTATGACTTACTTTCACAAGATTATTCCTAATCAGTGCTTTGTTGAAAGAGAGCACGTTTATGACGATAGATACTTTATAGAAACAATGCCAGAAAATGTTGGTGGAGGCGAGCTGATTAAAGAAACAACTTATCGTTTATTAGGAGATAATATTAGTAATGATGAAACAAATTATTATGCGGCTTTCAATGTAGCATCAACTGCTGCAGATTTGCAAGCGGCAGGGCTTGACGTTATTACTTCTAACTATAAGGTGGGAGGCTCTATTACTGGTACCTTCTGGTACGGCGTAGAAATTCTTAATGTTACAAAATTTTCAGATTATCTTGTTTCTCATAATATTACTATTCTTAGTATTACTCAAATACCTAAACTTGCATCTGTTCTGCGTGCATAGCCAACTACAGTAGATGGAATGACAGTTTATACTGTAAGAGACCCTATAGCTCCAGTAACACCAGGAACTGTCTATTTAGACTTTCGTCTTAATGGTGGGGATATTACCTATTCTGGTACATATGGCCCTCGTACTGATATTTCTATTAACGTAACTCCTTTACTTTCTGATTTAGACACATATTACCATAATCGTAAAATTTATACATATCCTTTTATGGCATTTGAACTTTTTACTCATGATAACGGTTCAACAATACTAATTCCTTAGGATACTTGCTTTACCTTTATGGGTAGCGGCGGTACTCAATGGGGATATAATATTAAAGACTCTTTAATCGGCGGTAGTAATGTAACAGAAACAGCAGATGTAGCTTTTGTAACTGGCGGTAATTATGAAACCTATCCTATGGCTTCAATGTCTTTCTCTCGTTTTCCGACTATCTCTGTAAGTTCAGATAGTTATGCTCAATTTGTAGCAAGAAATGAGAACGCAATTAAATTTTAGAAAGCAGTTGCAGTAAGAGATAAGGCTTGGAAGGAAGCCAAAGCCATTGAAGGAGGTATTGCAGGAACTATTGGGTCTGTTATGTAGGGAAGCGTAAAAGGCGTCGTTGATAATTTAGCGAATGCAGGATATGGAATGATTTCTGCTGGTGATTAGGTTGATGCAATTGAAGCAAAAATGAAAGACCAAAGAAATGCTCCTGATGGAACTGTTGGTCAGCCTGCCGATGGAACTCTTTATGAATTAAATAAATTGGGAGTTTATTTTGGACTTCGTATGCAGAACGGAGATAATACTCATATGGCAGACCAATTCTTTGACCGCTATGGATATAGAGTTAATAAGGTTAAGGCGCCGCAATGGAACAGCCGCCCTAAATTCAATTATATCAAAACTGGCGGTGCAAATATTGCAGGAGAAATTCCACAGAATGACAAAGAAGAGATTAATAGGCTTCTTGATACGGGATTTACAGTTTGGCATTCAGTTGGAGATTATGGAATTTTTGATGGAGCTAATAACCTTGCTCCTATAAGATAAAAAAGAAGGCTTAGGAATTTAACCTAAGCCTTCTTCTTTTATTCAATTATAATGAAGAACAAAATTTGCTTCAGTTGGTCTCATAGGTACTGTTGTTTCTACTGTAGAGGTTTCATGAATTGAATTAGTAGAAGGTGCCGCCATTGCTCCTCCAAACATAAAAACCATTATGATAACACCAATAGAAACAAGAGCAAGGATAACTCCAAGCGTTACTTCAAAACCATTTTTGATATTTTTTTTCATTATAAAACTCCTCCTTATTTTTAAAGGTTTTTTCTTAACTTTCTATAATAATTATAACAAAATTTATTGAAAAAGTCAAGCAATTTTCTTTATAAAAATTATTATAGCCCAGTATCCTTAAATACGCGATTTTGTGTAAGATACTTAATTCTGCCGCCGCACCATCTTTGAGTGAAGCCTGGGAAATTATCTTTCATACCTTTAAGGAAGAAATCAATATTCGCACCGTATCTATGCTCTTTATCATAAAGCGGAGTATAGATTTTATAAGGCATTATACTATTAAGTTTCTTAATATAAGCCTTCATTGGGTCTTCCTCTCCATCAACCTTAAGTATATTGATGTAAACATCTTTGTATTTAACCATTTTATTATACTCTTCAAGATTGCCGTGGTCTCCTAACTCATGTAAGTCCCAATCATTCTTAACCCAGTCGATACACTACATATCTTCATTCAGAATTGGGAAGTAGGAGTCATCATCGTCGAATACCACGAATTTATCAATTGAATCTCTTATGAAGTCTATCTCAGGATATTCATATTTTTGGCTGAAAAGGTCATAATCAACTTCAAACTGACCATTGATGGCAACATTATTGTTTGCAACCTTTTGAACGACAGGAATTTCACTTTCATCTTCATAAGCAACAGAGTCCCATAAGAAACAAACTTTAGCACTCGTATTGCCATCTCCCCATTGATAAATTTTTCCTTGCTTTAATTCCTATTTATCAACATCAATACCAAAACCACGAAGGATTGGTGCCTATTTACTATCTTGATTCAAGAAGTTACCAAGTATGAAGACTATTCCATTTCTATGACGAAATACTGTTGATACAATTGACATCAAAGCGCTATATTCATTGGGGATATAATCGTTCATTGCATTTTCGATAACCTCTTCAAGAACGATTCTTGTTGTCTTAGGGTCAAATACGGCAGACTTAACCTTATTAGATGTACTAAGATAACATACATAGCCAAAAGGTTTGCCGTCGATTGTGTACATATCCTTATTTGTACCGGTAGAATGGAACGCAATTACATGATTACGTTCACTATAGAATGGGTCCTTATCTTTATCGTAGTTATCATCTTCGGTAACAGAATAGTCAAAACTGTCAAACCAAGTTTCTAAAGCCATTCTAACGCCCATGCGGCGGCGAATTATTACAAACATCTCCCCCTTCTCTTCATAGGCTTCAATTAACTTTCTTGCCATATCTGTTGATTTACCAGAACCACGCCCAGTAATTGCGATAACGTATTGAGGGTCTCTTTTTATAAGTTTATCAAAGCTAAAATAACGCAAATTTATCCCTCCTTATACAAATTCCCAATGATAACCGCCAGCAGTTTTTTGTCTTCCGTTATTACAAACACAACTTATGTTACAGGGGTTTGTATTTGCAAACTTACTTGCTTCTATCAGAGAATTAAAAATCTGATTGGTTTCAATACATTTTACTTTTTTCTTATTTGTTTTTGCTGCATTATTCCCTCTCATCATCCATTGTAAGTTATTTACATAGTTGTGTTCTTTATTGCCATCTATATGGTCAATTGTATCATAATTATTAAAATTGGGAATATAAGCTTCTGCAACTAAGCGATGGATATATTTATGTTCAACTTTATAATCGACAATTAATCTTACCATATAATATCCATTTTTTGTTATTATTGGTTTTAAAAATTTCTTGCTTCTATAACTCCAAACTTTCCCGCAGCTTGTAATTGCGTAAAGTCCTTCATATCCTTTGATTTCTCTCATATATTAGTCCTCCTTTCTGTAGAAAATTGTATTATAATACAATTCAGTTTTATTATTATTAACAATCTATGCAAGAGCACTATGCTCATATATATCAAGTTTATCAGGCGGCAATTCCATATAATAGTAGTTGCAGTACTTTTGTATAAATTTCTTAGTCTTATACCAAGAGGTTAATTCCAAATCCTTATGCCAGTCTTTGCATTTCTCACTATAGAAATTATAGAAATGAGTTGTAAATCTCGCCGCCAAATCCTTTGCCTATCCGACATAATACTGTCCGTCAGGAAAGCAAAACAAATAAATTCCTGATGTACTTGGGATATCAGTGAAAGGACATTCATAATAAGAGCGGCAGGTTTCTTCATCTTCAACCACCTTTATGGCGCCTTCCTTCCATTTGTACTTTAAACTCAAATCAATAACGTCTGATTTGTAAATTTTGATTTCTTTTCCAAGTTTGTTCTTCATTATACTCCCTCCGAGAATATTCTATTTTCAGTTATTCTATAAAGGTAATTTCTTCCCTCTTCTCTTTTAAAAACTTTGTTTAATGTGTGCGGATAAGGACTAAGATTATTCAAAGTCTCATAAGTATAGGTTTTAAGAATTATGCTATTTGTGAACTCATCAATGCCGCCGTGCCTAGTCTTAAAAACTCCGTCCATTATATACTTTGCTCTTGTGTTAGAGAAATAAACAACCTTTTCCATTATTCCTTCTGACTGTAACATTCCAAGAGTATCAGAATACTTAGTTTTGTGAGTTCTATTATATTCTTCTACCGCGGCGTCAAAACAACCTTTTGTCTTAATACTATCTGTATGAGCTGATATTATATTTTCCAGTCCAACCTTTTCAATTAAGTTCCTCATAATTCTACGCTGTCGTGCAATCGTATAGAAACCAATTTGAGCAGGCAATGAAGAATAGATTTGTCTATCCACGCCGCCTACATTATTCTTGGTTAAGAAGAAGCCGTGAATTCGATTGAGTAAAACCTTTTTATCTGCATAAGGTTCTCCTTTCTCCTTTGCTTCTTCCTTTGTCTTATAGAGTTCAAGCACTACATCTCTAAAACTCTTGGGCAGCGGCTTCATATCAACTTTCCATGCGGCTTCAATTATTACTTCGTCATACTCATAATCATAGTTAATAACGTCCATATCAAGATTATAAAAGAAACTTACTACCACCTCGTCAGCCATCAACACTCTTTTACTCTGCTTATCCATAAAAATAATATTCTTTCCATTTTTTCTATTTGCTACAGATAGAGAAAGAAAGCGTGGATTCTTTGCACGAATATTTATGAATTTCGCTCTTACAAAATTCTCACTACCTTGTGTTAATTTTGTCCCAATATAGGTAAACTTGTATGGAAACTTGCATTGAAAATACTAAGCTATATATGCACTATCAAAGTCATAACAATAAATATTCTCAAACTCTTTGTTGATTTCTGAATAGATAATCGGCGCCAGTGAAGTGTTATTGTAAAGCTCTGATAAAACAGAGAAAGGTAAATTCTCTGGATTGCCAAATTCCTTCATTTCATCGTTGTTCTTAAACAATCTCTCATTAAGGCTTGAAGTAAAGTTATGTCTTATATTTGAATTATGAAACATTTTAATTAGGTCACAATAGTTAGCAGGATTTATCTTATCTGTTTTATCAGTTCCCAAATAATACTTTGCATTTTTATAAGCTATGCCGCCAAATACTTTAAAAGCCATCGGTTCTGTATTATTTTTCTTATTGGTAATTTTAAATCCAAACTATGTTGTGTTTTTATAATAGTCCATTATTTCTCTAAACAAAACGGTATATACATATACTCTCGCGGCCGGTCTTTTATTCACATATGTCTGAAATAACCAGTTATTCACATCACGAAGAGTATCGAATGACTTAACTTTCTCTCTATTGAGCCATAACTCAAAATTCTCGTCATAGTTCAGAAAGTAAACATCATCACTATACTTTATCTTACGATTATCAATTGCTTCGTAATCATAGTTCATTACCCCTCACTCCTGTTAGTCACCGAGGTCCTCAATACCGAGGTCTATTAATCCTCCTTTTTCTTCTCCCGGCACAAAAGTTTCAAAAAATTCTTCGCTGCTTAAATCAAGTCTTGCATTCAATACTTCATCATAGAAGTCATCGCCACTCATATTGGCAAGTGCTTCAACACCATATAACTCAAGAAGTCTCTCTAAAACCTCTTCTGATACATTCATATCTTCACACCAAGCATAGATTTTCTCCATGTCAGTCATAGAAGTTTTATAAGTACCTGTTTGTTTTAACTCCTATTTTCTTGCTTTTGCTTTCTGTGAGGCACTCCATTTCTTGGCTTCGAAATTCTGAACATTGCCAAACTAAATTCTTTCTACTTGAGCATTAATTTTCTATGTAGCTCTATTAAGTTTCATAATTTGAGAAATAAGTTCTCTTTTTCTTTTCGCCGCCTTACCTCTAACTTCCTTTGTTTTCAAAATTTGTTTTTGTCTTGCTTCTGAGAGAGTGGTTGATGCTGCTTTAAAATCTTCTTTCGCTTGCATTAACTTACCTTCAAGTTCTGCAATACTGAGTTTACTCAAACTTTCTTTTGAGATTATATTCATTTATTGTTTCCCTCCTGGACGAATTCCCAATGATATCCATAAGCTGTTTTACAGCCGTAGTCCTTATTACAAACTTTTCTTATCTGTTTTGCAATATTATTAACCGCTGAATCAGATAAATTCTATTCACTTATCCATCGTGCTGCCGCGGCGGAATTACTAAACTTTTCTTCTGTTTCAATACATAAAACTTGAAATTTTGTTTCTATACTATGTTCCCAACTCTTTGCCTTATTTGCAACCTATTCTGTACGTGAAACCCAACGTAAATTTTCAACATAATTATTTGTTTTATCACGATTGATATGGTCAATTTCTGGCAAATTCTCTGGATTTGGTATAAATGCTTTTGCTACAAGTCTTGCGATTGGGAGCGTCTTTACTTTTCCTTCTTTTGATAAAGTAACGCACAGGTATCCACAAGAACTCATGCACGCTTTCAAAATATGTGGAGCTTTACGCTTTAAAGACCTAACTCTCCCACAATTGCTCACTTCATATTGAGGATAATTCTCAATTGCTCTCCAAATTTCATTTTCATACATAATAATCTTCTCCTGTGCCAAATATAATATTTTTACCCCATTTCTCTCATAGGAGAAGAGGGTAGCCCATGGCACTCAAGCTACCCTTTTGGAGTGAGTAATGAACACAGATGATATCCGTTCCATCACTTATAAAGTAGATTTAAAAGCCTTCTACTCAAATAAAAAAATACCAAAATTGAGTCAAAGCTTTGATTGACCTGTAAAACCTTGATATCAGAATCCGACGAGAATAAAAGAAAAGGAGTACTACCTCCAAAAATAAAATCTGAAAGGTGTTTTACGTCGTTTCTCTTTCCTTTCTATATATAGTATATCATAAAATTGGTGAGAAGTCAAGCTCTTAATCTCGATGCCTTAAGAACAAATTATAGTTGTACCAAAATAGGTTGCTGTATGCGTTCTTGACTTCTCGAGACTTTGGCAGGTGCCAGAGGACTCGAACCCCTACGAATAGTTTTGGAGACTATTATGCTACCATTAACATCAGACACCTATATGGCGGATAGGACAGGATTCGAACCTGCATAGGACGGTTTAACAGACCGTTGCCTCAACCATTAGGCTACCTACCCATATGCCGCATTGAGACTATCGCCGCGGCGAATTAATATTATTCAGTGATTGTTATTCTACCATTAGCAACTCCATTATTCTTAGTCCAAGTATTCATAGCTGCTCTTTCTTCATTAGTAGCATTTGCATCTTCAAACTTAAATTCTGCTGTTTTATCAATTGTGATATTGAATACGTCTCCAACAGCTACGTCCTGTGGGAACTGTACTCTTAAGAAATAAAGATAGCCGTCTTCAGTATAAACTTTATTTGAAGCAGTTGTAACAAAGAATTTATTATCTCCTAAGTCAGCTTCAGATTTTATATCCTCTCTGCCAGTAGCTATTACTCTTCCGGCATTGTTAAGCAAATATTGATAGAAATTAAAACCTTTTACACCAACAACTGTAAGTCTTGGGTCAACCTGAATTGTCAAACCAGTTGAATTAGGCCTGTTGCCACTTGCTGAAGCAATGTAAAAGCTAACAATCTGAAAATATTCATCTTCATTTCCTGCAACACATTTTTGTGCGGCAGAAAGCGGAAGATTCTGAGTTGAAATACTAATTGTATTATTCATTTTTCATCACCTCATTTTTATTCAAATTCTGTAACCCAATAGCCAGATGTAAAATACTGTTCTCCATCCAGAATCAAGCTACCAAGTGTAGTATACTGATGAATAGGCATAAACCATAAGTGGTCAAGAATTGTATTTTCGCCAAGACTGCCGTAAGCTGCAAAATGACATAATGCAGTAACATTAGGACTTGCAGTACCATTGACACTATAAGTAATTGTTGACGTGCTGTTATCTGAATATATAACAGGACTTGTCTGAGAGCCGCGACAGAAAACCTAATAAATATTTCCATCTTCGTTTTCTACAAATGCAACTATTGAAATTGTCGGACTTGATGCATACATCATAATAATTGTTGCATGGCTCGTCTGGTAGCACTCAACATGATTAAAGCTATCAGTTGGCGACAAATTTAGTGTTGTAGAGTTAACTCCACCATATGCACTCATATTATAGGTCGAAGTGTAGGCTAACAAAATCTTACCTGTTTCACTGTCTTCTCTAATATTATTGCCAAACGCCTTAAAGCAATTGATTGTGTTATCATATTTGCTAAAAAAATCACTTGATGATGTTGCTCTAAAACTATACATATTTTTCCCTCCTTATAAATTATTAAAGGTTGCAGTTCCTATTGTAGTTTCTATTTTCACTGACCTAAGACTTGTAACACCAGCAGTGTTTGCACTTCCAAGTTTTGAATCCCCAAAATAAACAACTACCTTATCCCCATCAACTACATAGTAAACTATACCACTATCATGTTCAATATTATCGTATTGGTCTTTAGTGACCATTCTCATCTAAATGCCACCCATACTTTC
>JAZNZX010000010.1:0-13380 GCA_045595185.1 Candidatus Fimenecus sp. | reverse complement strand
GACCGCTTGGCCTCCGACTTGGAAAGAGGAGGGTAAACATAAAGTTTTTTTTCTTCCCCAATGGTGACGAGTTAAACTCTTGACTTTTATTGCGGAGTATGGTATAATTGTATTAGAAAGTTAGAGGAGGATTAAGCCAATTCTACTTTATTAACGAGAGCGAGAGAGCTCTTAAGAACATAAACAAAGGCGGCAATGAGGTTAGTTAGCCATCAACATCACAGACCAAGAGTAATATAACTTCGCCGCCTAAGACAAATTGAAATTTTGAATAGAGGTGAAATTGAATGAAAATTAAACAGCTTGCCGATGTTCTTAACGGCACACTTTCAACTACTGGTATTATCGACCAAGTAACTGGTGCAGCTGTTGTTGCAGCAGAAGACCTCAGCGATATCGTTGACGTTGGTAAATCAGTTCTTGACTACACAGGCCAGGGTAATGCAAACTTTGACAGCTTTATGAGAAACCTTATTGACCAGGTTGGTAAGATTATGTTTGTTGACAGAACTTACACATCACAGGCTCCTGATATTCTTAAGGACGGCTGGGAGTATGGTTCAATTCTTCAGAAGGTAAGATGTGAAGTTCCTGAAGCACGTGATAATGCAACTTGGGACCTTTTCAACTACCCAATTCAGAATGGCGCAGCTTATCCTGACCCATTTGAACTTTCTAAGCCTTCTGCACAGGCTAAGTTCTTCAATTCAAAGGCAACTTATGAGGTTCCTATTACACTTACAGATGTTCAGCTCAGAGAATCATTCCAGAGCGCAGCTCAGTTCGGTTCATTCATTGCTATGATTGAGAACAGAATTAGAATGAAGATGACTCTTTGCAACGATGGTCTTATTATGGCTACTATTGCAAACCTTATTGGACAGAATCTTAACGCAGGTAGAGGTATTAACCTTCTTGCTCTTTACAATGGTTCAAGTGCAACTCCTCTTCTTGCTGCTGATGCTTTAAGAGATAAGGAATTCCTTAGATTCGCAGCTGCAACAATTGGTAAGTATAAGAAGTATCTTGCTGTTGCTTCTACAGCTTATAACGATGGTTCTTACCTTACATTCACTCCTGCCGACAGACTTAAGTTCATTGCTAATACAGAGTTTGCTAAGGCACTTGATGCTTATCTTTACTCTGATACTTACAATGAGGAATTCGTTAAGCTTGACGGTTACAGTGAGGTTGCTTTCTGGCAGGGTACATCAAGTTCAACTGCTGGTGATGAAGCTGGTAGACTTAAGATTGACGTTGAGGTTGCAGATGCTACTGAACAGACTGGTAAGAAAGAAGTTGAGCAGGACGGTATTCTTGCTGTAATGTTCGACGATGAAGCTGCTGCTGTATGCAACCAGAACTTCAGAGTTACATCTCAGTACAATGGTAGAGGAGAATACACTAACTACTTCTACAAGTGGGATGCTATGTACATGAACGACACTCAGGAGAACAACGTAGTATTCTACATCGCTGATAGCTCAGATGATGAAGGCGGAGACGACGGCGGAGACGGCGGAGAAACATAATTAAATTGAATAAAACTGAATAGGCGGGGCAATAGTCTCGCCTTTTCTTTTAACAAAGAGGTGAAATAAATGCAGGTAAATTTTTATAATTGCGGTGACCCTGCAATTAAGATTGGTAAGACTTTAGGGAACCCAGTTGGTTCTGCAAATGCAAGTCCAAATCCAACAGGTCCTGTTAATATAGTAAATCCAGTTTTAATTATTGATAAAGATTAGGTTCCTGCAACAGCAAATTATTGCTATATTCCAGCTTATGAGCGTTATTACTTCATCACATCAATTGACTGGACTGTTGCTAAAACTGCAATAGTAAATTGTCATTGTGATGTATTAACAACTTTTGGTGATAAGATTAAAGTGGCTACAATGAATTTCATAAGAGGTTCTGCCGCCATAACAGAAGTTGAAGATGGTTCTTATCCTTTGGCTGATGTATTGGAGCGCTATACTTTTGATTTTAATGATTGGGATTCAAGTTTCTTTACAGATAATTCAAGTGGTAAGCGTTTTTTACTAAGAGTTGCTGATGGCAGACCAAGAGCTTATGGAAATGCTGTTCCTCATGCAGAAATAGGCGATTGGCTTGTTTACAATGGTAAGGGATTTGAAATTACTGGCACTTGGAACGCAGCTTCAATTAGTGGTCCATATGATATTCCTACACCGCCTACATCAAACTTAATTGGTGTTAGTGTTGGTTCAACTGTAACAATAAGCGGCGGCGACCCTGTTCAATATCAGGATTACGAGTTCTGGGAGCAGTTCCAGTATGGTGTCACTGACCCTTACTATCAGCTTAGAATTAAAAATTAATCGGAGGTGACGTTAAATGCCTACAAATCAAGATATATGGGGCCAGAGTTCTGACTGGACTTGTCCTGTAGCCACAATGAGTGGTTCTAATAATGACATGAAGCCATTAGTTGGTTATTTTGGTGCTGCGCCTTCAAGCAATTATCCAGCAGGTTGTTTATATAGTGGTATTTATCATGATATATTCCCTACAATTAACAACAATATGTTCACTAATGAACCAATTGATAATTCAATTTCTTATTGCGGCCTTGGTAATGAGAGTGTTTGGAGTAGAGTTCAATACTATATGTGCGGACCTACTACTACACAGAGCTTTGTGATAGCAGACAATAGAAGTGTTACTAACTTTGCTTTCTGTGATTCTCAAGGTACTGCTACTGGTTTATACCAGAATAACGATACTGATGCTAACCAGAAACGTGGTAACAGAGATAGATGGGCTCCTATGGGTTATAACCTTAAAGAACTTAACCCCTCTGCTGCAAATACTAACTCAAACAGAAGAGTTCAGCCTTATGTTCAGCTTCCTGTTCGTAATATGGTTTTAACAGCTACAATAAGATGTGCTAGACAGCTCAACGAGAATAGTGGTTCTACCAGTGGAATGGATGTTTATAACGTAGCACTCTGGGATTATATGAATACAAATAGTTCCAGAAACTATACAACTCACCCTTACATTTTGGGAATATCAATTCAGCCTTATATGGTAGGAAGCAGTGGCGCAGATAGTATAGACCCTGTTACAGGTGAACCAACATCACCTAATTCCAGAGCTTCATTCAACATTTATTCAGGTATTTCAATTCTTTCTCCTTTGTCATATGCTGATGGAGTAGAAAGCGATGCTGGAAATCCTGGTAATGTGCTTGGCGATGTTTATTCATACTACTGGTCAAAGTCACCTGCAAGATTATCTGGTATCTGGATTTTCGGTTCATCATCTGTTGGTTTAAACGACACAGAATATATCAGACAACTTTCAACTGATACAGTTAACGGTCAGTTAAGATGGGCACTTCCTCATCCTTATGCTGAAATGAGGTCAATGACTGGAACTAATGACTATGGTTGGTATTACCTTGAATACTATGATAATGGTGGAGACGATAATCTTGTTCATTGGATTATGGAACAGATGGCTTGCTTCGGCTTATTCTTCACCATTGATAAGAATACCGCTCAGACTGGTGCTCTCAATGACGAGAATATGTGCCTTGGTGTTCTTGAAAATGGTATTGGTCATGGTAAATGGGTAAGCGGCGAAGAGAACATGGAGCAAGAACAGTGGGAATGGGATACCACTAACTCAAGCTCATATAAACCAAAGCCTGATGGCGGAGGTGGAGATAGACCAAGACCAGAGCCTGGCGCAAATCCAAAAGGTCTTCATCAGCCTGGATTCTCACTTGCTGTTGATAATGGTTCTGTTAATTATATAATCAATCAAAGTGAATGGAGTCAGATTTGGGATGATATCTATGGCGGCAGTAAGAATGATTGGGAAGAGCTTATTAATGGTTTGGCTCTTTATGGTTCAAATCCTCTTAATGCAATTCTTAACTATCGTTGGTATCCATTCGAGTTTGGCGCAGGAACAGCAGAATAGTTAAGACTTGGTGCTTCATTAGTAGGACCATCAACTCATAAGTATAATGTGATAACTGCCGCTTCTCAGGGCTTTAAATCAAAAACAGCTTCATTCTGGTGCGGCGATTATGCAGGATTTGATAAGAACTTCGTTAACATAAGAAAGACAAAAGCTCGTGTATGGCTTCCTTTCTATGGATTCTATGAATTGCCAATGACAATGGTAATTAATCATACGGTTAATATAACTTTCCAGTATTCAATACCTGATGATATGGGAATTTGGGAAATTGCTTTCGGAGGCTCAATGTGGGACTTCGTTGAATGTCAGCCGTTTGTTGAAATTCCAATTACTGGTGATAATAGCTTACAGATTGCCGCTGCAAAAGCACAGCGTAATCTTTCAATTGCAATGACTATTGGTGGAGCAATCGCTGGTGTCGCAATTGGTGGGGCAATAGCTGCTCCCGCTATCGGAGCTATTGGCGCGGCTGCTGTTGAAACTCAATCAATAATAGGTGGTTCAATGTTAGGTGCTGCTGCTGCTAATATAGGTCCGCTCGCAGGCGAAGGCTTACTTGCTGGACTTGGAACTGGTATAGCAGGCGCTTCAACTGCATTAGTAGGTGGAGGAATGAAAACAGCAAATACAGTAATGCAGTCAGCTTTACAAATTGGTAATCTTTCAACTAATCTTCCAACTCATACTGGTGCATCTGACACAACCTTCCTCAATCTACCATTGTCTCCTTTCATTGAGTTCTACATTCCTATAATGTAGGATGACTATAGTGAAAGTGGCTATAAAGAAACAGTTGGAATTGCTTGTGACAAGTGGACAACAACTGAGAATATGGACGATGGAAGCTTGCTTCAAACAACTGGTATCGCAGATATGGATACAAGTGGAATGGAGTTAGACGAGATTAATGAGTTAAACTCAATTGTCCAGAGCGGTTTCTGGTTATAATAACAAAAGAAGGCAGAGAAATTAATCTCTGCCTTTTTTCTTTAGTTATTCTTTTCTATTTCATCAAGAACCATTGTCTCAAACTTCATTTTCTTTGCCATTTTAGTTGCTTTTCTTTTAACTTTTGCAGCAATTCGAGCCTTTTCCTTTGTTCCTTTTTCAACTCTTCTTATCTCTTTGAGCTTAGCTTCATCAATAATCTGCTGCTCTGCAAGCTCTTTTGCCGCCTGCTCAGAATTTGTAGCACAAAGACCACAAATAACAACTCCAAGTACGATAAAGATAATAACACCCATTTAAATTCCTCCTTTTTTTAAAGGTCTCTCTCAACCTTTTCTATAATAATTATATCATAATTTATTTAAAATGTCAATTCTTTTTCAATTAAAAGTTTATCATCTAAATAAATTTTTATTTTATGAGCAGACTGGATGGCGGCTGTTCTTGATGGAAATTTAGTTCCTCTTTGGAAAGTAGAGATGTTATCATTTCCAGTTCTCTCATCACCAAACCAATGGGCGTTAACATAGCTGTCATATCCTCTTGTATCAAGGTGGCAATAAGTATCATTAATAATACCAATTCCTTCAAAGCCTACTCGTTCCGCCGCCTCAGCTATATCTGATGAAGTGTAATAAGAGCCATCTGGTTTCTTAGCACAACAGTCAACGGCAATGTTGCAAGTATGGGCATCGTTTCTATAGCCGCCTACCTTTACAGAATAGGTTGGGCAACGGTAGCCGCTTGAAATAATAATGGCAGAAGCACCCATTAAATCATGGAGTTTCTCCAACATCTCAATTAGTTTTGGTGAGGGATTTTCTCCCCCACAACCGCACTAACATCTGAACTCGCTTTTATCAAAGTGTTCACTTAATTTCATTTACATCTTCCCCCTTAGAATAATTTTAAATTATTAACCTCAATCAGCCAGTTTCTCACGATTTCACCAGTTTCATTATCAGAGAAGCAAACTGACTTCTTCGCAAATAATTGAGCGATAAGTCTGTGAAGCTCTGTTGGCTGGTCTTTCAAGAATCTTACATGGCAAATTGAAGTAGTAAACTCGTCAGTATAGAGAGGTGTTAAATCATCAATCTCTATATCTTTTGTTTGTGGATGGATGAAAATAAATAAGTCAGTTCTATGGGCTCTATCAACAGGATTTATAATCTCGCCGCAAAGCATCGTCTCGCCAAAATGGATGTAGAATCTATACTTAATATCCTCTTCAAAAATTTTGTAAGTTGGACGTGGGTAGAACTGCAATTCCCAAGCACCAGTGGTAATCATTTCAAGCTGAGGATTATCAAAAGCAAAGTATTTACTTGCTACCTTTTCTGTTGCCTTAACAGGGTCACAGTATTCAACAGCAACTGTTAAATCAGCATTACCATAGGTGTAAACATAAACCTGACCTTGCGGCATTGTATCTACATCTTTCAATCCCATTTCTTTAAAGTATGGGCAATAACGGTTTACAGTATTGGCGCACATATAAACGACTGCGTCTTCTCGGTTTCTTATAAGTGATGAAAGAAGGTTGCAATAGAGAATGAACTCATTCTGTAAATAGCCCTGACGTGTCATAAACTCATCAAATAGGATAAGATGAATTTCACCACGGTCCTAACCTTTTGTATGTTCTGCCGTATTAATTGAAGCAGTTATACAGAAAGCATCAGGGTCTTTCTTATCAACCTTACCTTCTTCATCCAAATGGACAAGATGGAACTCTTTTGCTCTATAAGCAACACTATTATATTCGCCGCCAGAGAGCTCTTCAATTAAAGCGTAATGCGGCGCAAAGAGTGAAGCTAAGTGCTTAGGCTGAATGTCTTCATCCCAACGTCTTATATATGCACTTCTATAACCATTAGAAAAATAATCTTCAATCATGTGCTTACAAACACTATAAGTCTTACCATTAGAACGCTGACCAATTATCATTCTGTAAACGGCATTAGTAGCATCAATAGGACCTATATCATAATACATTTGAAGTTCTTTCTGGGCGTTCTCATTCTGAACGCCCTTTCTTTTCTTAAACGGATTTTTAAATTTCATATTAATCTTCCTCCCATGCACTTAGCTCTTCATCATGGATTTCATCTCTAATTTCATAAGACTTCTCCATTGAGAATGAGTTTAATTTTAAATCAGAAAGAAAAATGTTTCCTTGTTCCCAGTGTTCATCGTCTGATACAGGACAGTCCCAAACTAAGAAACGCTCTTTCGTTCTTTTCAGTTCCAACTCTCCAATCCAAATTGCTTCGCCGCCACAGATGGGGCATTTTACTTTCTCCATTTTTATTCCTCCTCATAACGTTTGTTGTTTTTGTTGAATTTTAAATTTAAATTTCCCAGCTAACCTGTCTTTCGGTTTTTAAGAACTTCCAATATTCTTTGATTTGATTCTTCGCCGCGGTTCAATGCCATGATTAAGTTAGCCAAATTACCAATGTTAGAAGAACCACTTATTGAATCAATTGTAAGGCGGTCTCCATTCTTGAACTCCTTAGTCTTATTAGGATGGCAGATTAACATAATAAGACAATTGTATTTCAAAGCAATTTCTTTTAGCTTCTTAACAGTTCTTGACTAACTCATGTAGAGGTCATCATCAAACTAAGACAATGTCATTAAATTGTCAATAAGAAAAACTTTGTATTCGTCTTCTGCCGCCAGATGTTCAATGCCTTCAATATCAACTACTGAGGCAATGAAGCAGTTTTCATCTTCACCTTCAAATGCTTGCTGTAAGCTTAAATCATTAATAACTGAGGCAGCGTCCATTTCTCCACTATAAATACAGGTTTTATAGCCTTTCTCTCTCCACCAGTAGCCTACCATTTGAGTTGCTAATGTTGATTTGCCAAGACCAGTATTACCCATTAATACTATAAGGTCTCCTAAGCAGTTGCCGCCCTCTGTAATCCAATTCAATCCCTCAAATTCATAAGGAACTGATGTTCTTTTTTTCTGTTCTCTAACAACTTTTGTATTGAACTTAATGCCTTGAATTTCCATTTTCTTTCCTCCTTTCCTGAATCTTGCCCTTTTTGCGGCTCTGCCGCAAAACGGGTCCCCGTTTGCAGCTTCGCTGCAAAAGGGGTTTAATATCCGATTTCGAACGTTTCATCACGTTCGCCTTTTACAACCCATTCTCCATTAACACAATAGGAATAGTGTTTAGGAGCGGTCTAAATAAATTTTTCAGCTTCATACTCGAACTTCCACTGTCCAATGCCGCAAGAAGCTTCTTTATAAGTTAAACCAGAATTAACAAGGCGGCGAACGATTTCCTTGTTTTCTTCTTCTAAAAGTTCTAAGACCTTTTCTTTATTGCCCTAAAACTTAACAGAGTCTGTATCACGTTCAAGAATTGTATAGCCAAGCTTAACTAACTTCTCAGTTATATCGTTAAGAATACGTCTTCCAATCTCTATTACTTGAAATCCATGTTGCGGCGCCAAGAAGTTTGCTTTACTCTGATTTGTTTTCTCTGTCTCGTAATCACTTATTGACTTACCATTAAGAGAATTAAGACAAAGCTTATAGAATTTGCCGCGACTTCCTTCTTCTTTCTTTTTATAAAACTCAACTATATGGCGGCGAAACTTAATAGGCAAATAGTCCCATTTACCACCATAGGGTTTATTATAATAAAAATAGTTATATGGGTCTTCAACCATGAAAGGATAAGCAATCATAATATAAGGATAAAGAGAACTCACATCAATTGAAATAACGTTCTCAAACTCTCCAACCGTTGTATCCAAAATGCCGCTGTCCTGACAACTTTTCTTTAAATACTCATAAACAAACTTTCTCTTTTCAACTGAACTTGACCTCATTAAATTAAATCTCTTATCCTTAAAGTTAAGGTCTTCCTTGCTCAACTCTGAATAGAAAATTTCTCTTTGAATTCCTGTTAACCATTTAGTAGATAAAACCTTATTACTAACACCAAGTTCTCTAAGAAACTTAATGAAGTTTTCCATTAAGACTAAGCCTTGTCCTTCAATCTTATACTTCTCACTAACCTATTCCACCTTACTCACATTCGCAACTTGATTAAAGTTAATAAATCTAAAATCTTCTGTTTCAATTATATAAATTCCTTTATCATTATTGACAAGGCGGCAAGTCTTATTCTCTTTTAATTTTTGAAGTGCTTTAAAGGTTGTAAATATAATAAATTTGCCACTATACTGACCAAACTGCTATTCTATCTTTAACTCTGTAAAACCTTTTTTAACTTCAAATTCCTTTCCATTAAACCTTAAATTCTTATCATCCAAAAACGCAAATTCTGTATTATATTTCAATCCAAAAAGCAGAAACGTATACTGCTTTCCCATTGAAACCTCCTTAATTTGGCATTAAAGTGTTAAAATCAATGTCTGCGAATGGATTTGTTGCTTTCTCCAATCTAACATGATAACCATGAGTTTTGTTAAATGCGTTTTCAATTTCTTTTATCTCTTCCTTAGAATAGGAGTCGAGTTCTGGAAGATAATACTGATTAGCTAATTCTTCAATATCATCTGAGCCATAAACTGCCTTAATATCTGCCGCCGGCTTATCCAACGCATTTTCGATTACTTTCAAGGCTCTTATATAGTTTTTCTGTCCTTCGGTATATTTCTTCTTACCAACTTCTTTACTTACATCAATAGAATTTCGCCAATCTCGTTTTCTTACAATCTTTCTTCCAATTCTTGTCTGTGCGCCAATGTTAATAGATTGAAATGCTCTTGAACTTGCTGCTTTTCTTTTTTCAATCTTCGTTGCTTTGGCGGCGGCGCGTTTAGCTCTCTAAATTTTTGAATTAGGTCTTGCCATTATTCATCACTCTCCATAATAAAATTCAAAATGGTATCCACCAGTCTGTCTAAAAATTCCTCGACAAACTTTACTTATATTACCTTGGTCTAAACCAAGTTCTTTTGCTGCTTCTTTCTAAGAATTATAAACTTTATCTGTTTCTTTACAATAAATTTTTTTACCTCTTGTCATTCTTGCCCTCTCAATCTGTGTTCCATAATGAACATTGTATTTTCTATCACACCATTCGAGATTAGTAATCCAATTATTAGTTTTAACTTCATCTTTATGATTAACTTCTGGTAAATTATTTGGATTTGGTATATATGCTTCTGCTACAAGTCTATGAATACGATAATTCTTCTTCTTATTATCTTTTATAAGGTGAACATACTCATATCCTGCTCCAGCAATATATGGTTTTAAGAACTTATTACTTTTATAAGACCAAACCTTGCCGCAACTTGTAATTGCATATAACCCCTCATAACCTTTAATATCTCTCATCAATATCACTCCTTTTTTTTTACTACATATGTAGTAAATATTTAAAAATATATAGGAACTACTCGCAGGAGGAACTGCATGGCACAACAGTTTTATACTTTCGTTCCTATACTATATGTGACGAAATAAGGAGTTTCGTCAAAAAAAATCATACCACTTTGAAGTCAAAGTTTCAACTTTTAGGGAAAGACGGGAATAAAATAGAAAGGAGTGGTAAACACCACCTATATTAAATTATTAGAAGATTACATCTTTCCCTCATCTTCTATATATATTATAACATAAAATCGATGAAAAGTCAAGTTTTGGACCAAGTCCTCATTTCCTCAATAATCTCGTGGACATAAGAGTTGCCACCTAACTTCTGATACTTGTCATACAAATTCATAGTGCTTTCATATATAATCTTAGGTATGGCGGCGGCGCCTTTATAATGCTCATAGACACTGGTAATATCATGACGTAGCATTACAATATTATAGTCTTTCCATTCACTGTGGAAATCCTCTAACTTCCTGTCAACTCTATCAAGGTCTTTACTCATTCCATTAAGAACTGGCATTATCTCACTTCTAAGTTCACTAATCGCCTGATTAACATTTGTCATTGAAGAGGAGAGCTTTATTAAGTTCTCCTCATGGTCAAGCTGGTCTTTCCTGTTCTGTGAACGTTTCTTGGCTGCTCCAATTATACCAACTAAAGCAGTTCCGATTGCACCTATAATAGCGGCAATAACAGCTGTTTCCATTTCGCATCAACCCTTTGCATAAACACTAAGGAATACCTCAGTATTAATAACGTCTTCACAATACTTATGAACAAGGTCCTGGAATGCCTGTGCGATTTCAAGTTCTCTTTCAAGAGCTTCCTGTGGGCTTGAAGCATCATTACCTTCAACTTTTCTATCTCTGAACCAACCAGTATTTGGAAGTTCCTGAGTTGTTTCATAGTCGTTTGAAGTGCTTGGCGCATCTATTACCTGACGGCTCTGTAATCTTGAATTACTTGCATCGTCATAGGTTGTTGAATAATTATCAACTTCCTGATGAGCATTTGAATTACCGCTTGTCTTATAATCGTTCTTACTATTATTAGAAGCTGTCCAACTTGAAATTTTAGGGTCTCCTGCGGCATTATTTTCAATTGAAGCGTAAGGAGAATTACCGCCCTGCTCTTTTTCATTTGAGAAGTAATCAGCAAGTGGGTTATACTTAATTGCCATTGCTTCAAGGATACGCTTCCAAGAAGGAGTTGTAAATCTTACAAGTCTTTCAATTCTACCGCAGAAAGAAGCTAAGCAATTAGCCCATCTTACATCATTATCCTCACTATATGCCATCGCATTGTCATAAAGCGGCATTGCAACAAGTCTCCAATTATACTCATCCATATAAAGGTCAAGTATATCACTCTGATTACAGATAACAGGGTAAGAATAAGTCTGACCATCCATTGGACTTACAAAAGTTCCAAGTGTGCCGTCGAATAAACTTGCAATAGCTTTCATAGCATTTTCAAAACGTGTTAAATAAGAATTGTCTCCTGCATTGGCTTTATTAACAGCCCAGTTATAAAGCTCAACAACAGTAATATAAATTGGGCGATTGCGGCCTCTACGTGAATAGAATCCCTGGTTAGCCCATATTGGTGTTCTTCCCATTATTCATCGCCCTCCTTCTTTTCTTCTATCTTAGTCTCTTCGCTTTTAACAACGATTTCTTCCTCTTTGTCCTTAACTTCTTCCTAAGGAGTATTCTCTGGAATTGTATCATTGCCTTCTGTTTTAGGTTCCTGGTCTGGTTCAACTTCGTCTTCTTTAATTTCTTCGTTAAATCTTACACTAATATCAGTGCCGAAAAGCTCATTAATCTTCTCAACAGCGTTCTTCAAGTTCTTCTCCATGTTATAAACACTAACATCAAGTGAACCTGTCATTAATTCGGTCTCTGCCGTATTAACACGCTCTCTTTTCATATTCCACTGAGAAGGAATACCAATTTCATTGTAGAATGAAGCCAAAATATACTGATGTGCTTCAATAAGGTTAAGAAGTGTATTAGATTGTCCTGTCTGTGCTGTTGGAACTGCGTTAACCTTGTTCAAAATGTCCTGTGAAACAACTCTATAAGGATGACCCTCATAAATATCACGAACAACTTCTTCCACAGTTCTTGCCATAGCATCATTATCAGCTGTCCAAATCTGACTTACACGTCCATTAATTTGGCTAACATTAAGAGAGCTAATGTTGTCAGCAAGTAAACCTGCTGTCTGATAAATAAGACGATAAAGTCCACCGCGTTCTGCATCATTAAAATAATCAGCATCGGTAAGCGGCATGATAACACCAGTAAGCTTATCAATTGAGTTTGAACCATCCTTATTAAGGACTGTTAAGGTCTTACTGCCAATAACTGGATTGGCTACGATAAACTGAGTTGGTCTGTAATAAACGTTAGGTTCTCCACCCCAATTACCATTGAGAGCATAGATTCTTCCGTTGTGGTCAAACCAACAAACTCTACCGGATAACATTAAGTTAACCATCAAGAATCTCTCATCTACTGTCTCTGGTAGGTTCTCCCATTTAAAGAGATTACAAACCTTATTAACCAGCATATCAAAATACAAATCGAAGTTATCCTATACATTACTAACTCCTTTATATTCGCCTCTGTAAACGAAACCCATTGTATCACCTCACGATTAAAAGTAAAATTCGCAAGGCTCACGTAGGTTGCAAAGCTGCGAAGCAGCGTCGCTACCGAAGTTAGCCGCAGCGAGCTACGTGAACCTTAATAAAAACGAGCAACTGCCTGCTCGTTCTTTTCTCGTTGTCTTCCCTATATTAATGGTGAGCACTTCTGGATTCGAACCATGAATCTCAACACTTGCCGTCATCACGGGACTCGAACCCGCAATTCAATGCGTTCTAACTGACCATTGCGGTTTTCCTATTAACCTATCAAACGTCATCGGTTGCGCTTTTGCCTTTAAGCTAAGTGCCCATTAAGAGCTCTCTCGCTCTCGTTAATAAAGTAGAATTGGCTTAATCCTCCTCTAACTTTCTAATACAATTATACCATACTCCGCAATAAAAGTCAAGAGTTTAACTCGTCACCATTGGGGAAGAAA
>JAZNZX010000009.1:0-25932 GCA_045595185.1 Candidatus Fimenecus sp. | reverse complement strand
ATGCAAAACGCAAAGTGCAAAGTGTCGGAACTGCGTTGCGATTTTAAAAATAATAGGTCATTCTGAGGAGTGAAACGACGAAGAATCTCTGTTGGTTGATGTGTTACTGTTAGAGAGATTCTTCGCTACGCTCAGAATGACTTACCAAATTGGTTGTTCGTCCCGACAAATTATAATTTGGCAATATTTATATTTTTTCTGTGCTTTTTGCTGTTGTAATTATTATAATGAACAAATATATTTTTTCTTGTCAAATCTTGTTGACGAAAATACGATTTTATGATAAAATTTGTAAAGTAAATTTAAGGAGTGAGCAAATTGTCAGTAGCAATTAAGATGTTGAATAAAATGACATTTAAAACTGACGGTATTGCTGTTTCTTCAACAAATATTCAAAGCACTATTGTTTCTGACGGTTGTGCTTGTTGTTCAGTTTTTATTTTTTAAAGCGACGGTTTTCCCGTCGTTATTTTTTTGTAAAAATTTAGAAAATATTATTGAACTGCTTAAAATAATATAGTATAATAATCAATTGACAATAAATGAAAGGCTGGTGTGAATTTTGAAAGCGTATTTAATGCTTCAGAACGGTGCTGTTTATGAAGGACAGGCTGCCGGAAAATTCAAAGAAACTGTATGTGAAGTTATTTTCAACACATCAATGACCGGATATGTTGAAATGCTCTCTGACCCGTCAAATGCAGGGTTAGGTGTTATTATGACTTACCCTCTTATCGGTAACTATGGTGTTTGCCTTGATGATATGGAAAGTGACAAGCTTTATCCTGCTGCACTTTTAGTTCACGAGCTTTGTGATACTCCTTCTAATTTCAGATGCGAGATGACTCTTGAAGAGCTTCTTATCAAATATGACATTCCTTGTGTAACAGGGCTTGATAATCGTGCAATCGTTATGAATATCCGTGAAAACGGTGCTATGAAGGCAATTATCACAGACGATATTTCAGATAAGGATGCATTGCTCCGAAAAATCAATGAATATGAGCTTAAGAATGAATATAAAGGTGTTGACGAAACAATTTCCGAAGAAGGTGTTAAGGTTGCGTTTATCGACCTTGGTGCAAGAAAGAGCTTTGTTGATGCTTTCGGTCAGTGTGGCTTTGCCGTAACAAAATACAGTACACTCAATGCAGACGAAATTCTTGCAGGCGGCTTCAAAGGTGTTGTAATCGGTAACGGTGTTGAGGACCACGACACATTCAAGGATACAATTGAAGAAATCAAAAAGCTTACAGATAATAATATGCCAATTTTTGCAATCGGTCTCGGTCACCAGCTCGTTGCCATTGCAAACGGCGGTAAGGTAGAAAAAATGCTTCACGGTCATAGAGGCTGCAACTACCCGGTAAGATTTGTTGATAAAGATAAAACATATATCACAGCTCATAACCACGGTTATGCTGTGACAGAAGCTCCTGCTAATGCAGATGTGCTTTGCGTAAACGTTAACGACAAGACAATTGAAGGTCTTAAATATCAGGACAAGCCTGTTATGACAGTGCAGTTCATTCCTGACGCAGTGAAAGGACCTAATACTGCTTTCTTATTTGAAGATTTTAAAAACTTAATTAAGGAGGGCAAATAAAATGTTGGATAAAAGCATTAAAAAAGTAATGGTTATCGGTTCAGGTCCAATTATTATCGGTCAGGCCGCTGAATTTGACTATGCCGGTACTCAGGCTTGTCGCTCTCTTAAAGAAGAAGGCGTTGAGGTTGTTCTTGTAAACTCTAACCCTGCTACTATCATGACTGACGGTGATATTGCAGATAAGGTTTACATTGAACCGCTTACAATTCCTACACTTACAAAGATTATAGAAAAAGAAAAACCGGACTCTCTCCTTCCGTCACTTGGTGGCCAGACAGGTCTTAACCTTGCTATGGAGCTTAATGAGTTAGGAATCTTAAAAGAAAACAATGTTCGTCTTATCGGTATCAATGCCGAATCAATCAAAAAGGCTGAGGACAGACAGGAATTCAAAGACACAATGGAAGCAATCGGTGAACCTTGTATTGAATCTTTGGTTGTTGAAACAGTTGAGGATGCTCTCGATTTCTCTGCTAAAATCGGCTATCCTGTTATTGTTCGTCCTGCATACACACTTGGCGGTACAGGCGGTGGTATTGCTTATGACGAAAAGCAGCTTTATGAAATCGCATCAAACGGTATCCGTCTTTCTCGTGTAAATCAGGTTCTTATTGAAAAATGTATTTCAGGTTGGAAAGAAATCGAATTTGAAACAATGCGTGACTCAAAGGGTAACTGCATTACAATCTGTTCAATGGAAAACCTTGACCCTGTTGGTGTGCATACAGGTGACTCAATCGTTGTTGCTCCTGCACAGACACTTATGGATAAGGAATATTCAATGCTTCGTAATGCTGCTCTTAACATTATTGATGCACTTGATATTCAGGGTGGTTGTAATGTTCAGTTTGCACTTCATCCGACATCATTCAAATATGCAGTTATTGAAGTTAACCCTCGTGTTTCCCGTTCATCTGCTCTCGCTTCAAAGGCAACAGGCTTTCCGATTGCCCGAGTTGCATCTAAAATTGCTCTCGGTCTTGGACTTGACGAAATTCCGAATGCTGTTACAGGCAAGACATTTGCATCATTTGAGCCTACAATCGACTATATAGTATGTAAGTTCCCTAAATGGCCATTTGACAAGTTTGTTACTGCTAAAAAGACACTCGGTACACAGATGAAGGCTACAGGTGAAGTAATGTCAATTGCCCGTACATTTGAGGCCGCTCTTCACAAGTCACTTCATTCACTTGAAGAAAACAAGGAGTCACTTCTTCTCGATTCATTTATGGAAATGAGCACAGAAGAAGTTCGTGAAGCTCTTCACAATGTTGACAATCTTCGTGTATATGCAATTGCAGTTGCAATCTACAAGGGAATTGACCTTAAAGAAATCCACGATATCACAAAAATTGATATGTGGTTCTTAAGCAAAATCAAGAACATTGTGGATATGGAAAAGACACTTAAAACAGGTAAATGCGACAGGGAAACTCTTTTTGCAGCTAAGAAAATGGGCTTTACCGATAACATAATCGCAAAGAATGTGGGTACAACAAAGGAAGCAATTAAGCATCTTCGCAAGCTTTGGAATATTATGCCTTCATTCTCAATCGTTGATACCTGTGCTGCTGAATTCAAGGCACAGACTCCGTATTACTACTCAGATTACGGTATTGCAAACGAAGTAAATCCAAAAACTGAAAAGAAAAAGATTATGGTTCTCGGTTCAGGTCCTATCAGAATCGGCCAGGGTGTTGAATTTGACTATTGTTCAGTTCATTCAGTATGGGCTCTTAAAAAGGCAGGTTGTGAAGCGATTATCGTAAACAACAACCCTGAAACAGTTTCAACTGACTTTGACGTTTCTGACAAACTTTACTTTGAACCGCTTACACCTGAATATGTTACAAGCATTGTTGAACTTGAAAACCCTGACGGTGCTATTGTTCAGTTCGGCGGACAGACTGCTATTAAGCTTACAAAGACACTTAATGATTTAGGTGTTAAGATTCTCGGTACTGATGCTGACCACGTTGACGCTGCCGAAGACAGAGAGCGTTTTGATGAAATTCTTGAATTCTGTGATATAGCCCGTCCAAAGGGACAGACAGTATTTACTGCTCAGGAAGCTATCGCTGCTGCTCATTCACTCGGTTACCCTGTTCTTGTCCGTCCAAGCTATGTTCTTGGTGGTCAGGGTATGCAGATTGCAGCAAGTGACGAAGATATCATTGAATTTATGGATATTATCACAAGAACAATCCCTGACCTTTCAGAGCATCCTGTTCTTGTTGACAAATACCTTATGGGTCAGGAAGTTGAAGTTGACGCTATCTGTGACGGTAAGGATATTCTTATTCCCGGTATTATGGAACATATCGACCGTGCAGGTATTCACTCAGGTGACTCAATTTCAGTTTATCCTGCTGTTACTCTTTCACAGAAGGTACAGAAGACTATCGTTGATTACACAAAACGACTTGCTTCTGCATTACACGTTATAGGTATGATGAACATTCAGTTTATCGTTCTTCGCGAAACAGTTTATATTATTGAGGTTAACCCTCGTTCTTCAAGAACTGTTCCGTATATCAGTAAGGTTACAGGTATTCCTGCTATCAGCCTTGCAACAAGAGCAATGCTTGGTGAAAGAATTGCTGATATGGGATACGGTACAGGTCTTTACAAGAACAGTGGTTACTATGCAATCAAGCTTCCTGTATTCTCATTCGAAAAGATTATCGGTGCTGATACTTCATTAGGCCCTGAAATGAAATCAACAGGTGAAGTTCTCGGTATCTCAACAGACTACAATGAAGCACTTCTTAAAGCATTCGACGGTGGCGGTGTTTCAATGCCTAAGGATGCAAAGATTGTTGTTACAGTTCGTGACAAGGATAAGAAAGAAGTCGGTGAAATGCTTAAGGAATTCAAGGATTCTGAATTTGAATTCTATGCAACACCGGGTACATGCAAGGTTATCCGTGAAGCAGGTATTGAATGTAAAGAGGTTAATCCGCTTACAGGCGAATCACCTAACATTATGGATATGCTCCAGAATGGCGAGGTTTCACTTATCATCAATACTCCTACACACGGTCGTCTTGCTAACCGTGACGGATTCAAGCTTCGTCGTCTTGCAGTTGAATCAGGTACATCCTGTCTTACATCTCTTGATGCGGCACTCAGCGTTATGAGAAGTACATTCGTTGTTCCTGAGGATAAAATGAGTCTTACAGATATTGCATCTCTCAAATTATAATTGCATATAATAATTAAAGTCGGAATTGGGTTTAATCACTCAATTTCGACTATAACTTTTGATGACTACAAACCAAAGTCGTTGTTATTTATCAGCGAGATAGTTTTTTGTCAGAAGCGTCAAAAAACGCAGGCAATACTTTGTGTATTAACGAGTATTTTTGGCGTTTATGACGGAAAAATAGCCGCTGAGAAAGAGAGTTGAAGTATTATGTCTGGTATTATTGATTATTCACTTATGAACGCTCATAAGGATTTTAATGCTTTGCCCTTTTCAAAGGTTGACGGTCTTATTTTCGCTCAGCTTGCTTATCTTGATTATGATGAATTTGTTCCCGATAAGCAGTTGTTTGTAAGAGGAATTACTTTTTCAAGAATTTCGGAGCAGGAAGGCTTTGAAAACCTGTTCCCTCTCGAAAGAACTGCAAGGAAAAATCTTTTGCTTTTCAACTCAATGGCATACAGCAAAAGATACGGAAAAATAAGAATCAATTACCACGAAAACATTTTTGACCCGAAGAATGCAGTTCAGTTTTCGGCAACAACATTTCTTTTACCTGACGGTAATGCCTGTGTTTCATTCAGAGGTACTGACTCCACCATTACAGGTTGGCGTGAAAACTTTGATATGCTTTATAACGACACAGTTCCTGCACAGCTTTTAAGCACTAAATATCTCAATAAGGTTGCAGGTAAAATCAAGGGTAAAATCACAGTTGTCGGCCATTCTAAAGGTGGAAATCTTGCTATTTATGCAGGTGTTATGTGTTCCAATAAGACAAAGGAAAAGATTGTTGAAATCCAAAGCTTTGACAGTCCCGGATTTACAAAAGATTTTGTTTCATCAGATGAATATCTTAAAATGGAAAGTAAAATTGCAAAGTTTGTTCCCGAAGAATCAATGATTGGAATGTTACTGAGCAATACTGATTCATATCGTATTGTCAAAAGCGAGGGTGAAGGAATTCATCAGCACGACCCGTTTTTGTGGATTGTTGAAGACAATGACTTTGTTACGGGTGAAAAAATACATACAAGTGCAAAGCTTGTGACAAACACATTCAAGGAATGGATTGGAAATTACAGCCCTGAACAAAGAGAACTTTTTATTGACAGTATATTTGATATAATTGAAGCTACAAATGCACAAAAGGCTGAAAGCTTTATTGATTGGAGCGAAAACCTTAAGGGTAACAGTGCTTTATTCTTTGATACAATTAAGGATTTAGACCCTGAAACAAGAAGTTTTATGCTTAAGGTTTTAGGAAATATTTTCCCATCTGCAAAGGACAGTGTTCTCACCAAACCAAAGCAGATTATCAAAGAACATCTTGGTAAAATCAAATCCAAGAAGAAAGAAACAGAAGATAATTCTGAAAATTTATAAATTAAAATGTCAGTTCGAAACCATCCTGACATGAGCAGATTAACTGCTCTAAATCAAAACTATGGAGTGATAAAAAATGAATAAGAACAAGAAAAAGACGTTTTTTGTTGTACAATCATCAATTATTGCTGCACTTTATGCGGGACTTACCTATGCTGCAAGTATGCTCAATGTTGCCTATGGACCTATTCAGTTCAGATTTTCAGAAGCTTTGACAATTTTAGCTGCAATATTCCCTGCTGCAATTCCCGGACTTACAATCGGTTGCTTTTTAGGTAATATTACAAGTCCTTACGGAATAATTGATGTTATCTGCGGTACACTTGCAACATTTTTAGCATCTGTTTTAAGCTATAAAACACGAAACATCAAGTTTAAAAATCTGCCACTTGTTTCTGCGTTTTTTCCTGTAATTACAAATGCTGTTATTATAGGACTTGAAATCACATTGTTTATGCCTGAGGGATTTATGTTACAATCATTTTTAATCAATGCTGCACAGATTGCAATCGGACAATTAGTGATGTGTTACGGTCTGGGGTTACCTCTTTATAATGTGATTAAAAAGACAAAACTTGATAAGAATTTATAAAAATAGCGTGATAGCCGAGTTGGTTATCACGCTATAATTTTTATTTAACATTTCAAATTGGAGTTTGTATGGATGTTTAAGGTTTAGTGTCATTCTGAGGAACGAAGTGACGAAGAATCTCTGTCCTATTTTAACAGACCTTTCGTTTCACTCAGGGTGACTGATGAAATGCGAGAGATTCTTCGCTACGCTCAGAATGACTTTTCAAATTGGTTGTTCATTCCGACAAATTATAATTTACACCTTGCGTTTCATAAGTCCGTGTTTGTTGCAATAGATGTACAGATAGCCTCTGCCACGAAATTGCATTCGCGTTTCGGCATTTCCTTCGGGATATAGTTTTACAAAATGTGTTTTGTCACTTGTGACATAAGCCACAAATGAAATATAGTGGTTTTTGGTCATTGGGTGGTTGATTGTGATAAATTTTTCGTCTTCCACATTTTCTATTGATATTTGGTGGTGGTCGTCTGTTTCTTCTGCCTCAAGCGGTGGCAGAGCAATACCGCAACAACTGACAACCGTATCCCCTGTTGTATGAATCACATTTCCACAAATCGGACATACATAAAATTTTGAAAAGAGAACATTTGATGAAATGTTTTTATTGATTACCGTTTCACCTGACATAAGTTCCATTACGGACACTCCAAGAGCCCGACTGAGTGGCTCCACAAGTGTAATATCAGGCAGTCCTTTTGCTGTTTCCCATTTTGAAATGGCTTTACTGCTGACACCGATTTCATTGGCAAGCTGAAGTTGTGTAATCCCCTTTGATTCTCGCAGTTTTTTAATTGTTGCACCTGTTACATATGTATTCATTGTATGAACTCCTTTGATTTTATGAGTACATTATATCCTGTTACAAATCATATGACAACCTACGCATCGTAGAGTTTGGAACATAAAAAAGGACATCAGTTTGTATGATGTCCTTTAATCATATTAAGTTTTAGAATGGTAACCAGCTTGTTAAGAAATAAACGATATCAGAAAGTAGTGCTAAAATTACTAACATTTTTTCTCCCTCCATTCTTTTATATTAAAGTCCTGCAACTTGTTTAAGGATAATTCTTGCATCTGTTGCTGTGAGTTTTCCGTCACAGTTCATATCTGCATTTTTAAAGTTTTCTTCAGGCACACAGTAAACACCTGCTACTGCTTTCATCACAAGACCTGCGTCAAGTGCAGTAGTTTTTCCATCACCTGTAACATCACCACTACCACAAGTATATGGCATAAGCTGTGGAAGTTCTGTATTATAATACATAAACTGTGGGTACTGTGGATTTGACTCAACTGTATATTGTTCATTTGCAGTAAGCAACCAGACATAGAAATCACAAGTACCGTCATTATGATTATATGCAATATGTCCCCAATTCTTTGTAATCCAAGTCTGCATTGGTGCTTGTGCAGTTGAAACATCAACCACATTGTCAGGGGAAATCATATCCTTACCATTATTTACAGCCTGAACATAATCTGCACCAAGAGTTTCACCAATATTGGCAACTGTTGCAAAACCACTTGTGTTATATGTTTCGATAACACCATCAGAGTTCCAACGAGCAGTTTTTGTTACAGGGGCAATATACTGATTGTAGTTTGAAACGCAGAAATAATTCACATCATCACTTTCTACCATTTCCTTAACTCTGTCAGTTGTTTTACTTGCAACCTTTTCATAATATTCATTTACAAAAGCCTTGAGTTCAGGGCCTGCATCAGGAAGCATTTTTTCCATTGCTTCATCAAAATGATATTCAGGGATAAAGCACCAGAATGACGGAAGATAACCGAAAACAGGAATTAAAACTTCCTCGTAAATTCTGTCACCTGCTACCTCAAAAAGGTAATTCGCAATATTTGCAAGGTCCTTGAAAAGCGGAATATACGGAATAAGTGATGCGTATTCAGTACTACCGTAAATACTTTGTGCTATAAGTCCGCCAAGTGCAGGTCCGTCAATTTCAGGGTTGCCGATAAACAACTGACCAAGCATTTCAAGTCCGTTGAATGCAGAGTTTGCCATAACAACTGTCTGTACATCATCATATCCGTAAAGGGCTAAATATGTGTTTGTCATACATCCACCCATACTTTCAGCACAGATAGCAACTTTGTCGTGACCTGACTTTTCCTTTACTTCCTTGATAAACTGGTTAAGGTCGGCTGCAATATCAAATGGATTTGCTGTCCAATCATAAATGAAAAGGTATGAATGCCTTTCACCAAGTTCATTATAAACTGCCTGAGCAAGAGTGCTTTCTGAGCTTACATCATCAGCAGTCAAATCAACATATGTTTCAACAGGGTCACTTGTGTATCCCTCAACAGTAACCACAGAATCACGATTAAGGTTATTGTCGTAAGACACAGGACCAAAAATCGCTTTTACTGCAACAGAAAGTGCATCAACCAACACATCTGTATCCATTGTTACAAGAAATTCTGCAAGGTCAGGAAGTACAGGTAAAATTCCACCTACGATATTTTCAGCAGAAAAAACTTCGTTTCCTTCTCCGTCATAAAGAGTTTCACCGATACCTCTTACTTGAACAACAGGCACATTTCCGCAATCACATTTCTTTTCACTTGCAAAAGATGGCACTAAAAGTGTGAAAATAAGGATTGCTGATAAAACAAAACATAGAATCTTTTTCATAAACATCCCCCTAAGGTATTTTCTATGTTCATTTTATCACAAGATTTTTCCTTTGACAACAATATTTACATTTAAAAAACACTTTCAATCATTTTGTCGCAGATTTCAGGTGAATACTGCCAAAAATCAATATGGTCACCGTCATAAAAGTATTTTACGGGCATTGTGCTGTTTCGTTCAGGAAAACTGTCAACAATGGAAAGCTTGATTTTCATTTTTTCAGGGTTGATGCTCTTGATATATACGCTTGCCGAGTCACCTTCTTCCACCGTATCCGAATACTCTGCAAGTCCTGCAAGATTCGGTGAAAGTTCAATAAAAACACCGTACTTTTCAATTGAACGGACTATGCCACCTACCGTCTGACCTGCCTTAAAATTCTCTGCGTTTTCTTCCCATGTACCGAGAAGCTCTTTATGAGAAAGTGTGACTCTGCCCATTTCGTCAATGCTTTTTACAACTGCTTTTATCATTGTATTAACTGCAAATCGTGCGTTTGGATGCGGAATACGAGAAACGGAAATGCTGTCGATTGGCAAAAGTGCAGAAATTCCGCAACCGATGTCACAGAATGAACCAAAGCTCTCGTTATGGGTAATCTTCGCATCGATAATGTCTCCGGGCGAAAGATTTTTTATGTAATTTTCGGCACATTCCTCTTGTACTCGTCTGCGACTGAGTATTGCAGTTCTTACACCTGTTTCGTCGTCCATAAAGTCGATAATTTTAAAGGCAACAGGCTTATTCACCCTTGAAATTATGGCAATATCACGCACAGTACCATCAGAAATTCCCACAGCACATTCTTCGCGTGGGATTATACCCTCCATTACACCTAAATCAACATAAAGATTGTGTTCACGGTCACAAAGAGTAGCTTTTCCCTCTAAAATCTTTTCTGTATAGAAGCATTCACGAAGACTGTTGACACTTTCCATACATTTTTTATTCTGTCGGCTTTCAAAGAGTATTCCCTCAGGATAATATTTTTTCATAAATTTCACCTTCCGATAACTTATTTTTTAATCGATAATAAAGAATATGAGAGAAACGGTGAAAAGAGAATAAAAAAGTATTTTATTTTTTATACTGTTGTGATATACTATATAATTGGTGAAGATTATGGATATAAAACTTAACGATATTCTTGTAATGAAAAAAGAACACCCTTGCGGAGGTAAGGATTTTCTTGTCCTTCGTGTGGGAATGGATTTTCGTGTCCGTTGTATAAAATGCAACCGTGAGGTTATGGTGCCACGACAGAAAATTGAAAAGAACATAAAAAAAGTTTTGAGAGATGGAGAAATAGTTAATGTTTGATAAGTTATTAGGAATTGAACAGAGATTTAAAAATGTTAATGAACAGCTTTGTGACCCTGCAACAGTCAACGACCAGCAGTTATATACAAAGCTTATGAAGGAATTAAAGCAGTTGACTCCTGTTGTTGAGAAATTCCGCGAATACAAGGGCTATAAGGACACCTTTGAGGAGTCAAAAATGCTTCTCGATGAAGGCGGTATGGACAAGGACTTCAAGGAAATGGTGCAGGAGGAATTTGAAACTGCAAAGGAACAGCTTGAATTTACTTGGGAAGAGCTTAAAATTCTCCTTTTGCCTCGTGACCCTAATGATGACCGTAGCGTTATTATTGAAATCCGTGGCGGTGCAGGCGGTGAAGAAGCTGCACTCTTTGCAAATTCACTTTTCAGAATGTACACAATGTATGCTGAAACTCGTGGTTGGAAAATGGAAATTCTTTCTGAAAACCCAACTGAATTAGGTGGCTACAAGGAAGTTATTTTCTCGGTTGACGGTGATGGTGCATATTCACGATTCAAGTTTGAAAGTGGTGTTCACAGAGTTCAGCGAGTTCCTGAAACAGAAAGTCAGGGCAGAATTCAGACATCAACCGTTACTGTTGCTGTACTTCCTGAAGCAGAAGATGTTGACTTTGAGCTTAACCCTGCCGACTTACAGATTGATGTTTTCCGTTCAAGCGGTGCAGGCGGACAGAAGGTTAACAAGACTTCATCTGCAATCCGTGTTACTCACCTGCCGACAGGTATGGTTGTTGAATGTCAGGATGAAAGAAGTCAGCACAAAAATAAGGATAAGGCACTTAAGGTTCTTCGTTCAAGACTTCTTGAAATTGAACAGGCAAAGCACGACGCTGAAATTGCAGGTCAGAGAAAGAGTCAGGTTGGTACAGGCGACAGAAGTGAACGAATCAGAACATACAATTTCCCGCAGGGTCGAGTAAGCGACCACAGAATCGGTCTTACTCTTTATAAAATCGAGCAGATTATGAATGGTGACCTTGATGAAATCATTGACGCACTGATTACAGCAGATACTGCAGAAAAATTGAAAGCGAATGAATAATTATGGAATTTAAACTTAATGGTTTTGAAAAGTTTATGATAAGATACAGAATTCCGATTATCAGAATAACAGGACTTATTTATATTATCGGAATGATTATATCTGCTATATTGCTTATTCCGTTCGGAACACCATTGTTGTTGGTTTTTTTCTTTTTGACTTTACAGGTTTATATGTTTGTTATACTGAAAAAAATCAATCAACCTATTGTTATTCGCAATAAGTATTTACAGCCTGAAAAAGCATTAGATGCTACAAATCAACTAATTGAAACAACAAGTGAAAAGAATATTCAGGATATGGCTGTTTTATTGAATAATCGTGTTGCCTTTCTTATAAATATGGGAGAATTTGAACAGGCTGAAAATGAAATTCGAATGTTCTGGCAAAAATACGGAAATAAAAAACTTGCAAACCACATACGCGTTGCAATACACACCAATATGGCAACGATTGCTCTCGAGAAAAAAGATTTCAAGTCTTATGAAGAACAATTCAGAATTATCTGTGAATATGAAAATAAAAAAGCAAAGAAACTAATAAAAAGACAGATGAAACACTCAATCATTTCTTTAACACAGTCTGCCGAAGCAGTTGTTGCCAATGAAAACAGTAGCTTTGAAGAATATGCAACAAGAGTTTGGCAGACAAATCAGTATGACCCATTAAGAGACAGAAAATTAACTGACGAGCAAGTATTACCATACTCGTATCTTAATGTTTATGAGAATTTATTCATATTCACCCAAAATCAAGGTGATGTTGAAAAAGCAAAAACTTATGCTCAACAGATTGTAAATATCGGCAACGAGCAATTTTACATATACCGTAAAGCAAAGGAATACATAGAAAATGGAAACAGTAGTAATTAACATTACAACTGAATATGAAAAAGCTTTAAATGAAGCAAAAAGGCTCATAAATGACGGTCAGGTTGTGGCTATTCCTACTGAAACCGTCTATGGACTTGCTGCCAACGCGTTTGACGAGGATGCTGTTCGTAAAATCTTTATTGCAAAGGGCAGACCAAGTGATAATCCACTTATTGTGCATATTGCAAAGTTTGAGGATTTGGCAGAATTGGTTGAAGAAATTCCACAGAAAGTCAGAATTATGGCTGAAAAATTCTGGCCGGCAGCTCTTACTATGATTATGAAAAAGAGCGACAGAATTTCAAATATTGTTTCAGGAAATCTCCCGACAGTTGCAGTAAGACTTCCAAAAAGCAAGTATGCAAGGGATATAATTGAAAGCTGTGGTGTGCCTTTGGCTGCACCATCAGCAAACCTTTCAGGTAGTCCAAGTCCTACAAATGCCCGATATGTTTTTGACGATATGAACGGTCGTATTCCGCTTATTATTGACGGCGGAAGCTCGGAAATCGGCGTTGAGTCAACTGTTATTTCATTCGCAGAAGACCCACCAAGGCTTCTTCGACCAGGTGGCGTGATACTTGAAGAAATGACTGAGCTTATCGGTGAAATCGTGGTTGACGATGCTGTGCTTAATCAGTTAGAAGAAGGTGCTGTTGCTGCTTCACCCGGTATGAAATACAAGCATTACGCACCAACTGCCGATATAACTCTTATTAAAAGTGATTTTGAAACCTTTAAAAAGCTTTGCCTGAGTGAAGACAATATTGCTGCATTGTGTTTTGACGGTGAAGATGCTCTACTCACCTGCCCCACAGTTACATACGGCAAGGAAAATGATGGGTTTAGCCAGAGTGCAAGGCTTTTTGATGCTTTGCGTGAGCTTGACGAAATGGGTGCAGGTAAAGTATACGCTCGTTGTCCCGACACAAAAGGCATGGGCATGGCAGTTTATAATCGTTTAATCCGTTCAGCAGGGTTCAAGATAAAGGTGATATAATGAAAATTATTGGTCTTACGGGTCTTACGGGTGCCGGTAAAAGTACCGTTGCACGAAAGCTTATGGCTTACGGTTGTTATCACATTGATGCTGACAAGGTGGCAAGAAATGTAATAAATAACAGCGAAGATGTTAAAAATAAATTAAAGGAACGCTTTGGTGAGGATGTTGTGAACGAGGACGGTACAACTAACCGACCGCTACTCGCCTCTCGTGCATTTGCGAACGAAGAAAGTACGAATGCTTTGAACGAGATTACTCATCCTGCCGTTACCGAGGAAATTCAGTCAATTATCAAGGATATGGAAAAAGTGGGTTATCGTGGCGTGATTATCGACGCGATTGCACTTTTTGAAAGTGGCGAGGATAAACTTTGCGACTTTACCGTTGCAGTTGTAGCCCCTGTGGATATTCGTCTTGAACGAATTATGAAAAGAGATAATATTTCAGAGGAAAAGGCACTTGAACGCATAAATGCACAAAAAGACGAAAGTTTTTTTACTAAAAAAGCCGATTTTGTATTGTGGAATTATCCGCCATACGACCTTAATGTAGAAATAAAGCCAATAACATTACAATTGGGAATATAACCGAAAGGAGAAAATATTATGGACTTAAATGAAATGAAAAAAGAGCTTTTCTATGAGCCGAAGCACGCTATGGAAAAGGTTGATGACGCAGTTGTTAAGGCTGCTGACGAATTTTGCGAGGGCTACAAAAGTTATCTTGATTTTGCAAAAATTGAACGCGAATCTGTTGAATTTTTCGTAAAAGAGGCAGAAAGCAAAGGCTATACTGAATTTGACAACACAAAGAAGTACAACGCAGGTGACAAGGTTTACTATAACAACAGAAACAAGGCAATTATCCTTTGTGTTTTCGGTAAAAAGAGCATAGCAGAAGGCGTTAAAATTTCTGCTGCACATATCGACTCACCTCGTCTTGACCTTAAACCCAATCCGCTTTACGAGGACTCAAATCTTGCATATTTCAAAACTCACTATTATGGTGGTATCAAGAAATATCAGTGGACAGCTATTCCATTAGCTCTTCATGGTGTTGTTGTTAAGGCAAACGGTGAAACAGTTAAAGTCAATGTTGGTGAAGACGAAAACGACCCGCAATTCTGTGTTACTGACCTTCTTCCACACCTTGCTCAGAATCAGATGAAGCAGACAATGAGCGAGGGTATTCAGGGCGAACAGTTAAATATTCTTATCGGTTCTCGTCCATTCTCAAAGGACGAAGGCTCTGACAAAGTTAAACTCAATATTATTAAAATTCTCAACGAAAAATACGGAATTACCGAGGGTGATTTCCTTAGTGCAGAGCTTGAGCTTGTTCCTGCATTCAAGGCTCGTGACATCGGTTTTGACAGAAGCCTTATCGGTGCTTACGGTCACGATGACAAGGTTTGTGCTTATCCTGCTGCACAGGCAATTTTCGATATCCAGAACCCTGAATACACTTGTCTTACAGTTCTTACTGACAAGGAAGAAATCGGTTCTGACGGTAACACAGGTCTTAATTCATCATATATGAAATATTTTATCCACGACCTTGCAGTTATGGGTGGAGTTGAGCCTTGGAGAGTTCTTTCAAAGTCAGAATGTCTTTCTGCAGACGTTAACGCTGCATTTGACCCGACATTCCCTGAAGTGAGTGAGAGAAAGAACTGTTCATTCGTAAACAACGGTGTTGTAATCACAAAATACACAGGTTCACGCGGTAAGAGTGGCACATCTGACGCATCCGCTGAATATATGGGCAAAATCCGCAGAATGCTCAATGCAAATGATGTTGTATGGCAGATTGGCGAACTCGGTAAGGTTGACGCAGGCGGTGGCGGTACAGTTGCTATGTACGTTGCTAACCTTGATATTGACACAATCGACCTTGGTGTGCCTGTCCTTTCAATGCACGCACCTATGGAAGTTGTTTCAAAGCTTGATGTTTATATGGCATATAAGGCATTTAAAGTGTTCTTTGAACAGAAATAAAAATTGAATAAAAAATTAACGCCTCCCTTGTTAAAGGGAGGGGGACCGTCGAAGACGGTGGAGGGATTCATAAAACAATAAGAAGGAATCCCCTCGCCACTTCGTGGCCCTCTCCCCTTTGACAAGGGGCGCTGTTTTTTCACAATAACATCGGTTGTGGTTGTTTATTTGTGGCAAGAACTTCGCGGACTGTATCAGGTATATATTTAAAATCTGCCACAATGGAGTTTGGTTTGTTTATATAATCGTCCTGTTCCATTGGCACAAAATATATGTTTTTGCTGTTCATTAGTGTGCCGATGTTTCGTGCAGATGTGCCAAGTGCATCATTTGACGAAACTGCGATTATAACGGGACGCTGATTTCTTAAATGTGCTTTTACTGCCAAGGTAACTGATGTGTCACTTATTCCGTTGGCAAGCTTTCCTAAAGTGTTTCCTGTGCAAGGTGCGATTACAAGGACATCAAGCAATTCCTTTGGGCCTATGGGCTCTGCACCTGAAATTGTATAGATTATATTTTCCTTACATATTCTTTCAATCTGTTCATTGAATTCCCTTGCTTTTCCGAATCGTGTGTCAGTAGTGTATGCCATATGTGACATAATAGGGATTACTCTGTAACCCTCGTTAACAAGCTTCTCAATTTGTGGGATTACCTTTTTAAATGTGCAGAATGAACCACAAAGGGCAAACCCCACAGTTTCTTTGCTCAATTTTTATTCCTCCCTTTGTAGGTTTTCTTCTATTTTTATGCCGATTAATTCCCCTGCTGTTTTTGGCGTATATTTTCCCGGTAGTCCTGATGCCTTTACCACAGCTTTTGAATATTCTCTTGCTTTGTTAAAATCAAGTCCGTACGGTGCAGAGGCAAGTTCGATTATTTTGCTTTCTTTTCTTATGTTTTTCAAGGTCAGGTCATCAATTACCTGTGACGGTATTGTGTTTATTATGATGTCAAAATTGTTGATATGATAAGGTAGCTTTATTAAAGGTTGTGCTTTACAGCCATTATTTACGGCATCAGTTCGTTGGAGTTCATTTCTTGCATAAATTGTTACATTACAGGAAAGTGAAGTCAGTACCTTTGCTGTTTCCTTCGCAACTCTGCCATAACCTGTAATGGCGTATTTTCCTTCCGGTAAGGCATAGTCAATATGCTCAAGAATTATTTTTAATGCGCCAAAGGCTGTAAGAACTGCGTTTTTTTCAATCAATTCGTCGTTATAATAGTCCACAAAGGAAATATTGTTCTGTAAAAGCTTTGTTTTTAACTCGCCTTTAATCATACCACCGAAAACAAGATTGTCTTTTGATAGAAAAGACACAAGACGCTCTATTGAGATTTCCCGTTTTGAAAAAGGCATAAGAATTGTTTTGTCATTTCTTGTGGCAGGCAGTGGCAGAATAACGACGGTATTTTCCGAAATCATACTTTTGAGCTTATCGGTATCATCGTCCCAATCAAAAAGTCCGTAAGAGGTCACATCATAACCCTTTGCACATAAATATTCTTTAAGGTATTTCTGTCGCTTATCGCCACCAACTATAACAATATTTCTTGTTTTCATAAACACTTCACCTTACCTTTACATTAACAGAATATGTTTTTTGTGAAAAAATGGTGATTAGGTGTTTAAATTTTTGAAAAGATGTAATATAATAAAGGGTGGTGATAAAAATGAATGATATTTCAAAGGTTTTAAATACTGTAAAAACAATACATTTTATCGGCATTGGTGGCAGCGGTATGTGTCCTCTTGCTGAAATTCTTCACAGTAAAGGATACACTTTGCAAGGCTCCGACAACAATGAAAGTTCAATCGTTGACCGTATCCGCAAAATGGGTATAAAGGTTATGATGGGACAGCGTGCTGAAAATATTGAGGGTGCAGAAATGGTGGTTTATTCTGCTGCTATTTCAAAGGAAAACCCTGAACTCAAGGCAGCATTTGAAAGTGGTATTCCTACATTTCAACGAGCTGAACTTTTAGGTGAGATTTCCCGTCAGTTTACTAACTGTATCGGCATATGCGGTACTCATGGAAAAACAACTGTAACTTCACTTACTGTACAGACAATGCTTTCAGCAGGTCTTGACCCATCTGCAGTTATCGGTGGCAAATTGCCACTTACAAACTCTTACGGTCGAGTTGGCAATACTGAAACAATCGTTATGGAGTCTTGTGAATATCAGGACACCTTCCTTAAAATGAGTCCTGATGTGGCTGTTATTCTCAATATTGACGAGGACCATCTTGAATATTTCAAGACAATGGAAAACCTTATTTTGAGCTTCACAAAGTTTGCGTCTTCTGCTACAAAGGCAGTTATTTATAACGGTGATGATGAAAACACCCTTAAAGCCATCAAGGACATTAAGGGTAAGGAAATGATTTCATTCGGTTTTGATAAGAAAAACGATTACTATGCTGAAAACATTGAAGAGTATAAAGGTGCATTCACAAAGTTTGATGTAATGTACAAAGGTGAAAAATTAGGTAATGTTGAGCTTTCAATTCCCGGTATTCACAATGTACTTAATGCACTTGCTGCAGTAGCGTCTGCAATTTATTCAGGTGCAAAGTTTGAAGATTGTGTTAAGGGATTACAGGAATTCAAGGGTGCAGGTCGTCGTTTTGAGGATTTAGGCACATATAACGGTATTGATTTCGTTGACGACTATGCTCACCATCCTGCTGAACTTAAGGTTACACTTGATGCTGCTATGAAAATGGGTTACAACACCGTTTGGGCAGTTTTCCAGCCATTTACCTATTCGAGAACTGCAATGCATTTTGACGAGTTTGTAGATGTGCTTAAAATCCCTGACAGATGCGTTATGACGGAAATTATGGGTTCGCGTGAAGTGAACACATATGACATTTACACTTCCCAATTAGCTGAAAAAATTCCAAATTCCGTTTGGTTCAACACTCAGGAAGAAGTTGCTGATTATGTTGTTAAAAATGCAAAAGCAGGAGATTTGGTTCTCACAATGGGTTGTGGCGACATTTATAAATCTGCATTTATGATGATTGAGAGATTAAAAAATGGTACAGTTTAATAACAGTTGGGACATTCTTTTAAAAGATGAATTTCAAAAGCCTTATTATCTTAATTTAAGAAAATTTCTTGTGCAGGAATACAAGACACAGACCATATATCCGCATATGGATAACATATTCAATGCTCTTAAATATACAGATTATAAGGATGTTAAGGTTGTGATTTTAGGTCAGGACCCTTATCATCAGCCAAATCAGGCACACGGACTTTGTTTTTCAGTGCAAAAAGGCGTTAACCCACCACCATCATTACAGAACATGTATAAGGAAATTCACACTGAATACGGTTACCCTATCCCCTCTCATGGTGAGCTTACATATTGGGCAAAGCAAGGTGTTCTTATGATGAACACAGTCTTAACCGTAAGAGAAAGTCAACCGAACAGCCACAAAGGCATGGGTTGGGAAATTTTTACAGACAATGTGATTTCGCTTCTTAATATGCGACCTGAACCGATGGTATTTCTTCTTTGGGGAGCAAATGCCAGGGCAAAGACAAAGCTTATAACTAATCCTAATCATTTAGTGCTTCAGTCGGCACATCCAAGTCCACTTTCTGCATATAACGGATTTTTCGGCAACGGACATTTCAAGAAAACAAATGAGTTTTTGAAATTAAAAGGTATGACAGAGATTGATTGGAGAATAATATAAGTGCAAATTCCAATTTTATGAGGTGGATTATGACCGTTTTTGAAAGAATTTATGAGGTGGTAAAGAATATTCCGAAAGGTAAGGTTGCTACCTACGGTCAGGTGGCAATTCTTGCAGGAAATCCAAGATGGGCAAGAGTTGTGGGTTATGCACTTCACAACAATCCTGCACCCGGTATTATTCCTTGCCACAGAGTAGTTAATCGCGAAGGCAAGGTATCTTACGCTTTTGCTTTCGGTGGTGGTGAAACACAACGGGAACTTCTTGAAAAGGAAGGCATTGTGTTTGAAAGTGACGGACATATTGACCTTTCAAAATACGGAATATAAAAAGGTTATATGTTCATTAACAATTTGTTCACATTTATTGACTTTTAGAAAAATTTGTTGTATAATATAAACACCAAATAATAAGGAGGTGCTGATAAATGGCACAGATTTTTGAATTCGTAATGGGTATTCTTGGTTTTGCCGGTGCAGGTGAAGAAGCAACAGGTATCGTTGGACAGGTTTTTGATTTTATTCTTGGTCTCTTCGGTGCATAATTAAAATTTAATACATAAGGTTAACGGAGAATGGTCAAACCATTCTCCGTTTTTTGTATATTAAATAGTTTTCAAATTCTAATTTATCGGGATAAACAACCAATACGATAGGTCATTCTGAGCGTAGCGAAGAATCTCACTCATTTCATCAGTGACCTTGAGTGAAACGAAGGGTCTATTAAAATAGGACAGAGATTCTTCGTCACTTTGTTCCTCAGAATGACACTAACCTTAAATATCCCGACAAACCCCAATTTATTTCTTTTTTCACCTTGCATTTTGTGATTTCTATGCTATAATGCTTTAAAGCAACATATTCGCGAGGTACATACTATGGCATATTTATTCACACATTTCACAAGTGACAAAACAGGAGACAAGGAGCATATCTGGTTTTCTGTAAGTGAAGACGGTCTTCATTGGACTGATTTGGGAACAGACCCTGTGCTTACAACAAAGCTTGGGACAAAAGGTATTCGTGACCCATATATCGTTTATGACGAAAGGTTAAAGAAATATTTCATCATCGCAACTGATTTACTTACAAAAACAGGAAATTGGTACAGATATTCTCACAGAGGAAGTCGTTCGATTTTTGTATGGGAATCAGAGGACTTAATCAATTGGAGTGAACCTCGCCTTTGTGAAGTGGGAATCAAAACTGCAGGTTGTGTTTGGGCACCAGAGGCGATTTTCTGCAAGGAAAAGGATATGTGGTTCGTATTTTTCGCAAGCAATGTGCGTGAAAAAGGCGAAAGACACCGTAAGCAGAGAATTTACGGTACATTTACAAAGGATTTCAATGAATTTACAGAAACATTTAAGTATATTGACGGTGAAACTGCTCTTATTGACACCAATATTGTGTGGGATAATGGTATGTACTACCGATTCACAAAGGACGAGACAAACAAGGTGATTATACTTGAAAAATGTGACACTCTTGTTGGCAAGGAATATGAAAAAATTTATTCCGAAACCTTTGCGAATTTCTTCGGACTTGAGGGGCCTGAAGCCTATTATCTTGATGAAATGAAAAAATGGTGCGTGATTGCTGACAATTATCACGGTAATCACGGATACACACCATTTGTCACCGACGACCTTAACAGTGGTGAATATACACAGTTGTCACCTGACCAGTATGATATGGGAAATCGTAAGAAAAGACATGGTGGCATCATAAAAATCCCACAAAATGTGGCTCAAAGACTTATTGAATACTACAAATAGACAAAAAATGTAAAATTTATGTTGCATTTTTTGTACAAAGGTGGTAAAATCAAATTATCAATAAATAATAGGAGTTGATTTATTATGAAAAAATCAAATAAAATTTTAGCAGTCCTTATGGCTCTCGTAATGATTCTCACAGCAGTGCCAATGATGACTGCAGGCGCAGCAGAAGAACATGAACATGTTTTTGCTGTAAAGGTTGTAGGTGATAAGGAAGTAAAAGCAGACCCAACTTGCACAGAAGAAGGTTATACAGTATATGCTTGTACTGTTGATGGTTGCGATACAACAGTTACTGACCCTGTTGATAAATTAGGTCATGATGTAATCAATATACCTGTTAAGAAAGATGTTGACGATGGATATCATCAGCAGTTTTGTAAGACATGCAAAAAAATGGTAGATGTTGAACATAGTTTTGCAACTCTTGACGCAGATAATGAAGCAAATAAAGATGCTACATGTACTGCAACAGGTATAAAAGTTATGAAATGTGCTTGTGGTGAAACAAAAGAAGAAACTATACCAGCGTTAGGACACACATACTCAGCTGTCGTTAGTGAGGGTAAAGGCGAATTAGATAAGCATTCTGGTGTATGTACAGTATGTAATGCAACTGTACCAGAAGCACACAAGTGGGATGATGGTGTGGTTACAGTAAAGCCACAGTGTGCTGCAAAAGGTGTTAAGACATTTGCATGTACAGTATGTAAAGAAACAAGAACTGAAGAAATTGACACTTCACACACACTTCCTGAAAAAGCAACAAGTGTTGGTGAAAATGGTCATAAATATGTTTGTCAGGTAGTTGGCTGTGGCTACGAAACAGCAGTTGTAGCTCACAAGACAGTTGTAACAGTTGGCGAAGCATCAAAGTGCGACAATTCTGTTGCGTTGACAATCACATGTGAAGATTGCGACTATAAATTAGAAACAAAAGCAACACAGCACAGCTTTAAATCTGTTGAACAGTATGATGATGATAATCATAAGCAAGTATGTGCAAGTTGTGATTTAACTGTTGTTTCAACTCACAATTGGGAAGATGTTAAGGTTGTTGAAGCTACATGTGCAAAAGCAGGTTCTAAAGAAACTAAATGTAAGGATTGTGGTAAAACAGCTACAGTTGAAATTCCAAAACTTACAGAACATACATACGGTGAATGGACTGTTGTAACACCTGCAACTTATACAGAAAAGGGCGTTCAGGAACGCGCTTGTACAGTTGAAGGTTGTACTGCTAAAGAAACAGAAGAAATTGCAAAGCTTGAATACAAAGTTGGCGACGTTAACGGCGACGGTAAAGTTGGTGCAGTTGATGCTCGTTTGATTTTACAGCATGTTGCAAATATCAGAGAACTTTCAGCAGCTGAATTAGCTCGTGCAGACATCGTTGGTAACGGTGACGGCGTTAAGGCAACTGATGCTCGTAAGGTTCTTCAGATTGTTGCAGGTCTTGAATAATAATTCATAATAAACACAAAAGCAGGTTACCCAAAAGGTAACCTGCTTTTTAATACGTGGTTTATAATTTAAATTCCACAATAAATTATAATTTATCAGGATGAACAACCAATTTGGTAAGTCATTCTGAGCGTAGCGAAGAATCTCTCTAACAGTAACACATCAACCAACAGAGATTCTTCGTCACTTCGTTCCTCAGAATGACACTAACCTTAAACATTCCGATAAACTCCAGTTTGACAATCGCTTTGATTTGCTTGACTTTTATACGTTAAAATGATATTATTATCAAGCAAATTTAATATGCGGATGTGGCGGAATTGGCAGACGCGCAGGTCTCAGACTCCTGTGGATATTGCTTCCTTGTGGGTTCAACTCCCATCGTCCGCACCAAGAAAAAAAGAGGTTGCTTATGTGACCTCTTAATTTATTTGATAAGAAAAAAATATAGGAGTTGAACCCGCGAGGGTTTTGCCGTTAAGAAAACAATCCTGTGGATTGTTTTTAGGCAAAGGACACGAGGCAATTATGCCGAGTGTGAAGTATGCAAGGCGTAGCCGAAGCAGACGGTCAACTCCCATCGTCCGCACCAAGAAAAAGAGGTTACTTAAGTGACCTCTTTTTTACAAGCTAAAGTTTATAAATCATCGGTAGCAAGCCCCCGCCCTACATTGTTTTGTTTTTTTACATCAATCATCTCGACAAATTTTAATTTGTTTTTTCTGCTTTTTATTTATTACCTATTATTTATTCTTTAATATCTATAAATTAGACAGAATGGGAGTTCTGTCCCTACGCGTTTATAGAGAGATTCTTCGCTATGCTCAGAATGACCTGCAATTTGCAAACTGGGTCATTGGTAGTCCTAACCAAGCAAACATATAATAAAATAACAACGGCGGGAGCTTACTCCCGCCTTACATTATTCATTATTTTGTATCTGTCGAATATCGTCACCTGTAAATACAACAGGCACATAATTACCGATAATTCTTGAAGCAATGCTTTCAGGATATCGTGTCTTAATATCATCCAAATTCAAATTTGAGCTGATAATTGTAGGTACACCACGTGCAATTCTACTGTTGATTATATTGTAAAGTGAAGATATTGCAACAGCACTTGAAAACTCTGCACCCAAATCATCAAGAATAAGTAAATCTGCACCGATTAAAACATCTTCGGTTTCGAAGCTGTCTGCTCTGCCGAATTTTTCTCTTTCAAGCTTGTTAAGAAAGTTGATTACTGAGCCGTAAACAACGTTATATCCTTTCTTAAGGACTTCGTTTGCAATAGCCAATGAAAGATGAGTTTTTCCAAGACCTGTTCTTCCACAAAAATAAAGGTTTACAGAATCTGTGTCAAAATTTTCAGCATATTTTACACAACGATTATACACATCTCGCATAGTGTCGTATGGTGCTTTTCCTTTTTCTGTTTTTTTCGGATAATAATTAAGGTTAAAGTCCTCAAAACTTGAAAGTTCAAGTGGTGTCATTGAAGACATTTTTTCTGCTGAATATTTTTTGAGCAAATCAATATAGCATTCACAATATGTAGTCCCGTACGACACATGGTTTTCCTCATCATAATGCTCTATTGTGCCTGTATCCTTACACTTTTCACATGTGTAATTAACATCAAGATAATTCAATGGCAATTTCAAGGCTTTAAGGAGATTTGTTCTCTCTTCACGAAGTTGTCTGTTCTTTTCACGAATCTTTGCAAGTGCTTCGTCTGCCTTTTCTCTTGGCAATCCAAAAGCATTTATCGTTTCAAAACCTGTTTTTGCAAGTTCCCTTTCTATGAACTGAAATTCAGGGTACTTAAATGACATTTCATTTTTATGCTGACGTGCAGTCATTTCTGCATCATCACGTCTTTTTCGGATTTCAAGCGTTGCTCTATCGTAAAATTCTTTTGAATATGCCAATTTTTATGCCCCCTTACTTCTCTTTCTTTTTTTATTTTTCATTGAGCCAAAATCTTTTGGGTTTTCCACAGCTTCCTTTTCGGCTTTTTGCACATCGAAGGAAGTTTCTTTTTCTGTTTTTGTTATTTGTGCTTTTGTCTGGAATTTCTTTGTGCCTTTTTCGATATCTTCAAGAGTAGTCATACCCTGCTTGCGCCAATTCTTGATAGTTCCGTTCATATGGGTAACATTGTTCCACACAAGACGGCCTGTCTGCTTTTCAGCCTTCATAATGTCAAATGCCTTCTGCACAACATCAATGGTATAACCCCAACGAATCCATTCACAGAAAAGCTCCAACACAGCAAAAGTAGGTGTTGAGCTGTCGTTATTTGTGTTTTTCGCAAGTTGACAGAAAAGAGTAAGTGCTTTTTCAGTTTCGTTTATGTACTCGTCGGCAGAAATCAGGTCAGTAATTCCGTTTTCTGCCCAATATTTTGCGATTTTAAGGATGTCATTCTGACTTGTATTGTCAATGCTTTTTGCAAAATGAAGAAGACAGTTTGCCACATCAGGAGTTATTCCGTACTGATAAACAACTGAATAAATTGTGCATTGCATCGTATGTCCCAGAGTTTTACCGAGAATGTCCTGAGCCTCATTGAAAAGGCGTTTCACAGCACCGTTTTTCTTGAGAACTGCGTTGATTTCTTCCTGTGTAGGATTTGTGAAACGAATTTCAGGAAGTGGACGAGTTACCTTTTCAGGAGTCGCAACCTGCTTTTCAGTATTGATAACTTCTTCGGTTTTTCCATTTTTAAGAATACCATTGTCAACCCAATATTCCACAGATTCCTTGATTGTCCCAAGTGAAAGATTTGTCACCTTTGTGATTTCTTCCATGGTGATTTCAGGATTACGGAAAATGGCAATAATGACCTTTAATTGTTCCCCTGTTGCGAATTTAAGTCCCTTGTCGGCAATTTCTGTGGGTAAAGAGAACATTGACGAATAAACCTTTGGAGAAATCTCAAACATCCCTTTCACTTCCTTTCAATCAAAATGTCATACTACGGGACAATAAGTATAACACATTATTTGATTTTTTTCAATCACAAGATATTGTGCAAATGTAGAATTCAGAATGCAAAATGCAGAATGAAAGGTGTGATATAAATTGGAGTTTGTCTGGATGTTTAAGGTTAGTGTCATTCTGAGGAACAAAGTGACGAAGAATCTCTGTCCTATTTTAATAGACCCTTCGTTTCACTCAGGGTGACTGATGAAATGCGAGAGATTCTTCGCTACGCTCAGAATGACCTATCGAATTGGTTGTT
>JAZNZX010000008.1:0-5447 GCA_045595185.1 Candidatus Fimenecus sp. | reverse complement strand
ATACTTTCGGGAATCTGGTAATCATTTGTATAAGGTGTGTTCGTCATATTCCCCCAAAATAAAAGTGGTGAATAATACGAAAAAATAAGACTTGCCACTATTAAAACAGCGGGAATGATTAATAACAGTAATTTTTTCATGATAACATCTCCTTTACAAGATAATTATACCACCAACAAAAATAAAAGCAACAGCGAAAGACTGTTGCTCGTGTAGTTGTTATCTTTTTTTATATATAACTAATTCAGGGCTTTCGCCATTTTCTTCATAGGTGCAGACAAGGATAAAGTCCATATTTGCCACGATGCCGAAGCATCTGTCACCACCGAATTCACACTCAAGCTGATTGCCGAGATAGGTTGCGTTATCATCAAGGAATTTTACTGTCTGACCATTCGGAAGACGGTATTCGAGGTTAATATATCCACCCACAAGTGCGTTAAGCTTTTCAACCTTGGGCATTCCGTCGATATGTAAATCGTTAAACTCGCTGATGAGTTGTTGTTTGAATTCTTCAAACTTTTCTGCACCGTCGAGGTATTTATACTTCTTCCAATAATCAAGTTTCGGAAGCATATCCTTCATATATGCCCGTACCTGCTCGGGTGTAAACTGCTCATTTGCCATATGTCCGACACAGACATCAATTAAATCGTCCATATCGTGATACATATATTCACCGTCAGCATAACACCATTTACAATATTCTTCATTGAAAACGCCGTCTTTCTCTTTGCTGATGTTTCCGTCTTCAAGTGGCATACCACAACATTGACAGATAAGCTGTCTTGGAGAGCCTAAAAGTGTATTGATAGATACATCAAATAGTTTTGACAACAGTTTCAAGGTTTCTGTGTTAGGTGTTGTTTCACCATTTTCCCAACGAGACACTGCCTGACGGGTAACAAAAATCTTTTCAGCAAGTTCATCCTGCGATAAACCTTTTTTGGTTCTCAATTCAAGAATAATATCTTTAGTTTCCATATTGTTATCACCTCAATAATATTATAACACTGAAGAGTTTAATGAACAAGCAACTCGTTGTTGCATAGAATAAAACAAAAAGCAACAGTTTTCAGGCTGTTGCTTTTTGTTGTGTATTTATCTATATGTATTAATCATGTAAAACATTATCAGCACAGTCTTGACAGAAAACAACCCAACTTTCATCAGGGGTGTTGTCTGTCTCAACTTTAACTTCAACAGTGTTATCACAGTTTTCGCCATCACACTGAAGCATGACAGTTTCAACTTTACAAGCAGCCAAGCTGAATAGAAACATAACAATTAGAAATAATATACATACTCTTTTCATTTGCATCCTCCTTTTAGCTGGGTTGTTAAGTTGTAGAGTTTGCTTGGTCGGTAGTTTCAGTTGACATTTCATTAGGACTATCCAACCAGTCCACAGTATACTCTTTTCCGATTAGTTTACCCATATTAACAACATATTGCTCTATAGTATCTTTGGCACTATTGTGTGCTTGATATATGATTTCTTGTGTCTTTGCATCATCCTTGAGTTTTTTTGTTCCCTCGTTGATGATTTGAAGCTCTTCATCTGCTGTTAGTTTTGTAAATGCACCGAGTTCACAAACGGGCTTGGAAATGGTGGATTTATCTGCTTTAGCTTCGAGTATTTTTGCCGGTGGCAAATAAATCTTCACTAAACCGTCATGTGTTGGTTCTTGAATTTGTACTTCGTTAACATCAATTCCAACACTAATAATAACATCATACTCAAACCAAACATATTGTTTGCCTACACCTAAAATGTTGCCTTCATTATCACGAACAGCAACATTGTGATAGCGACATTCTATAGTAGTCAATTCGCTTATCATTTCAATATTAAATAAGTTGTGATTATTAGTCTTATTGTTTGGTCTGAAGATAAACCATGCGAACAGTAGAATAGCAGTTATAGTTAACAATCCACCAGAAATTAGCAAGTTTCTCATAAACGGATGGATTCTTTTCTTTTGATTTTCTACTTCATTATCGTTTTGAATTACAGGGTTGATTTCAATTCTATTCAAAATTTACACCCCCTGAGTATTACTATTATCAGTGACTATTTTGTAACCATTATTGCTGAGTATTGGATTTAATAGTGCCTCAATCGTATTCAATAGGCTTTCACGTGCTTTTGTGATAAGTTCTGTATTTGATTCAGCCTTTTGTTTTGCATCGGTTTCGCAAATATAAGAAACATCTCGACCTGTCCAATCTGATTGGTTTTCGGGATAATAGTAGAATTGATGTTCCTCATCTTCTAAAAGTACAACATCAAAAGTGAATTTTTCAGGAATTATTACGGTTACCTCTTTCTTGTCGTAGTCAATTTCGTAGTCAATTTCTTTAAGGTCTATATTTGGTTTGACAACTGCATAGTAGAGGATATATCCATTATCTTTTCCGTCAATATGTGCTTTCGCGATACCGTGTTGCACATATTTAGCAGTTGTAAGTTTTGATGTCTCAACAACTTCTTTTAAAGTAGATGATGTTATTTGTGTTTCTTTTGGTTTGTCAAAAGCTCCTAATACAAAAAGTCCTATTATTACTGAAATTATAATTGTCGTTACAATTAACGGAGAAAATTCAAGTAGTTTCTTTTTGATAGAACTCATTCCTTTCTTATATAAAATGACATTTTATGCTGTATTAATGGTATTATATACTTTTTTTGCATAGATGTAAATATGGTTTAATGAAACAACATGAAATACATAAATGGGGTGCTCGAAATATAGTTTGTTTTTCTCGCGAATATAATTAAGAGTTTTTATAACCCGTACACTTTTACCTATACTCCGTACACCTTTACCCGTACTCCGTACACCTTTTGTTTATACCCCGGGTAACGATTACAAACTCCGAGTAACGATTACTATACTCCGAGTAACGATTACAAATCCATCGGTGCTCTTAAAAACACATAAAGCACCCATTTTCAGAGTACTTTTTGGCATAAAAAAGACCGAAACCCCTATATTTCAAGGGATTTCTCGTGTATCAATACCGAGGTACTGAGGTGGTCGTCGTGACAGGAGTCAAAACCCTTTAACTGGTAGGTTAAATGGGTATATCAAGGCTATGAAATATAGACAATAATTCTATAAATAGCAATTTTCAATTCATCACAAATTCATCACAACACCTTGCCACACTACGATTTTAATAATGCGGCTGCTTGTGGGTGGAGGTGAAGATGATGAAATATGTTGCTATGCCACATTTTACAAAGGTTGATAACAAAATAGTAAAGACATGTGCTATTGTTGTTTTCAAAAAACATATTCCTGTTAAGGTTGTGAAAGATGTATCTTTAGATGTTAAAGCAGTTCAAGATTTAGTTAAGAGATTAAACGAAAACGAAGTTGAACTTGTACATCTTTTCGATGTTATTGAAGACTTTTATTTTGAACAAATGTAATATTTAATCACTAGTCAAATCTTGCTTTATGTGTCGAACTAATGTATAATTTCACGAAAAGGGGAGATTATACATGCTGTCAATATGCTTAGCGTTACTTCAAAATCCGGAAGACAAACTGCGATTTGAAGAATTCTATAACAAATTTTACAATACAATTTATTTTATTGCGAAAGACCATTTGAAAACTAAAGAAGCAGCCGAGGACTGTGCGCAGGAAATAATGATTAGATTTGCAAAAGACTTCCATAACATAAAGCAAGATTTTGACGATAAAAGTTTTAGGAATTACGTTCGAGTAGTAGCAAAAGGCATTTCAATTGATATGTATCGTAAAGAGAAGAAACATATCGAAAATGTCGTGGATGCCGACCTGACAGAATTTCGCAATCTTTCTGTTGATGAATTTGAGGTTTGCGACACAATGCTTTTAAAACAAGCTGTTGATGCAATGCCTGAATCATACAGATATGTTTTCTATTTGAAATATTTTCATGAATTCAGCGGTGCAGAAATTTCTGCAAAAACAGGAATATCCGAAACATCTGTCAGACAAAAATGCATGCTCGGAATGAAATTCGTGAGAAATTATATAAAGGAAGCTGAGAATAATGACTAATTTAGCAAAGGCTTGTGAATTGTCACTCAACGACTGGTTAGAAACTTTTCCTGATACAATCCCTGAAGCAGAGTGTAGCAAAAAGCACGAAAAGTGGAAGAAAAATCTTTTTAATAAAATGCGTGATGACCACTATCACAGATTTACAACGAGAACTGTTAAAGTGATGTTGGTGGCAGCAATTTTATGTGCGTTGTTGCTGACAGCATTTGTTATTCCGTCATCAAGAGCATTTATGCTTGATAAGTTTGATATTGCAAGTCGATATAAAATTACCGAAAATAATAAAAACTCTGTCGATGGTGAAATAACCGTTGGGTACATACCGGAAGGATATGAACTGGAAAGTAAAGACATTCATTCTAAAATAATGAATATTAAATACAGTTCAAATGGCGCGTTCTTTACAATTTATAAGTATTCATCATCAATGGAGATTGACTTTAATACCGAACACTTTGATTCAGAAGAAATAATGTTTGATAATGTAAAATATGTTTACTGTAAAGGTAACATGGATGTTAATAACATAATCTGGACTAAAAATGATTATGTTTACAGAATTGACGGAACACTTACAAAAGATGAATTTGTAAAAATTGCAAAAACAGTAGAATAGACTAACAAAATCTTCCTGAATTACGATATAGTAATTTAAGGGAGGTGAAAATAATGTTAAATATTGTTAGAAAAAGCCTTAGTGTAGTTTTAATGCTTACAATGCTTTTTTCAGTTTGTGTAATCAATTCTTCTGCAGAAATAGTTGAAGATGAGAATGTTGTAATGCCTCGTTTTACCACCATTAGCGCAGTTGCCACATCTTTCACAATAAGTGGAATCAATTCAACATCATCAGTATCTCTTTCGTCACAGTATTCTACATCACTTTATATTAAGATTGAATTACAAAAAGAAAAATCAACCGGCTATGAAACCATTGAAACATGGACAAAGTCAGGTACAGGTACATACTTAAATCTTGAAGAAGATAGACTTATCAATATCTTCAGTGATTATAGAATTAAAGTGACTTGTACAGCGGGTAGCGAAACATATACAAAATATGACTATCCGGATTAAAAAATAAAACAACCTCTGTAATGTTTACTGAAGCGACCCCTGTCAAGTAGACAGACAAAAAAACAAAAAGATATTTAATTGAATGAATTCCACCCTGCTGCGCAGCAGGGTGGAATTTTTCACGCTGCCTGAGCGTAATGAAATTCCATTGGCGTCATACATTTCAGTTTAAGCTGAAATCGCTTTGTATTGTAAAAATCTATGTAACTTTCAATTGCTTGGGTTAGTTCTTCTCGAGAGGTGAATTTTTTGAGATAGTACATCTCAGATTTTAAAATGCCCCAATAACCCTCCATGGGACCGTTATCA
>JAZNZX010000007.1:0-7157 GCA_045595185.1 Candidatus Fimenecus sp. | reverse complement strand
GTGTATTGCAGGCGTAAATGTAGGACAAGGCTATCTTAATAACGAAGAGCTTACAAACGAAAAGTTTATTGATAATCCATTTGGAAGTGGAAAACTGTACAAAACAGGAGACCTTGCATACTGGCGAGAAGACGGACAAATCATCTTCTGTGGCAGAAAAGACCATCAGATAAAGCTTAACGGTCAAAGAATTGAATTAGGTGAAATAGAGAACGCTATCGGAGAAACAGATGGTGTGGTTCAGTGTGCAGTAATTGTAAGAAAAGATAGTGAAGGCAGACAACATATCTGTGCCTTCTATACAGGTAAAGAATTTGAAGCAACGGAACTCCGTTCAATCCTTTCATCAAAATTACCAAAATATATGGTACCACATGCGTTTACACATCTTGAAAAAATGCCAATGACAGCGAGTGGTAAAATCAGCAGAAATAATCTTCCTGAAATAGATTTTACAAGCATAACAGATAAAATAGAATATGTTTCCCCTGAAACAGAAGAAGAAAAAGTATTAGCAGAAGTAGTACATGAAGTATTGAAGGCAGAAAATGTCAATATGCTTGATAACTTCTTTAATGTAGGTGGTGACTCAATTCTTGCAATCTATGTAGTATCAGAACTTGAAGAAAAGGGATATGAGCTTCATGTGGCAGATATTATGCAGAGTGATACTTTAGCAGATGTTGCTAAGGCAATGAAATCAACAGACGCAAGGGCTTTATATGACCAGTATGAAGTAAACGGTATTATTCCATTTAGTCCTATTATGCGCGCTTTCCTTAAAGAGGAAAATAATATTACAAAGAATTTTGTTCATACATGCGTTATTTCAGTAGATTGTGATGAATTTATAGTAAACAAAGCAATTAGTATTCTTGTATCTCATCACGATATGTTAAGAGGTACATTTATTGAGGATGGAATTGAAATTTTCCCATCAGAAGAAAGAAAAGCATATTCATTTAATACAATCACTATTAACGACAAGGAAGAAGCAATAGAACATTTAAGAAATATCGAACTTGAAGAAGACAAGCTCGTCAATGTTGTGTTCTGTAAAACAGATAAAGGAAACTTTGTAAGCATAACCGTACACCATTTCCTTATCGACTTGGTTTCATGGGAAGTGCTTATAAAGGACTTTAATACAGTTGTTAGTCAGTTGCAAACAAAGGAAAAAATCAATCTTCCGGCAAAAACAGCGTCATTTAAGCTGTGGAGTGTAAAACGTAATCAATATGCAGAAACAATGCCTGAAGAAAATAAGGCATATTGGAATAATGTTGTAGAAAAGCTAGATAATGCTCATTCACTTAATGCAAGTGAGGAAATAAATGAAGCAGAAGAATACAGCTTCACATTTGATAAGGAAACATCAGAGAAAATCATCAATGATGTTAACACTAAATACGGTACAAGAACGAATGAAGTTCTTTTGACAGCGTTAGGACTTGCAGTGAGTAAGAAAGCAGGAACAGATGCTGGTATTATTGTAGAAAGTCACGGTAGAACAGAGCTTCACAAGCCAATAGCTATAGAACGCACTGTTGGTTGGTTCACATCGTGTTATCCTGTTGTGATTAACAATAACACAAATGTAACAGAAGAATTAATCAGCGTTAAGGACACTATGAGAAGAATACCTAAAAATGGTATAGATTATCTTCTTATGAATGATGGCTTCCATGAGAACAGTGATATTATTTTCAACTTCTACAAAACAAGTCTTGCAGAAAATGTAAGAGGAACACAAGAAGTATTCTTTGGTGGCACATCAGTATTTCCGGGAAAAATAAATGTTAACTGTTTTGATGTTGACAATGTCATAACGGTTAATATTTCTGTGCCCAAATCACAACACAAGGTAAATATTGCAAACGAACTCGGTTTGGAAATGAAAGAACAAATCGAAAAGATTATCCAAAATTGCACAGCAACGGATACGGTAGTGAAAACACGCTCAGACTTCTCAGATGATGAACTAACTGAAAGCGAATTGAACGAATTAATGGAATTATTTGAATGGAGTGAAGATAATGAATAGTAATATTAAAGATATATATTCCTTAACTCCATCCCAGGAAGGTATCTATGCCCAATATTTCCAAAGCCAAGATACAAAGACCTATCAGCTACAGAATGTGACAAAGATAGAAAAAGAAGCAGATGTTGAAATGCTCAGAAAGAGCGTAGAAATGCTTTCAGTAAGACATGAAGTACTCAAATCAGCATTTACAGTACTTAAATCAACAGGAGCAATCAAGCAGGTAATATTAGAGAACAGAAAACCGGAATTTACTGTTCTCGAAGAGAATATGCCATATTCAAAAGAAGTTCTTGATGAAATCGTAGAAAAGGATTTGAATACAGCACTTGATTTACAGAAGGATTCACTTTTCAGAGTAACAGTAGTAGAATTCACAGATGCAAGATATATGATAATGCATTCACACCATATCATTCTTGATGGTTGGTGTTTACCTGTAATTATCAGTGATTTACAAAGATTCTACAGTGAGCTTGCAAATGGAAAGAATGTAGAAGAATTAAGAGCAGAAATCAAGAAGGAAGCAGAAGAAAACACCTCATATGCAGAGTATGCAAATTGGATTAAGAAACAGGATACAGAAGCAGTAACAGAATACTGGAAAAACCTTCTTGCAGAAAGTGAAGCTTCACATATTTACGGTAAGGAAAAGAAGGATAATATAAAGAATGAAAATATTATCACATTTACTACACCTGTAAGTGAAGAAGCAGCAAAGAACATTGAAAAGCTTGCAAGAGAAAACAAGGTAACAGCAAACTCAGTATTTGAATGTGCGTTCGGTATAGCATTACAGAAATACTCAGGCAGTGAAGATATAGTCTACGACAAAATAATATCAGGTAGAAGTATTCCACTTAAAGATATTGAGAATACCGTAGGTCTTTTCATCAACACAGTACCGGTAAGAGTACAGACAAATGAAAACAGTACACTTGCAGAAGCGTTAAAGGAAACACAGAAACAGACAATCAACGCAAATGTAAATGGAATATTACCACTTGCAGAGATATACAAGCAGACAAATATTGATGCAAAGAGTATAGATGCATTGTTTGTATTTGAAAACTACTATACAGGTGACGGAAGTGAGATTGTAAACGGAGCACTTAAGCCTGAAGTAGTATCATTTGAAGAACAGACAGAGTTTAATCTTACTGTAACAATCATGAAGAACCCAGAAGGATATATAGTAAGAACATCATATGCAGAAGAAATATATACAGAAAGAGAAGCAGAAAGCTTCACAAATGGATATATTTCTATCCTTGAATCTGCACTCAATGAGAATACACTTATCAAAAACATCAATGTATTAACAGAAGATGAGAAAGATACAGTTTTCAACGACTTCAACAATACAGAAGCAGACTATCCAAAGGACAAGTGTATTCATCAGTTGCTTGAAGCACAGGTCGAAAGAACACCTGATAAGGTGGCCCTTGTTGCAACGGACAAAAAGCTCACATACAGAGAATTTAATGAAGAAGCAAACAGAATAGCAAATGCACTTTTAGAAAAGGGAATAGGCAAAGGCGATGTAGTGGGACTTATGCTGCCAAGAAAGAGTTATCTTCTGACGGCTTTGTTCGGTATTCTCAAAACAGGAGCAGCATATCTTCCGATTGATATGGAGCTTCCGGCAGAGAGAATAGAAAATATGTGCAAGGACACAAACGCAAAATTTGTAGTGTCACAGGAAAATATTGACTCGCTTTTATATACAGAAAACACAGATAATCCTTGTGTGGAAATGACCAATGACTCTCTTTGTTATTGTATCTATACATCAGGTAGTACAGGACAACCAAAAGCAGTTATGGCAAGGCATCGAAATGTTGTGAACTACATCTGGAAGAATGAACACAACATTTTTGGTAAAATCATAAAAGACGATTTTGAAGCAATCCTTTCAATTTCAACCTGTAGCTTCGATATATTCGTAACAGAAACTGTTGCCACATTGGTAAACGGTCTTCGGGTTGTGCTTGCAAATGAGCAGGAATGTCGAAATCAGTATGCACTTAATCGACTTCTCACAAGAGAAAAAGGTGAATTTTTACAGACAACACCAACAAAGCTCAAGGTGTTAACGGCAGAACCAAGCCAAAGAGAATTCTTAAGAAATATTAAGGCAATTCTTCTTGGTGGTGAAGCTATGGAAGAGTCGTATCTTAACGAGCTGAAAAAATTAACTAATGCCAAGATTTACAACATATATGGTGTAACAGAAGTGCCAATCTGGTCAACATTTGCGGATACAGATACATTTGTTGATAAGATAACGGTAGGTAAACCAATAGCAAATACACAGGTATATATTCTTGATAAATATTTAAAACCAACACCAATTGGTGTGACAGGTGAATTGTGTATTGCAGGTGATTCTGTATCAGCAGGATACCTTAACAGACCGGAACAGACGGCAGAAAAGTTTATTGATAATCCGTTTGGTGAAGGAAAACTGTATAGAACAGGTGACCATGCATATTGGCGAGAAGACGGAAATCTTGTGTATATAGGCAGAAAGGATTTCCAGGTAAAAATCCGAGGACTCAGAATAGAGCTTGGAGAAATAGAAAGTGTATTACAGGCAGTAGAGGGTATAGAAAGAGCTGTTGTGGTAGTTCGCAAGGATAAAGAAGACAGACAGTTGCTTTGTGCGTTCTATACGGGAACAGAAATCGCAGCAAAGGAATTAAGAAAAATTCTTTCTGCAACCTTGCCTAAATATATGATTCCTCATATATTTACATATCTCGATAAAATGCCAATGACAGCAAGTGGTAAGGCAAACAGAAATGCTTTGCCTGAAATCGACCTTGATAACATCAATGCAGATGTGGGATATGTAGCACCGACAACAGAAAAAGAAAAAGTTTTAACAGAGTGTATAGCTGGCGTTCTTGGAATAGAAAAGGTCGGTTTGCTTGAGAATTTCTTTGATATTGGTGGTGACTCACTTAAGGCAATCGAGCTTATAGCAAAATTGGAAGAAAAAGGCTATACAGTATCTATAAAAACAATTTTCGCAAGCAAGGATATTCGTGAATTTGCAGAATGCCTTGAAGAAAAGGAAACAGAAAATGTTTCTGTGGAGTATGATAGTGTTCTTCCTGCAACAAGTGCACAGATGCGTGTGTATACAGCACAGATGATAAGTCCTGAATCAACACATTACAATATCAGTTACTTGTTCAAGGCAGAAAATGTGGATAAAGAACGACTTCAGAAAGCAGTCAACGACCTTATTGCAAGACACGAAAGTTTAAGAACACATTTTGAAAATCGAAACGGTGCAATTGTTCAGGTAATAGATGAAACGGCGGAAACTACTATTGAAGAAACAGAAAGCGTTAACAGACCGTTTGACCTTGAAAAATCACCACTTATTCGTGTAGGTTGTGATAAAGAAACGATTGCAATATCAATACACCATATAGTTGTAGATGGTGAATCTATGCCTGTATTTTTCAAAGAGCTTAATGAATTGTATATGGGAAGAGAATTGCCTGAAACAGTACAGTATGGTGAATTTGCAGTAACAAATACATATACAGAAGAAAATGAAAAGTATTGGTTAAACATCTTTAATGAAGAACCGACAGCACTTGAATTACCGACAGATTATGAAAGACCTGAGAAACAGAGCTTCAAGGGTGTAAATATCTATACAAGAATAGATAATGAGCTTAATGAAAAAATACTCAACAAGTGTAAACAGTTGGGTATAACTGCTTATGCATATTACATGGCAGGAATTAACATTCTTCTTTCAAAATATTCAGGAAATGAAGATGTTTGTGTCGGTATGCCTGTAAGTGGCAGAAACAGTAAATTCCTTGAAACAATAGGAATGTTTGTAAATACTGTTGCATTGAGAAACAAGCCCGAAGGAACAAAAACATTCAAAGAATTTGCAAATGAAGTAAAAGAATATTCGATTAGTGCAATGGATAACCAGAATTATCCGTTTGGTGAGCTTGTAAAGAAGCTTGGAATCATACCGGGAAACAGAAATCCGTTGTATGATGTGATGTTTGCATATCAGAGTGAAGATATGACAGATGTTACATTTGATGATAAAAAAGCAGAGCTTTTGCCAATGACGGTGTCATCGGTTAAGAGTGAAATTAGCTTTTATGTTCTTCCGAGAATGGATGATGTTATTCTTTTGACAGAGTATTGTACAGACCTTTACAAAGAAGAAACAATCAACAAATTCATTGAGGCATATTTATACATTCTTGAACAATGTCTTGATGAAAACAAACAAATCAAAGATATTACTGTATTAAACAACGAAGAAAAAGAAACAATACTTAACAGTTTCAACAATACACACCACGCATATGATATACATGAAAACACAACAATATACAGTCTGTTTGAAGAACAAGCAAACAAAAATGCAGATAAGGTATGTATCGTAGCAAATGAAGAAGAAATAACATACAGAGAATTCAAAGCTTACGCAGAAAGACTTGATAACAAGGTAAGAACAATCACAAAGGGCGAGAAGTCTGTAATAGCAGTAATCTGTGAGAGAAGTTTTGAGATGTATGGAGCATTGTATGGTATTATCCGTGGTGGTAATGCATACTTGCCGATTGACCCCAACTATCCACAGGATAGAATAGACTACATATTATCAAACTCAAATGCAAAAGCAGTAATTACACAGGATAAGTTCACTAATCTCGTAACAACTGTTCCTTGTATCAATGCAACGGAAGTTCTCAAATCAACAGAGCAACCTAAAAAGACAGAAATACTCGCATTACCAGAGGATACAGCATATGTAATCTATACATCAGGAAGTACAGGCAATCCAAAGGGAGCAAAGAATAGTCATAAGGCAGCAGTAAACAGAATACTGTGGATGCACGATTTCTATCCATTAGAAAAGGATGATGTAATACTTCAGAAAACACCATATACATTTGATGTTTCAGTATGGGAACATTTTTGGTGGGGAATGACAGGAGGAAGTCTTGCAGCATCAAAGCCGGATGAACATTTCTTGCCAGCAAAAATATTAGAAGAAGTAGAAAAGAATAAGGTAACACATTTACACTTTGTACCGTCAGTATTCGATATATTCTTAACA
>JAZNZX010000006.1:0-5809 GCA_045595185.1 Candidatus Fimenecus sp. | reverse complement strand
ACAAAACAATTAATGAGATATGTCATTCTGAGCGTGAGCGAAGAATCTCTCAAATAGTGACATATCAACCAACAGAGATTCTTCGTCACTTTGTTCCTCAGAATGACACTAAGCCTTAATCATCCCGATAAATTATAATTTATCAAACAAAAAGCGAGGTCAAAATATGACCTCGCATTTGTTATATTGATTTATTTTTATGCCTTAAGCTTCTTTTCAAGAATTTCTTTAATCATTGCAGGGTCACCTGCACCACGAAGCTCTTTCATACAAGCACCGAAGATTGACATAAGAGCCTTTTCTTTACCACTCTTATAGTCTGCAACTGCTTTTTCATTCTGTGCAATTACATTGTCAATAACGCTTTCGATAGCTGATGAATCAAACTTCTTATCAAGTCCCTGTGCTTTAACAAATTCAACAGGGTCAGCATTATCTTCAACAACTGCGATAAGAACTTTCTTACCTGCGTTTCTGTTGATTTCACCGCTGTCAACCATCTTGATGATAGTAGCTAATGTTTCAGCAGTCATTGTAAGGTCATTAAGTGTCTTACCGTCTTTACGAAGAACACCTGCACAGTCAGTAAGAATCCACGCTGCAGTATCCTTTGGATTACAACCCATAGCAACAATATCATCAAGCATCTTTGCAATTTTGTGGTTGGAAATAAGCATTTCAATTTCTTTTTCAGAAATTCCTGCTTCACGATACTGTTCAGCCTTTTCGTCAACTGCAACAGGCTTGTTAGCCTTGATTTTTTCAAGCCAAGCATCGTCAATGATAATAGGCATAAGGTTTGCATCAGGGAAATAACGGTAATCTGCTTCAGTTTCCTTATTTCTCATTGCAAATGTTTTACCGCTTACATCATCAAATCTTCTTGTTTCCTGAACAAGCTCTTCGATTTCATATTCAAGAGCATCCATATGACGCTGTGATTCGTACTTGATAGCTCTTTCAATAGCCTCAAATGATGCCATATTCTTGATTTCAGTACGAACACCGAACTCTGTGCTACCAACAGGACGAACAGAAATGTTAACGTCGCAACGCATAGCACCTTCTTCACATTCTGAAATACCGCTTGAACGGAACATAGACTTAAGTTTATTAAGGTATGTTACAACTTCTTCAGCACTACGGAAGTCAGGCTGTGTAACGATTTCGATAAGCGGAACACTTGTACGGTTAAAGTCAACGAATGATGAATTACCGCTGTGAACAAGCTTGCCTGCGTCTTCTTCCATATGAATCTGTTTGATTCTGATATCTCTTGTACCTTCGCTTGTTTTAAGTGTTACGCAACCGTCAGTACAAATCGGATGATTAATCTGTGTAATCTGATATGCACAAGGAAGGTCGGGATAATAATAGTTTTTCTTATCAAATGTTGTATATTTGTTGATGTTACAGTTGAGCATAAGACCTGCTGTAACTGCGAGCTCAACAACCTTTTTGTTCATAACAGGTAACATACCGGGCATACCTGAACAAGCAGGACAAACGCAATCGTTAGGCTCTGTGCCTTTACCGTGTCCGCCACAAGAGCAGAAAATCTTTGATTCTGTGCTTAACTCAACGTGAGTTTCAAGGCCCATGACAAGTTCGTATTTCATATTATTTGTCCTCCTTTTCAACGCTGTGAGCAAGACTTAAAAGTGTGCTTTCAGAGAAATGGTTACCGATAAGCTGAACGCCATTTGTAACGAGAGCAGGAACACCAACAAGGTTAGCAACTGCTGTGAACACGCTTTCCTCAAACACTTTGCCGAATGCATCCTTAATGTCGTATGCTTCGTATTCTGTTTTACTGCAAACAGGAGTAAGAATAGCATCAAATTCGCTGAATGCCTTCTGGAGTCCTTCTGCAACTACGCGACGAACACGAAGAGATTTGTCAAAGCAATCCTTATAACGAGTCTTTGAAAGAACATCTGAACCGTAAAGAATAACTGCCTTTGTAAGGAAGTTAAAGCCCTCTGTTCTTGTGTTTACATATAATTCGTCAATGTTCTTGTATTCCTTTGCACGGTGACCGAATTTAACACCGTCATAACGGGAAACGTTGTTACATGTTTCGGCACACATAAGAATCTGCCAAGCTGTATTTGCGATTTCAGCCATATCACAGCTGATTTCTGTAACCTCAACACCGTTTGCTTTAAGTGAATCAGCAAAGCCCATAACCTTTGATTTTGTTTCATCGTCTGCTTTATCCAGCAAATACTTGTTAAGAGCAACCTTTTTGCCTTTTACATCAGCGATAGCGTATTCGTAAGCCTCATCTTTAAGGCTTGTGCCGTCTTTGTCGTCATGGCCTGCAATAACGCTCATAATTTCAGCTACTTTTGTTGCGTCCTTTGCGTAAACACCAACCTGTTCACCTGATGCTGCACAAGAAATTACACCGTAACGAGAAACTGTACCGTAAGTTGGCTTTAAGAAATCAACACCAGCGAGTGCTGCTGCTCGTCTTGTTGAACCGTTCATATCAACACCAAGTGCTGCCTCAACCTCGCCATTTGCAACGAGTGTTGCTGCTGAACCTTCAAGTTTTCCTTCCTGTGGTGCATAGTATGAAAATTCACCAACAAGGTCAAGACCGAATTCACCGACATTTGTTTTTCCTGCTACTGTGTAGCCCTTGTTCTCAAGACGAGTAACTGCTTCTGCACTGAAAAGAGGCTTGAAGCCGTCAAGAATTTTTGAGCCTGCTGTTGTAACGACATCCTTTACAAGAATTGTATCGTCAACTGCAATATTTCCTTTTTGGGAAACTTTTGTTGCATAATATTTCATTACTATTCACCTCACTTTACAAGTCTTGGTACTTGCCAACTGTCTTCGTTTCTTTCAGGAGCACCTTCTAAAAGGCTTTCTCTTGAGAAGTTCTGTACGCGAACATCTTCACGAAGTACATTTGTCATTGGCATAACATGTACCATTTCTTCTACATTTTCTGTATCAATTGTTTTAAGTTTTTCTTCCTTATCTTTCATTGCAGTAAAAATTGACTGCATAACTGTTTCTTCATCTTCAGTAAGAGATAACTGATTAAGCTGTTGTGCATTTGAGAAAGTTGAGCGTTTGCCAGTTGCTTTCTTTGAAGCACCACCAACACTAGCCTGACGCTGTGCTAACGCACTACCGTTACCGAGAAGGTGAACATCCTCAAGCTGTTGGTTTGTAACCTCACTCGGAGCACCAAGTAACAAGTCTTGTGCGTTACCGTTAAGTGGGAATGCGATAACATCAAGGATTTTTTCTTCGTCAGTCAAAAGCATTACCATACGGTCAATACCAGGTGCCATGCCTGCATGAGGAGGAGCACCATACTGGAATGCAGTATATAAAGCATTGAAACGGTTTTTGAGTTCTTCTTCGTCATAACCTGCAATTTCAAATGCCTTTTTCATAATGTCAATGTCGTGGTTACGAACAGCACCTGATGCCAACTCGATACCGTTACAAACAAGGTCATACTGATAAGCCAAAACCTCAGTAGGGTCCTTTGTAAGGAGAGCTTCCATACCACCTTGTGGCATTGAGAATGGGTTGTGAGTAAAGATTGTTTCGCCTGTTTCTTCGTCATTTTCATACATTGGGAAGTCAACAACGAAACAGAATTCAAATGCATCGTCACGGATTAAATCAAGCTGGTCTTTGCCTGCAAGCCAAGTACGAATCATACCAGCCTTTTTCTCTGTGCTGTTCTTCTTTTCGTCGCAGATGAAGAAAAGTGTTTCGCCTTCCTTAACACCTGTAAGCTCTGTTATTTCAACTTTTTGTGCGTCACTTAAGAACTTTGCAATAGGACCTGCAAAAACACCGTCTTTAAGTGTGATATAACCAAGACCGCCAAGACCAACTTCATTAGATGTTGCATATTTAAGTGAATCTTCAAAGAATTTCTTTGATTTGCCGACACAGTCAGCAACAATACCGCGAACAGGCTTACCCTTAAATGCAGGGAAATCAACACCTGCGAAGAAGTCTGTCAAGTCGCAGATGATAAGTGGGTTACGAAGGTCAGGCTTATCTGAACCGTATGTCATCATAGCATCTGCATAAGTGATTCTGCGGAATGGCTTAGGAGTAACCTTTTTATCTGTAAATGCCTTAAATGTGTCGTGAATCAGGTCTTCACAAACATCAAGAACTTCTTCCTGAGTAGCAAATGCCATTTCAAAGTCGAGCTGGTAGAATTCACCGGGTGAACGGTCAGCACGAGCATCCTCGTCACGGAAGCAAGGTGCAACCTGAAAATAACGGTCAAAGCCTGAAACCATAAGAAGCTGTTTGAACTGCTGTGGAGCCTGTGGAAGAGCATAGAACTTACCCGGATGCTTTCTTGACGGAACAAGGAAGTCACGAGCACCTTCAGGGGAAGATGCAGTAAGGATAGGTGTCTGCATATCAAGGAAGCCTTTTTCTTCCATCTTGTTACGAAGATGACGGATAATCATAGAACGCTTAACAAGATTATCGTGATTCTTTGGATTGCGAAGGTCAAGGTAACGGTATTTAAGACGAACTTCGTCCTTGCTCTGTCTTGATGCTCTTACATCAAACGGGAGCATATTACGGCTCTTACCTAAAATCTGTAATTCAGTTGCAACAAGCTCAACATAACCTGTTGCGATTTTTTCGTTAACTGTATCAGGGGCACGCTTTTCAACTGTGCCGGTAACCGAAATAACAGTTTCACGGTTTACATTTTTTACTAAACTTTCATCGTGAATAACAACCTGTGTAACACCTGTATAGTCACGGATGTCAACAAAGATAACGCCACCGTGGTCACGGACAACGTCAACCCAACCTGCGAGTTGAACGGTCTGACCGATATGCTTGTCACAGATGTCGTTACAGTATAGTGTTCTGTACATACTTTCTACCTCCAATTAGGGTGACAGAAATAATCCAAACCTGTTTTTTACAGGCTGATTTCCGTCAATCCATCGTTAAAATACTCGCAAATCCACAAAGGATTTGCTCCGTTTTGTGCCTCGTCTTGCCAAAAATCCTCACTGTAAAAAATCTTCGACCTTAAAACGAGATATTTTTATTGGATTTTTGGTATTGAGGGTGTAGGAAGGTGACAACCTTTCAAATCCGAAATGCCGAAAAGGCTTAAAAATAGCCGTTTAAAGGCAGATTTGGATTATCTCTGTCACCCTATTCCCGAGTAAAAAAATAAGCCCCGGGAATACTTAAAATATTCCCGGGACGAGTAATTAACAATAAATACCCGCGGTGCCACCCGCATTGATACACAAAATGCATATCCTCTTTTAATATTAAATTAGTATTGCACTTGAAGTGTTCCCGAAGCTTACTACTCATCTCAAACACGCTTTCAGTCGGTGACGCGTTCTCCCTGTCAGACTTTCCATAAAAGCCGAGTCTTCAATGGATATTATAACAAAAAATGATTTTTTGTCAATAAAAAAATTTTACCAATATTATTGTATGCAAAAATTTCTTGCTTATGCATATAAATTGGAGTTTATCGAACAAAACAATTAATGAGATATGTCATTCTGAGCGTGAGCGAAGAATCTCTCAAATAGTGACATATCAACTAACAGAGATTCTTCGTCACTTTGTTCCTCAGAATGACACTAAGCCTTAATCATCCCGATAAATTATAATTTGAAAAAACAATAGTAACCCCCCGGCTAAGCCGGGGGTTCTTCATATGCGGGCAAAGCCCTATGATACTGGCATCGCCTCAAGGCGTACCCTACGACTACCTTCTGCAAAGGCTTTTTACTTGTTACCCGTAAACGGGTCTATGTATTCT
>JAZNZX010000005.1:0-93686 GCA_045595185.1 Candidatus Fimenecus sp. | reverse complement strand
AGTTCTGGCAGAGCGTCTTCTAAACGAGTCATTTCTTTAAATTCATGACCATTTTCGCGGAGTACATCTTCGCGAATGTAATCTGGAATACGAAGTTCATCTGGTGAAATCAGTACAAACTTCACACCTGTATAGCGTGTCAAAGCTTCAATCAAAGAGTGTACGGTACGACCAAATTTCAAGTCGCCACAAAGACCGATGGTAATGTTATCCAGACGACCTTTCAGGGAACGAATCGTTAACAAGTCTGTTAAAGTCTGTGTTGGGTGCTGGTGTCCACCATCACCTGCGTTGATAACAGGAATATCAGTGTTCATAGATGCAACCATTGGTGCACCTTCCTTAGGATGTCGCATTGCAATAATATCTGCATAATATCCAACAGTACGAATTGTATCGGCAACACTCTCACCTTTTGCAGATGAAGAACTTTGAGCTTCAGAGAAACCAAGAACATTGCCGCCTAAATTATACATAGCTGATTCAAAACTAAGTCTTGTTCTTGTTGATGGTTCAAAGAAAAGTGTAGCAAGAATTTTACCCTTACATTTTTCTGAATATTTTTCAGGATTATCAATTATATCATTAGCAACAGTAATAAGCTCATCAATCTCATTAACTGTAAGTTCTTGAATATCAATAAGACTTCTCATAATATATCTTCCTTATTATTTAGCACCATTTACTTCAAGGTACTTTTTAATTCTATCAACATTTTCTTTGTTAGCTTCATCTTCAGAAAGGTATTCAATGATGTCATAAACATCAACTACTGAATATACAGGGAAACCGAATTGTTCTTCAATTTCCTGCATAGCACCTTTTTCAGACTGACCTTTTTCCTTACGGTCAACCATAATAAATGTTGCAATTACTTTTGTACCATCAAGATTCTTAAGAATTTCCATTGATTCACGTATAGCAGTGCCCGCTGTGATAACATCTTCAATGATTACAATTTCTTCACCGGCTTGTGGAACATAACCAACGAATGTACCGCCTTCACCGTGGTCCTTTACTTCCTTACGATTAAAGAAGAATGGAACATTAAGACCATCCTTTGAAAGTGCAACTGCTGCAGAAATTGACAATGAAATACCTTTATAAGCAGGACCGTAAAGTACAGCTTCCTTCTTACCAAGCTTGTCAAAATAAGCCTTAGCGTAAAATTCGCCCATCTTTGTAATCTGGTCGCCTGTCTTAATCATACCTGCGTTTACGAAATAAGGAATTTTACGACCTGATTTAGCAGTAAAGTCACCAAATTTAAGAACTCCTGCACCTTCTAAAAATTGTATAAACTCTCTTTTATATGCTTCCATTTTTATTCTCCTTTAATTAATCACAAAATTCTGCAACGCATCTTTCATATGCTGCAACAGGGTCACTAGCTGCGGTAATAGGTCTGCCGACAACAATATAGTCAGAACCTGCTTCCTTAGCTTTTGCAGGTGTCATAACACGAACCTGGTCACCGATATCACCATCAGCAAAACGAATACCAGGTGTAACAGTTACGAAATCCTTACCACATCTGTTGTGAACCTTATCAGCCTCAAGCGGTGAACAAACAACACCGTCAAGACCTGCTGTTTTAGCATTACTTGCATAGTGCATAACAACTTCATCAATTGGTTCTTTGATAAGTAAATCTCTTTCCATTACTTCCTGACTTGTTGATGTTAACTGTGTAACAGCAATAAGCATAGGTCTTGTACCGTCAGGACGAGTAAGGCCTTCGAGAGCACCTTCCATCATTGGAATAGCACCACCTGCGTGAAGGTTTGTCATATCAACATCAAGATTCGAAAGAACAGCCATTGATTTTTTAACTGTATTTGGAATGTCATGAAGCTTAAGGTCAAGGAAAATTTTATGTCCTCTTGCTTTGATTTCTTTTACGATTGATGGACCTTCAGCATAATATAGTTCCATACCAATTTTTACAAATGGTTTTCTTCCTGTGAATTTATCAAGGAAGTTCATTACATCTTCTTTGCTCGCAAAATCACAAGCAATAATTACGTCTTTACCCATTAGTGAGCGCCTCCTATAATTTCATTTATATCTTTAACATTTATTTTAGCCAATTCATTCGGTAATTCATCAATAATTATCTTACAAGCAAACGGGTCAACAAGATTTGCTGCACCAACCTGAACTGCAGTAGCACCTGCCATCATAAGCTCAATTACATCCTTTGCAGTTGAAACACCACCCATACCGATAATCGGTATTTTAACTGCATCATAAACCTGATAAACCATTCTGACAGCAACAGGAAAAATTGCTGAACCTGAAAAACCACCCATTTTATTAGCGATAACAGGCTGACGACGATTTACATCAATTCTCATTCCAAGTAATGTATTGATAAGACTAATTCCGTCTGCACCTGCTGATTCAGCAGCTTTTGCAATTGAAACAATATCTGTAACATTAGGTGAAAGCTTAATAATAATTGGCTTTGTTGTCACAGCTTTAACTGCTTTAACCACTTTTTCAACTGCAGCAGGTTCTGTACCAAAACTCATACCCCCATTATGAACATTAGGACAAGAAACGTTAACTTCAATCCAACCGACCTGTTCACAAGCATTGATTTTTTCGCAAGTATAAGCATATTCATCAACAGAAAAACCACTTACATTTGCCATTACAGGCTTATTAAACACCTTTGCAAGCTTTGGCAATTCTTCACTGATTACTTTATCAACACCGGGATTCTGAAGCCCAACAGAATTTATCATACCTGCATTACATTCGGCAATTCTTGGTGTAGGATTACCGAAACGAGGTTCTTTTGTTGTACCTTTGAATGAAAAAGTACCAAGAATATTTATATCATAAAGCTCTGCAAATTCATATCCGAAACCGTATGTACCACTTGCAGGAATAATCGGATTATCTATTTCAATACCGAGAAAATTAACTTTTGTGTTTACCATATTATTTCCTCTCTTTCAAGCACGGGACCATCTTTACAAATTCTCTTGTTACCGTATTTTGTCTTGCAGGAGCAACCCATACATGCACCGAATCCACAGCCCATTCTTTCTTCAAAGCTGTACTGACCACTTGTTGTGGCAACTGATTCAATAGCCTTAAACATCGGCATTGGACCACAAGTAAAGAAATATGAGTAATTTATTTCTTTAAGTGCATCTGTAACGAAACCTTTGATACCATAAGAACCATCAACAGTAGTTACTTTTACATCTGCACCAAGCTTTATGAATTCATCTTCATAGAAAATTTCGTCTTTTTTATTAAAGCCAAGAATAACTGTAACATCTTTGCCTTCTGAAATAAGTTTTTTACAAAGATTAAACATTGGTGGAACACCAACGCCACCGCCGATAAGTACAGGCTTGTCCGTTGACTTTGATGTATCAAAGCCATTACCGAGACCACAAAGAACGTCAAGTCGTTCACCTGTAACCATCTTGCTCATTACCTTAGTGCCTTCACCAACTACTTTATAAATAATTGTAATTGTAGTTTCATCATAATCGCAGATTGAAATAGGTCTGCGAAGGTAGAAACCGTCAAGTTTAATATTTATAAACTGACCAGATGCAGTAATTGATGATGTATCACCGAGTAAAACCATTTCAAAAATACTGTCGGTCAACTGAACATTTGATTTTATTTTGTATATTCCCTGATACATTATTTTTCCTCCCATACAATATTTCCGTTACAAATTGTCATTTTACATTTACCATAAACTTCTGTGCCTTCAAACGGTGTACTTTTACCCATTGAAAAAAAATCATCAGGGTTTACTATATATTTTTCATTCAAATCAAAAACTGTTAAATTAGCTTTTACACCGATTTCAATGCTACTACCAATATTAAATCTCTTATTGGCATTTACTGAAAGTAATTCCATAAGCTTTTTAAGTGTAATTTTGCCTGTTTTAACAAAATATGTGTACATAACAGGAAATGCAGTTTCAATACCAACGACACCCATGTTGCTTTTTTCAAGGCCTTTTGATTTTTCCTCAGCACTATGTGGTGCGTGGTCAGTTGCAATCATATCAATTGTACCGTCAAGGACACCTTGAATAAGTGCTTCTTTGTCACTTTCGTCACGTAATGGTGGATTCATCTTAAATCTGCCATTTTCTTGTAAATCCTTATCAGAAAGGACAAGATAATGTGGTCCAGTTTCACAAGTTATGTCAACACCATCTTTTTTAGCCTGACGAATAAGCTCAACACTTTCTTTTGTAGAAATATGACACACATGATATGAGCAACCTGTTTGTTTTACAAGCTCAATATCGCGTTGAATTTGTTTCCATTCACTTTCAGAACAAATTCCTCTGTGGTTATGTTCAAGAGAATATTTGCCTTTATGTATATATCCACCATCAAGTAAATCATTAACTTCACAATGGGCAACAATCATTTTATTATTTGCTTTTGCAATTTTCATTGCTTCAAGCATCATTTCATCACTCTGAACTCCTCTGCCGTCATCAGAATACGCGATACACAAATCAGCCATTTCTGACATGTCAGAAAGTTTTTCACCCATTTGATTAACAGTAATTGAAGCATAAGGATAAACATTAATTACAGCATCTTTTTTAATAATTTCAATTTGTTCGTTAAGATGTTGAACACTATCAGGAACAGGGTTCAAATTAGGCATTGAGCAAACTGATGTATAACCACCGTGAGCGGATGCAAGGGTACCTGTTTTAATAGTTTCCTTATATGAAAAACCCGGTTCACGTAGATGCACATGTACATCTGTAAAACCGGGAAAAACAAAGCAACCTTTAAAAATATAGACAAAATCAGCGCAATCAGGCGCAATATGGTCAGAAATTTCGGCAATTATTCCGTCTTCGATTAAAATATCTTTTTTAACAAATTCTGAATTGTAATAAATTGTAGAATTAGTAATCAGTTTTTTCATTTCATCACCCATTAAAACCGAAAATTCGTTCCTTAATATAGTAACATATTTAGATGTTGTATGTCAATAAAATCAAAGTACAATATATGCAAAAAAGTGAGGTCAAAAAACCTCACTTTTTGTTGAAATTAATAGTTCTCTGCCTTCATCATGAAATATGCCTTTGGATGTGCACAAACAGGGCAAATTTCAGGTGCATCTTTACCAATATGAACATGACCGCAGTTAGAGCAAATCCACATCATATCACCGTCACGAGAGAATACAAGACCACCTTCAATATTTGCAAGTAATTTCTTATATCTTTCTTCATGTTCCTTTTCAATTTTTGCAACCATTTCAAAAAGAGCAGCAATATGGTCAAAGCCTTCTTCCTTTGCTACCTTTGCAAATTCAGCATACATCTCTGTCCACTCATAGTTTTCACCTGCAGCAGCGTCTTTAAGATTTTCAACTGTTGTAGGTACACCACCGTCGTGAAGAAGCTTAAACCATATTTTTGCGTGTTCTTTTTCATTATTAGCAGTTTCTTCAAAAATCTGTGCTATCTGAACATATCCGTCTTTTTTAGCTTTTGATGCATAATATGTGTATTTGTTTCTTGCCTGTGACTCACCTGCAAACGCAGTCATAAGATTAGCTTCTGTTCTTGAACCCTTAAGTTCCATTAAAATCACTCCTTGTGTTTTTTGTAATATTATTCTACCATATTTTTCAAAAAATACAACAGTATAGAAAAAATTTTTCAAATATGATATTATAAATTAAATTCGAGGTGAAAATCATGGGAAGAATTTATATTGAACCAATTGCTTATATCGAAAATAATTACAAGGAAAAATTCGGTATTCCGCGACAAAGCGGATTGTCTGAATCAGTTATTTCAAAAGTCGTATTTGAAAGTGATTATAAAGACCCGAATTATTTTAAAGGAATTGAAGAATTTTCACATATATGGTTAATATGGTACTTTTCTGATGTCAATAAAAAGCATATCAAACCAACAGTACGACCTCCAAAACTCGGTGGAAACAAAAAAGTTGGTGTATTTGCAAGTCGTTCACCATTCAGACCTAACAGAATCGGCATATCCTGTGTTAAACTTATTAAAACAGATTTCAGTTACAAAAGAAATATTCTTTATGTAACAGGTGCTGACCTTATGGACGGAACTCCGATTATTGACATTAAACCATATTTGCCATATACAGATAGTCGGCCTGACGCAACAAATGGTTTTGCACTTGATGATATTAACGGAAAACTTGAAATCAAATGTAGCGACGAGCTTTTAATGAAAATACCGTTTGATATGGTTGACGGATTGTTTGAAACATTAAAGCATGACCCTCGCCCATCATATCAAAATGATAGCGAAAAAATTTACGGTATGAGTTATGGCGAGTTTCAGGTTAAATTCAAAGTAAAAGAAAATGAATTGACGATAGTTGATATTACATAAAAAATAGTCGCAGAAATTGCGACTATTTTTTATAACATCCACCGGTATTGCTTTCATCTAATGTGCCATTTAATTCAATAAGAAGACATTTAACAAGACTTGTACAAACCGGTCTATGTAAAACTCCTTTAGGAATTAAAATTAAATCACCTTCACAAAGATGAATTTTTCCATCTATAAATTCAATGTCAAACTCACCTTCAATACAATAGAATAATTCATCAGAAAATTCGTGTGAATGAAACTCGAGTGTTCTGTCTTCAGCTTTTAGAACATTTAATATATGATTGTTTAATTTGCAAATTTCTTTATATTCAAACAAATTGAAAATTGAATTTACTTCATTTTTAAGATTAATTTTGTTAATCATAATTCAATCTTCCTATCCTTAAAGTAATATTCTTTGTCGTGGTCGTTGATTTCGCGTAAGACTTTGCACGGGTTACCGACGGCAACCACATTCGCAGGTATATCTTTTGTAACAATACTTCCTGCGCCTATTACTGAATTATCGCCGATTGTTACACCCGGTAATACGATAACTCCTGCACCGAGCCAACAATTTTTACCGATGTGTATCGGCATATTATACTGATATGCAAGTGGTCGGAGTTCAGGCAAAATAGGATGTCCTGCGGTTGCTAAAACAACATTAGGGCCAAGCATTGTATAATCACCCACATAGATATGTGTATCGTCAACAAGAGTAAGATTAAAATTAGCATAAACACCTTTACCGAAATGTACATTTTTACCTGCCCAATTCGCGTGCAACGGTGGTTCAATATAACAATTTTCACCTATTTCGGCAAACATATTTTTAAGCATTTCAGTTCGCTTTTCTTGTTCAAGCGGTCTTGTTACATTAAAATCATATAATTTTTCAAGATATGTAAGTTGTTCGTTAAAAATATCCTCATCCATTGAAAGATACAAATCACCACTGTGCATTTTTTCTCTTATATCCATATTTACACCTACAATATTAAATATTTGTTTATATAATATCATATCATTTAAAATTATCAAATGAAATTTAAGTATTTTTAATTTTAAAAATCATATTCTATTATGAAGCAAAATTTTTGAGGTGATTTTATGTGTGGTATTGCAGGTGAAGTATGTTATTCCCAAGCTGTTATTAAAAATAAAGACTCGTATTTAAAAATGCAGAAGGTACTTGAACCGCGTGGTCCTGACCAGAAAGGAATATTTTTAAATGATAATATTGCTTTGATACATTCGCGACTTGCTGTTATTGATATTGAAAACGGTATTCAGCCAATGACAGTAAAATATGGTGAATATAAATACACAATTGTTTATAATGGTGAACTTTATAATACAGATGAAGTAAGAAATGAATTGTTGATGTCAGGTCATAATTTCTGTACAAATTCTGATACAGAAGTAATATTGAAGGCTTATGTTCAATGGAAAGAAGACTGTGTTAATAAGTTCAACGGAATTTTTGCCTTTGCTATATGGGACGAAAAAGAACAATATCTGTTTTTTGCAAGAGACAGAATTGGAGTAAAACCATTTTTTTATACTATTGTTAATGATTCGTTTATATTTGGTTCTGAAATCAAAGCATTACTTGAACATAAATTTGTTGAGCCTGTAATTGACGAAAATTCAATTGCTGAAATTATGTTTATAGGGCCAGGTCGTACGCCAGGTTGTGGTGTTTTTAAGAATATAAATGAACTTAAGCCTGCTTGTTGCGGGTATTATAATAAATGCGGAATTAAAATAAGAAAATACTGGACTTTAAAGGATAAAGAGCATACTGATAACTTTGATGAAACAGTTGAAAAAGTTCGATTTCTCGTTAAAGATGCAATAACAAGACAATTGGTTTCTGATGTTCCTGTAGGGACATTTTTATCAGGTGGTCTTGATTCAAGCATTATCTCCTCAATTGCCAATAGTCATTTGAATGAACAAGGTAAAAAACTAACGACTTTTTCGGTAACATATGAAGATAATGACAAATACTTTAAATCAAGTAAATTTCAACCTAATAATGATAATGAATTTATCAACAAAATGGTAGATTACTTACAATGTGAACATCATTTAATAACTTTAAATAATCAAGACCTTGCAGATGCTCTTTATATGGCAGTTGATGCAAGAGATTTGCCGGGAATGGCCGATGTTGATTCGTCACTTTTACTTTTCTGTAAAGAAATAAAAAACCATTGTACAGTTGCACTTTCCGGTGAATGTGCAGATGAAATTTTTGGTGGTTATCCTTGGTACAGAGATAAAGATATCAGGGCAATAAACGGTTTCCCTTGGTCACAGACAACATCATACAGAAAATCTTTCATAAAAGATGATATTAAGTTACCTGATGCAGGGAATTTTGTATATTCAAAATATAAAGATACAATTATCAACACATCAAAAATTGATGACTTATCGCCTCTTGAGTCAAGAATGAAAGAAATGATGAAGCTTAACCTTGATTGGTTTATGCAGACACTTCTCGACAGAAAAGACAGAATGAGTATGTATAACGGACTTGAGGTAAGAGTACCTTTTTGTGATTATCGAATTGCCGAATATCTTTATTCTGTACCTTGGGAATATAAAGATTTTAATTCATACGAAAAAGGACTTTTAAGAAAAGCTATGGAAGATTTCTTGCCCGAAGAAGTGCTTTGGAGAAAGAAAAGTCCATATCCAAAAACTCATAATCCGAAATACTTGCAAATTGTTTCAGAAAAATTAAAAGAAGTTATTGAAAATCCATCATCTCCTGTGTTAACATTTATAAAAAAGAGCGAGTTGGAAAAACTACTGAATACAGATAAGAATGAACCTTGGTATGGTCAGTTGATGACAACTCCACAAACGATAGCTTATTTCATACAAATAAACTATTGGTTAAAAAAATATAAAATTATCATAAAATAAAGGATGAAACAAATGAAAAACGGAGATTTAAAAAAGGTTGCTCTTGTTGGTACAGGTTTCGTTGGAATGAGCTTTGCATATGCTCTTTTAAATAGTGGCGAATGTGACCAGCTTGTGCTTATTGATGTTAACAAAGAAAAAGCAAAAGGAGAAGCTATGGACCTTAATCACGGTCTTCCTTTTGCAAAAAGAAATATGTTAATTTATGCAGGTGAATATTCTGACTGCCACGATGCTGATATTGTCGTTATTGCTGCAGGTGTTGCACAAAAAGACGGTGAAGGAAGAATTGCACTTTTAAAAAGAAACTATGAAGTATTCAAATCAATTATTGAGCCAATTGTTCAAAGTGGATTTGACGGTATTTTCCTTGTTGCAACAAACCCTGTTGATATTATGACAAAAATCACACTTGAATTATCAGGCTTTGACCCATCCCGCGTTATCGGTAGCGGTACAACACTTGATACAGCAAGACTTCGCTATTTGCTTGGTGATTATTTTTCAATCGACCCAAGAAATGTTCACGCATATGTTATTGGTGAGCATGGCGACAGCGAAATCGTTCCTTGGTCACAAGCTTACATTACAACCAAAAGAGTATATGATATCATAGACTCATCAAACGGCAAATTTTCATTTGAAGATTTATATAAAATAAGTAAAGATGTTACAGGTGCTGCACAGGAAATAATTAAAGCAAAAACTGCAACATATTATGGTATCGGTATGGCACTTGTAAGAATTGTCAGAGCAATTTTCGGTGATGAAAAAAGTGCGTTGACAGTATCAGTTATGCTTGACGGACAATATGGTATAAAGGATGTTTATGCAGGATTACCTGCAATAATCGGCAGAAACGGTGTTGAAGATATTATTGTTCTTGATTTAAAAGAAAACGAAAGAACAGCATTTATCGATTCCTGTGATTTCTTAAAACAAACTGCACAAGAAATTGGTTTTTAAAAATCGGATACAAAAAGGAACAGCTCGTACGAACTGTTCCTTAATTTTTTTATTATCTTACACTATCATAAATTTCATAGAAATTCTTAATAAATGTTGTGCCTGCGTGTTTACCGTAGGAAATAAGACACCAAGTATCACTATCAAATCCGCCTGTAAGCTCGTTGTACTGATAACCTGCCATTACATAGTTTGCTTCGTTTGCAACATAACCTGCAGCATCATTCATAAGGTCCATAATGATAATATCTTCACCTGTGTATTCTCTGATTGGAAGCATTGGGAATCCTTCAGCACCGCTACCACCGAAAAGAAGCTCACCAAATGTTTCACCGGGACTCATATAAACCTTCATATTGTCACCGATTTCAAGATAACCAACTTCTGTAACAGTATAATAATTACCTCTGTTGTCTTTAAGAACAAGGTTATCAGCAATTGATGTTTTACCAAGTAATGCAATAAGATTATTTTCAATCTGAACTGTAAACTGAACAGACTTAATATTAAGAACAGGCTTTACTTCTTCCTTCTTTACAGTCGGAATCTCATCATACCATACAGAATAATCTTCCTGACCATTATATTTTGCAATTTCAAGCTTATCCCCTGTTTTTTCATTAAGGGCAATTCTTTCTGACTTGCTCATATTCATACCGAGAAGAAGATAACCTATTTCGTAGCCGTATCTCATACAGCCATAATGTGCTGAACCGTCAAGTCCGTCGTTTGAATTACTTCTTGATGATGAAACTGTTGAAACGTTTCCCTGAATGAAAATAAAGTTGTAACCAGCTGAATTCAAAAGCTTTTCTGTGTACCAGATAAAATCTGCAGAGAATTTTCTATCAAGATTCAATGGGTCGCTTTCGTCCTGATTCCAGTCAAAACTTGCTGATTCCGGATGACAACCGTATGTTGCAATAATCGTTGGTGTTTTACTCTTTGCATACGGAACGAATTCAAGTTTATAGAGATTCGGGTCATAAGAAATTGGTGCAGTTCTGTCAAAAATGTAATCATCAACATCAACTGAAGAATAGTACATCTTACCTGTTGTCATATCTGCTAAAGCGGCTTCAACAGCTTTCTTTGTACCTGAAACTAATGAATCTATAAAATCACGAGGAACACCGTATTTTACGCTGTCTGTAAGTGTATTGTTAAGAAGACAACCGATAGGGTCTGTCCAAACACCTTGTGAATCAATACCTGTGTGAATATGAGTACAAGAAACATTGATACTAACTATATCATTCTTTTCTGCAATTTCTTTTAATCCTTCACGGATAACTCTTACATCAGAGTTTGCAAGTCCCATTGCGTCAATTGAAATAAATAAGACATTTCCACGACCTGAACCATCGTTAAGAACGATAACTCTTGCCATCAAATCTTCGTAGTTGCCGTCATCATCCTTATACATTTCGTTACCATAAACATATGGAATATAAGCACCTTTGGCATATGATTTTTCACCAAAATTTTCAGGTAAAACAGATGCTTTACCGTAACCGAGACTCCAAACCTTATCTCCTTGTGGCTCGTCAATAAATTCGTCCATACCGGCATAGAAATTCTCATAAGAATTGATATCAAATTCTTCATAATCAAGCACAGCATATGAGTCAGGAACAATTACACCTAAAGCCTTTGCAACAACATTATTGATAAGGAAGTTGCTGACTTTATTAAGAAGGTTATATAAAAACTTATCTCTTTCTAAATTTTCATTAACCTCAACACCTGTGTCAGATGCTTCAACATATTCTGCTACTGAATCATAGTTTTCTTCTGCGAATGATACAAGTGAAAACATTGGTATCACAAGACATACACAAAGAGCAACAGCAATTACTGACTTTAATAATTTTTTCATAAGAATACCCCCATAAATTATTTTCTATTTTTAATTTCATCCTTAAAGATGAAACGATATCCGTTGTTATCTAACATTTTCTCGTCTGACATCAGCGTTCCGAGACCTTTAATTTTTGAAAGGCAAGGTTCAGGGACAACTTCACATCTTATGTCAAGCTCATCAGATAACCTTTGTGCAATATCAAATATAAGTGAGCCACCACCACAAAGTAATATCCCGTGGTCGGCAGAATCAGCCAAAAGGTCAGGAGAAACATTTAAAATTTCATTGTGAATTTCCTTAATAATTAGATTTATCTGTTCATCAATATACGGAAAAATTTCTGTTGATGTAACCTCAAATGATATTGGTAAATTATCAAGACAGCTTTTACCTGAAGCAAATAATGCTGTTTCACATTTACGGTCAATTGCAGTAGTGATTTTATTTTTTATCTCTCTTGCAGTATGAGGACCGATTAGAATGTCTCTGTCTCTTTTTAAATGGTTAATAATAGCCTTATCTATTTCATAGCTGCCTTTTCTTATCATACCTTTTGCAGCAACGCCACCTAATGAAACAATGGCAATTTCCGTAATATTATGACCAATATCAATTACCATTCGTCCGCCAAGCTTATCGGTTGCAACGCCACAGCCAATTGCAGAAGCAAGAATTCCGTCAACCATACAAACTCGTCCTGCACCTGCTAAAGTGACAATATCAAGAAAAATTTTCTTTTCAAGGTTAGATATATTTGATGGTAGAGAAAGAATAATATTCGGTTTATATATTCTGTTTCCGCAAACTCGCTGAAGATAGTATCTCAACATTCTTTCAGCCATAACAAAGTCAGAGACGATACCTTTTTTTATTACTTTTGATATTTCTATATCGTCACCGCAACGACCATAAACATTGTCTGCTGCAAGTCCAAATGCAATAGGATTACCACTAAGACTCTCAATCGCAACGATAGATGGTTCATCAACAACGATTCCTTTACCCTCAGCAAAAATTTTAAGAGAATAAGAACCGAAGTCAATACCGATTTTCATTCCTTTCAGAGTATCATCTCCTTTCAATCAGTTTTTCTTGAACTGTTGTTTAAGTCTTAAGTCTTTTGAAAGAATAGTTTTTCTTAATCTTATGCTTACAGGAGTTACTTCCATCAATTCGTCGTCTTTAATAAATTCCATTGATTGTTCAAGACTTAAAACAGTATGCGGAACAAGGCGTAAAGCATCGTCAGAACCTGAAGCACGAGTATTTGTAAGATGCTTTGTCTTACAAATGTTACAAGTCAAATCATCGTTCTTTGAACATTCACCAACAATCATACCTTCATATACGGGAACACCCGGTCCGATAAAAAGACGACCTCTGTCCTGAGTATTGAATAATCCGTATGCAGTACTTTCACCTGTTTCGTGGGCAACAATTGAACCTCTTTCACGAGTTTCAATATCACCTTTGAATGGCTCATAACCTGAAAAAAGATTATTCATAATACCGTTTCCGTTAGTGTCGGTCAAAAATTCCGAACGATAGCCGATAAGACCACGCGCAGGAATTTTAAATTCAAGATGTGTCGTTCCACCGTCACGAGTGCCTATATTCTCAAGCTCGCCACGACGAGAACCGATTTTCATCATAACAGAACCGACATATTCTTCAGGAACTTCAATAATAAGCAACTCAATCGGTTCATAAAGAACACCATCAATCATTTTGGTAATAACCTTCGGACGAGAAACCTGAAATTCATAGCCCTGTCTTCGCATTGTTTCAATAAGAATTGACAAATGCAATTCACCACGACCGGAAACCTTAAACGTATCCGTTGAATCGGTTTCTTCAACACGCATACTTACATTTGTTTCAACTTCCTTAAAAAGTCTGTCACGAAGATTTCTTGACGTAACGAATTTACCTTCTTTACCTGCAAACGGACTGTCGTTAACAATAAAATTCATTGAAATTGTTGGTTCATCAATCTTAATGAACGGTAACGGTTCAACGCATTCAGGTGAACACAAGGTTTCACCGATGTTTAAATCAGTAATACCGGAAATACAGATAATATCACCTACTTGTGCTGAATCAACTTCAACTCGCTTTAAACCGTCATACTGATATAGACGAGAAACACGAACATTTTCTTCACTGCCATCAGCTTTGCATAAAACCAATGAATCATTTCTGTTAATTGTACCTCTTTCAACTCGTCCAACACCGATACGACCAATATAATCGTCATAATCAAGACTTGAAAAGAGAACTTGTAAAGGTGCATCAGAATCACCGACAGGCGGTTCAATATTTTCGATAATAGCATCGAATAACGGACGCATATCACCTTCTCTTACAGTTGAATCAAATGAAGCATAACCGTCTCTTGCGGATGCATAAATAACAGGGAATTCAATCTGTTCATCACTTGCACCTAATTCAATAAACAAATCAAGAACTTCGTCAATGACTTCATCAGGTCTTGCACCTGGTCTGTCAATTTTATTTACAACAACAAGCACTTTTTTATTAAGTCCAAGTGCTTTCTTTAAAACGAATCTTGTTTGTGGCATACAGCCTTCGAAAGCGTCAACAAGTAAAAGAACACCGTCAACCATCATTAAAATTCGTTCAACCTCGCCGCCAAAGTCAGCGTGTCCCGGAGTATCAACAATGTTTATTTTATAATTTTTATAGTTTACGGAAGTGTTTTTTGAAAGAATTGTAATTCCTCTTTCACGTTCAAGGTCGTTTGAGTCCATAACTCTGTCCTGAACAACTTCGTTAGTCCTGAAAATACCACCCTGTTTTAACAACTCATCAACAAGTGTTGTTTTACCGTGGTCAACGTGCGCAATAATCGCAATATTTCTGACATCTTCTCTTTTTTTCAAGCAATTCACCTTCATTGGATAACTTAACAATTTATTTTACCACTTATATACAAATTAAGCAAGAAAAAATAATATTAAAATTACAGACCTTTACAAATTTATTAAAATAGGATAAAATTTTATAATAAATGTTATGAGGTGAATTTTTATGGATAAATCAGTTTCGATAAAGCTTTTATCTCCTCTTGAAAAAATATATCATAACGATAAATTGCCTGTCTGTGACTATAAAGGATTTTCTATGCTTAAAAACGAGAAAAAATCTTTTCAGGTTGCAGTTGAATGTAATGAAGATTTTATAGGTTGCTTATCTGTTTCATCAAAAATTGATAATATTAAATTATTTTCCGTTGAACATATTAAATCTGATTATCCTATGGCAAAGGATGCTGACGATTATTATAGATTCAGTGATGACGGATATTATCCTGATTTGTTATTACCTTTGGAAAAATTAGTTCAAGTCAAAAAAGGTACCAATGTTTTCTGGGTTGAATTAATTCCTGATGGAACATTTATTGGAACATACGAAATCATCATTTCAGTTATTGCTGACAATGATATTCTTGCTACTAAATCATTACAGGTTGAAATTATCGATTGTGAGCTTGATTTCAAAGATTTTATATACACTTCATGGTTTCATACAGATTGTTTGATGTCATATTATAATATTGAAGCATTTTCTGATGAATATTGGAGAATTACAAGAAACTTTTTGAAAACAGCAAATGAGTATGGTATGAATTGTGTTTTGACACCTATTTTTACACCACCTCTTGATACTGAAGTAGGAAAAGAAAGACCAACTGTTCAATTAGTTGATGTCACAATCAAAAATGGTCAGTACTCATTTGATTTTAATAAATTATCCTATTGGATAAAAATGGCAAAAGAATGTGGTATAACATATTTTGAATTGTCACACTTTTTCACACAATGGGGAGCTCATCATGCACCAAAAATTATGGCTACAGTTGACGGTGAATACAAGCGAATATTTGGTTGGCAGACAAAGTCAGATTCAAAAGAATACAAACAGTTTCTTTCTGAATTTTCAATCGAATTAAAGTTATTTATCGAAAAAAACAATTTAAAAGAATACATTATTCTTCATGTAAGTGATGAACCTAACTTATATGCTTTACATTCATATACAAAAGCATCAAAACTCATACATAAATTGTTTAAGGGATATAAAATTGTAGATGCATTGTCTGATATCTGGTATTATAGATTAGGAATTGTTACAACACCAATTCCATCTAATGACCATATTAATAAATTTATTGGAAAAACAAATGAATTGTGGACATATTATTGCAGTGCTCAAAACAAAAAATATGTTTCAAACAGATTCTTTTGTAATGATTCAATAAGAACAAGGGTTATCGGTTATCAATTGTTCAAATATGATGTCAAAGGCTTTTTACAATGGGGATATAATTTTTATTATACTCAATTATCGAAGGAACTTATTGACCCATACAAAGTAAGTGATGCAGGTGGTAAATTCCCTTCAGGTGACAGTTATGTTGTTTACCCTGCAAAAGATGGTACTGCAAATCATTCAATAAGATTAAAGATATTTTATGATGGTTTACAGGATATGGCAGCATTAAATGCACTTGCTAAGCTTACAAACAAAGAATATTGCTTAAAAATTATTGAAAATGATTGCAAGAATACAATCACATTTTCAAATTATCCTCATTCTGATGAATGGATGTTAGAAACAAGAGAAAAAATTAACAATGCAATTAAGGAAAATATAAAATGAAACAAGTTTTTAAAGAAATTAAACACTTTATAAAAGAAACAGACAAAACCTTACTGCTATTATGTATTTTAGCATCAGCATTTGGTTCTGTTGCTGTTTTAAGTGCAACTAAATGGACAGTAAGTGATGGTGGAATGTTCTCACGAGATTTCATTGTTATGGTGGCTGCCATTTGTGCAGGTATATTTATAGCTTTAGTTATATCTGTTATTGACTATGAATTTATAATTAAGTTAGCACCACTTATAGGTTTAGTTTGTATAGGTCTTATGGTTTTACTTTTTGCTATCGGTGTCGGACCGCTTGAACGACCTGATGCTAAAACATGGATTAAATTCGGTTCAATTTATTTCCAACCATCGGAAATTGTTAAAATAGGTTTTATTATTACTTTTGGTGTTCATTTGGAAAGACTTAAAGGAAATATCAATCACCCTTTTTCAATTTTACAGCTTGGCTTGCACGCCATAATTCCAATCGGACTTGTTATTAAAACCGGTGATATGGGTTCTGCTCTTGTTTTTATTATTATTACTATTGCTATGTTATTTATTGCAGGACTTCATTGGGGTTATTTTTTGGCAGGCGGTCTTTTAGTTGTTGCCGCATTGCCTCTTGCGTGGATGTTTTTACTTGATAACATTCAAAAAGAAAGATTTTTAGCTCTTGCTTATCCTGACCTTTATCCTGATATTATTTATCAGCAAAAAAGAGGTCTGGCTGCTCTCGGTGGCGGTGGAGTAACGGGACAAGGTTTATTTAATGGTTCGTTAACACAGACTCCTAACGCAATTCCTGAGGCTGAAAATGATATGATATTTACAGTTATCGGTGAAGAATTAGGTCTTATAGGTTGTATTATTGCACTTTTAATATTAACATTTATTGTCTTGAGAATAATAAATACAGGCAGACATGATAATGTTGGCAATATTAAAATAATGTGTTATGGTGTCGCAGCAATGATAGCAGGACAAGTCATTATCAATGTTGGTATGTGTTTAATGCTTTTGCCTGTTATCGGTATTACACTTCCGTTTTTCAGTGCCGGTGGTTCTTCAAACTTATGTATTTATTTCTCAATTGGTCTTATTTTAAGCTTTTACCGATATAATCAACAGCGTGATATGATTCATGTCAGTCAGCAAAATATTTATAATCCATTCTCTGAAATTTAAGGTGTCCTATGAGTTTTAAATTATTTTTTGAAACAATTACTAAATTCTCACTTGGAATTATTTTAGTGGGTTTATTTATATTTTTACCTGCAGGAACACTTTCATATTTTAACGGTTGGTTATTTATGGGCATTCTGTTCATTCCAATGTTTATTGCAGGAATGGTTATGATGTTCAAAAATCCTGAACTGTTAAAGAAAAGACTTGATTCAAAAGAAAAAGAAAGTGAACAAGGACTTGTAGTAAAACTTAGCGGACTTATGTTTCTTTTAGGATTTATTATCGCAGGTTTTGGAGTAAGATTTAATTGGTACACAATTCCTAAAACTGTTTCAATTTTTGCATCATTTGTTTTTCTTTTAGCATATGCTTTATATGCAGAAGTTCTTCGTGAAAATACATATTTATCAAGAACTATAAAGGTTGAAGATAATCAAAAGGTCATTGATACAGGTCTTTATTCTATTGTAAGACATCCTATGTACTCTGTTACATTACTATTATTTTTAGCAATACCGATAATTCTTGGGTCAATTTACTCATTTATAATTTTCCTTGCATATCCGTTTATAATTGCAAAGAGAATTAAAAACGAAGAACAATTGCTTGAAAAAGAACTTCAAGGCTATAAAGAGTACAAACAAAAAGTTAAATATCGTTTAATACCGTTTATTTGGTAGTAAAAAAGAGGTCGTAAAACGACCTCTTAATTTTATACTTTTTTAACAGCACCCATATTTTGCATAATCTTTTTTGTACCTGCTTTTTCAAATGCAATTTCCATAAGTACATCATTACCCATTGGTCTCAAGGATGTAATCATACCCTTACCAAATACACGATGTGATACTGTTTCACCAACCATAAATGTATCTGTTGATTTTTTAACAGAAGAATTAAAACCAACGCCAAAGCCTGATGTAACAGGTTTATTGTTATTAGTATTTTGTGTAAAATTATTTCTGACTGGTGTTTTAGGTTTAACAAGTGATTCATAACATTCCTTTGGCAATTCTTCAATAAATCTTGAAGGTCTGTTATACTTTGTTGAACCGAATATCATTCTTGAACGAGTATTCAAAAGATACAGCTTTTCTTTTGCTCTTGTAATACCAACATATGCAAGTCTTCGCTCTTCTTCAATTTCCGATGTATCATAAAGTGCTTGCATACCTGGGAAAACACCTTCCTCAAGGCCAGGAATAAATACAACAGGAAATTCAAGTCCCTTTGATGCATGTAATGTCATAAGAACAACAGTATCACTATCAGCGTTGTAATTATCAATATCTGTAAGTAATGCAACTTCTTCAAGGAAATCAGACAATTCACCTTCAGGGTTTTCTTCATTATATCTGATTAAGTTAGAATTCAATTCATCAAGGTTCTGAAGTCTTTCTTCAGCCTTTTCCTTTTCAGTTGTTTCAATATATGTTTTATATCCTGTTTCATTAAGCAAGGAAATAAATACAGAAGACATTGATTCCTGCTCGAGCAATTTTGAAAAGCTTTCAATCATCTGTGTAAACTCAATAAGCTTTTGTGAGCTTCTTTTAAGCTTTTCATATTCATCAGCAGTCTTAAACACCTGAAAAAGACTGATATTGAGTGCATCAGAAATTTCTTTTGCTGTTGCAATTGTCGTTGCACCAATACCACGCTTTGGAACATTGATTATTCTTTCAAGACGAACACTATCATCGTGGTTAGCAATCACAGAAAGATAAGCAATCGCATCCTTAATTTCCATACGGTCATAGAACTTGTGACCACCGATAATTCTGTATGGGATACCGCTTCTGACAAGACATCGTTCAATTGAGTTGGACATTGAGTTCATACGATAAAGAACAGCAAAATCACTGAATTTTCGTGTTGAACCCATTCCTTTCATAATTTCATCAGCAACAAATTTACCCTCTGAATATTCGTCCTCGAGAGTATTAAGCACAATCTTGTCACCTTTTCCGTTAGCTGTCCAAAGATTTTTACCTTTTCTCTGTTCGTTGTTTGAGATAACAGCGTTAGCAGCATCAAGAATGTTTTGTGTTGAACGGTAATTCTGTTCAAGTCTTATAACCTGTGCATTATTAAAGTTTTTCTCAAAACTTAAAATGTTTTCAATTGTAGCACCACGGAATTTGTAAATACTCTGGTCGTCATCACCGACAACACAGATATTGTTATATCCTTCAGAAAGAAGTTTTGTAAGCATAAATTGAGCGTGGTTTGTATCCTGATATTCATCAACAAGAACATACTTGAACTTATTCTGATAATACTCTCTTACCTCAGCATGATTTTCAAGAAGTTTAACCGTAAAATATATAATATCGTCAAAATCCATTGCATCGGCATTTTTAAGAAGCTTCTGATATTTTATGTAGCATTCACCTATTTGCTTTTCTCTGTAATTTCCACTACTTAAATTGAGAAATTCTTCAGGTGGAACAAGCATATCCTTTGCTTTACTGATTTCAGCAAGGATTGACTTATGAGGCAAAAACTTATCATCAATATTGAGAAGTCGCTGACAATCCTTCATAATGCGTTTACTGTCGTCAGTATCATATATGGTGAAATGCTTTGAAAAGCCTAAAAATTCGGCATTTCTGCGCAAAATTCGAACACATATTGAGTGAAAAGTTCCTGCCCATATATCATTAGCTTCTTCACCAATTCTTAAAGCCAATCTGTCTTTAAGTTCATTGGCAGCTTTATTTGTAAATGTAAAAGCGAGTATTTCCCAAGGTTTTGGTGAATCCAATGAAAGAACATTTTTTATATATGGATAGACCGATTCATTACCGTTATAATATGACCTCATTAAATCATATGTATCATCTTCAATTCTTCCTGATATAACATCAGAGTCATACGCAGTACCATATTTAATTAAATTTGCAATTCTATTGACAAGAACAGTTGTTTTACCACTACCAGCACCTGCAAGAATTAAAAGCGGTCCATTTACTGACAAGACCGCTTTCATCTGCATAGGATTCATTTTACTAAATTCTTTTTCGATAATTTTATTTCTTAACTCACAAATCTGTGAATGCATCTGAATTCTCCTAAATTAAAAAATTGTGTTACCTTTACTGTCAATTCCTACAATTAAAGAAAAATCTTTAAATTCAAGCTTTTTAACAGACTCACAACCTAAATCTTCAAAAGCTATTACTTCACAACTGACAATGCATTTTGAAGCCAAAGCTCCTGCACCACCGGTTGCACAAAAATATATGGCATTATTTCTTACAATGGCATCAATTACATCCTGATTACGAGGGCCTTTGCCAATCATACCCTTTAAGCCCTTATCAAGGAAAAACGGAGAAAAATCATCCATTCTGCTTGACGTTGTCGGACCACAACTACCGATTGACATTCCTTTTGGTGTTGGTGTTGGACCTGCGAAGTATATAAAAGAATCTTTAAGGTCAAATGGAAGATTAGAGTTATTAACAATAAGCTCCTTAATTCTTTTATGAGCAGCATCTCTTGCAGTATAAACTATACCTGAAAGAAAAACCCGGTCGCCTGCATTGAGATTTTGAATATTACTTATTACTTCACCGGTGTTAAAATAATATTCAGCCATTATTACTCCTCATCATATGAAACTGAAACATATTCCTCATTACGAACAGAATATGTTACATCGTCACTTGCGTTATCATCATTATTTGAATCATAATCGAAATTATGTGATTCAAGCTCCGATAAATCAGTATGTAAATTCAACAGATTCGATGCAGAAGAATTAAGCTTTGAACTTAATGCATAAACATCTTTATGAAGTTGTTCAATAGATGCATTAAACTTTTTGGATATTGAATCAACATCTTTTAAAAGGGACTCAATTTCAGATGCTTCACGCTTAATATCTTGTGATGCAAATGCACCAATATCCTTTGCTTTGCTTTTTGCATTTTCAACCAAATCATCTGAATATCGACGAGCATCAATATATGCTGCCCCGATTTGTTTTTCCGCACGACGAAGTTTTTCACTCTTTTCGTCAAACTCAACCGCTCTTTCAGCTAATTGCTTATTTTCAAGAAGTGCTGCTTCAAGTTTTTCATTAAGTTCAACAACCTCTTTTTCCTTTTGGGCAAGTTTGTCACTAAGACCTGAAAATTCATTAAGTTTTTCCTCAAGCTCATTAATCTTGTTTTTTAAATCAAGGACTTCTTCCCTTTTAATATCAAGACTCTCTTTTACATCTGATGTTTCAAGCTGTAATTGTTCAATCAAATTAAGAACATCTGATTTTTTAAAGCCACCAAAGAGTGAAGTTTTCATAACAGTAAAATCTTTAGCCATATAAATTTTCCTTTATATATTTGATTTGTCATATTATTTTAACAGATTTTATTTAATAAAACAACACTAAATGAAAAAAATATCAATATATATAAAAAAAGAATAGACATTGTAAATAAATAGTTGTAAAATAAAAAAAAGGGAGGTATATTTATGAAAGATTCAACTAAAAAAGTATTAAAAACTGCAGGAATTATCGGAACATCAGCTCTCGCTACATATTATTTGATTGGTAATTGCTTTTATCTTGTAACTCTTACAAAAAAAGGTATTGAAAACCCGATAGTTGCAAAAATAGCAAGTGGCTCAAAAGACGATGAGCTTAAGAGAAAACTTAACAAAATGATGGAAGTCGGAAAAGAATGGTTCAGAAATGCAGATAAAGAAAAAATTGTAATTAAATCATCTAATTTTAATAAAAATCTTCATGCTGACTATATTTTCCCGGAAAAGAAAAGTGATGTTTGTGTAATAGTTATTCATGGATACACATCAAGTCCTTGCTCAATGGGTGTTTATGCTCAAAAATATAATGAATTGGGCTATAATGTTCTTATGCCAAGTCTTAACGGTCACGCAGACAGCGAATCAGGCGTCGTTACAATGGGGTGGTATGACAGACTTGATGTAATTGATTGGATAAATTATCTTGTTGAAAGTAATCCTGATATTAAGATTATTCTACACGGTGTTTCAATGGGTGCAGCAACAACTATGATGACAACAGGTGAAAATCTTCCTGCAAATGTAATTGCCGCTGTTGCAGACTGTGGCTATACGTCAGTTTGGGATATATTCGATAATAAAATCCGCAATAATTTCAAAATGCATACATTCCCTACTCTGTATAGTGCAAATACAATTAACAAGCTGTATTCAGGATTTGATTTTAAACAGGCATCTTCCGTTGAACAATTAAAAAAATCAAAAACACCAACTATTTTTATACATGGTGACAAAGATACCTTCGTACCATATGAAATGCTTGATGAGGTTTATGGTGCTTGTGTAGCTGATAAAGAAAAGGTTACCATTCCAAACTCACCTCACGCAAGAAATTCCTGTGCAAATCCTGAATTATATTGGAATTCAGTTTGCAGCTTTATTAACAAATATCTTTAATATGAAACACAAAACGGAGACATTTTAATGCCTCCGTTATTTTTTATCAAAGAGATTCAATCTCTCCACTCTTATATTTGAATATTCTTAAAGCATCGGCTAACTCTACATTGCCATTTTTATCAGTATCAGCTGCTTTAAGTGCAGTTGCCGACAATGAAATTTCGTTTGTCTTATATTTAAAAATCAAAAGTGCATCGGAAATTGTAACATAACCGTCCGCATCAATATCACCGATAATAACATTGTTAGAAACAACTACCTTACAAGTAGCAGTATATGAACCTACTTTTGCTGTAATAGTTGCTTCACCTTTTCCAACTGCAATTACGTCACCGTCTTTAACTGTTGCTACTGAAGAATCGGATGTTGTCCATGTTACTAACTTGCTGTCAGTAGTATTTGACGGATTATATGTAACTGTTAATTTTTTAGACTCACCGGTAAATAAAGACAATTCATTCTTGTCAAGGCTTATGCCCTTTAACGGAATATTATTTTCTGTACTTCTTATTATATCAATATAATAAGTTCTTGTATCTCCGTTTTCGGCCTTAACAACAATCTTCTGAATATTTGTTCCACTTGATAACTCAACTTTTCCTGTTCCTGTAATGGTAGCTTTTGAATTGACTGTTTTAGCTGTAATATTTACAGAAGAAACTGACGAAGCAACTGTAACTGAATACCCTGTTGTTTTACCGCCATCAAATTCAAATGAGCAACCTTGAACTGTCAATGAAGATAACCAATTGTTAGGACTTGCATTACTCTTTGCAGGCAATTGACAAGCCTTTTCAGGCATATTTCTGTAATAAGGAATAACAAACACATAAGATAAATCAAGAATATCAAGACTCTTATATGACTTATATATATCTTCTGATTCCTGATAAGGAGCCATAATATTAGTCATATATTGATGAGTCCATACCTTATTTACGACATTAAATTTCTGATAATATAAGGTGTCTTGTCCTTTATCAATATATCCTGTACCAATCCAAATTGAACCACCAACAATGGCCTTGTATGGTGTATTCCATGGAAGCATATATTTTTCATCAGTTGTAGCCGCATATTTCAAACCGTTTGCAACAGGGTCAGAGCCACTGTTAGCACCGATATTATAATAGTTATAATATCCTGACGAACCGTTAACTGAACCGCTTGTACCGGTTGTGCCGACTTCCTGAAGTGCCCTTGCAGCGAGATGATACGGACTAACACCTGATTTTTTCGCAGCATCCATAAATGCCTGTGCGTATGAAACTTCTTGTCCTTCTAAATTGACAATGGTTCTATTTTCCATAAATGAACCTTTTAAAATAGCACTGACACCTGAAATAGTATGAGAGCTTTCATCATATTCCAATGACTCAAACATAAAAATACTTTCATCAGTCATAAAATTTCTTGGGTCCATATAATATTCAATTGTTTGTGTATTCGCCTGATACCATCTGCCGGCATCTTGAGAAATATAAGAATCAGTTCGCCAATTGTATGCACCTGATTCAGTTGAACGATAAGAAAGTGGAAATGTCTTTTCTATAAGACTTCTACCGATAAATCCTTGTGCATCCTTTGTAAAAAGATTTGACCATTCAATTCCTGTATCATAAAATACAAAGTTCCATTCAGGATGCTGTGCTTTAATAGTTTTTATATAATTTTTATAAATTTCAGGTACACCATCAAGAACAACTCCATCAAGTGAATCCTGTACTTTTTCCTTCACATAATCAACCGGTACGTAACCTTCGTACGATTTACCACTATAAGTAAATTTAATTTTGTACCAATTAGGATAATTATCGTCATCAGGACTTTTTACTTTTTCAATAATCGTAACAATATGATTAGTGTGCAAATTTATTGTTGTACCATTGTGCTTTAAAATATTATCATTTGATACAGTTGTTGGTGATGTTCTGACTCTTAATGAATCATGTGTTATATATCCTGTCTTCGTTTCAGCAGAAGCAGAAAAAACAAAAGAGAATGAAAATAAAATTGAAATAACCAATATGACAGATATTACACTTTTAAAGCTTTTACTTTGCATTCTACTCACATCCTTATACATTATATTGACAATATTTTACCAAATATCTGTCTAATCGTCAAGTTGGATAATATTTCCAAATCTTATTCATAAAATTTTTAAATATTATATTGACAAATAAAAATAATATGATATAATAATGATAATCATTACTGATAAGCGAGGTGAGTAAATGGCATTAGAAAGAAAAAGTAAGCAACGAGATGCAATTATTAATGAGCTTTGTTCACGATATGACCATCCTACTGCTATGGAACTATATCTGTCAGTTCGCGAAGTAATTCCTAATCTGAGTTTAGGAACACTTTACAGAAATCTTTCTCAACTTGAAGAAAATGGTATGGTATTAAGAATTCCTGATGGCTCGAACGACCGCTTTGACGGAAATGTTAATCCCCATGCTCATTTTAAATGTACAACATGCGGAAATGTTTATGATTTAATGTCATTTAAAAGTGATTCACTCACCTTTTCAGATGATATTATAAGTAAGGTAACAAATTACAGTTTAATGGCTTTTGGCCTATGCAAAAATTGTAATAAAATAAATTAAAATTATATTTTTGGAGGAAAAAGAAATGAAAAAATTTGTATGTTCAGTTTGCGGTTATGTTCACGAAGGAGATTCAGCACCGGAAAGATGCCCACAGTGTAAGGTTCCTGCTGATAAGTTCAATGAAGTTAAAGAAGATGAAAGAACTTGGGCTGCAGAACACGTTGTAGGTGTTGCAAAAGGTGTTTCTGAAGACATCATTATGGACCTCAGAGCAAACTTTGAAGGAGAGTGTTCAGAAGTAGGTATGTACCTTGCTATGGCAAGAGTTGCACATCGTGAAGGATATCCTGAAATCGGTCTTTACTGGGAAAAAGCAGCATATGAAGAAGCAGAACACGCTGCAAAATTTGCAGAGCTCCTTGGTGAAGTTGTAACAGACAGCACAAAGAAAAATCTTGAAATGAGAGTTGACGCTGAAAACGGTGCAACAATGGGTAAATTTGACCTTGCAAAGCGCGCAAAGGAACAGGGCCTTGATGCTATCCACGATACAGTTCACGAAATGGCTCGCGACGAGGCAAGACACGGTAAAGCTTTTGAAGGTCTTTTGAAGAGATATTTTGGTTAATCATATATAAAAAACCATACTAAAAATTGTGTAAATCGCAGATGTAAAAAATACATCTGCGATATTTTTTTGCCACTGCTTAAGAAACAATATATTTTATTATAATATTCCCTTCATTACTTCAACATACCGTGATATCTACCCATCCAGTATGGAAGAGTGTATGTTGTTGACCCTTCCATTTCATATGGTGAATATGCACCGTCGAGTCTGTAAGTTAAGCTGTTAAACTTATGAAGTGAGCGTTCATCCGGAGCAGCAACCTTCCATTGAAGCCTTGATACACTAAAAACTACGCCTATGAGTCTGATAGTTTCATTATCAATTCCTGAGAACAATGGTTTTCTCACTTTCGGGTCATAGCTGAGTTCGTTTGTACCACCAACTCCGCAATCTTCTTCAAGGTCAAGTTCTTTAATGTCGTCTCTGTTTTCATTTGTTGCAAGATATTTTATTGTTTCAATCGGATGACGAGAAAGTGACCATGCAGCAGTATCAATAAGGCTGTTGCCATAATAGTCTGTCTTTTCTTCATCAGGATAAGCGAGCTGATAGATATAATACCAAAGAGGATTTTCGCTGAAGCTTATTGAATACCACCAGTCATCAATACCTTCTCTGTAATAAGTAAGAAGCTCTTCATCATCTTCCATCTGAAAAAGAAGATAGTATGCAAGCATAGCCATTTCTTCATCAGAATCGTTAAGAATCATACGATAAACAGTCTTTATTGTTTCTGTTTCCATAAATGGTCTGAGTAAAAGTGGAATAACCGTTGATACGCTTGCTGCATATTCCATTATAGCCATTTTATAGCGTTCCCAGTTCTGAGTCATTATCGTCGCATATTCGTATGCAGGGTCGAGAGCCGCCATACGGTATTCATCTTCCCACTTCTGATTTCCTGTAACATAAGCAGCAAGTTTGAATGCTGTTAAAAGAACTGCTGACTGAAGAGGAGCACCACCTAAAGCCTGACCATTATGGAAGTAAGTTCTGTTAAACTTACCCCAAGTTGTTGGCTGACCTGTTCCGTCGCAAAGTGAATATCCGTTATCAACAAGATGCTGTGCAAACTTTTCCATTGTATTTACAATGAGTGCTTTCAATTCAGGGTCTTCTTCACCAAGAATATCATAAGCTAACTTATAAATAAAAAGATGTCCGATAATTTCGTCTGCGCTTGTATCTCCCTTATACACAATGTCCTCTAAATCATAACCACTACCCACAAGGTCATTCCAGAGTCTTTGCGGAAGTTCAGCAGAAGCATCCACAACGACGCCTCTTAAGTTTTCACCATGAAGAAGATACTCATCATCAGAAGGGTCTAATGTGGAAACACCTGTTGCCGTACCGTCACCATTGTGACTCCAATATATGTTACCGTCAAGAGCAAATCCTTCTTCCTCAAGTGAATAAGTTCTTGCCCAAAAGCCTTCAAGAAGTCTTGTTCTTTTTGCATACTGTTTATCTGTTTCAACAGTTGGGTCTGCCCAAGAGTCAGAATTGAGAACAGCAAGATGGTCAGCAGTCATAATATATGTGCGACGACCTGAACTCATATAAGTGTTATTCATTTTTTTAAAGGCATCTGCAGGACTGCTATCGGGAATGTTCTGAGAATAATCTTCACCTTCGATAAGAGCTTCATTTGTATAGTATTTACCGATATTCAGGTCTGTGACATCACCGTTTCTTTGGGCTCTTACATAACTTTCTGTTGTGCCTTGACGCATTGAAATATATGTAAGAAAGAGAACTGCTTCTGTTGAAAGAGTTGCAGTTTTTCTCGCTGCTTCTATTTCATCAGCAGTTGCATTCGGGTCGTCACGAAGAACTGCATAACGCATAAGCTCACCTGCACCATACATAGCAGTCCACAAGCCGTCATTGTCGGTTTCTGATGGAACAAAGTCACCGACAGCTTCGTTATAGTATGAATTTGCTACCATACCGCGTCTTGCAACATCTTTCTGAGTGTTTTCGCTCATAATTGCAGCTTTGTCGGTACCGTTCATTTCAACCATCTCGATATGAGTATAGCCTTCAGCCATAACTGTCCAGATACCATTTCCTCCATCAGAGAAAATAGCAAGAACATTTCCGTTGCCGGAATCAGCACTGTAAAAATATCTGTCACCCATAAATCTCTGTTCGATATCACGGGAATTAGTTGCGTTGTTATCTGTACGAAGAACACCGTAATCGGTAATTTCCCACAATGCACCATCATCAGTAGTTACAGTTTTTGCATTCTGATAAGTATTTTCATTCTTTACAAAGGCTGGAACATCTGTACTGTCATTTTTAGCATAACGAGTAACGATTTTCTGAAGAACATCATTTTCTGCTTCAGCTTCACCATTATAGTCAGTTTTTTCCTTGTTTGAATCCTTGATTTTTGTAGGTGTAGTTGTCACCGTTAAAACAACAGAAGAAGTGAGTCCATCAGATGTTTGCGCAGTTACAATAGCAGTACCTTCTTTGAGTGCAGTTACTCTGCCCCATTCATCAACAGAAGCAACTTCTTGCGATTCTGTACTCCATGTAAGAACTCTGTTTGTAACGTCAGAGGAAAAAACTGCTTCAATAGTTCTTGAATCACCGATGTCCATTTCCCAATTTTCAGGAACAACCAATCTGAGCGAATTATTTTCATTGAAATTTACTGCAAATGCAGGAATACACGCTGACCATAGCATAACAATTGAAAGAATTAATGCAACTAATTTTTTCATAATTATCCCCCTAAACAAATGAAAAATCAAGATGCTGTTTATAATATGATTTTAACATTGGCAGAAAACAAATGCAATAGTTTTAATTTAACTCGTATTTATCGTGACAGACTTAAATTTTTGTATTATTCTATAATGAAATCTAATACATAAAGGTGTTGTTTATGCGAATTATAAACAGAATAAAGGTATTTGTAAGTATCATTATGTGTGTTGTTACAAGTGGTAATATATTCACAGGGACATTAAACTACATGAGGGCAGGTAATGTTAATATGATTAAAAATGACCATACAAAAGCTTTTGCAACTGAATATACAGAGCTTGTTTCTTATCCAAGCAAGCATGAAGATACAATCAGTTGGTTTGATGGTATGGTCAGCGGTAATGGTGAAAATGGTGTTTTTTGCTCAGGCTCTCCATATACTGAAAGCTTTATTTACAACAACATTAACTTCCTTATGCCATCTAATGACCCTCGTTATACACCTGACGAAGTAACAGGTGAACTTCACGATGCAAGACAATCTGTTATTAACGGTGATGATGGTTGGGATGTTAACGGAAGACAATCAACATATTTCTATGCCTACCACCCAGCTCATGTATTACGTATGACCATGAATAAACATCTTTATAGTGATTATATCCGTTGGACAGACTATGAAACTGCAGAGGTTGGTGTAAAATACACTGATATTCGTGGTACACATCATTGATGGCAGACCATTATACTTACGGTGGTTGGGGTGTATTCTGTACAGATACAACAATCGGTACAATCGGCATTATTGATGAAATGTTACTTTATTCAAATACAGGTGTAATTGAAGCATTACCTGCACTTCCTGATGAATGGAACGAAGGAAGTATTAAGGTCTTCGTGCAAGAACAAATGCAGAAGTTGATGTTAAATGGAATGAAGAAACTGTTAAAATCACAGTAACAAGTGACAAAGCACAAACAATTGAAATCAGCGTTTATGGTGGAGCAAAAGAGAGTGTAACTTTTAACGAAGGCGAAACAAAAGTTATAGAATTCAAACGATAATATTATAACAAGTGAAAGTGCAGATACTGTGATTGTATCTGCACTTTTTAGGTAATATAAATATTATAAATTTACTGAATCTCTGTTTTTTGTATTCCAAAGATTTTACGCAATATTCCACCTAATAACTTGGGACTCTTCATAACCACAACTTTCACACTTATGCCTCCCCTATCCTTTGCAGAGAAATATTCCACACATTACAATTGCAATTGCAAGAATAACAATTACTGCTTTTGCGGGAAGAATCAAAGATATGAGTAACCCCAAACCTAAAGCAATAAAAACTATTCCTTTTGAACTTTTTCTTCTTCCCATAAAAATACCTCCCTGCATATGTATTTACTACATTATACGCAAGGAGGTTTTATTTGTTACACTTGAGTCTCTATTATAATCAATGTACCATTTTCAACCGTAATATTACCAAAATCTTCAATAATGTCATTGCTTGTACCCAAGGCACCATTAAAGGAATCAAGAGTATAATCATTTAATGGGTAGTGAAAACCACTTAAAGTGACACCTGTTGCATTACCACCGAAGGCAAAAATTGAGATTTGTTGATTATCTTTCCTTTTGATTTTCAAAGTACTATTTGTAATACTTCTAAAAATGTGCTTATCATCAATTATTTCAAAATAAATGCCCATTTTTGATGCACTTGCCATCAATGAAATGTTAGCAAATGTGTGCTCAAAACGACCACCCGTACCACCAAGAAGCACAAAAGAATTAAATCCGAGCTTAACGCCTTCATTAAAGGCTGCTACTGTGTCTGTAACATCTTTTTCTACGGGTAGAGTAATCTTATTCACTTTTTCAGGAATACGCTTTATAGAGTCAAAATCACCAATTAAAAGATTAGGCACAACTTGTGCTTCATCAGCAATATCATAGCCACCATCAGCACAGATAATAAAATTACCAGGTAAAATATTGTTTTTTAATATGACAATGGAACAATCGCCACCACCTATAATTACACATCTTTTACTTAAAGTTCCCATTCTTTGATTTCCTTTGCCTGATTATACATCTGTACATAATTATTATGTCTTATTTCACTTATTTCACCATTTTTAACTGCTTCACAAATCGAACATCCTTTGTCGTTCACATGAGCACAAGATGTAAATTTGCAAGAACCAAGATATTCTTTGAATTCTCTAAAACAATAAGGTAAATCATCTTTTTTAATGATTTCCGTTTTTTCAAATTCAAACGAAGAAAAACCAGGTGTATCAATAACATAGCCGTCACAGACACTAAACAGTTGTGCTTGTCTTGTTGTATGACGACCACGACCTAATTTGTCACTTATTGCACCTGTTGACAAATTGAGAGTATTATCAAGTCGATTTAACAATGTAGTTTTACCAACACCTGAATTACCTGTAAATGCACTGATTTTACCACGCATAATTGCTTTTACTTTTTCAATCGAATCATCACCGTCAAGAGAAATAACTGTAATACCTGAATTTTTATAAACATCGTTAATTTCTTTATATGATGATAAATCTGTTTTTGATATAACAATATACGGTTCAATATTTTTGTATTCGGCAGTTGCTATAAGCTTGTCTATAACAAAAAAATTAGGCTTTGGCTCAATCGTTGAAACAACAATTATTAAATTGTCAATATTTGATACCGGTGGTCTGTTAAGAAAATTCTTTCTTTCACAAATTGAGTCAATTGTGTTTTCAGCATTTTCATTAACAGTAATTTCGACAGTATCACCAACAAGAGGTGTTATTCGTTCTTTTCTGAATTTTCCTCTTGCTTTACATTCATATGTCGCATTGGCGACTTCAACATAATAGAAGCCGCCAATACCTTTAACAATTATACCTTTTAATTTTTCCATAAAAAACTCATCAATAGGTTGCAGGAGCACCTGAACTAACATTCAATGTAATGGACTCATTTGTTGAAAACTTTGTTATTCCGTCAGCATTAGGTGTCTGTGAAATTACAACACCGTATGGAACAGTCATACTTGGTTGCTTAACGGTCTCAACATTTTTAAATCCTGCATTTTTCAATTTTTCAATTGCTTCTTGTTCTCTCATTCCTTCAACATTAATCAATACAACTTTGTTTTCAAACGTGATTTCTTCAACTTCAGTAATCACAGCAGGTTCCTGTGTAAAGTCAACCTTACCCTTCTGAACAGGAGAATCATCAATTGTTATAGTATAGGTATTGTCAGAACCTGAACCAGATAATGTAAATTGTTTTGTAGCTCCGTTAAGATAAAGTTCTTCGGATGTATAGAAAAGATTACTGTTAAGGTATATCTTGAGAATACCCGGCTTATTAACTGATGGTAATGTGACATAAACATCAACTGATGATGCAGGCGGAATACCGTTACTTACTGAAAAATCAATTTTTGAACCGATTGGAACTTCAGTATCTTTTTCAACGCTTTGCTGAACAACGACACCTGCTTCGAGTTCACTATTTACTTCTGTTACTACACCAACTTCCAAATCAGCAGCTCTTAGAGCCTGTTCAGCCATTTCTCTTGTTGTACCCTGAATGTCAGGCATTTTAACAGTATCCTGAACATCAGTTGCAATATACAATACAACTTCAGAACCAATTCTTACGGTCGAACCAACTTCAGGAGATGTTCGAATAACACAACCAGGAGCAACGCTATCAGAATATTCAGTAATAACAGTTGAAATAATACTCCTTGAATTAAGATAACTCTTTGCTTTTTCCTCTGTCATACCGATTATCGAAGCATCAAGTAAAATACTGTTTTTTTGTGCAATAGTAAGAGTAATTGTTGAACCTTTTTTAACCTTAGTGCTTGAAATCGGGTCCTGATTGATAACTGTACCATCTTCTAAAGTAGAGTTTTCTTCAACTTTTATTTCAAAATTAAAAACATCAGTATATGTGTTTACATTTTCAATCTGTGTATAATAATTAAAGCCTGTAAAATTAGGAACTTCAACTTTTTGATTGCTTGTTCCCATTAGAATTGCACCGATAATCAATGCTAATACAATAATACCTGCAACAGCACCCATCATAACTGCTGTTGTCTTATTCATAGCACTCTTTTCGGTTGTTGCATTGTCATTTTGAACCCTTTGTTCTCTATTTGAAACAGTATTAGTTCTAATATACTTTGTAGGCTCGCTATCAACAAAATAATTATAATCGAACTTAATAGAAGGATTTCTCTTAAATTCGTTGATATCCATAAGCATTTCAGCGGCAGAACCATATCGACTGCTTGGACTTTTCTGCATAGCTCTCATTGTAATCTGTTCAAGTCCAAGTGGAATTGATGGAACAATTTCACGAGGAGATTTAGGCTCTTGTTGAAGCTGCATAATAGCAACAGAAACTGCACTATCAGATTGGAATGGCAACTGACCTGTAAGCATTTCATACATTACAACGCCAACAGAATAAATATCTGCTTTATCGTCAGTAACCTCACCTCTTGCCTGTTCAGGACTGATATAGTGAACTGAACCAATTGCTTTGTCAGATGTTGTATTAGAATCAACACGACTAAATCTTGCAATACCAAAATCAGTAACTTTAATTGTGCCATCCTGAAGAAGTAAAATGTTCTGTGGCTTAATGTCCTGATGAACAATTCCCTTATCATGAGCGTGTTGAAGCGCTGCAAGAATCTGTCCCATAAAATGAACAGCTTCTTTCCAATTTACTGCACCTTGTTGCTCAATATATTCTTTCAAAGTAATACCGTTCACATACTCCATAACGATATATTGAATTCTGTCACCAAAACTAACATTAAAAACGCGAACAATATTTGGATGAGAAAGAACAGCAATTGCTTTTGATTCGTTTTTAAACCTGCGTTTAAATTCTTCATTTGAAAGATATTCATCTTTTAGAATTTTAATCGCAACAATTCTGTCGTCAATATTATCATAAGCCTTATATACAACGGCCATACCACCAACGCCGATAATCTCTTTTATTTCATATCTTCCGTCAAGTCGTTTTCCACAAAAGTTATCCATTACTTATACTCCTTTCACCCAAATTAGTAAGACAATGTAACAACCGTAATATTATCGCCACCACCATTTTCGTTGGCTCTGTTTACAAGTCGTTCAGCATATTCATAGAATTTGTTATCAATAGTAAGTTCACTAATTTCTTCAGGTTCAACATAATTTGTAAGACCGTCAGTACATAAAATAAGAACTTCATTTTCTGTTATAAATTCCTGACAAAAATCAACACGAATGTCGTCATTAACACCCAATGCACGGGTAATCAGATTTTTTCTTGGGTCATCCTTTGCTTCATCAGCACTTAATTTACCACTATCAACCATTTCCTGAACAAATGAATGGTCTTTTGTAAGCTGAGTAAGTTTACCATCTGACAAAATGTAAGCTCTTGAGTCACCAACATGGGCAATATATACTGATTCATCGGCAATAATAGCAACAACAACTGTTGTTCCCATACCCGTAAGCTCTGAATCAGCCTGACCCATATCATAGACACTGATGTTTGCTGCAACGATTGCAGATGTGAGCATATTTTTTATTGATGTACCACTCATACCGGGTCTATATGATGAAGATATTCTTTTTGAAATAATATTTACTGCAGTTGAACTTGCGTAATTTCCACCTGCAACACCACCCATACCATCACAAACAACAGCCCAAGCAACTGAACCCGGCAATTCGCCTGCTGCATATGAATCCTGATTTGATGAACGAACAAGTCCAATATCAGTTTTTGCCACTATTCTCAATATACTCACCCACCTTTTCTTTTAGATGCTCTAAGTTGTCCGCAAGAGGCATTTATATCACTACCGAGTGTTCTTCGAACAGTTGCAGTAATACCTCTTGAAGATAATACATCAATAAACTTTTTCTGTCTTTCAACAGAACTTTTTATATAATTTGTTTCACGCACATTATTAACAGGAATAAGATTCACATGACACAAAATATTCTTTAATTTATTAGCAAGCTCAATTGCACAACTATCACTATCATTTACATCTTTTATCATAGCATACTCAAATGATATTCTGCGACTTGTTGTATCGGAATAGTATTTACACGCTTTTAACAATTCATCAATGTTATATGTTTTGTTTACAGGCATTGATGAATTACGAATATTATCATTAGGTGCATGTAAGGAAACAGACAATGTCAAGCCTAACTTTTCTTCTGCCAATTCATAAATTTTAGGAACAATTCCACAAGTAGATAATGAAATGTGTCGCATACTCATATTCTGACCTTTTTCGTCAGTAATAAGCTTAAGCATCTTCATTACATTATCATAATTATCAAGGGGTTCACCTGTACCCATCAAAACAAGATGATTTATTTTTATGTTTAAATCTTTTTGAGCAGTATAAATTTCAGAAAGCATCTCACCTGCTGTCAGTTGACGGACAAAGCCACCGATTGCAGATGCACAGAATGTACATCCCATTTTACAACCAACCTGAGTTGAGATACAAATTGAATATCCGTATTTATATTTCATAACAACACTTTCAACATATTCACCGTCAGAAAGTGTAAAAAGATATTTAACCGTATCGTCAATTTTTGAAACAAGCTTTGTATTGATTGTACAATTATCAAAATAAAAATATTCAGATAATTTTGCTCGCATATCCTTTGAAATATTTGTCATTTCATCAAAGGATGAAACACGTTTTTCATGTATCCATGAAAAAATCTGATTAATCCTGAATTTTTGAAATCCAAGCTCTGTTATTTCATTTGCAAGCTCATCATAACTTAATGAACGAATATCCTTGAGCATTTATATTATTCCTTAATCAATTTTGCATAGAAAAACCCATCGGAATTATGACACGGTTCAACAGTTGTCATTCCGCCATTTTTAAATTCCTTATGTTCGCGTAAAAACCTTTCGCAAACATCCTGATTTTCCTTTTTACTTAAAGAACAAGTGGAATACATTAGAACACCTTTGTCCTTTAAATATAACGACGCATTATTTAAAATATTATATTGCAATTCGCATAATTTGTCAATAAAACCAAAATCTTTATACTTTATCTCAGGTTTGCGTCTTATAACTCCAAGACCGGCACAAGGAACATCACAAAGTATTTTATCAGCTTTTGGTAATTTGGGGTTAAAAACAGACGCATCACCTATTGTAGCATTAATTATATCAATACCAAGTCTTTTTGCACCATCATCAATGAGTTTTATTTTATGTTCATATAAATCAAAGGAATAAATTTCACCGATATTTTCCATTGACTCTGCCATTGTAAACGATTTACCACCCGGAGCAGCACACATATCAAAAACAACATCACCTTTTTGAGGATTAAGTTGATTTATACACTTCTGCGACGCTAAATCCTGAGCGTGAAAATAACCCTTTTCAAAGCTGTCAGATTTAAAGATGGATTTACCATCTGTAATCTCCAATGATGATGGAAAATCATCGCATTTATTTGCTGTAATACTCTCTTCTGATAATTTTAAAATCAATTCATCAGTTGATATTTTTAAAGTATTAACTCTTATAAACAAAGGTACTGCGCCAACAGATTCCTTTAAAATCTGTTCGGTATATGTAAATCCGTAATCATCAACAAAATGCTTTACAAGGCTTTCAGGACAAGAATAAGCAATACTCAAATCATAAATTTTGTTATTTGTTTCAGGTAATGCAATTTCAGTTGATGAAATCTTTCTTAAAACGGAGTTTATGAGTCCTGATGCAAAGCCACATTTTGCTTTTTTTGAAAGCTTTACACTTTCATTAACGGCTGCTGACACAGGCACTTTATCCATATATTTCAATTGATAAACGCCCATTCGCAAAATGGTCAAAACCTGCGGATTAAGCTTTTTTATCGGTTGTGTTAAAAATTTTGATAAATAAAAATCTAATGTAATTTTTCGTTCAAGAACACCATACACCAAAGCACAAACAAATGCAGAAGAAGTCGCTTCATACTTGGTAAGAAGTGAATCAAGTGTTATATTTGAATATGCTTTATCGTGTTCAATTTTACTTAAAATTTTAAATGCTAATAATCTATCATCCATACTACTTTCTTCTTCGATTCATTGATAATATCAAACGCAAAAGGTTTGCAACGCTGACAGCAAGAGATGCAACATAAGTCATAGCAGCAGCAGAAAGAACACTTTTTGCACCTTTTTTCTCCTCGTCACTCAAAATATCAACATCACTTATAACATTTAAAGCTCTTTTACTTGCATTAAATTCAACAGGTAATGTAACAAGTTGAAATAAAACAGCAAATGAAAAGAAAATTATACCTGCATATGCTAAAGGCTCGAAGCTTAAGAATATACCAAGAATAGCAAGAGGAATACCTGCTTTTGAACCGATATTAGCCAGAGGTAAAATCGTGTTTCTTATCTTAATCGGTGAATATCCCTGTGCATATTGAGCAGCGTGACCTGCCTCATGACAAGCAACACCGATTGCAGCAACTGATGTTGAATTATAAACATTATCAGATAAACGGATAACATTTGATTTAGGGTCAAAATGGTCGGTTAAATTGCCTGATACTCGTTCAATCTTCACATCAGTTATGCCATAAAAACGAAGTACCTCAAAAGCTGCCTGAGCACCTGTAATTCGTCGGCTTGACATTACACCTGAATATCTTTTAAATGAAGAATTTACTTTTGCGGAAGCAACCATTGAAAGTATTACCATCGGTAACACTAAAATAATGTAATAATAGTTTGACAAATAATAATATCCGTTCATATCAACTCTCCTAAAATTGTACCCAATTCAATTTTATTGCCACGAAGAAAGCTTGCAGAATCCATTTTACGCTTTCCTTCAGCCTGAATTTCAAGAATTTCAATACAGTTGCCGTCACCACACATAACAACTATACGGTTATTATTATCGACAATTTCACCATTTTTTCCATTGAATTTTTCATTAACTTTTTGGGATTTATGGATTTTATAGGTTTTGCCATTGATTTTTGTAGTAGCAATCGGCCAAGGATAAAGACCACGAATATGATTATGAACATCCTTCGCTGATTTACTGAAATTAACAGGACAAAGTTCTTTTGACAACATAGATGCGTATGTTGATTTTGAATCATCCTGTTTAATTGGATTTAAAGTGCCATTTTTTACACAATCAAGCGTTTCCATAAGAACCTCAGCACCCATTTCAGAAAGCACATCAAAAAGTTCTCCTGCATTCATATCTTCAGGAATATTGAATGTTTTGGTCATCAAAATATCGCCTGTATCAATTCCTATGTCCATTTGTTGTGCTGTAACACCTGTGATTTCATCACCGTTTAAAATACTCCATTGAATTGGTGCTGCACCACGAAGTACAGGAAGTAAAGATGCGTGAATATTGATACAACCAAATTTAACGCTTTCAAGAATTTCCTTAGGAAGAATTTTTCCAAAAGCAACAACAATAATCAAATCAGCATTCAATGAATTTATTATTTCAAGGGCTGTTCCGTCACGCATAGTATTAGGCTGGAAAACTTTCAAATAATTCTCAACAGCACAAACCTTAACAGGCGGAGGAGCAAGCTCATATCCTCTACCTTTAGGTTTATCAGGTTGTGTAAAAACACCGACAACCTCATTATCACTATCAATCAATGCTTTTAAGCAAGGAACAGCGAAATCAGGTGTTCCCATAAAAATTATACGCATTCTACTAATCATTCCTTACAATATTTATCAATTTGTTCCTGTGTTGCTAATTTATCAACATACAAAACACCATCAAGATGGTCAATTTCGTGGCAAAAAGCTTTAGCTTTAAGCTCAGTTCCCTTATATACACACCAATTACCGTTTCTGTTCTGTGCTTTAACCTTTACAGACATAGGTCTCATAGTTGTACCTTGTTTTCCCGGTAAGGACAAACAACCCTCTGCACTACATTGAACACCTTCAGTTTCAATGATTTCAGGGTTGATAAGTTCCATCAAGCCGTCTCCAACATCAATTACGACAACTCTTTTAAGGATACCAACCTGAACAGCAGCAAGTCCAACACCTTCAGCTTGTTCCATAGTTTCCTTCATATCATCAAGTAATTGCCATAATTTTTCATCAAAATTTTCTACAACACGACTTTTTTTTCTTAAAATCGGGTCTTGTTCCGTTCTGATATTTCTAATTGCCATTTTATATCTCCTTATAAAATACTTTCAGGGTTAATGTCGGTATAAACACTGACATTGTTATGACTTTTGTCTTTTTCAAACTGAATTATCAATTCACTAATCATTTCCCTGAATGATTTATTATTTTTACATTTTATTATAATTCTGCTTCTGTATTTTCCGCCAATTTTTGAAATTCTTGGTGCAACAGGTCCAAGAACAATTATTTTATTCTGAGAATACTTTTCCGAATGAATATTCTTTAATAAACTCAAAAAATAAGTTGAAGCTTTATTGACCGAATATTCCTTTTCAGATGAAAAACCAATAACACAAATATCACAGTATGGTGGATAAATCATACTCTTTCTTATTGAAATTTCACTATTATAAAAAGAGTCATAATTTTGCTCTTTTGCCATACAGATTATTTCACTATCAGTAAAAGAAGTCTGTATATACGCCTTACCCGGTGATTTTCCTCTGCCACTACGACCGACAACCTGAGTTATAAGGTCAAATGCTCGTTCACCACTTTTATAATCATCATTAAACAACATCTGGTCAACACTTAAAACACCAACAAGTGTTACATCAGGGAAATTAAGTCCTTTAGCAACCATCTGTGTACCGATTAAAATGTCATATTCGCCATTTTCGAAGCTTTTAAAGTACTTTTCATATGAATATCTTGAAGATGTTGTGTCAGTATCCATACGAAGAATACGAGCATTGGGAACAATAAGGCTTAATTCTTCCTCTAATTTTTGTGTGCCCATTCCTTTAAATCTAACTGTGTCATTATGACAGTTGTTACATTTTACTGAAAATGGAACAGAATATCCGCAATAGTGGCACATCAACCTATTATTTTTAATATGGTAAGTAAGTGAAATACTGCAATTTGGGCAAGAATTGACTGTACCACATTCACTACAAGAGGCATATGTATTATAACCTCTTCTGTTTAGTAACAGAATTGTTTGCTTATGATTGTTGTAATTATCAATTATCTCATCAGCAAGATGTTTACTGACATTTTCTAAAACCATATCACTTTGATATGTTGTATCAATAAGCTCTACTTGCGGTAAAAGAGCATTTCCATATCTTTCAGTTAATTTGAAAAGAGAATATGTACCCGATTTTGCTTTTGTGTAAGTATCAATTGATGGCGTAGCTGAAGAAAGAACCAATAATCCGTTATGACAACCAATCCTGTATTGTGCAACCTCTCTTGCGTGGTATCTTGGGGACATTTCTGATTTATATGTATGCTCCTGTTCTTCATCAATAATCACAAGACCAAGATTTTCAAAAGGAGCAAAAATTGCAGAACGAGTACCAATCGCAATCTGTGCATCTCCTCTTTTTATTCTTTTCCACTCATCAAGGCGTTGACCCATAGAAAGTGAACTGTGAAAAACAGCAACTTTAGAGCCATATCGTTTGTAAAAAAGAGAAAGCATTTGAGGAGTCAATGAAATTTCAGGAATCATTACAATAATTCCTCTGCCTGTTTTTACTGCCTCATCAATCAATTTAAGATATACCTGTGTTTTACCGCTACCTGTAACACCAAACAACAATGCACCTTTTGGTGAACTATCCTTGTACATTGACAAAAGTCCATTAAAGGCATTTTCCTGTTCACCTGATAAAACTATCTCGCTTGTTTCACATTCATCTGTGTCTTCATAAGGTGTCCTTAAAACCTCATCATCAAAAAACTCGACAATACCCTTTTGTTCAAGTGCAGAAACAACAGCCGGAGAATAACCTGTAAAATAACATAGTTCCTTAACAGATGCTGTACCCACATCACGCAGAATATTAACAATTTCTTTTTGCTTTTTTGTAAGATTTTTTAGTGTTTCTGAATCGTCATCAGGATTAACTTTTAAGCAAGCCATTTTTATTGTTGAATCATTGACTCTACGCTGTGTATCCACATTACGCAGTAAAATGCCTTCAACAACCATTTTATCAAGCACAGATGATTTTTTTATCTTACATTCTGAAATTATAGTTTCAGATTTGGTGAATCCCTTTTTATCCTTTAAAAAATCATAAATCTGATTTTCTTTTTCACCGGAAATTACTCCCGAAAAATCAGGATTAACCGCATAAAATACATTGACAGACAACGAAAGGCCTAACGGTAAAAAGAGTTTACACGCATCATAATATGTGCAAAAATACCTGTCACGGACAAAATAAGCAGTTTTAAGCATTTCTCTTGTTAATAACGGCTCATCGTCAATTACTGAACTGATTTCTTTGAGTTTTTTTGTTGAAATAACACCTGACTCAATCGAAAAAACAATTCCTACTCTTTTCTTTGTCGAATTACCAAACTGAACAAGTACTCTTTTTCCGGGTAAAACTTCTTCACATAAAAAAGCAGGGACAGAATAATCAAATAACATATCAAAAGAATACGCTGTATTTTCAACAGCAACTTTTGCAACAGTTAAAAGTCCCATTTTCTGCCCCTCCTATTATTCATATTATTTGATTTTGAAAACTAAATATTGCGAATTTCTTCAGGTTCAACAACCGTAAATTTACCACTGATAATTTCATCTAATGCAATACTTACAGGCTTATCGTTAAGAATTTCTTCATTTTCCTGTGCATCACTCGAAATTTCTCTTGCTCTCTTTGCAACTGCAGAAACAAGAGAGTAACGGCTTGTACGGTTTTTAAGCACATCTCTTAAATCAGGATTAAACATTATTTATTACCTCACTTATAAAATTATTCATTCTTTTATGTGAAAAATCGAGAGCTTTGATAATAGTTAATACATCATCAGAAGCACTGTCGACATTTTCATTTATAACAAAATAGTCGTAGTCCACACTTTTGCGTATTTCATCACGAGCAATTTCAAGACGCTCACGGATACCATCTTCATCTTCTGTTCCTCGTGCACGCAATCTTTCTTCAAGCACTTCCATTGAAGGCGGAAGTAAGAATACACCAACAGAATCAGGATACATTCTTTTAATATTTTCCGCACCCTGAACTTCAATTTTCAAAATGACGGTTTTCCCTTCACTTAGCCATTTGTCAACAGGTGCTTTAGGAGTTCCGTATAAATTTGAACCGTACTGTGCGTGTTCAAGAACTTCACCTTTTGCAATCATATCCTCAAATTCGGGAAAAGAAATAAAATAATAATCCTTACCATCAATTTCATTATTTCTGATGTTTCTTGTAGTCAACGAAACTGATTTTTGTAATTTCTTATCCTTATTCAATACAACATCAAGCACCGTATCTTTTCCGACACCTGACGGACCTGAAAAAAGAATTAACATACCTTCTTTATTCGCCATATCCGGACCCCTCTATCTCCGTTCTGTTTAATATTGTTTCAGCCTTTAAATAAGTTGAAACAATATGGTCACTATCCATAATAAGAATCGCTTGTGTTTTTCTGCCCTGTGTTGCATCAATCAGCATATTTTTTTCTTTTGCCTGAGAAAGAATTCGTTTCGCAGGAGCAGAATCTGTTGAAATTATCGCAATTACTCTGTCAGAATTAACGGCATTACCAAAACCGATATTTATCAATTTCATAATAATACCTCATTCAATATTCTGAATTTGTTCTCTGATTTTTTCAATTTCAGCTTTTATGTCAATAACGCAACGAGCAATTGTAACATCCTGTGCTTTTGAACCAATTGTATTTGCTTCACGATTCATTTCCTGCACAAGAAAATCCGTTTTTCGACCGACAGCCTCGTCACTTTCAAGGAACTGTCTTAACTGGTCAATATGGCTTCTGAGTCTTACTGTTTCTTCAGCCACAGCAACCTTGTCGGCAAAAATTGCACATTCAGTCAATAATCTCTGCTCATCAACCTGAACATCAGATAAAAATTCGTTGATTCTTGCCATCAATTTTTCGTTGTATTCCTTAACAGTTTCAGGAGAACGTTCCTCAATTAAGGATACCTTCCGGAGAATCAAATCAGCTCTTGAAAGAACATCATTTTTCAACTTGTTACCTTCAGTTTCACGCATTTCGATAAACTTATCAACTGCAGTTTCAGCAACTGATTTAACAGCGTTCCAGATTTTTTCTTCGTCAGCTTCTTGCTTATGTACAGTAAAAATATCGTTATAACGAGCAAGTGATGACATTGCTAAATCATCACGAAGATTAAGCTCATTTCTTTCTGCAAGTTCCTTTAATGCACCAAGATAAGACTGTGCAAGTGAATGATTAACAAGAATTTCTATTTCATCATCCTCTAAATTTTCAACAGAAACATAACATTCAACTTTTCCTCGTGAAACTCGTGAACCGATATAGCTTTTAAGCTTTTCGTCCAAAAAGCCATAATTTCTCGGTACTCGAGAATTAAACTCAAAATATCTGTGATTTACACTTTTTAATTCAACAGTAATATTCATTGTATCAACTACTGCCTGTGAACGACCATAGCCGGTCATACTTCTAATCATAAATTCAACTCCGTGAATACTATTTACAGCAACTACCTTTTAATAATGTAGGAATATCTCCACTGTAAACACCATTTTTATATTCAAATCCCAAATGCTTTAAAACATTACTTATTGCCTCAATTTCACAATAGCACATATAAGCATTTCTGTTTGCACAATAATTAAGTCCTGAACGCAAAAATCCTTCAACAAGAAGTCCGTCGGAATAATCACATTCAACGCTAAGGAAATAACATTTATACTTATCAATTTTTACAAGACATCTGCCAACTTCATTTGAATCTTCATCAATACCTATATACGAACCATATATGCAATCATCATCAAATGAAAAATCAACGTATATTTCCTTAACTTTTTCAATTTCACTAACCGGTTTATAAAAAATCATTATTTCAAATTCTTTCTGTCAAGAGATGACGCAACAATAAGCTTGTGGACTTCTTCTTCAGTAAGATTACGCCAATCCCCCTGTTTTAACATACCTAATTTAACAGAACCAATCTGAGTTCTTTTAAGTCTTGCAACCTCAAGGCCTAATGAATCACACATTTTTCTGATTTGTCGGTTACGACCCTCATAAATTATGATTTCAAGAACAACTCTGCCCTCTTTTTTCTCAAGCACACGAACCTCTGACGGCATTGTCATTCTGCCATCAATTTCAATACCTGTTGTAAGAGCTGTAATCTGTTCTTCCGTAATTGTCGGTCTTACTGTTACACGATATGTCTTTGGGACATGACGAGTAGGATGAGTAAGTGCATTAGCAAACTCACCATCATCAGTCAATAATAAAAGACCTTCTGAGTCGCGGTCAAGTCTTCCTACAGGATAAACACGGGTGCCAACATCCTCAACAAGCTGTGCAACACACTTTCTGCCCATTTCATCACTGAGAGTTGTAATAAATCCGCGTGGTTTATGAAGCATAATATAAGTATTTTTCTTTGTTTTCTTTACTTTTTTTCCTGCAACAACAACCGTGTCATTTTTAGGGTCAATTTTGTCACCGATAGATGCAGGTTTGCCGTTAACCTTAACCTTACCTGCCATAATCAAATCTTCAGCCTTACGTCTTGATGCAACACCACACTCAGACAAATATTTCTGAAGTCTGACTTTATTATCTGCCATAACTACACCTGATACCTTTATAATAATATAGAATCACCGTTGAGAGCCAAAAAGCCCTCAACGCTGATAGTTTATATCTTATTCTGCTGTTTCTTCACCAATTGTAGCTGTTGCAACAGCCTTGTCCATTTTCGCCTTATTAACGGCATTTGAAACCTTATCAAACATTTCAGGTACAAGACCTACAATGCGTTCTGCAGCATTATCAAATGCAGTAATATGCTTAACATCAACATTACCGTAAGCATCAATTACTAAAAATGCAACAGGAAGAATTGTTACACCGGCACCACCGCCACCACCAAATATATCTTTATTTGATTTTGATGGGAAATCTGAGCCACCTGAAGCAAAGCCATATGTAACCTTTGAAACAGGAATAATTGTAACTCCGCCTTCAACCTTCATTGGTTCACCAATGATTGTGCTGACATTAACAAGGTCCTTAACCTTTTCAATTGTAGATTCGAGAATTCCTGCTGCTGATGACTTATCTTTCATCATAAAGCACCACCTTCATTTATATTTTGATTTTTGTTATTATTTTTAATTCCTTTAAGGAATTTTAATACAACCTTAAACAAAAGTCTGAATACAAGAACAATTATTGCATTTATAAAGAAAATCGGTCTTATATGTACAGACACTGCAAATTGTGCAGTATTTTTAAGTCCTAAAAAATCAGGTTCAATTTCAACATCATATTTTTTAACAGGTAAATTAGAACAGATAAATCCCATAGCAGGAAATACCTTTTGACAAAGCTGTCCGTACTGCAAAGCTGTTTCAGCAGCATCACAACCACCTGTCACCGTCATAAATAAGTAAAGCTCACGAATAACAATATGCTTTTTAAATGAACCGAACATCTTTCCCAGCGAAGCTGCAGCATTGTTGACTAACTGTACAACACCGTCGAAGCCTTGATTATTATAGAATGTAACAAAAATATTTTCTTTCTTTTCCTTTGGCTCTTCGTCCGTTTCAGTTTCAGGAGCAGGTTCTTCTTTTGGCTTTTCTTCTTTAGGTTTCTTTTCTTTTTTAGGTTTATCCTTTTTCTTTGAAGGAAGAATCTGAATTTTTAAAAACAGCCAAGAAAGACTAAGTTTAAATTCATCAAAATATTCAGCATTTATTGTAATACGAATACTTAACAGTAAAACAAAAAACAAAATAATTCCTAAAAGAATATATAAAAAAGTCAAAATAACACCTCCTCGTATGTACTTTATAATATATTTATTCTATTGCTTGACTATCTTCTTCATTAGCTTGTTCTTCAACCTGTTCTGTATCTTTTTGTGGTAATTCAGGTAATTCATCAAGAGATGAAATAGAAAAACATCTTAAGAAGTCAGGAGTAGTACCATAAATTAATGGTCGTCCGGGCAAATCAAGTCGGCCCTTTTCTTCAATAAGCTTTTTCTGGCACAAGGTTGCAATAACACCACTACAATCAACACCGCGAATTTGCTCAATAAAAGATTTTGTAACAGGTTGATTATATGCGATTACAGCCAACACTTCAAATGCAGCCGGAGAAAGTGGTGTATTCTTTCTTAATTCAAGAACATCACGAATAACCTCTGCATATTCCGTTCTTGAAGAAAGCTGATACATATTGCCAAGCTTTAAGACACAAATTCCACTATTAACTTCATCAAGTTTTGCAGATAAATTGAGAATTACCTGTTCGCAAACCTCAGGCTCAATTTCAAGCACCTGTGCAATTTTTTCAAGTTCAACCGGCTCACCCGATGCAAATAAAATTGCTTCAACAGCGGCCTGTAACTTACTTGCCTTCATATTAATTCCATTCCTCACTAACATCTGTAAAGTCCGAATCAATCAATTCAACTTCGGCTTCTTCACCATCGCCGACAACTTTGATTTTTTTTGATTTAGTCAATTCTAAAAGTGCCAAAAATGTTGCTACCATATCAGAACGGGATTCAGCATCATTAAACATTGACTTCCATTTTGATTTTTTACTTTTTGAAGAAAGCTTTTTAAAAATATTGGATATTTTAGAACTTACAGACACAACTTTCTTAACAACAATTTCACGAAATGCTTCAATCGGTGGCGGTAACTGTTTAAGTTTTTTTCCTGCAGCAGAAATATATGCTTCAAGAAGTTCACCAACCTCATGAAAACGATTATATGTCTGGTCAACTTCAATTTTTTCCTGTTTTCTTATAAATGTTGAAAAACCTTCAGTATTTTCTGACAATTTTTCAGCCATCGCTTTCATATCGCGATACTCAATAAGCTCGCCCTGAAGCTCATTTTTAAGTTCATCAGCCTCAGTATGAACAGGCAATAAGGAAACCGATTTAAGATAAACAAGACGAGCTGCCATCTCAAGAAATTCAGAGGCAACATACATATCTTCCTGTTGCATCTGACGAACATATTCAACATATTGCTCAACCAATGTAACAATCGGAATATCATATATATTCAATTTGTGTTTTGAAATTAGATGTAAAAGCAAGTCCATCGGACCTTCAAAAACATCTATTTTATATGATATTTTTTCCATAAATAGTTCCTTTACAAATCAGAAAATCAAACCTGCAATTGATGAAAATAGCCCAATAATCAAACTTGATATATATGAAAGCGGACCTGAAAGAACACCTGTCAAAATAAGAATAAATACAACAATAACTACATAACGTTCATATTGTAAAAACTTATAATAATACTTTGCAGGAATCAAAAGCTGTAAAATTCTTGAACCGTCCAATGGCGGAATCGGTAAAAGATTAAAAACAGCAAGATTTACATTTACCACACCTGCAAAATAAAGAAAATAATATACTGCATACGGTAACAATGAAGTCATATTACCTAAAATTTTTGTAAACAGGTTTGCTAACAATATGCAAACAAATCCCATAATAAGATTTGATACAGGACCTGCAATTGCAGTTAAAGCCATACCCTTTTTAGGGTCATTGAAATTTCTCGGATTAACATTAACAGGCTTTGCATAACCGAAACCACAAAGAAATATCATAATTGCACCAAGTGGTGAAATATGAGCCATCGGATTAAGAGTGAGTCTTCCTGATAATCGTGGTGTCTGGTCACCAAGTTTTGTAGCTATAAGTGCATGAGCATATTCATGCACAGGCATAGTACAAAAAATTACAAATAATCTTGAAAAAAAGGTAACAATAAGGCTTAGTCCGTCTGTATTACCTCTTAAAACATCTAAAAGCATCTTAAAACCCTTTCAGTTTTCTAAAATATTATTATATTCTAAAAGTAACAATTCTGTCAATATCGTTAAAATCAAAAATCACATTACTTTCAACAATTTTATCATTAAATAATTCAATAATCTGTTTGCTTTGGTTTTCACCACATTCCAAAGCAATAAATCCGTTCTTTTTTACTTTATTACACCATCTGTCAGAAAGACATCTATAAAAGTCATATCCGTCTTTTCCACCATCAAGTGCAGTAAAGGGTTCAAATAACACCTCTTTTTGTAAAGTGAAAATTTCATCTGACATTATATAAGGTGGATTTGACACAATAAGGTCGGCATCAGGAAATAAAGACAAATCAACTGTAAATAAATCATCATTTACGATAACTACATTATCAAGATTTAAATCTTCTTTATTTTTTTGTAAATACTTAAATGCTTTTTTTTCTTTTTCAAGCAAAAAGACTTTTGCATTTTTCAAATGCTTGGCAATTGTCAAACCGATACATCCTGTGCCTGAACAAAGGTCATATATGACAGGGTTTTCAATACCCTTCATTTTATCAAGTGCAAAATCTACAAGCATCTCAGTTTCAGGTCTTGGAATCAATACACCTTCGCCTACCGAAAAAGTCAGGTCATAAAAGTCCCATTTACCAAGAATATACTGTAATGGTTCACCATTTTTTCGTCTGTTAATCAAATTGTCAATAATTTTCTTATGCTCATTTGTTACATCTTGAATATTAAATAAAATCTGTTCTCGTGAAAAGCCAAGAATATCATTAAATAAACACAATGCTTCAAAGTCACCGGAGTCAGTAAATGACAACTCATTACAACAGTAAGTATATAATTCCTTTATTGTCATTTTATCATATCATCCTCAGGATTATCAGTAATTACTGCGTTAATTGACTCAATTGCAACTTCGATAATATCATCAGTTGGTTCAACTGTTGTAATTCTTTGCATCAAAAGACCAGGATAAGACAACACCTTAACAATAATATTTTCGTGCTTACCTGCATATTTGATAAATTCATATCCGATACCCATTACAACAGGAAGAATTGCAAGCTTAATTATCATCCATAAAATTTTATTTATATTTGCAAGCTCAGGGAAAATGATAACCAGAGAAAATGAAGTAATCATACTTAAAATAATCATTACAAACATAAAGGCAGTTCCGCATCTCGGATGAAATCTTGACATTTTACGCACATTTTCAACTGTTAATTCAAGGCCGTTTTCATAGCAAAAAATTGCCTTATGTTCAGCACCATGATACATAAAAACTCTCTTAATCATTGACATTTTTGAAACAAAATACATATAAAGGATGAATATAATAATTCTCATAATTCCTTCAATTAAAGGATGAAACTTAGCAATATCAACACTTTTTAACACATATGTATCAAATAAATCAACCGCTTCAATCGGAAGATAAAGAAAAACGAGCATTGCAAGCACAACACCTAAAACTGATGAAATTGCAGTAATTATATTCATCATTTTTTCGCCCATATGGTCATTTAACCATTTATCGAGCTTTGACATATCCTCTTCTTTTTCTTCTTCGGTCAATGCTTTGTCAGCAGATTTCATAAGGTATTTATAACCGGAAATCATAGAGTCAACAAAAGCGAAAACACCTCTTACAACAGGAATTTTCATTACAGGTTTTTTTTTGCCTGTACTTTTTTCTAATTCAGTATCGATTGACCCGTCAGGTAAACGAACAGACATAGCTGTTCCCTTAGGTCCTTTCATCATTATTCCTTCAATAAGTGCCTGTCCACCTATTGATGTTTTGTGTTGCTTATTATTACTCAATTTATATACTCCTTACTTATTGATTCTTGGTAAAGTAACGGTAACCGTTGTACCTATGCCAATGTCACTTTCAATATTCATTTCGCCATTATGAAGTTTAATAATTTCATCGGTAACAGCAAGTCCTATGCCACTACCTCTTGCACTATTATTGGCTTTATAAAACTTATCTCTGATTTTAGGTAAGTCGTGCTTTGAAATACCACAACCATTATCAGTGATTGTAATCATTACACTTGAGTTATTTACTCTTAAAGAAACCTTAACAAATCCTCCTTTAGAGGTGTATTTAAAGCTATTATCAATAATGTTTACAAAAGTCTGTTTAAGTCGGTTTTTGTCACCGTTTATAATGATGCTTTTGAAAGGTATATCAATAATCATATCAATACCCTCGCGTATTGAACGACTTTCAAAAACTTCAAGTACTTCAGTAAGCTCTTTAACAATATCTAAATTCGCCTTTTTTAAAGATAATTTTCCGCTTTCCATTCTTGAGAAATCAAGTAATTCTTCAACAAGGTCAGATAATCGTTCGGATTCATTCACAATAACATCAAGACCTTTGTTTACAAGTTCATCGTCATTCTGTGCGAACCTAATCGTTTCGCCCCAGCCCTTAATTGCAGTTAAAGGTGTTCTCAGCTCATGCGAGACGGTTGAAATAAACTCATTTTTCATTCTTTCTGTCTCACCTATTTCGTGAGCCATATTATTTATTGTATCACACAACTGACCTATTTCATCATCGTATTTATGCTTTTCAATTGAAACATTAAAGTCACCTTTCGCGATTTTCGACGCTGTTTCGTTTATTTTTCGCACAGGATTAATAATAGAATTTATAAAGAAGCCACCTGATGTGATAACGAAGCATATTACGAGTATCAGAAGCAAACCTATTGAAATCCAGATAATATAAATCTGTCTATCAATATCTTCAAGTGAAATAATATATCTAATTGCACCATTAACACCTTGAGAATTTTCAGGCAAAATGTAGGTTAATGCCATTATTTTCTCATTATTTTTCATTCGTCCTATCCACTCGCCTCGCCCGTTTTCATCAGCTTTGGCATAATTATAATCAGGATATGATTCTCCTTTTACGGAAAATCCTGTAGAAGAAACTACAACATTACCGTTTTTATCAATAACCCAGACTTCCATAACATTTTTATCTGAAAAATTATCAACAAAATTTTTTGCCATCTTGTTAAACATCTCATCAGATACGGTAGTCTGTGAATTAAAATACGACATCACCATAGACGATGCTCTTGAATTTAGTGTCATAGAAACTGCATCATAGTACTGATTTTTAATGAATGCACCCATTAAAATACCGATTGTAACAATGACAAGAACAGTGCTTGCAAGGACAGTATAAGCCCAACGCTTAACTATACTTTTTTTCACTTTTATTGTCACCACCAATCAATATTTATACAATCCACTTATAACCCATACCATAAACAGTTGTCAGATGCTTTGGCTGTGACGGTTCGTCTTCAACCTTATTTCTTAATCTGTGGATATTTACATCAACAACCTTTTTATCGCCATAATATGAGTCGCCCCATACAAATTTGAGAATTTTATTTCTTTCTAACGCCACGTTCGGATTAGAAAAAAAGAACTCAATAATTTGGAATTCAACCTGAGTCAATTCAATTGGAATACCATTTTTAGTTAGAGTATGACTTCTCAAATCAAGAACAAACTCATTTAATGAAATTGCATTTTGTTGAGCATTATCATTTTCAGGTTCACTGGTTAATGAAACTCGTCTGTAAATAGCGTCAATACGAGCCATCAATTCAGACGGTGAAAAAGGCTTTGTTACATAGTCATCCGCACCAACCATAAGACCTGTTACCTTATCCATTTCCTGTGTTCGTGCAGTAAGCATAACAATTCCGATTCTACTGCTTTTTGTCCTTATGTATTTACAGACTTCCAATCCGTCTATAATAGGCATTGTAATATCAAGAATCACAACATCAATTTCATTTATATGTTCATCAAACTTTTTTATAGCATCTTCACCGTTAACTGCTTCAATTACCTCATATCCGCTACGACGAAGGTTAATAACGACAAAATCTCTTATTGATGATTCATCTTCAGCAATTAAAACATATTTCATAATACTACTCCTGATTAAGAATAATAAAGTTTTCCTTTATGAAATCTTCATATTCGTCACTATTATATTCATCCAAAATAAAATATCCATATACAAAAGTGCTGTTCTCAGCATATTTTAAATATTTAAAATTATTTTCATCCCAATCGGGCTCATAAAATGCCCTTAATGAAAACATCTCATTATCTAAATCGCCATTATCATTAACAGTAAACAAGGTTAATGTTTGATTATCATCATTATAAGTTGCTGAAATGTTTCCGAGCATATCCTCTGGGAATACAAACATATAGCCAAAAGAACTGTTCATAAGACATTTAAAGTCAAGTGACATCTCATTATCAATATATTCTGACCAGACAGTAAGATAAAGTTCATTATTCTCCCTTGTAGGAATACGAACACCATATGGCAAAAGCTCATCAGTAGGAATTTCGATCGTTCCATCATTATCAATATCCTTGCAATATGTTCTTGATGCTCGTAAGGTTGTAGGCTTCTGAGATTGATTTAGTTCATAAAGCGGTAAATTAATATCAAATGTTTCATTGTCTATATCGATAATTTCAGTTACAATACCAATCTCACTTATTGCACCGTCAACAAAAATTCTCGTATGATTTTTTTCATTTATTATGATAGAATCAGTAACGATATTATTTATTTCAAGTAAGCCTGTCATTTTAAAGGTTTTATCAAATTCAACTGAAAAATCATCGTTAAATCCAAGTATTCTTGATGTAGTCTGCTTTTCATCATCAGCAAGATTTATTTTAAAAATAACAATTTCTTCGCTACCGTCATTATTCAAATCGTTAAGAAACAAATGAGTATATGTTTCAGTTTTAAGTAGTGTTGTTGTGACACCATCGCATGAATATGTTGCCAACAATCGCTCGTTGCTTGTTCCGAAATCGATTGAATTTAAATTTTCAGAACCAATAGGACCTGTCCAGCTTATAAAAATTTCTGAAATGTTATCACCGTTTATATCAGCAAAATTCACCTCATATATTTCTTCATTTTTACCTTTTATTTTAGAAATATTTTTCCATTCATTATTTACGAATTTAAAAACACTTGCATAAGCAAACAAGTCCTCGACAGGATTTGAATAAAAAACGATGGCTTCATTCTGACCGTCTTTTTCCAGGTCAAAAAACAAATATGATGAACGATATTGACCACTTAAAGGTGTTTTCATCTTAATTCCGTTGATGTCATCAACGGACTGTTCAAAAGCACTTTGAAGCAAGCTGCTTTCACCACTGAGTTTTGGCGGTCTCATCAAGCTTTCAATTGATGTAATATTATAATCACAGCTTGTAAGTGACAGACAAATCAAAACAATACACAATACTACACAAATCTTTTTCATTATCTGTCACCTCACTTTAAATTTAATTTGACGGAATAACCTTCACCTTAACATCATATTTTCCTACAGCCCAACAAGGATAATCACCCATTATTCTGACATATCCTGACATTGTAGTAACATTTTCACTGATTTCCTGTTCTGTCGAATCAACAATTATTGTAAGATTCTCAGCACTGATACTGTCAATGTGTGATTCCTTACCGACAATCTTAACTAAAATGTTTTTATCCTGATTGATAGATACTGTATAATCATCTCTGTTATTATTCACTGTAAAATTTGAAATTGGAACATTAATGGTTTTTGACACCATATCCGAAGCATCAATTTTTACCGTAAATTTAGAAACATTTTTATCTGTTATTTTTAATGTTGAGCTAATCTGATTAATATCAATATTAAATGTGTTTATACTGCTTGAAATATCAGCAAAATCAATTGTATCAACAACATAGTATTCTGTTGACTCAATCATATCAACAGGTACAGCAACTTTTACAGATGATGGATATACAGAATATGAAAGAGGATTACTAATGAAATATGATGGTGCATTTCTGAACTCAATTACTGTCGGTAAAACAACCTCTTTCAACACAGGGACTGTTACAGTAATATTTGATTCATCTGTCACAAGCTTAACATACTCAAGTGATGAACCGTCAACTGTTTCAATTTTATAAACAGGGTCAAATACAGTTGTCTTTTCAATAACTTTATCAACTGAAATCTTTGCATAAATGCTCTTGATTTTATTGATTTCGGTTGTTGGACCACTGATAAGAACTGTATTCATTGAAAGAACTGTATCCCCTGCAATACAACCCTCAGGAACAAAAGAATCAAGCTTTGTATCAATTTTGGAGACTAAAGGTAATTCCACTTCCTTATATGTATCAAAAAAAACTTCAACATAATTGGATGAATACGATGTAATAACATAATCGGGATTATTTTCTTTAGATGTAACTCTTAACTGAAGTGTTTTGACGCCTGCACCATCCACATAACTTGTGTTTGCAACAACATCAATATCATCAGCACTAAGAGATGATGTAATATATTTTTTACCCTTTACAGTTACATCAATGGTAAATTCAGAATTACCGAAAACCTGCAGGCCTAATTGTTCAGGCACACTGTTTTCAAGATTTATCTGAACAGGAACACCGGAAATAACGCGTTGTGTTTCCGGACTCTTTTCAATTGCAACCCACATCCATAAAATAAAAGCAATTACAAATGAAAAGATTAATATAAATCGTTTATCTTCCAATAAATCAGAAAATGAAAGCCTGTTCTTTTTTTCTGTTTGATTATTCTTCTGATTCATTTTTGTTACCTCTTAAAATCTTCTTAATCTTTTTGTTATCCTTATTGTTTTCTTTAACAAATGCTTTTGTAAGAGTTTCACGCAGGTCGCCACCTGAGATATTGCGTTTCAGAACACCTTTTTCTGCGATAGAAATCTGACCTGTTTCTTCAGAAACAACAACTACAAGCGCATCACTTGATTCCGTCATTCCGATTGCTGCTCTGTGTCTTGTGCCAAGCTCACTGCTCACATCATTTTTTCCTGTTAAAGGAAGAATACAACCTGCAGAAACAACTCGTCCTTCCTTAATAATTACTGCACCGTCATGCATAGGCGCTTTTGGAAAAAAAATGTTACAAATAAGCTCTGTTGTAACAGTTGCATCAAGTGAAGTACCTGTTTTAGCAATTTCACCAAGCATAGTGTCTTTTTCAAAAACAATTAAGGCTCCTATCTGTTTACCGCTCAAATCACTACATGCTTTACAAACAGAGTTAATTGATTGTTTGACCTTTTCCTGAATTTCCGATTCATCACGATTCTTAAGATTAAATATGTTGATATTTGATACCGAGCTTCTGCCAACGCTTTCAAGAGCGTGACGAATTTCAGGTGAGAAAATAATTACAAGGATGATAAGCAAATTACCAAACAAGAGACTTAATAAATACTTACTTGCTTCCATATCAAGAAGGGAAACAATAAAATATACGGCAGCAAGCAATATAACACCTTTTACAAGCTGAAATGCTCTTGTATCCTTAATAAGCTTGATTGCACTGTAAATAACAAACGCAACAAGCAGAACATCAAGAATGTCGCCAAGAGAATTAAAAGAAAAAATTGCTCTTTTAATCTGTTCAAGATATACACCCAAAGTTTCAAACATAATTATCTCACTCATTTCCGTAAAAAAATACAATATATTGTAAAATATTCGTTAAAAAACAGTAAATTATAAACGAATATACATATTCACAATATATTGTATCACAACTTATTCTAATTTGCAATTTTTCTTAAAGAATTTATTAATAAATCTATATCATTTTTTTCGTTAAAAATTGACGGAGAAATGCGTACCGTTCCTTTATCCTGTGTATTAAAGCTCTTATGAGCTAACGGTGCACAATGAAATCCTGCTCTTACAGCAATATCATCTCCAGCAAGGATTTCTGCAACCTCTTCACTATGCATATTTTTAACATTAAATGATATAATCGGTGCGTAGAATTTATTGGTATTAAAAAGGTCTGTATAAAAAGTAACTGAATTTAAACATTTCAATCTTGAATATAAATATTTAAGAAGTTTCATTTCGTGATTGTATATTTCAAAAGGCTTTAATTCATCAAGATATTCAATTGCTTTTGAAAGACCAATAATTCCCACTATATTTTGTGTGCCACTTTCAAACCGGTCAGGATAATCGGTTGGTTGTGATAAATCCCATGAATTACTTCCTGTACCACCTTCAATAATCGTATCCATAACGCAATCATTATTTATCATCAACAAACCTGTTCCCGTTGGGCCTAAAAGTCCTTTATGGCCTGAACAACAAACAATATCTATTATAGAATTTTTTATATCTAAAGGAACAATACCTGCAATCTGTGAATAATCAAGAATAAATAATTTTTTATATTTACGAGCAAGTTCTGCAATCATTTTATATGGTGGAACAATGCCAAAAACATTTGATGCACCTGTACAAATTATTGCAACCGTGTTCTTTTTCATCTTACTTTCAAAGTTTCTCATTGTTTTATAAACATCACTTTCAATTTTTGCAACACTATAATCGCATAAACCACTTTGCTTAAGTTTTTCCAAAGGTCTGACAACTGCGTTATGTTCAAGGTTGGATATTATAAAATGGCACCCTTTCCTTGCTACACCTTTAATGGCCATATTTAATGCTGTTGTACAATTATTTGTAAAAATTACATTCTCAACTTTTGGTAAGTTGAAAAATTCAGAAACATTTTTTCTGCAATTATAGACCTGTTCACTTGTATCAATAGCCATTTTATATGAGCCTCTGCCAATATTTGCACCATATTTTACCATAGCTTCTTGCATTGATTTTATTACACATTCAGGCTTTGGATATGATGTTGCACTATTATCAAGATATATCATAACAATACATATCCAATATATTTAATATTGTTTATCTTTATGAGATTGATTATTTTTTCTGTGTTTCCTGTTACCGTAATACTATAACCACAACCCTCGTTACGAGATGGATTAGTATTTTTTCTTATTATAGCTTTTCCTCCGTTTTGTTCAATGATTTCCTTTGCTCTTAAGGCATGTGTAACGGAGGAAAACTTGATTTTTACTCTGTTCACTTTAATCACCCATTATATTTTATGATGATAAAAATATTTTGATAAAAAAAGCTCGCCGGATTACTTTAATCTGACGAGCATGGAATTATATAAATTTAATTTTATCATTTTGTTCAACAAGGCATACACAATGAGCAGATATTCCCTCTTTTGCTCCTGTAAAACCGAGCTTTTCCTCAGTAGTGGCTTTAACACTTACAAAGTCAAAGTCAATGCCCAATGCTAAGGAAATGTTTAATCGCATTTCATTGATGTAAGGTGCAAGCTTCGGAGCTTGAGCAATTACGGTTGCATCAATATTATTGATTTTAAAACCCTTTGATTTTATCAGTTCAACAACCTTTTTAAGCAATTCAATACTATCAGCATCCTTAAATTCAGCATACGTATCAGGAAAATGTTTTCCTATATCACCTAACGCGCAAGCACCAAGAAGTGAATCGGAAATTGCGTGAAGAAGAACATCGGCATCAGAATGACCCAAAAGACCGATTCCGTTGTTCTCAATTTCAACGCCACCAAGAACCAGTTTCCGTCCTTCAACCAATTTGTGTACATCATAACCGTGACCAATTCTTAACATAAGTCATTTCCCCTTTTCATAAGGTAATTCAACGCTAAATCAACATCTTCAGGTGTTGTTATTTTAATATTTTCATAATCGCCGTCAACAAATTTAACTGTTTTACCGTATGCTTCAATAAGCATACAATCATCAGTAAAATCTTTACTGTTTTCAACAGAGTTCACTGCATCAACATACAAGCTCTTTAAGAAAATTTGAGGTGTCTGAATAAATCTTAAATAATTTCTATCAGGAGTAGCAACTATGTCGTTACTGTCATTGACCTGTTTTACTGTATCTTTCACTTTTACTCCTGTTGCTGCAGCACCGAACATAACAGCACATTTAAGTGTATCTAAAATTACTTTTTCTGTTACAAGTGGACGAGCACCATCGTGAATAGCAACATAATCAGCATTTTTTGATGTGTTCATAACACCATTATAAACACTTAACTGTCGTGTTTCACCACCTGCAACAACGGCTGAAACCTTTTTAAAGCCATATTTATCAACAAGCATTTTAACATCTTCAATATCGTTTTCACGAGTAACAATAACAATCTCATCAATTGACTCTGTCTTTTCAAAAACACTTATTGTATAGGCAATAACAGGGATATTGTTTATTTCAAGAAATTGCTTATTGACTCCACCCATTCGTGTTGAGTTGCCTGCCGAAACAATTACGGCAGAAACAAATATATTTTCTTTTTCCGTAATATTTGGCATAATCATTACCCCTTAAACCAATGCTTCAACAGCAGCGAGTTTTGCACAAAGGCAGAATACATCCATAGCTTTTCCTAAATCTTCAACAGATGGGAAAGTCGGAGCAATTCTGATATTCTTGTCATCAGGGTCAACACCATATGGATATGTTGCACCTACAGTTGTAAGAACAAGACCTGCTTGTTTGCAAAGCTCGCCTATTCTCTTTGCACTGCAACCAATTGTATTATAACTGATGAAATAACCGCCCTTTGCCTTTACCCATTCGCCAATTCCTAAAGGTGCAATTTCACTTTCAAGCTTTTGAAGCACAAGATTAAATTTAGGTGCAATTATTTCAGCGTGTTTTGCCATATGAGCTTTCACACCATCGAGGTTCTTAAAGTATTTAACATGACGAAGCTGATTAAGCTTATCGTAACTTATTGTCTGGAAATTAAGTCTTTTCTTAATTTCAGCAATATTATTATCAGATGCTGCAATCGCAGAAACACCTGCACCGGGAAATGAAATCTTTGAGGTTGATGTAAACTCAACAAAGTAATCTTCAGTACCAAATTCCTTACAAGCATCAAAAATATTCATAAGAACATCAGGGGTATCAGTTAATTCGTGAATAATATAAGCGTTATCCCAAATTACTCTGAAATCCTTTGCAGCAGGCTGAAGTGATGCGAGTTCCTTTACAACTTTATCACTATATGTTACACCATTTGGATTTGAATACTTTGGTACACAGAACATACCCTTAACCATTGGGTCTTTAATAAGTTTTTTAATTTTTGCAATATCAGGGCCATTGTTTGTCATTTCTACTGAAATCATTTCAATACCGAAATACTCAGTAATTGCAAAATGTCTGTCGTAACCCGGTACATTACAGATAAACTTAACCTTACCCTGTTTGCTCCAAGGTTCACAGCCTGCAACACCAATGTACATACACTGATTAAGATAGTCATACATAAGATTAAGACTTGATGAACCACCGATAATGATATTTTTTGCATCAACCTGAAGTAAATCTGCAAAAAGCTTTTTACATTCAGGTATACCGTCAAGAACACCATAGTTACGACAATCAAAGCCATTTTCGGCCTTACAATCTTCTGCGGTTGTCATTACATTAAGCATATCTACTGATAAGTCAAGCTGGTCAGCACCAGGCTTACCTCTTGACATATCAAGTGAGAGGCCCTGACTTTTGATTTCTTCATATTTTTTTGTAAGTTCTTTTCTAAGAGAAACAAGCTCTTCTTTTTTCATTTCATTTAAAAGCACGGATTTACCTCCAAGTATATTTTCGGTTATATATTTTATAATATATAAAATAATTTTGCAAGTGATTATTACAAAAACTGCATTTTATTCAAATATTACGCAAAATTCAACTTCAATTTGAATAATTTGACAACAAAATTCTTCAATTATTTACTTTTTACAAACAAAGCGGGTAAAATTTTAGGAGTTTTTCCTTCGTTTTTCTTAATTTGTTCTAAAAGCAGACTTTTAAGTTTGACTCTTTCCTCTTTATATTCCTTTGATTTAATAAGATTATTTTTTTGTGCTATATCTGCACGATTATCATACAAATAATCTTCAAAATAAATCGGTGAATTCGATAACAATGGTAAAGGTATTGAAACGGAAAAGGTAAAATCCTTTGTTCTGATTGCCCTGCCACATTGTGATTCACTTATCTGTATAAATGCACACTCACAATTATTTTTATTTAAAATCTCAGTTCCTTGATACTGTTTTGGCATTTCAATTCCTACAATTGATAATAGTGTTGGTGGTAAATCAACAAGGCTGACTATTTTTTCTTCTCTTATTCCCTTAGGAAAAGTCTTTGATTTAATTACAAGAGGAACATGAATTGATGAATCGTGACAACTGCGTTTGTATTCCATATTTCTTGTCTTGAAATGACAACCGTGGTCAGATGTATAAACTATCGCAGTATTATCATATATTCCTTTTTCTTTTAATACGCTAATCAATCTGCCTAAATTATCATCAAGACTTTCTATTGCGGCAAGATAATCGGGATACATTTCATTATAGTTTCCCTTAAATGCTTTTAAATCTTCAGGTATTTCATAATTCTTGTATTTACTGATTTTCTCTTTTGGTCCTTCAAAAGTTTTTCTGTCATTCTGATGATGAGGTTCAAGTTGAGAAACAAACATAAAAAACGGATTTTCACCATTATGGTTTTTAATATATTCAATGGCAAAATCATTTATTCTGTCTGCTCGATAACCTTCAAATTCTATTTTATTACCGTCTTCGTCAAACACATATCCGTCATATCCGTGTGAAGTGAATTCAAGAATATCAGCACCGCGAAAATATTTGTATCCCCATAATCTCCCCTTGGGAATTGCTGTACATTCACATTTTATATTCTTTCCGCCATTTTTTCCTGATGCAAGATGCAGTTTTCCTATATATGCAGTATCATAACCGTTTTCATTAAAATAATCAGCAAGGGATTTTTCATCATCACGAAGTGGAATTCCGTTGATATGACAACCACATTCAGTAGGACAAACACCGGTCTGTAAGCACGCTCTTGCAGGTCCACAAACAGGCTGACAAGTGAAACAATTCTCGAAAAATGTTCCTTCATCAGCAAGTTGCATAAGATTAGGCATTATTTGTTCATTAACAGTATCATACCTTTGTTGGTCAGAAAAATAAAAAATAATGTTTTGTTTCATATTTAATCTCCATAAATAATATGAAAATATTATATCATAAGTTAAGAAATTTACAATCATAAATTGGAGTTTGTAGGGATGTTTAAGGTTAGTGTCATTCTGAGGAACAAAGTGACGAAGAATCTCTGTTGGTTGATGTGTTACTGTTAGAGAGATTCTTCGCTACGCTCAGAATGACACAAAATTGGTTAATATAAAAATCGTACTCCCCGATAAATTATAATTTGAATAATAACCTATGACATTTTGCTAATCAATTATTGAAATGAATATGTTATTATGTTAAAATATTTTGAAAATATATAAGGAGTGGTTTTATGTATATTTTAAAATTAAAACCGGTATTTAAAGATTATATCTGGGGTGGAACAAAGCTTCGTGACGAATACGGCTTTCAGTCTGAACTTACAAAACTTGCAGAGGGTTGGATGTTATCCTGTCATAAAGATGGTGAAAATATAATTGAAAACGGTGATTTTGAAGGCAAAACACTTACAGAAGTAGTTAACGCTAACCCGGACTATTTAGGTGAAAACGGAAACGCTTTTGAATACTTCCCTATTCTTATAAAGCTCATTGATGCAAAAAATGACCTTTCTGTTCAGGTGCATCCTGATAACGAATATGCTATGCGTGTTGAAAATGAGTATGGCAAAACTGAATGCTGGTACATTCTTGATTGTGATGATGATGCCGAGTTAATATACGGATTTAACAAATCAATTACAAGTGAAGAATTTAAAGAAAAAATTGCCGACAACACATTCCTTGAAACTGTTAACAAAGTTAAGGTTAAAAAGGGTGATTTATTCTTTATTGAAGCAGGTACTCTTCACGCAATCGGTAAAGGTATTCTTCTTGCTGAAATTCAACAGAATTCAAATACTACATACCGTGTTTATGACTATGGTCGTCTTGGTGCAGACGGTAAACCAAGAGAACTCCATGTTGAAAAAGCAATTGATGTGACAAACTGTACACCTCCTACTCGTTCAATTGAACCTGAAGGTGAACTTATAAATGAAAACGGATATTCAACACAGTTACTCACAAAATGCGATTTATTTAATGTTGAAAAAGTATCAGTTGATACATCATATACATCAACTGCTGATGATAAATCCTTTGTTTCTGTTTTAGTTACAGACGGTAACGGAACAATTGACAACATTGAAATCAAAAAAGGAGACAGTTTGTTCATTCCTGCAAATTACGGTAATTTTACCATTACAGGAAATTCAGAACTTTTAATTACACGAGTATAATGAAAAACAGAACATTTACAGGAACAAAAACAGCCTGTTATACAGGATATGTTGTTCAAGGCATTATCAACAATATTGCTCCTTTGCTTTTTGTAATATTCAGCGATAAATTTAATATTACACTTGAAAAGCTATCATTACTGATTACAATTAACTTTGCTACACAGCTTATTGTCGATACAGTATCTATAAAATTTGTTGATTTAATCGGTTACAAGCCACTTGCAGTTATTTCACAAGGAATTGCATTTTTAGGACTCAGTTGTCTTGGAATACTACCAAACATTATGGAAAATGAGTATATCGGAATTGTCATTTCGATTGTTTTATCAGCAATTGGAAGCGGCATTACGGAAGTAATAATCAGTCCTATCGTCGAATCAATTCCCGGTGAAAAAAAGACATCTGAAATGAGTTTGTTACACTCATTTTATTGTTGGGGACAAGTTTTTGTTGTATTGTTGACAACAATAATGATAAGATTTTTCGGAAATGACTTATGGTATGTTGCTCCGATTCTATGGTCTTTGATTCCGCTTACCAATACAATCAACTTCATTTCTGTGCCGATTCAACCAAATTTGACAAAAGAAGAAAAAATTCCATTTTTTAAGTTATTATTCAACAAACAATTTATTCTCTGCATCATAATTATGGTTTGCTCAGGTGCATCTGAAATAGGAATGTCACAATGGTCATCATATTTTGCTGAAGCAGGTCTTAAGGTTACAAAAATGACAGGAGATTTGTTAGGTCCTTGTCTTTTTGCAATTCTTATGGGTACAGGCAGAATGATTTTTGGCTTTGTCGGTGAAAGAATCAACCTGAAAATTGCACTGTATTTTTCTGCAGGACTTTGTGCTATATGTTATCTCGGCACCTGTTTTATTGATAATTCAGTAATTTCACTTCTTATGTGTGCATTAACAGGTATAACTGTAAGCATCATGTGGCCTGCAACGCTCAGTCTTGCAGCAAGACTATTTCCGAACGGTGGTGGCTCAATGTATAGTGTACTTGCACTTTCAGGTGACACAGGATGTACATTAGGCCCTTGGTTCATCAGTTTTATGTCAATACAATTTTCGTCTGACATAACATCAGGTGAATCCTTAAAAACAGGTCTTGGTTTTGGTGCATTATTCCCTATTCTTATGATTGTGGTTATTTCATTACTCAAATTCAGAAAAAGTGGTATTGACAACAGGAATCACAGTGATATAATAAAAACATAAAATATAGTATTAGTTGTCTTCAGGGCGGAGTGAAATTCTCCACCGGTGGTTAGAGTCCACGAGCAATAGCTGATTAGGTGCAAGTCCTAAACCGACGGTATAGTCCGGATGAAAGAAGATGCAACATTTTTGTTACATTTAAGCCCTGCTATTTTTAGCAGGGTTTTCTGTTTGACAACTAACTGAAATTAAGGAGAATTTTTATGTCAAACAATCGAAACAAGAAAATTTTTAATTTAACATTAGTTGGCTTGATGACAGCAATAGCAACTGTAATTTATATGGTTTTTCCAGAAATAAATATTGTTCCCGGAGTAAGTCATTTGAAGGTTGATTTTTCTGATTTTCCTGCCATTCTTACAGGTGTAATAATCGGACCTATTCAGGGCATATTAGTTGAGGTTTTTAAAAATATAATTCATTTAACAAGAACAACTACCGTCGGCATTGGTGAAATTATGAATATTATTCTCGGCAGTAGTATGATATTATCAATGTGGGGATTTGTTAAAATATTCAAAAAGGTTTTCAACGATACAAAAATCTCGTTAAAAACATATTTGTTGTCATCAGCAATTACAATCGTTATTGCAATTATCGTCGGTTGGATTGCTAATATGATTTTTACACCAATATTTTATAAAATTATGGGCTTCCCTCTTGTAAGTGAAACATATTGGGCAGGAGTCTGGGGTTCAACAACACTAAATTCAATTAAGGCACTTTTCAATATTGTTCCATTTTTCCCAATATATTCAGTACTTGAAAAAGCTATAAAAAAATACACAATGTAGTTGACAATATTTAATATTGTGATAAAATATATTGAAACTAAATATATCCCTTATGCAGAGTGGTGGAGGGTCTGGCCCTGTGAAACCCAGCAACCTGCTTTTAAGCAAGGTGCTAATTCCTGCGGATTATCCGAGATATAAGGTTGTAATTAAAAGCACCCTTATTATGGGTGCTTATCTAATTTGGAGGAGAAAAATATGGCTAAATTTTTATTTACATCTGAATCAGTAACTGAAGGTCATCCTGATAAAATCTGTGATAAAATCTCTGATTCAATTCTTGACGCAATGCTCACTCAGGACCCAATGTCACGAGTAGCTTGTGAAACAACCGTTACAACAGGACAAGTTCTTGTTATGGGCGAAATCACATCAAAAGCTCAGGTAAATATTCCTGAAATTGTTCGTAATACTGTTCTTGAAATCGGTTATGACCATAGTGACAAAGGCTTTGACGGTAATACCTGTGCTGTTCTTGTTGCACTTGACAAGCAGTCATCTGACATTGCTCTCGGTGTTGATAATTCGATGGAAATCAAAGAAGGCAACGATGATTTATATAACCTTAACGGTGCCGGTGACCAAGGTATGATGTTCGGCTTTGCTTGTGACGAAACACCTGAACTTATGCCAATGCCGATTTCACTTGCAAACAAGCTTGCTGTTCAGCTTACAAAGGTAAGAAAAGACGGTACTCTCCCATATCTTCGCGCTGACGGTAAAACTCAGGTTACAGTTGAATATGATGATGACAGAAATCCTGTAAGAATTGATGCAATCGTTGTTTCCTCTCAGCACAGTGCCGATGTTGAACTTGCGCAGATTCGTGAAGATATTAAGAAAAATGTTATTGAACCAATTGTTCCTGCAAATCTTATTGACGAAAACACAAAGATTTTTGTTAACCCAACAGGTCGATTTGTAATCGGTGGTCCTATGGGTGACTCCGGTCTTACAGGTAGAAAAATCATCGTTGATACATATGGTGGCTATTCTCGTCACGGTGGCGGTGCTTTCTCAGGTAAGGACCCAACAAAGGTTGACCGTTCTGCTGCATATGCTGCAAGATATGTTGCCAAAAATATTGTTGCTGCAGGTCTTGCAAAAAAATGCGAAATTCAGTTAGCATATGCAATCGGTGTTGCAAAGCCTGTTTCAGTTATGGTTGATACATTCGGCACAGGTGTTATTAAAGACTCTGAACTTGGAGATATTGTTAACGAAGTATTTGACCTTCGTCCTGCTGCAATTATCGACAACCTTAAACTTCGTAATCCCATCTACAAACAGCTTGCAGCTTATGGTCATGTTGGCAGAACCGACTGCGATGTTATGTGGGAAAAGACAGATAAAGTTGAAATTTTAAAAGAAAAAGCAAAAATTAACTAAAAATCAAAAATTGTATAAAGCATTAAAAATTACTCATAATAATGTTGCACATAAAAATGATGCTATTTAAGGAGTGAATATAATGCTTGACAGAATTTCATTGATTCTCGTTGTTATTGGTGCAATCAACTGGGGTGCAATCGGTCTTTTTCAATTTGACCTTGTAGCCTGGATATTCGGTGGACAGGATGCAATAATCAGCAGAATTGTTTACACACTTGTTGCACTTGCAGGTATCTGGTGCTTGTCACTTTTATTCCGTCGCAACGAAATTTTAGTTTCAAATGATGAAATGTAATTGACAGATAACTCTTCCGATTAAATTCGGGAGAGTTTTTTCTTGCTTTATTTTATATATATGTTAAAATATAAAAAAACTTAAGGAGAAAAATTATGTTAAATACTATAAAATCAATTATTTCAATTATCAATGCAATTGTATTGACAATATTCCCTGGATTAACATTGGAAGATATCATTGATGCAAAAAAAGAGTGTTGTGAATATGCAATCGAAACAGCAAAAGAGCTTACAATCTTCGAAGAAATGTATGATGATTGTCTTTTAAACGCATCTATTGTTTCAGATATACATATTGATGTTGATTGGCCTATCGGTGAATGGGTATGGGCAAACGGACTTAATGACCTTGAACGCTCAAGAGATACAATTGATGCTTTGATTGTTTCAGGTGACCTTACAAACTACGGTGATGGACCTTCGATTGAAAGCTTCTTCAATATTATGGCTGAAAGTGATTGTGCTGAAAATTGGGTTACAGCAATGGGTAACCACGATGTTGGTCATGTTGACGATACAACACAAGAAGGCGCAAGACAGCGATTTGTTGACTTATATAACAAATTAAATCCGTCAGGCGAAAAAATTGACAAGGCATATTATAAGACAGATATTAACGGTTATCGATTTGTTGTGCTTTGTGACGATGGTGATGACACATGGGACACTCCTGATATGAGTCCTGAACAGATTCAGTTCCTTGATGATTCTTTAAAAGAAGCTGCTGACAGAAATCTTCCTATGTTTGTTGTTTGTCATGTGCCTTGTAACGGTGTTAATGGTCTTGACACTATTTGGCCTGATAACGGATTAAATGAAAATAGTGATACAGTTAAAGCAATAATTGAAAAATATAAGAATGTTTTCTTCATAAGCGGTCATGTTCATACGGGCATCAATGGACCGTTGGTAGAAAATGTATTTGGTTTTTCCTGTGTTGAAAAACATAATGGTGTTACATACGTAAATCTTCCAACATATATGATAGTAAACCGTTATGGTGTGCCTTGGGGTGGTATGGGCTTCCAGATGGAAGTATATGAAAATGAAGTTCTTTTCAGAGCAAGAAACTTTGGTTCATCAACATGGTATCCTGTATATGACCACTCAGTACAATTAGATAAATAAAAGATATACCGAGAAACTTGATTGTTTCTCGGTATTTTTACTAAACTATAAGTTTTTCTATCAGTTCTTTTTCAGGAGTTACATACAAAGTATTATATGTGTTATAAATAACTTTACCTGGTTTTGCACCTGATGGTTTTTTTACATTTTTAATCAAAGTGTAATCAACTGCTACTGATGATGAACCCATTGCTTTACTGTGATATGCAGCAACACAAGCCGCCTCATAAATTGCTGTTTCTGTAATTTCTTTTTTATCGGCAATAATCACAGTATGTGAGCCTGCAAATTTCTGCACATGCAACCACATATCGTAATTCATTGCAGTTTTTAATGTAAGAATATCGTTCTGTATATTATTTCTACCCACAAGAATTTTAAATCCGTCACTCGATTTAAATTCAATTGGTGGTAATGATTTTTCTTTTTTCTGTTTATTCGACCTCTTGATTTTTACATATCCACCCTGCTCTAATTCTTCACGAATTTCAGCAATTTCTTTTTCTGAATCCGCACGAGAAAGATTATCAAGGACAGTATCAAGATAAACTAATTCCTGTTCGCCTTCATCAATAAGATTATGAAGAAGTTTTTCGGCATTAACTGCTTTTTTGTACTCTTTAAAGTACTTTTGAGCATTCTGTAAGGGACTCAAAGCGGGATTAGCAGGAATTTCAATAATATTGTTATTATCATAATAATTTTCAAGATTATAAACAGATGCTTTTTCGGTCAATCTGTACTGATTTGCAGTAATAAGCTCTGCATAAACGCGGATTTGTTCACGATTAGTGCTTTTTTCTAATTCCTGTCGTCTATTGTTTATTTTTCGTGATGTTCTCTCGATTGCACTATTTAAAACCTTAAATAAATCTGATGCTTTTCGTTTAATTCGGTTAATTTTATCTTTTTCAAAATAAAAGTCGTCAAGCAATTCAGATATTGAATCATATTCTTTTTTATTAAGAGTGGAACCGTATTGACGAATGTTTGTAAATGAAAATTCATAAGGCAGACCATCATTCTGAGTCAGCATAAAAAATGATTTGTTTGAAATAATTTCATTTTGAATTGTTTTCAATTCATTTTCTAATCGTTCTTTTTCAATCGGAGAAAGAAGTTCGACTTGCTTATCACCAAAAATTGTTCTGTATGCTATTTCTCTGCCGACAATTGGTGAAAAGCCTTCTACAACATCAAGAATCGCTTTTGAAAGCATTTTTTCACTGTGTGACAGTATTTTGTTTGTAATAAAAGAAATATCATCAACAAGAATATTGCATTTTTCCTGTAATGGTGGCAATTCGTATTTGAGATTTGGCAAAATTTCACGAACGGAAGATTTCTCTTCATCAACTCTCTTTACTGCGTCAATAATTCTGTAATCATTATCACAAATAATGATATTACTGCGTTGACCCATTATTTCACAGACAAGATAATATGTTGTCTTGTCCCCTATTTCTGTTGTTCCGTCAAAAACAAAAATAAGAATTCTGTCATTTTTAATCTGTTTGATTTCAGTCAAAACTGCACCGACAAGTCTTTTGCGAAGCAACATACAAAGCATTGGCGGAACTTTTGGATTTTCAAGGTTATATCGGCTCATATGGACTCTTGGACTCTGACCGTCACAGGACAAATATAATCTGTATGCACCGTTTCGGGTACGCATAATAAACACCAACTCATTTTTAGATGGTTGATGTATTTTATCAATTTTTGAACCTAACAGATACTCTGCAAGTTCTTTTTTTATAAGTCCTAAGGTAATTCCGTCTAACGCCATAAAGTCCTCTTAAATCGTAATTATTGGTGTTTTCTGATGTGCCAATACACAGGTAATGTCAAACTGATTCTTAATTTTATTCATAAGCGGTTCTATTGCTATCATTTCTGTTTCAAAATGACCCGCTGCAACTAATAAAATATCCATTTCGTCTGCATCAAGGAAAGCGTGATGTGAGGCATCGCCTGTAAGCAAAGAATCACACTCAAGCTCTTTTGCTAATTCAAGATAGTCACTACCCGAACCACTGCAAACTGCTACTCTTTTTATATTCTTATTTAAAAAATTATATCTTACTGTACCGTTAAGAACACTCTTAATGTGATTAACAAATACATCCATTGGAATTTCAACATCATATTCAGCAACATTAAGACAAGTATTTTCAATCTTTTTGAACGAGTCAAGTCCAACTGTTTTGCATAAAATGTCATTAACACCGTCAACAGCCTTGTCATAATTGGTATGAGCACAAATAATACTTATATTGTTTTTGATAAGTTTGTAAATAAGACTATCACTTAAAACATTTGAAACAGGTTTGAAGATTATTGGATGATGAGTGATAATAAGTTCAGCACCACAATCAATCGCCTGATTTATAATGTCCGTTGTCACATCAAGAGCAAAAATAATCTTTGAGATTTCAGCGTTTTTATCACCGACTAAAAATCCGGAATTATCCCATTCTTCTTGTGTTTCAAATGGTGCAATTGAGTTTATGTAATTATATATTTTTTCTACTGTAACCATTGTTTTAACTCACCTACCAAATTTTCAAGTTCTGTACATTCCTTATCTGCTTTTTTCAAAGCATCAAGTTTTTTCTTGTATTTATTATAAATTTTTGAAAGATATTCTTTTGATAAATCGTCATTATTGTATGGTAGTTTTCCCACAATTAAATCAAATTCGGTATATGCAGTCATTCCTGTATAATAGTAACAACTTAAAATTATGTAAAGCTTGTCACCGTCTTTTGCGACTACTTCCTTATCAATAATAAAATTATTATCAAAAAGTGTTTTTCGCAACTCCTCAACATGAGTCATCGGCTGTAAAATCAAGTGAACATTTTCATTTTTTAGCCATTGAGTGCGCTCAATAAAAGAAGAAATTAAAAGTCCACCCATACCTGCAACTGCGATTTCATGGGCTTCGTTTTCTTGGAAATTATCAAGTCCGTCAGAAAGTCGCAATTCGATTTGTTCGGAGTAACCGTATGAAACAACAGCATCCCTTGCATTTTCGAGAGGACCGACACGCAAATCGGCTGCAATCCCCTTTTTTATTATTCCTTTTTCAACCAAATATACAGGAAGATATGCATGGTCTGTACCGATATCAGCGAAAATTTTATCTTTTCGCACTAAATCAGCAATTGCCATTAATCTGTTATCAAGTTTCATACTCAACACCACACTTTTTAAAAATCCCCCTATGAAATATAGGAGGATTTTTTAGTTAATTATTTATCTGCGTTTTCCTTAAGAAACTGGTTGATACCATCAACAAATTCGTCAGGGTCAACACCGTGAACCATACAAGCCTGTTCAACAGTTTCACCTCTTGCAGAAGGACAACCAAGACAATGCATACCAAGACTTAAAAAGAATGGTACTGTTTCTCTTGCATTATCAAGGATTTCACCGATATTCATATCTTTTGTAACCTGAAACATCTTTTATTCTCCTTTAGCTACTGATACAGTAACTTTTTTGTCGTTTACAGTGAATTCATTTGAATAATCTGCTTTTAATTCTGCATTAATAACAAGATTATCTGCGAGAAGCTCGCTTGCAATAAATGCAAGTTTTTCAGTAAGTGCATTTACGATAAACTCATCGTCAACATTGATTGCAGCAACAATTCTCTGTTCAACCTGATATCCTGCTTCCTTACGAGCAACCTGACACTGACGGATAATATCACGAACAACGCCTTCTTTAAGAAGTTCATCAGTAAGTACGATATCAAGAGCAACAACAGCACCCTGTGTAAACTCTGCTGAAACAACTCCTTCTTTTGTCTTTGACTGAACTGCAAAGATTGAAGAATCAAACTTTTCGTCCCAACCGGGAACTGCTACTTCACCACCGGCAACAACTGCAGCAGTAAGTGATTTCATTTCATCAGCTGAAAGTCCTTCAAGAGTCTGCTTCATCTTATTTACATTCTGCTTAAGAACAGCACCTGCAACCTTGAAGTTTACAGTAAGGAACTGGTCTTCAAGAACATTGATGTCATCAATATATTCAACTGATTTGATGTTAAGCTCATCAAGAATATTCTTCTCAAAAACTTTAACTTTATCAGCAGTTTCATTATCACAGCAAACAAAAAGTTTTGAAAGTGGCTGACGAACCTTAATCTGTTGTTCGTTACGAAGTCTCATTGCAGTTGCAATAACATCACGAACAAGAGCTGTCTGTTCAATAACACCGTCATCCGCAACACCTTCAATTTCTGTTGGCCAATCGCTAAGATGAACTGATTCAGCAACAGTTGAATCGCACTTTCTAATGAGATTCTGCCAAATATAATCTGTCATAAATGGTGTAATAGGTGCAATTGTCTGAACACATACTTTAAGAGCATTGAAAAGTGTCCAATAGGCAACCATCTTATCCTGCTGGTCTTCTGTCTTCCAGAAACGACGACGATTAGCACGAATATACCAGTTAGAAATATCGTCAACAAAAACTTCAAAATCCTTAATAAGTGCAAATGACTTATATTCGTCCATATTTGCAGTTGCTTTCTTAAGGTATTCGTTTGTTCTTACAACAAGCCATTTATCAATTGGAGTTAATTTTGAGAAATCAACCTTATATTCAGCAAAGTTTGGTTTGTCAAGCTGTGCATATGTTTCAAAGAATGTGTAGATATTCCAGAAACCAAGCATCTTTCTTCTTGCTTCATCACCAAGGTTATAACCGAAACGAACATCGTTTGTGTTTGGTGCACTTGCATAAAGATATCGAACAGTATCAGCGCCAATTTTTTCAGCAGCTTCGTCAAACTTAATCATAAAGCCTGTTTTTGAGAATTTTGAGCCATCTTCAGCAACAACCATACCGTTTGTAACAACTCTTTCATACGGTGCTTTACCAACAAGAACAGTACTCATAAAGAGCATTGAATAGAACCAAAGTCTAACCTGTTCGTGCATTTCTGTAACCCATTCTGCAGGGAAATTCTTTTCCCAAGCTTCACGGTCTGTAAAATAACCAAGTGTTGAGAACGGAACGATACCTGCATCAAGCCAAACGTCACCAATATCAGAAACACGGGAAACTTCCTTACCACAATGAGGACACTTAATCTTAACTTCGTCAACCCAAGGTCTGTGAAGTTCAGGAAGTGCATCAACCTGAGCAGGGTCAACTGCTTTTTCGCGAAGCTCGTCCTTTGAACCGATAACAGTGATATGACCACAGCTACATGGATAGAATGGAAGTGGCATACCGTAATAACGCTTACGGGAAATATTCCAGTCACCCATATTTGTGAGCCAGTCATTCATACGCTTGCCGTTTGAAGCAGGTTCCCATTTAACTGAATTTGCACATTCAATGAGTTTAGGCTTAATTTCGCTTGTCTTAATGTACCAAGCAGGAACAAGACGGAAAACGATTTCGCTCTTACATCTCCAGCATACAGGGTAGCTGTGTTCATGTGGCTCAACTTTATAAAGTTTATTCTGTTCATCGAGTTTTTCGAAAACTTCGTCAGCAATTGTGTGGCTATCTTTACCTGTCATAAAGCCGAAGCCTTCAAGATAGATACCCATATCGTCGATAGGCATAACCTTTGGAAGACCAAGTCTTTCACCAAGTTCAAAGTCTTCAATACCGCAACCAGGAGCAATGTGAACAACACCTGTACCTTCGTCAGCAGCAACATCTTCCCAAGCTACGATTTTGTGCTCAAAGCCCTGCTGTGCTTCCAAATCAGCAAAGCAAGTTTCATAATGAAGACCAACAAGTTCTTCACCTTTGAGTGCACGAATAACCTCAAGCTTATCGTCACCAAGGTATTTGATTGCATTTTTAGCAAGAATCAATGTCTGGTCATCACTCTTGATTTTAACTTCAACATAATCAATTTCAGGGTTAACTGCCAAAGCAACGTTTGAAGAAAGAGTCCAAGGAGTAGTTGTCCAAACAAGAATCTTTGAATCAAGTTCTTCAATAGGAAGCTTGAAGAAAACTGAATTGTGAGTCATCATCTTATATGAACCTGTCATTTCGTGTTCAGAAAGTGATGTGCCGCAACGAGGACACCAAGGCATTGGCTTATATTCACGCTGAATCCAACCATGATTATCACATTCCTTTAAGAAATGCCAGATACCCTGAATGTTAAGGTCAGTATTTGTGTAGTATGAATTATCCCAATCCATCCACTGACCAAGTCTTTTTGACTGTTCAGTAATAATGCCTGAGAAATGCTTAACACGGTCAACGCACTGACGAGTAAACTTGTCCATACCGTAATTTTCAATATCCTTCTTTGTTTTGAAACCAAGCTGTTTTTCAACTTCAACTTCAACCCAAAGTCCCTGTGAGTCGAAACCGTTCTGACGACGGCAATCGTAACCTCTCATTGACTTGTAACGGATAAAGATATCCTTTGTGCTTCTGCCCCAAGCGTGGTGAATACCCATTGGGTTGTTAGCAGTAATAGGACCGTCAAGGAAACGGAACATTTTCTTACCCTTATTTTTTTCAACGAGTTTTTCATAAAACTTTTCCTTGTCCCAGAGCTCCATAACTTCATGCTCAAGGTTGACAAAGAGATTTTTTTCATCTGCCACTATATTGTCCACCTTTCAAGTGTTATATATACATATTTAAACAGAATATATTATACACTAAAAGTATGAAATTTCAAGTGATTTTATGGAAAATAATGAATATTTTTACTATTTATTAAGGTATTTTTCCTTTGTAGCAAGACCACCGCGAATATGACGCTCTTCTTTGTTAATATCAAGGACTTTTCGAACCTCTTTATAAAGGCTCGGATTAACTTTCGAAAGTCGTTTAGAAACATCCATATGTACGGTGCTTTTGCTTACTCCAAAAACCTTTGCAGTCGCTCTTACGGTTGAATTGTTTTCTACTATGTATTCACCTAATAACAATGCTCGTTTATCAACTAAATCGTTCAAAATAAACCCTCCATTCTCATAAATAAATATGAGAATGATAAGATAAATATACATTATTTGGTATATTATAAATTGGAGTTTATCGGGATGTTTAAGGTTAGTGTCATTCTGAGGAACGAAGTGACGAAGAATCTCTGTCCTATTTTAATAGACCCTTCGTTTCACTCAGGGTGACTGATGAAATGCGAGAGATTCTTCGCTACGCTCAAAATGACTTACCAATTTGGTTATTCATCCCGATAAATTATAATTTGTGGCTTTTATTGTTTATTAAACACTTTACTATTATTTTGTTCTGTGTTAAAATTATAATGATATATGTAAATATGTGTCAAAAGCAAAATGAGGGTATGAATTATGGAAGTTTTTTCAACATTTGTTGAGGTTGTCGGTGTTATTGCATTCTCAATTTCAGGTGCTATGATTGCGATTCGAAGAAAGACTGACCTTTTTGGTGTTATTCTTCTTACAATTATTACTGCACACGGTGGCGGTCTTACACGAGATGTTGTTTTCAGTTTTTCACCACCTGCAATTTTCGGAATAAAATCATATATACTTATTTGCGTTATTGTTGCTATTGTGGTATTTTTATTTGCAAGAAAATTCAGTCATACATACCTTGAAAACGAATTAAGAATTGAACATATTAATGATGTATTCGACGCATTAGGTCTGGGTGTTTTTGCTGTTATCGGTGTAACTGTCGCTATTGACAAGGGTCATTCAAGTGATGCACTCATTTGTATTACCTGTGGGCTTTTAACCGGTATTTGTGGTGGTATGTTGCGAGATGTTCTTACAAACAATACACCGTTTGTTCTTGTCAAACGAATTTATGCTCTTGCTGCTCTTGCCGGTGCTTCTGTTTATTACATTCTTCACATATACGGTGGTGCTATTCACATTGGTGAAAATTTAGCAATCGTTATCGGTGTTTCGGTTACATTTATATTAAGAATCCTTGCTATGACATTTAAATGGAATATGCCATTAGCAATTAAATAAGGTGATTTTAATGAAAAAAGCAACTATTATTGCTGTTGCAGGTAAAGGTGGAGTTGGTAAAACATCACTTTCTGCAACTATCGTCAGATGTCTTGTTGAAAAATATCCGGATAAGAGAATTTTAGCCATTGATGCTGACCCTGCTGTCGGTCTTTCAACTGCTCTCGGCATTGATGTTAAACTTACAATTGATGATATAAAAAAAGAGATTATCGCATCGGTTGATGAAGGTGATACACGAACTGCAATTGAGCTTTTAGGTGAAGCAAAATACAGAATTTTTGATGCACTTGTTGAAACTGACGGTTATTCATTTATTGCAGTCGGTCGTCCTGAAACTGCAGGTTGCTACTGTAAAATCAATTCATATTTAAAAGAGGTTATTTCAATTCTTTCAAATGAATTTGATTATGTTGTAATTGATGGTGAAGCAGGTATTGAACAGATTAACCGTAGAGTTATGGAAAAGGTCACTCACCTGCTCCTTATTACTGACCCAAGCAAAAAAGGTTGTCAGGTTATAAGCACTATAAAAAGTGTTGCTGACGAGCTTGTTATGTATGAAAAAATCGGCGTAATTGTCAACCGTATGGCTGATGAAAGCATTAAGGATTATATTGACACAAACGGTATTCCTGTTTTAAGTTATATTGAAGACGACAAGAATTTATCAGTGTTTGACATCAAAGGTGAAAATATATTCAATCTTCCAGATGAGTCAAATGTAGTTAATGGTGTTAAAAAAGCACTTAATGAAATTGGGGTTATATAAATGAAAGATTTAAAACACTTAATTTATTTTGAAAACTTGTTACAAGAAGCAAACAATGACCTTGTAAAGCAGGCAACGAACGATGGCAAATTGGCTATTGCATACACTTGTTATCACATTCCTGAGGTTTTATTAAATCTTGACAACTGCTTTTCTGTAAGACTTCGCGCACCTCGTACAGGCTCTATGGATATTGCTACATATTATATGAGTTCATTTGTATGTGGTTATTCTAAAGCTTTACTTGAAAGAGGTATTGAGGGCGGTTACAACTTCCTTTCTGCTTTGATTGGTGCAGAAACCTGTTCGGAAATGAATCGTTGTTATGAGCATTTTGAATTGCTTAACCTTGTGCCGAATGACAAGTTCTTTGTTTCTTTCGTTGACTCTCCTTTTAAGATTGAAAATCACACAATCAAGCATTACACAAATCAGTTAAGAGTTAAAGTCCTTGATAAGCTCAATGAGGTTTACGGAATTGATACAAGCGATGAGGCTTTAAGAAAAGCAGTCAATGAGCACAATGAGATTTGCCGACTTATTACTGAAATCGGCAAATACAGAAAAGAAGAAAATCCAAGAATTACTGGTTACGAATTCCATGTTCTCTGCCTTGCTACATATTGTTGTCCGAAATATTTAATTCTGGACAAGCTTCGCGAAACAGCAGAAGAATTGAAAACACGCGAGCCTGATGCTAAAAAGAATTACAGAGCTAAAATAGTTGTTGTAGGCTCTGAAATGGACGACCCTGACTTTACAAAGCTTATTGAAGACAGTGGTGCTTTGGTTGTTGCTGACAGATTCTGTTTCGGCTCTATGCCCGGTCGTGAGGAAATCATTCTGAAAGACGAGGATGATGTTCTTACACAGATTGCACTTCATTATATGAAAACAAGTCAATGTCCAAGATATATGAGCCATGAAAAGGTTCAGGAAAGACGCGATTATGTTAAGAATTTAGTTGACGAATATAATGCTGACGGTGTTATGTATGAACAGCTTAAATTCTGTGAGTATTGGGGTTATGAAAGAGCGCTTGCATCATATGTTATGAGTGGTGACTACGGTGTTCCTACTGCCGCTGTTGACCGTCAATACACAGCATCTGCTTCAGGACAGCTCCGAACTCGTGTTCAGGCTTTTGTTGAAAGTCTTGAAATCAAGAAAATTCAGAAAGCAAAGGAGATGAGAGAAAATGGATAATTACGGTAAGCTTTATAAAGAGCATACTGCCATATTAAAGCATCGTGAATGGCGTGGCTTTAAAGACACTATGTATGACTATTACCGTTGGCTTGTTACATGGAAAGACATTATAAAAATGGCTTTAAAGGCTCCTGTGTCAACAGTAAAAGGCATATGGCGTTATCGTTGGATGGCATCTTATCTTTCTGCTCCGTCATTTATTGACAGACATGTTGCAGGTCTTCGCGGTCCGCAGCTTCGTATGGCTCATCTTCATTACAATATGATTGTTAAGCACACAACAGATATGATAAATTTATCATTACGAGCTGACGAAAAAATTAATCCTAACAACAAGCTTTCAAAGAAAATTGTTATGATGGACGAAATTGTTCCGAACGAGGTTTTTACAGGTTTTCCTAATCTTATTCCAATGCCGTTGCAGACATTACCGATTTTCTTGTCATCAATGGTTGACCAGCAGATTACACCACCTTACCTTGAAGTGACAGAAAGTTTCGGTGTTCCTGCTGATGTTTGTCCTTTGCCAAGCGCTGAAGCCGGTGTTGCAATTGAAGACGATTATCCGAGAATGGGTTGTTGTATGATTGGCACTAATATGCCTTGTGACGGTTCAATTATGAACTCATCATTCCTTGACAGAAGATTACAGTTACCTACTCATTTCTTCGGTATTCCGCTTCGTTATAACGGTGAAGATGTTCAGGAATATGGTGTTGACGAAATCAAAGCACTTATCGAATTCATTGAAAAGCAGACAGGCGAAAAATTTGACTGGGATGCATTCTTCAAGAGAATGAAGCAATACAATGAACAGCTTGAATATGAATTGCAGAAATGGGATATTAACAGAACTGAATATCCGCAGATGACAGGTGCCTGCTTCTGGCTTTACAGAATTTTCTATTTCAACCTTTCAGGTGGTACAAACGAGAGATTCCTTAAGGTTGACAAAAAAGTTAACAAAATTATGATGAAAGCCTATGAAAAGAAAACTCCTGTTTCAAAAGAAATGCGTCATAGAGCAGTTGTATGGAGTTGCCCTGCTAACTACTATACAAGCTTTGCAAACTGGCTTGAAAACTGTTGGGGTATCAATGTTGTTATGGATATGGAAACAATGATTTCATATCTTGAGATTAACACAGAGGATAAAGAACAGGCGTTAAAAGACCTTGCTAAAACATATCAGCGTTCAATTATGCGTAAGCATACCAAAGGTGGTTACAAAAATGTTGTTGACGAGCTTTGGAGAATTGTTGACGAATATAATGCTGATACAGTTATTATGTATGACCAGATTTCCTGCAAGGGTATGGACGGTCTTATGGGTATTTTTGACGACCAGGCAAGAGAAAGAGATATTAACTTTATCTGGGTTAAGCAGGACCTTATGGACCCTCGTACAATTTCAAGACGCGAAATGCGTGACCAGGTAAATAAATATATGCAGACAGTTTTACAAGAAGAGCCACTTGATGCTTCTCTTGTAGATTTTGAAGACGACCTTGCTTGGTAATATAAAGGAGAAAATAATATGAAATATTTTGGTGGATGCGACGTTGGCTCAACATATACAAAATGTGTTATTCTTGACCAAAACGGCAATATTGTTGCCAATGTTACAAACAGAAGTAAAATCAACCCTGTACAGAGTGCTGAATTTGCGCTCCAAGATGCAGTTAAGCAGGTTAACGGGTTAAATTCTGCAAAAGAGCTTACATATCTTATTGGTACAGGTTACGGTAGAAACAAAGTGCCTTTTGCTGATGAAAACATTTCAGAAATCAGTTGTCACGCTATGGGTGTACACGTTACAAACCCTGAAGTAAAAGCAATTATCGATATTGGCGGTCAGGATGTTAAGGGCATTTCAATAGACACAGACGGTACAGTTAAAAACTTTGCTATGAACGACAAGTGTGCTGCAGGTACAGGTCGTTTCTATGAGGCTATGGCTAATGCTTTTGAAATGACATTACCTGAATTTTCAAAGCTTTCATTAGAGGCTAAAAATACTATTCCGATTACTGCACAATGTACAGTTTTTGCTGAAAGTGAAGTAATTTCACTTGTTGGTGAAGGTAAACCTATGGACGAAATTGCAGCGGGTATTCAGTTGGCAGTCGCAAAGCGTTGCTTTGTTATGGCTAAAAAGGCCGGTGCAGTTGACAGCATCACACTTACAGGTGGTTGTGCTAAAAATGACGGTCTTAAAAAGGCTATTGAAAAGGTTCTTAAAATCAAGGTTGTTGAGCTTAAAACTGACCCTCAGCTTATGGGTGCTTTAGGTGCTGCTGAATATGCTCGTCAAAAGGGTCTCGCAAAGGAGAACTGATTATGGACATAATTTTAATTATTTTAGGTGTTGTTCTTGCGCTTTTCCTTATTACTTTTGCAATTTATTGGTTTAACCTTGATATGAAGCTTGTAAGAGTTGTTTATGATTGGTTGCAGAAGCACTATGACAAAATGAAAAGAGATAAGAAATTATAATGAGATTATATAATAACCTTATCAATGAAATTAAGAGCATTTTAAATGGGTCAAATGTGGTTTTAAGTGAGAATAATCTGAATGTAAGTAATAAAAATTCAGTGATTTTCTTATCTGATACTGCGTTTGAGCTTGGCGGAAATCAAAAGCCTTGTGTCAGCAGTCTTGCTGTTTCAAGTGATATGAAATTTTCAAATTCTGTTCATTTATTGGGTAATGACCTTGATAAAATTAAAACAGACTCGCCTTTTGGTAAATTTGTTTTTATACAAATTGAAGAATATGAAAACGAGCAAGAAACATTTGACAAAATTAAAGAATTAGAAGCATTAAGGTATCGTTTATCAGTTGATGGTTTTATGACAAGAGCATCTGCACTTAATATGCGTGAACAAATAAGAGTCAGTAAAAAAGCTATTAAATCAGGTGTTAAATTTGGTGATTACGGTAACGCACTTTTAAATGAATATCTAAAGTTTTCATATGTAAAAAGTGCTGAAATTTATTTTATTACCGATTTTGATGATTTTGAAAAGCTTAATTCTGTCGCAAAAAAAATCAGTCAGACAACATCTGCATTAAATCATATTTTTGATAATGTGATGTTTGATTGCTCCACTTGTAATCTTAAGGAAATCTGTGACGAAGTTGACGGACTTAAAGAGTTGCATTTGAAGAATGTGAAAAAGTGAACAGGTATGAAAAAAGAGGCTATATAGCCTCTTTTTTATATCGGGACGATGTGGGCATCGTCCCCTACTTTATCCTAACATTTTAATTATTTCATGGAATTCAGGTTTTGATTTAAATTCGTCGGATAATGGGTAATGTTTTGTCATTAGTTCTTTCATACGAGTACACATTTTCATTTCGTGATAAACTTTTTCATTTTCATAATACTTTGCGTTTCTTTCTGTCACTTCTTCCAATTCGTCCAATTCTTTTGCATATTCTGCAGCAAATTTAAGATGTTTCAACGCATTATCTTCATCGCCTATTTCAAAAAACCAATGACCTAAATGTCCGTAATTGTAAAGTTTATGAATACTATTTTTACTTTTATCTACGTTTGGGAAAAGCACATTGAAAAGGTCCTGTAATGCATTTGTTATCCTAATTTTTTGTTTAGTATCAAATTTTTCATCATAATAACAATAATTTATTGTTGTGCATTGAAGCAAATATAAAAGATTTTCAAATGAATCTATGCACGCCTTTTTATGCTTTTCAACATCACAAACTAACATTGTTGAAAGATATTCTCTTGTATTTATCAAATCAGGCATTTCTGCAAGAATTATTTCGGCTTGTTCCTGATAACGTTCATCGTTTGTGTAATATGATTTTGTGTGTAGATGCTGACAAATAAGACGTTTTGACCACATTCTTACACTATCATCAGTACAATTATTCTGAATATTTTCGTAAATTGACATCAGTTCTTTTGAAGCTTTTTCATATATAGGTAAATCTCTTGTAGTCTTTTCTGCCATAAGAAGTTCCATATAACGAACAAGAATACGAAAATCACCTGGAAAATCCTTTACTGCATTTTGATACTTTTCAAAGGTTAATGAAGTATCCTTAAGTCGCATTTCATCATATAACCTCAAATATTCCTTGACTTTTTCTTCTTTTTTAGCCTTATCAACACCGAGTAAGTCGTCAACGGTCACATTGAAAAATGATGCAATTATAGGAAGCGTTGTTATATCAGGATATGTTTCGCCTCTTTCCCATTTGCTGACGGCCTGAAAGGTCACACCTAAAAATTCAGCAAGAGTTTCTTGAGTAAGTTCTTTTTCCTTACGGAGTTTTTTAATATTTTCACCAAAATAAATTGTCATAAAAATCACCTCTTTAAATTTTGTGTAACGTTACAATTGAATAATATCTTATTTCTCAAGAATAAACAATAACTTTGTTTTTGAATAAAATTCAACCAATATTAGAATTGTTCAATTAACTGTTTAAATGTATTTTATCATAAAATAATGGATAATAACAATCAATAGTGAAATAATCTAATGAGGTGTAATTATGAGTGGAATTAAAAATTTCTTTTGTGGTGCTTTAATTGGTGGTGTCAACATATTACTTGGTGCTGGTGGTGGAATGTTGACCGTACCACTTTATAAAAAGAACGGAATGACTCAAAAACAGGCACAAATCAATGCTGTTGCTACAATTTTGCCCATTTCAATAATTAGTGCATTTATTTATATTTATAATGGTGAAGTGAAAATATCAGATGCTTACATTTACCTTATACCGGGACTTATAGGCAGTATTCTCGGCACATTTTTTATCAAGAAAATTTCTAACAACATACTAACCATAATTTTTTCTGTTTTTATGATTTGGGCAGGATTGAGGTTGATACTTAAATGAACTATATTATTCCAATAATTGCAGGTTTTCTATCAGGCTTAATCGGTTCAATGGGATTTGGCGGTGGTGGTATATTGATTATTTATCTTGCACTGTTTACAAATACACCTCAAATAACAGCACAAGGTACAAATTTAATCTTTTTTATTCCTTGCGCTATACTTGCAACAACAATTTACTTTTTAAAAAAACAAATTAAAATTAAGACTATTTTACCCGTTATTTCAGGTGGAATTATCGGTTCAATTATTGCAAGCAATTTCTTGAATTTTTTTAAGTCTGAGCATCTTTCAACAATCTTTGGTGTATTCCTTATTTCTGTTGGCTTATACTCAATATTCAAACAAATAAAATCAAGAAAAAATATATAGATTTGTAAACAAAAAAAGGCATTTTTCGATGCCTTTTTTCGTTATTCCTACAAATTTTTTTTTATTATTTCATTTCTATTGATAATACTACATTTATAATGTATAATATCCACAATACATTAAATTGGGATATTTTGTATTTTATGTATTAATTACATGTGTTTGGAGGCAAAAAAACTATGAAAGTACAGTTTACAGAAACCGTATTAAGAGATGCCAACCAGTCACTTATTGCTACAAGAATGCCGTTCGCTGACTTTGAACCGGCACTTGAAAAGCTTAATAAGGCCGGTTTTTATTCTCTTGAATGCTGGGGCGGTGCTACATTTGACTCATGTCTTCGTTATCTTAATGAAGACCCATGGGTAAGACTTCGCAACATCAAAGCTAAGTGTCCTGATACAAAGCTTCAGATGCTTCTTCGTGGTCAGAACCTTTTAGGTTACAAGCACTATCCTGATGATGTTGTCAGAATGTTTATTAAAAAGAGTATCGAAAACGGTATTGATGTTATCAGAATTTTCGATGCGCTCAATGATGTTCGTAACATTCAGGTAGCAGTTGACGAAACAATTAAAAACGGTGCTATTGCATCAGGTGCTATTTCTTATACAACAAGCCCTGTTCATACACTCAAGAACTATGTTGCTCTTTGTAAAGAAATGAAGGAAATGGGTTGTTCTACAATCTGTATCAAGGATATGGCAGGTGTTATGACTCCTGTTGAAGCTAAAGACCTTGTCGGTGCTATTAAGGATGCAATGCCTGAAATGCCTGTTATTCTTCATACTCACTGCACAACAGGTATGGCTTATATGACAATCCTTAAAGCAGTTGAAGCAGGTTGCGATATTATTGACACAGCAACTTCTTGTTTCTCAGGCGGTACTGCACAGCCAGCTACTGAAACATTGTATGATGCTCTTACAGGTCTTGGTTATGAAACAGGTCTTGACAGAGACACATTAAAGGCAGTGAATGACCACTTCAAGCCACTTCGTGACCAATATCTTGCATCAGGTCTTTTAAAACCAAAGGCTCTCGTTACTGATACAGATGCTTTAACTTACAAAGTTCCGGGTGGTATGCTTTCAAATATGATGGCTAACCTTGAAGATATGAATGCTCTTGACAGAATGGAAGAAGCTCTTCTCGAAATTCCTCAGGTTCGTAAGGATATGGGTTATCCTCCGCTTGTTACTCCACTCAGCCAGATGGTTGGTAATCAGGCAGTTACAAATGTGCTTGTTGGCGAAAGATACAAGAATATTTCAAAAGAAATCAAAGCATATATCAAGGGTGAATACGGTAAAGCACCAGGTGAAATCGACGCTGACCTTCAGAAAAAGGTTCTTGGTGATGACGAACCTATTAAATGTCGTTTTGCTGACACACTTGAACCTGCATTTGAACAGACAAAATCAGAACTTGGCGATGTAGCTAAATGTGATGAAGATGTTCTTTCTTACATTGCATTCCCTCAGCAGGCTGAAAAATTCTTTGAAGCAAGAGCTGAAAAGGAAAAGAACACATTCAAATATTCAATCAAGAGAGTTGACTAAGGAGGACACAAAATGACATTACCGGAAATTTTAAGTGTTTCTGCAACAGGTTTTATTGTCGTTTTAATCGTTCTTATTCTTCTCGCAGTTATAATCGTTATGCTTTCAAAAGTCATTCAGGCTGTTGAAGGTACAGGAAAAAAAGAGGTTATCACTACTAAAATAGCAGATAAGAAACCTGCAAAAGAAAACAAAAAGTCTTCTGCACCTGTTTCAGCTCCTGCAGTTACTACTGCACCTGCTCCCGTTCAGTATTCAAACGGTGTAACTCTTTACAGAACAGATTACAAAACTGCAGCATCTATTATGGCTATTGTAAGTCACGAAAGCGGTATTCCGCTCGAAAGACTTAACTTCAGCTCAATTAAACTTGATGACTCTCTTGAACTTTATAAAACTGACTATAAAACAGCAGCATCTATTATGGCAATTATAAGCCATCAGACAGAAATTCCGCTTGAAAGACTTGTATTCAAGTCAATTAAGCTTTGCGATACACCTGAGCTTTATAAAACTGACGAAGAAACAGCAGTTAAGGTAATGGCTCTTACAAGCAAAGAATCAGGAATTCCTCTTGAAAAACTTGTTTTTAAATCAATCAAACTTATTGAAAAATAAAGGAGAATATTAAAATGAAATACGTAGTTACATTAAATGGAAATGATTATGAAGTAGAAGTAAACGAACTTAACGAAGCAGTTGTTACTGCTGTTGTTCCATCAGCAGCTCCTGTAGTTGTTGCTGCTCCAGTTGCTCCTGTGGCAGCACCTGTTGCAGCTCCTGCTCCTGTTGTTGAAGCAGCTCCTGCTGCACCTGCAGCACCAGCAGCTGTTGCAGTTGGTGACGGAACAAAGGTTTGTGCTCCAATGCCTGGTACAGTTCTTTCAGTTAACGTTTCTGCAGGTCAGTCTGTTAACGAAGGCGATGTTCTTTTCGTTCTTGAAGCTATGAAAATGGAAAACGAAATCGTTGCTCCTTGCTCAGGTACAGTTAAACAGGTTATCGCTACAAAGGGTGCATCAGTTGCTACTGACGAAGTTCTTGCTGTTATTGCTTAATTAGAGGAGGCATAACATGCAAATTGTAGATGCTCTTGTCGAGCTTTTTAATCAATCAAACTTTATTAACCTACCATGGCAAAACTGGGTTATGATTGGTTTCTCTTTCTTCTTTCTTTATCTTGCGATAGTAAAGAAATTTGAACCATTGCTTTTAATCCCTATTGCATTTGGTATGTTGCTTGTTAACATATATCCTGAAATAATGGCAGATCCTACTAATATGTCATTTATCGGTGATAACAATCCTTTCTATGACCCCGATGCTCATTGGTATGATACCGGTGTTTTAAGACTTATTTATGCCGGTGTTAAGTCAAGTATTTTCCCTTGTCTTATCTTTATGGGCGTTGGCGCAATGACTGACTTTGGTCCTCTTCTTGCAAACCCGTCAAGCCTTTTACTTGGTGCTGCAGCACAGTTAGGTATCTATGTTGCTTTTGCAACAGCAATGTTTTCCGGTGAATTCACTCCGGAAGAAGCAGCATCAATCGCTATCATCGGTGGTGCAGATGGTCCTACTGCAATCTTCCTTACAGGTAAGCTTGCACCGCATATGTTAGGTTCAATTGCAGTTGCTGCATATTCATATATGGCTTTGATTCCGCTTATTCAGCCACCAATTATGAAAATGCTCACAACTAAAAAAGAACGCGAAATCAAGATGAATCAGCTCAGAACAGTTAGTAAAGCTGAAAAGATTATATTCCCAATCGTTGTTACAGTTATCTGTGTTCTTATTCTTCCATCAGTTGCTCCCCTTCTCGGTTTCCTTATGCTTGGTAACCTTTTCAAAGAAAGCGGACTTACTGACAGACTTTCAGATACAGCACAAAATTCACTTTGTAACATTGTTACAATCTTGCTCGGCACAACTGTTGGTGCTACTGCAGAGGGTTCAGCATTCCTTAACAAGAAAACTTTACTTGTTATCGGTATCGGCTTGCTTGCATTTGCATTCTCAACAGCAGGCGGTGTTATTTTCGCTAAAATCATGAACCTTGTAACAGGTGGTAAAGTTAACCCACTTATCGGTTCAGCAGGTGTTTCTGCTGTTCCTATGGCTGCTCGTGTATCACAGGTTGAAGGCAGAAAATACAATCCTTCTAACTTCCTTTTAATGCACGCAATGGGTCCTAACGTTGCAGGTGTTATCGGTTCTGCTGTTGCAGCAGGTTTCTTACTTTCACAATTCGGTTAATCCAAACACACAAACATATAGTTAATGCCGTAGTCGTTTGACTACGGCATTTTTTATAACTTAATAAGTATTGGTTTTCTTATTTCTATGGAATCAGATGTTACAGCACAATCAAATACTAAAGGTATAACTCCATTCGCTTCAGCTTTTTTCAGTTCATCCGCAAATTCCTTATGAGTTTCTCTGTTCGGTTCAAAATATTTAACATCCGACATCTGTACAACAAACATCACATAGGCTCTGTAGCCCTCTGTAACCGCTTTTTGAAGTTCTTTAAGATGTTTTACTCCTCGTTCTGTTGGAGCGTCTGGAAAACGAACTACACCGTCATCTTCAAGTGTTACACCCTTGACTTCAACAAAAATCTTTTCCTTATCTGTTTCAAGATAAATATCTATTCTTGAGTTACCGTATCTGTATTCAGGCTTGATATATTTTATATCATCAAATAATTTTGGAATAAACTCAAGGGCAACATAGTTTACAACCTGACTATCCATATTTATGAGCCTGTCACCTTTTTGAACTGCAATAAGGTCATATTTTGTTTTTCTTTCAGGATTATCACTTTTCTGTAAATAAACTGTTGAACCTTTCACAAGTAATTCCTTACATCTGCCTGTATTTTTCACATGACAGATTTCTGTTTTATTATCAATAATAACATTTGCAATAAACCTGTTTGGTCGGTCAATAAATACACCTTTGACCACATTACTGTATTTCATAATTCACCATAAAAATAACGGCGATAGTCACCTACCGCCGTCCGCATTATTGTTTAAATCTTATTTAGCATTTGCTTTTCTTGCTTCAATTTCAGCAACCATCTGAGCCTGTTTCTTTTCTGTGATTGTATAGAAGAACATCGGCACTGCACAACCAAACATACTGATAACGCCTGAAAGAACAAGCATATTCCAAAGTGTCTGAGCACCTTCTGCTGAGATATAACCTGTTTCAGCATTGATTCCTGCTGCTGCGAAAGAAATAACACCGATAAATGCACCAACAGCCATACCAATCTTGTTGATAAGTGTCTGCATAGCGAAGCATATACCTTCACCACGTTCACCTGTTTTCCATTCAAGGTAGTCAACAGTATCACCAATCATAGCGTATGTAATGATGTTATTAACACCCTGTGGAATACCAAGAAGAACAAGTCCGATAGCAGCAATAACGAGCTTCCATGGTTCGTCATAACCTACGAAGTACATAACGCCCATTACAAGACCACCAAAGAGATGAACAATGATGTATGCCCATTTCTTTGTAAACTTCTTTGACATCCAAGGAACAAGAAGTGATGCAACAAGACCACCCGGAACAACAAGCAATGTAATTAAACTATACATACCTTCGTTCTGAAGAACATACTTTGCGAAATAAAGACCACCGGTATATGTATACACCATTCTTGCACCGCCGAGAATACCTGAAAGAACAATAAGAAGAAGCTCTTTATTCTTGAAAAGCAATTTCATATTGTGACCAAAGCTTGGTGGGTTATCATCAGCTGTGAAACGCTCTTTTGTGTGCTTAAAGCCATAGAAGAACATCGGAATAGCAGCAATAACAAGAATAACTGCTGCGATGAAATATGTCCATTTAAGAGTGTCAGCATTTGCAGTTTCCTGACCCTTAATAACAGTGTTAATAAAAGTGTTTGCTGCTTCTTCGACAGTAAGACCCTGTTTTGCAACAAGATTAGTAATTTCAGAAGCTTTGTCAACCTTAATCTGGTCGAGCATTTCTGCTGTGTACTTATACTTTGCTGTAATTCCGTTTGTAATGATAGGAATAAACACAGTAACGATACCTGCACCCAATGTACAAAGAAGACGAGTAACTGTAAGAAGATTACCGCGGACTACTGTATCATTAGTCATACATGTTGAAAGACCCCAATAAGGAACGTCAGCAACTGTATAAACAACTGACCAAATAACATATATAATTGCGATAATGATAAATGTTGATGTAGCTTTTGCCTGGAAAACAGGTAAGAAACATGCAATTGTCATCACGGCAATAGGAATAGCCATCCATTTAAGGTAAGGACGACATTTACCCCACTTTGTTCTTGTCTTGTCAACAATTGAACCCATAATAGGGTCATTAAAAGCGTCAAAAATACGAGTACCAAGCATCAAGTAAGCAACTGCCATTGAACCTGTAAGAGTACCGATTGTAACACCCTCTGCACCAAAAAGAAGTGCGTCAGTCAAGAAGATAGTAAGGTATGAACCAATAATTGTGCATACAAAATTCTGACCAAAACCTGCGATACCGTAAGCAAGTGCTTCTTTAGGCTGAAGACTGCTTTTGTCGTTAGGATTTGTGCCATAAACCTTATGCAAAAGGTCATTGATTTTCATAAAATCCCTCTTTCATTTTATAATATAAGGATTATAACACAATATAATATTTATTTCAACATCAAAATAAAAATATCCCTCGTAAAAACGAGGGATAATGAATAAAAAAACTAATCTTTTAACGGAATATTATTGGCATCTTTATCAATTGAACCTGATAATATCAAAATGCCCTCAATAAGTCCCCAGATACTTGTTATCAACGAACCTGCTCCGCAAGTTAAAAGAGTAATCAAAAGTTGAGCAACCGCCTTACCTGTATATCCGAGGTAGAAATTATGAACACCAAGAGAACCAAGTAAAATTCCAAGAATACCTGCTAAAACTTTAGACTTCTGTTCCCCTGCAATAACAGGCTGTGAAAGTGCTATTCCACAATGATGACAAACAAACGCATTTGGCATTGTCTGAATACCACAGTTAGGACAAAAGTTGTTTCCTGTGCCCACTGCAACACCACAATTCATACAAACAACCGCAAGATTATCGTGTTCACGACCACAATTTCTGCAAAACATCGATTTCCTCCTAAAACATAAGCATATAGTTGATTAAAAAGCCTGATAATATCAAAACGAGCACAGTGATTGATATAACTTTAAGTCGTCCAGAAAAAAGCTTTTCATAAAACAGAAACATAACAAATAATATGGGAATTGATAATAACATAGGATGCAATTCTAAAGACAGTTTAAAATCACCGTTAATCAAAGCAAATAAGGCTCTTGTCATACCGCAAGACGGACAAGGTATTCCAAAATTTCTTTGAACCAAACATCCCGGATTAAACTTCCACATATAAAATGCCACAAGTAACAAGGATAATATAATTAAAACCCTATGATAAAACTTAAGCTTCACAATTACTGTTTAGCACCGTTATCAAACATTTCAAGAACCTTAACGCTTGCTGCAAAACAATCTGCAAGACAATCTTTATTAAGTTTTTCAGGAGTATCAAGTCTTGTATGATAGAAATCAGGAAGAGCGTGATTAAGAGCTGTAATACCTGTTGAACGCATACCTGCCTGAGCAAAAGCAGCAGAGTCAGTAGCACCGCCAAGAGGAGGAACCATACCCTTACCACATTTAATGTTAAGCTCATTACAAGCTTCAACAAACAAATCAGAAACATCCTTATCAACCTTTACAGTTGCATTAAGGTCGCGATAGTTTGCCTGTAAATATTCAGGCTGAGTAATTGTATCATAAGAATAAACAAATGTAGGAACATCGTTGAATTCATGAGCATGTGCTTCACACCATGCCTTCGCACCACGAAGACCTGATTCCTCTGAACCTGTAAGAACAACACCGATTTCTGTGTTTTCTAATTCAATACCTTCATCCTTAAGAGCCTTAAGAATTGCAATACCGATGTAACAACCTGAAAGGTTATCATTGGCACCGTCAACAACTCTCTTTTTATTCCACATAAAGTAGAGTCCAAACCAGAATGGAACAAATGCAAGACCGCCAAGACCAAGTCTTGTTGCAAGTGCAGGGTCAATACCAACAAGCTTTGCAATCGCAATACCAACCATATAGAATGCACCGATAAAACAAACGAACATATGAATGTCAAAGCCAAGATATGTAAACTTGTATTTGAATGGCCATTCCCATGTTGCATCAGGGTGTCCGTTAAAGATGATTCTTCTCTTTACTTCACCTGTCGGTTTCTTAAAACCTGCTGCATTATGACCTGTTTCCTCTTTAAAAAGTTTATCAACAGTTTTCTTATAAAGACCAAACTGTAAGAAACAAAGAGCAAGACCAACTGCAATAAATACAATTGAAAGAGCAGGAATAAAGAAATATGAGGCAAGTGCTAAGAAGCAACAAGTAATTGTAAAGTAAATCCAACCATAGAATGAGTCAGGATTTTCCTTGAACGAGTCAACATACACGTTGTCACAGCCCAATTCCTTTAACTGCTTTGCCATGTATTCGCAAGCCTGTTTTTCACCTTTTGAACCAGGAGCTCTTTTTTCAAATTTTGTACAAATATGAGTGATTTCATCAACCATAAATTGTGCAGCAGCATCCTTTTTTTCAATAACTTTTCTTAAATCCATATTGAAATCCCCCTTAGAAAATTATAGTAATACTTTATCACAAAAATAAAAAAAAATCAACATAAAGTTCAATAATCAAAGTAAAAGCACAAGGCTATTAACCCTGCGCTTTTATGTATATACTATTTTAAATTATTCGCCTTTCATTTTTGCGAAACAGTCGCTGCAATATACCGGTCTGTCATCCTTTGGTTCAAAAGGAATTTTTGCTTCACCGCCACATGATGCGCATACTGCTGTGTGGTAAACTCTCTCGCCACGATTAGCATTTTTACGAGCAACACGACATTCCTTGCATGACTTTGGCTCATTTACAAGTCCTTTCTCTGCATAAAATTCCTGTTCACCTGCTGTGAAAACAAATTCATTTCCACAAGTTTTACAGATGAGTGTTTTGTCTTCGTACATTTTGATAACCTCACAAAAATTATTTTTACCCCATACGGATTTGCACCGTAACATTTAAAATGCTCAACTATGAGTTGTGGGCATATTATTTTTTCTGACTCTCAAGAAAATCGCGAATTTTCTTCTTGATTCTCTGTAACGCATTGTCAATAGATTTTGCAGAACATCCAAGAATAAAACTCATTTCATTATATGAAAGATTTTTAAGAGAAAGCTTATAAACCTTTTTTTCAAATTCAGAAAAACTGTTTTCAATAAATACAAGATACTCATCAAAATATTCGTCAGAAACAACAATTTCCTCAGGTGACAACACTGCATCATCAATATTATTAAGAAACTTTTCTGAATTATTTTCAGTAACAAGGAACAACTTTGAATAATCACGCATATTGTTATACACGCGAATCATTCTGTTAGTAATTACCCGCGACATAAAAGTATTAAAAGAAGCTCCTCGGCTCTCATCATAATAATAAACTGCAGAAACCAAGCCCATAAGACCTTCCTGATATAAGTCCTCATTGTCCTTTTCGTGCATACAGTTAAATGTATATGATTTAAGCCTTACACTTTCAGAATACTTTTCAATAATCATTGCCAATGCTTTGCTATCCCCTGCTTTAGCTCTTGCAACAAGAATATTATCATCATACTTGTCAAAAGAACTTTTAGTCAAGAAACCACCTCATAAACACTATATAGCAATTTATAATATTATATCAACAAAAAATTATATTGTCAACTAAAATTTATGTATAATTTTCACAAAAACATATATATAAAAAAGCCACAGTAAAAAAACTGTGGCTTTTTTCTTACATAAAGATTTGTAGCAATGCTGTTCCTGTGCTTAAAATCATTATTGCAGCCAAGAAAATTGCAACAAATTTCACAAACTTTTCTCTATTCATTTTATTCTCCTAACAACTTTTTAGCATCTGCTGAAATCAATTCAGTTTTATTTTTTGCCTTTTCTCTTGTATCATCATAAGCAGTAATATAAATTTTGATTTTCGGTTCAGTACCTGATGGTCTGATAATTACTTTACTGTTATCTTCAAGAGAATATGAAAGAACATTTGACTTTGGCAAATTGATTGCTTTAACATCGCCTGATAAAACATCGGTAACTGTGCTTGTTTTATAATCGGCAATTACAACAACCTTTTTATTAGCAAACATCACAGGAGCATTTTCACGAAGTGAATTCATAATATCTGTCATTTTCTGCATTCCGCTTGCACCTTCAAAAGCGAAGTTTAATACAGAATTAAGATACATACCATACTTTTCATAGATACTGTCCATAAACTGCTTGAGTGACATTCCCTTAAGCTTATATACAGCAGCCATTTCAGCAATCATAAGAGATGCAACGACGGCATCCTTATCTCTTGCGTGAATTCCACGAAGATAACCGTATGATTCTTCCATACCCACTATAAAGTTATCTTCCTTACCATCTTTTTCAAGATTTGTAATATATTCACCGATATATTTGAATCCTGTCAGCAAATCAGCAACTTCTGCATTATATTCCTTACAAATTGCTTCAATCAAAGGTGTTGTTACAATTGACTTTATAACAACAGGTTTTTCTGGTAATCTGTTCTGCTCTTTGAGATTTGAAAGAAGGTATTCACAAAGCATAGCACCAACTTCATTACCTGTCATAAGAACAAATTCATCACCATCACGAACGGCAATACCTACACGGTCACAGTCAGGGTCGGTAGCAAGAAGTAAATCAGGCTTTACTGTTTTGGCAAGTTTTAACGCACATTCAAACGCTTGGCGTATTTCGGGATTAGGGTAGGGGGCTGTCGGAAAATTGCCGTCAGGCAGTTCTTGTTCGGGTACAACTGTAACATTGGTTACGCCTATTTTTTCAAGAATACTTCTGACAGGCTTGTTTCCGCTTCCGTGTAAAGGTGTGTATATAACATTAAGATTTGATAAGGAAAGTTCTGTATGAACACGGCGTTTATAAACTTCATTGAGATAATCGTCAATAAGCCATTGTTCGATATATTCTATTTTACCGTCGGCTAAAGCCTCTTCAAAATCCATAGTCTTAACACCGTCAAAAATGTCAACATTGTTCATAATTGAAAGCACATA
>JAZNZX010000004.1:0-9328 GCA_045595185.1 Candidatus Fimenecus sp. | reverse complement strand
GTGTATTGCAGGCGTAAATGTAGGACAAGGCTATCTTAATAACGAAGAGCTTACAAACGAAAAGTTTATTGATAATCCATTTGGAAGTGGAAAACTGTACAAAACAGGAGACCTTGCATACTGGCGAGAAGACGGACAAATAATCTTCTGTGGTAGAGCCGACCACCAGATAAAGCTTAACGGTCAAAGAATTGAATTAGGTGAAATAGAGAAAGTTATCGGCGAAGTTAAGAGTGTTGAATCTGTTGCTGTTATGATTGTTAAAAATAACGGCAAGGACGTTCTTGTTGCATATTGTTGTGGTGAGAATGTTGATGAATCTGCAATAAAAACATATTGTAGCAATAAACTTCCACGATATATGGTTCCAAGTGCTTTTGTTACACTTGAAACAATGCCGCTTAACGCAAGCGGTAAGCTTGACCGTAAGCAACTTAAAAATATTGAGGTTGTGTTTGAAGACGATTTCATCAAGGAAAAGCCTTTGACTGAAACAGAAAAAATGCTTTGTCGTATGTTTGAAAAAACACTTCATATTGAAGAAGTGGGCAGAAAAGAAAGTTTCTTCTCTCTTGGTGGCACAAGTATTGATATGGTTTCTGCATTGTCAGAGGATGAAATGAAAAATGTTTCTGCAGCACAGTTTATTGCAAATCCTACACCTGAAAAACTGGCACAAATAATTGATGAAGGCAACATTTTATTGGCAGACGGAATTGAATTGTTAAGAGATGTGCCCGATGCAGAAAAAGTGCTTGTTGTAGTGCCTTATGCCGGTGGTGATGCTACGGCTTATGCGAAGTTTGTGGAATCTATGACTGCAAGGTCAAAGGATATGACAATATACTATGTGAAATATCTTCGCTCATACGATGAATGTCAAAGGGTTGCAGAAAATCTTGCTCAAATTTGTAAGGATAAAGAATTATATATTTATTCTCATTGTGCAGGTGCAGCAGTTGCTATGCAGATAATCAATATACTTGAAACGATGAGTGTGAATGTTTGCAACTATGTAGCAGGTGGATATATACCACCGAAAAAAGCACCAAAGAAGAACGCTTGGAATATGTTTTCGAATAAATATATACAGAACAAGCTCGTTTCTGCAGGTGCACCACTTGATAAGTTCTCTGACAGTCAAAATGTTGATATGATTGATAATTTCCGTATGGATACTGATTTTATGACATGGTATCATCACAGTAAACCCAATAGCTTCAATGTTAAGACGGATGTTATAATCAGTAAGACTGATATTTTCACAAGAAATTATAAGGAAGCTGAAAAGCTGTGGAAATTATCAGCAAACAAATTTAATGAGGTTCATTTTATTGAAACGGATTCTCATTATTTCCAATCTGATGAAAGCGACAGGCTTGTTGATATTCTTCTTAATATTATTAGGTAAAAAAATGCCGAAGAACCTTAAAAGTTCTTCGGTATTTAACATTTTTAATTATTTTCCTCGTCTTGCTTTTGCCTTTTCTCTTGCGAGTTTCGCTTTTTCAGCTCTTTCAAGTCTGTCAGCTTCAATGGCAGCCTGTTTGGCGAGTTTTATTTTGAGTTCGCGTTCTTCTAATTTTTTGCGTGGTTTATCAAAGAAATCCATCATTTTCTCACCAAAGAAATGGATGATGATTAACAAAATAGTTCCAACTATAACGCTAATAATACACAAGAAATGATATGTGTTGAACGGACCAAGAATTTTTTCGTGGGCAGCCGAAAAGAACTCGACAAAAAATCTTGTTGCTCCATACAGTATCATATACATCGGAAACAGTGTTCCCGGTTTTGATTTTTTTCTGTATATTAACAAGAATATCAATATTGCAATTGCAAACCCTGCTTCAATTGCCTGAACAGGAACCTGATTTCCCGGATGATGATAATGATTGTTATACGGACCGTACTTCCAAGGAATTCCCCAGCAACAGCCGTTAAGATAGCAGGCTACCTTAAGAAAGAACAAACGCATAGGCAACAAAAGTGTTGCGATATCCAGATGTTTTAATGGGTTTGCCATAATAACAAGGGAGCAAACAAGCTCAAGAACAAAACAAGCAAACAAACCACCAAAATAGTTTGCTCCTGTACCGACAAGGTCGCCAAAAGGATAGTTAAAATTTACCATTATAAGGCTGACTGCAGTTAGTAATGCTATCTCAACAAAAGAGAGAATATATTTAAGAATTGTTCCTAATAATGTAGATTTTCTTGAAGCATATAAAACAGCGTGTTGTGAAAACAATCCTAATTCGTTTGTTTTGTATTTGACAAAAAGAAGACAGATAAGAATTGTTGCATAAACGGATACTGTGTTAAACAAGCTATATGCATCTTGTTCACCAAAGAATCTATACATAAAATCACCTCGTATTTTTAAATTTTATCATATATTTCAATCCTTTTCAAGGGAATTTAATAAAAAGACAGGCTATCCAAAAATAACCTGTTTGAAATCATTGACATTAAATGAAAGTTGTGGCATAATGTTTGTGTATGGATGGACGTAATGATATTTTTGGAATATGGAGGTAATGATGTAATGAAATCAAGCATTACAAGAATTTTATCAATTATCTTGGCACTCAGTCTTATTATCTGTTGCTTCTCTGCTTGCGGTGGCAATGAGGACGAAGAACAACCTACATACGATATTGAGTTGCCAACAAATCCTGACAACGGTTCAGACGATGTTTATGTGAACGACGGTTCAAATAACCTCGATGTTAACCTTGGCGGAAACAGCTCGGGTTCAAATAATCAGTCATCAGGTGGCTCATCAAGTGGTGGCAGTACATATGTACCTAATGGTGGTTCATCTGGCGGTAACAGTTATGTGCCAAACAATGGTGGTAACTCTGGCTCATCTTCAGGTTCAAGCTCTGGCTCATCTTCAGGTTCAAGCTCAACAGGTATCGCAGACCAGTTGCAGTATGAAATTGAACACTTTATGACACATATTGATACTCCTGAAGAAAGAAATGAAATGCTTGCTCTTGCAGGTTATGAATATGACCCTGTACAGGATGTTTATTATACATCTCTTAATCCATGGCAGCGTTCAATGGGATTTACTGACCTTTATGATACAGCAGCTCCACTTACAAATATGTGGTATCTTACACTTAAGGCTGACTTCATTTATGACGACCTTCTCTGGAGACTTCAGTGGTGGAAGGGTCAGTACGGTGTTCTTGAAGGTGCTGAATTAGGTGTTTATACAAAGAGCCCTTATGACAATTCTGCATTCTATAAGTGTGCCGAGGATGACCAGCTTCTTACAATGACAATGGACTTCTATCATAGCTGGTCTGATTATCAGTCAGGTAACAGACTCTTTACAAGACTTGAACAGGAGCATTGGTGGCTTACAGGCTTCAAGTTCGGTATGGTTAGTCCAAAGAGCTGTGTTGTAAGAGCAACACTTTATGCTTATGACGATGAAATGGCTGACGGTATTGAAGCAGCTCTTCAGAATCTTACTGATGCTAAGAACAACCTTACAGGAAAAGGCTTTGTTCCTTATAAGTCAGGTTCAACAGCAAAGGATTTCTATATAAGAAACGGCAACAGATTCTCTGTTGTATGGCAGGAAGTTGGTTATCTCAACTATAATACAGCTGAAAATCCTGAACAGTCAAATCCTAATGTTGAAGTTCCAACAGCACCAGCTGAATAATTGAAAAAAACTAAACGCCTTGTGTGAAAACACAGGGCGTTTTTTATGTATAATATGAGCATAATACAAATATATTTTAAAAAAGTTTCTTATTATGGTTGAAAAAGCTATAATTTTAGTGTAAAATAGACAAACAGACTTTAATTTTTAGCTGATTTTATAAATTTTTTTGGAGGTTTTGTATGAATTATTCGCTTACAAAGAAACAAGCAAAAGAGCTTGTTGAATCAAAACTTTCTCATTTTATCGGTGTTAATCCTAATGAGGCAACAAATGAACAGTTCTATAAGGCAATTGCTCTTATTGTAAGAGATATGATGAGCCAGGGCAGAGCTGAATTTTCAAAAGAAGGCTCAAAAAAAGGTACAAAGAGAGTTTATTATCTCTGTATGGAATTCCTTATGGGTCGTTCACTTAAAAATAATCTTTACAATCTTAACCTTACAAAGGTTTTTGAAAGCGTATTAAAGGACTACGGTATTAAGATGGATTCAATTTATGATTGTGAGCCTGATGCAGGTCTTGGTAACGGTGGTCTTGGTCGTCTTGCTGCTTGTTATCTTGACGGTCTTGCAACACAGGGTTATGTTGCAAAGGGTTACACAATCCTTTATGAATACGGTATCTTTAAACAAAAGCTTGTTGACGGTTGGCAGACTGAACTGCCTGATTTCTGGCTTCCTGGTGGTGATGTATGGCTTGTACCTCACGAAGAACAGTCAATGGAAATCAAGTTTGAGGGTGAAGTCCGTGATATGTGGGATAATGATTATCACCACGTTGAAGTCGATAACCCGACAGTAATTCAGGCTGTTCCTTATGATATGCACGTTGCAGGTAAAGACGGTAAGGGTGTTTCTGTTCTTCGTCTTTGGTCTGCAAAAGCTCCCGGTCTTGATATGGCACTCTTTAATCAGGGTGACTATATGAGAGCTATGGAAAGAAATGCTATGGCTGAGGTTATCAGTAAGGTTCTTTATCCTGCAGATAATCATCCTGAAGGAAAGTCCCTTCGTCTTCGTCAGCAGTATTTCCTTGTTTCAGCATCAGTACAGGATATTGTTCAGCACCATCTTCGTGAATTCGGCACAATGGATAACTTTGCAGATAAAGTTGCAATTCATGTTAACGATACTCATCCTACAATGGCTATTCCTGAACTTATGCGTATTCTTCTTGACGAATGCGGTTACGGTTGGGATGATGCGTGGAACATTGTTACAAACACAGTCGCATATACAAACCATACAGTTATGAAGGAAGCTCTTGAATGCTGGCCGGAAGACCTTTACAAGAGACTTATGCCTCGTCTTTGGCAGATTACAAAGGAAATCGACAATCGTTTCCGTTCATATGTATGGAACAGCACATATAATGCTGATACAGTTGAAAGAATGGCTGTTATTTCAAATGGTGTTGTAAGAATGGCTAACCTTTGTGTTGCAGGCTCACACTGTGTAAACGGTGTTTCTGCACTTCACAGTGACATTCTTAAGGATACAGTTTTCTCTGATTTCTATGCACTTACACCTGACAAGTTCACAAATGTTACAAACGGTATCGCACACAGAAGATGGCTTTGTCAGGCAAATCCACAGCTTACAAAATTCCTTACAGAAACTATCGGTGATGGATTTGTAAAAGATGCAGACAAACTTCTTGATTTGAGAAAATTCAAGGACGATAAGGCTGTTCTTGACGAACTTGGAAAAATCAAGAGAGCTAATAAGGAAGAATTTGCGAAATATGTGCTTAAGCACAACGGAATCAAGCTTGACCCTGATTCAATCTTCGATGTTCAGGTTAAGCGACTTCACGAGTATAAGCGTCAGCACCTTAATGCACTCAATATTCTTTCTCATTACCTTGCAATCAAGGAAAATCCAAATGGTGATTTCATTCCTCACACATACATTTTCGGTGCAAAGTCTGCATCAGGCTACTTTGTGGCAAAGAAGATTATTTCTTTCATCTGTGCACTTGCTGATATGATTAACAATGACCCTGATGTAAGAGGCAGAATCAAGGTTGTTTATGTTGAGGATTATAATGTTACACTTGCTGAAAAGCTTATGCCTGCTGCTGACATTTCAGAGCAGATTTCACTTGCAGGTACAGAGGCTTCAGGTACAGGTAATATGAAGCTTATGCTCAACGGTGCAGTTACTCTTGGTACAATGGACGGTGCTAATGTTGAGATTTATGAAGCAGTAGGTGACGAAAACATCTATATCTTCGGTATGAGTACACCTGAAGTTGAATTACTCAAAAAGCGTGGCTATAATCCTGAAGTATTCTACAACAACAATGCAGAGCTTCATAAGATTCTTGACTTTGCAAATGCTTACGGTATCGGTGGTAAGATGTTCCATGAGGTAACATCTACAATTATTCACCACGACCCATATATGGCACTTGCTGATTTCGAGGATTACAGAAATACTCAGCGGAGAATTTCAAAGGACTTCCTTGACCGTGATAACTGGAACAAGATGTCACTTATGAATATCTCAGGTGCAGGCAGATTTGCAGCAGATAGAGCTATCAACGAATATGCAGCTAATATCTGGAACGCAAAATCAGCACTTAAGAAATAATAAAGCAAATTCAGGTCATTCTGAGCGTAGCGAAGAATCTCAATCGGTAACATATTCATCAACAGAGATTCTTCGTTGTTACACTCCTCAGAATGACATTAAAACTAATTTTTGCATAAAAAATTAAGGAAGTTCAGGTCGTGAACTTCCTTTTTTGTAGTTCGAATTATGATTTACATTTCAGAATCGTGCTTTGATGATTTCTTTTTTGCTTTCTTGTTACCAAAGCTTTTAATTGAAAGACTTTCTTTACCACCTATATACATTGCAATCCATCCGATGAAAACTGCAATAGATGCAAGAGCAATTACATAAGGATAAAAGTCATTTTTCAGGAAAAGTGAAATTGCTTCGGCAGATTCACCGCCAATAAACAAAGCTACAATAAAACCTAAAAGAGGTAATGCTCCTGCGAAGAAAGAAATTGTCATAAGCACGCCGTAAATTTTATTGATAATATTATATATTTTTTCTCTCATAACAACTTCCTCCTATTATTTAATTAAACCATAAATCGGAATCCAACCCATAATTGTAATTACGGATAAGACATAATGAATTACAATCCAGATGAAGCAATTTTTAAGTGTAGGTCCAAGTTCTGACTTTGCAATACCCATACCCGTGTAAACACAAGCACAGTAAGGTGGTGTAACACCGTGCATAGCACCACAAATACATGGGAGCATACCTGCTGCCAGAAGTGGATTTCCTCCTGCTGAAGCAATAACAGAGATGAAAATTCCGCCAAAAATTTTAATTTGTGTTGAACCCGGAATAAGCATACCTAAAATTGCAGTAAATAAAGGTAAAATAAGTGCAATGGCAATTAAAGGTAAATTAAGTTCATTTAAGAATGTTCCAATGTTAGTACCAACATCAATATCTTCCAAAAGTCCACTTACAAAATATGCAAAAAGAACAAGAGCAGATGTCGGAACAACACCTAACATATCTTTTTTTATTGCATTGTAAGTGTTTTTAAGGTTCATTTCCTTGATTGTTTCTTTTCCTGACAATAAAACAGCACCGATTGCGATTACAGAAGGAATAAAGAGAAGAATACAACTTGAGAAAGCAGAAGCACCTTTTTCACCTAATCTTTCTGTAAAGAAATCTCCGAATGTGTTGTTAAGGAAGAATGGGAGAAACACGATAACAGGAAGGAATATTGCTTTCCAACCATTCTTTATGGAATCCTTAAAACTTGGAATATCCTCTTTCTGCATAGGCTCAACCTTATAATATAAGCACATAAGATATAAGGTAATAATTCGTTGAAGTATAAACCATATTGCAATTCCCCACAATAACATCCAATAATGTGACATTGAATATTCATTAGGGTAAAGTGAATCGAGTGCAGCGAAAGCAATTGCAATCATACCTGCAGGGGGAATCATATTTCCCATTGTGCTTGCGTGAGCCTCAACATTAGCAGCAAGATGTGGCGGAAAACCCGAACGAATCATTGCAGGAATTGTGAAAACACCTGTTGTTGCAACATTACCGGGACCTGAACCTGAAAGAGAACCCATATATGTACTGCCTATGATAGCAACAAGACCTGCACCACCTCTGAATCTGCCAAAAACAGAAAGTATAATAGCAATACAGTTGTCCATAATAGGCGTTTTTGCTAACAGGCTTGCTGAAACAATAAACACGATAATGACATATAAGCTTGAATCGGTTATTGCATCAAGAACATATGTACCTATGCTGGACCATTTCCCTGCGATGGTAATTAAAACGAAAAAGGATGCCAACATACATTCATATAATGGTCTTTTCAGTATGGAAAAACCGATAATTGCAACAGCAAAAACGATTCCCAAATAAAGAAAACCAGAAGTCAAAACTATCACTTCCTTGAAATTATAATTATTTTCATATAAAATCTTGACATATCTATAACTAAAAAGTTATAATATGTATATCTTATATGGAATATTATAACCATCATTTACAATTTTGTCAAGAATAAGGAAGTGTTTTTTTGAATTTGCGTCAATTACAGTATGCAGTTTTGTTATCAAAGGTACGAAGCTTTTCACAGGTTGCAAGAGAACTTGATATTACTCAACCTGCACTCAGCAAGCAGATTTTATGTCTTGAAACCGAAATAGGTGTCAAGCTTTTTGACAGAACAACAAATCCGTTGAGCCTTACTCCTGCCGGCGAGCATTTTTTGAAAAAGGCAGAAAAGCTCATATACGAAGAAGAACAGCTTTTTGCATCAATGGAACAATTTCGCGAAGAAAAAGCAGGCAAGCTCGTAATAGGAATTTCTCCTTTCAGAAGCTCATATCTTATTGCCGATACGATAAAAAATGTTCGTGAAAAATTCCCGAAGGTGCAGATTAAGCTCCACGAAGTATCAAGCGATATTCTTCGTGAAGAATCGAAAGAGGGTAAATACGATTTTGCCATTGTCAATCTTCCGGTTGACGAATCTGTGCTTGAAATAAAGCCTATTGAAACAGACCGACTTGTTCTTGTCGTGCCGAATCAACTGACAAACAGGCTTTTGAATAATAATGCGGAAATAGATTTTAAGGATTGTAGCAAAATTCCGTTTGTGGTAATGGGCGAGGGTCAGGAAATGAGAAATCTTTTCGACAAGCTTTGTGCTGCTGCAGATTTTATACCCGAAATAGCAGTTGAATGTGTTAAACTTTCTACCACCTGGACAATTGCACAAGAAGGAATTGCCGCTGCGATTCTGCCATATCAGTTTATTGAAAATGACAATTTGGATAATGTGTCGATTTTTGATATTAAGGATTTGAAGTACCTTCGTCAACCTGCAGTTGTGTATAAACGAGGACAATATCTTACAGAATACGCAAGGTATGCAATAGAACTTTTGACTCAATAACAGTCGAATTTGTATTTATAAGATAAATTGGAGTTTGTAGGGATAATTCGTAATGCGTAATTCGGAATTCGTAATTAAGGGGTGCGGGTGTCCGGTGGACACCTCTGCGAAGCAGAAGCACTGTCTGAGCTGACAGGCGAGTATCTGCGACGCAATTATAAA
>JAZNZX010000003.1:0-16423 GCA_045595185.1 Candidatus Fimenecus sp. | reverse complement strand
TAACTCTACTGTGTGATTACCGTGGAAGAAACTGTGTAAGTTTAAGAAATGGTATCTGCTTTTATGGTAATGAGTGTTCCTAGATTCACAAAAGCCTGCATACCAAATGTTCTCGATTTGAGAAAAGGTTGCAGGCTTTTTTCTATTCATTATTTCAACTAATTGTTTATCCATTTTTTTGCACCATTTTGTTCTTGCCTCGTCAATTTGAAGGCTCTTGTAAAGCAAGTCATTCTTTGATGCAATGATGTTTATGAAATTTCTTATTGACCTTGGTGTATGGTCTGTTCCATCAAGGTGAATGTGAATTCCACAAGAACCCTCATCAACAAATGCTCCACCTTTACGGAGTTATCTTTGTACTTTTTTCAAATCCAGAACATGAACATTTTTTTAAAACGCCTTTAAAATAATGTCAAAATATGATATTATAATAATATATTAAAATGATGACTATTACACTTTTGCAGAGATTATGCAAAAAACTACTCTTACCAATATAAAAAAATTTTGATGTAGAGAAGGCAGAATGATGAACAGATATAACGAAGCTAAAGAAATATATGCACACTATGGCATTGATACTGAAAAAGCACTTGAAACACTTAAAAGTGTATGTGTTTCCGTTCATTGTTGGCAGGGTGACGATGTAACTGGTTTTGACAGTAAAGAGGCTCTTTCAGGTGGTATTCAGACAACAGGTAATTATCTCGGAAAGGCAAGAACTCCCGAGGAGCTTATGGCAGACTATGATAAGGCTTTTTCACTTATGCCCGGCAAAAAGAAACTGAATCTTCACGCAAGTTACGCTATTTTTGACGGTGACGAAATTGTTGGTAGAGATAAACTCCTGCCAAAGCATTTCAAAAAATGGGTGGATTTTGCCAAAGAAAGAAATATGGGTATAGATTTTAATCCAACATTCTTTTCACATCCTATGGTAAAGGATAATCTTACTCTTTCATCACCTGACGAGAATATTCGTACATATTGGGTAAATCACGGTAAGGCTTGTCTTAAAATTGCTGAATATTTTGCAAACGAAACAGGGATTCCTTGTGTTATGAATATCTGGATTCCTGACGGCTACAAGGATATTCCGGCTGACAGATTAACACCGAGAATGAGATTTAAAAAGAGTCTTGATGAAATTCTTGATACACCTTATGACAAAGAAAAGGTGTATGTAACTCTTGAATCAAAGGTTTTTGGTATAGGTCTTGAAAGTTATACAGTAGGCTCTGCAGAATTTTGCCTTTCATATTCAAGTTATAAGGGTATCACTCCCCTTATGGACAACGGGCACTATCATCCTACTGAAATGGTTAGTGATAAGATTTCGTCACTTCTCCTCTTTAATGAAAAGATTGCACTTCATGTAACAAGAGCAGTTCGTTGGGATTCAGACCATGTGGTTATCTTTGACGACGAAACAAAAGAGATTGCAAAAGAAATCATAAGGAATAATGCTATTGACAAAGTTTTTATAGCAACAGACTATTTTGACGCATCAATCAATCGTATTTCTGCATGGGTAACAGGTGTAAGAAGTGTGCAGAAGGCACTTCTTTTCGCCCTTTTACAGCCTGATGAAAAAATGAAAGAGTTGCAGAATGAAAGCAACTTTACAGAGATAATGTATCTTCAAGAAGAAATGAAAACAGCACCATTTGGTGATGTGTGGAATGAATATCTTGCAAGAGAAAATGTGCCCACAGATTATCTTGCAGAAGTTAAAAAGTATGAGCAGAAAGTATTGGTGAAAAGAGCATGAAAGATATTTTAACTTCCCCTTTTGTGAAAGAGATGAAAAAGACTACTGCTAATATGTATCGTCTTGGTTGGGACGAAAGAAATGGTGGCAACATCAGTTATATGCTTGATGAAAATCAAGTTAAAGAATACCTTGACCTTGATAAGGTTATCCGTACAATCCCTACTGGCTTTGACGCAACTGACCTTATCGGTAAAATCTTTATCGTTACAGGTACAGGAAAATATTTTAAAAATGTTGAAAGTGACCCAGAAACAAACCTTGGCATCATCCGTATTGCTAAAGACGGCACAACAGCAGAGCTTCTTTGGGGATATAAAGATAACAGTAAGTTTACAAGTGAGCTTCCTGCACATCTTATGAGCCATATGGCAAGGCTTAAGGTTGACCCTGAAAACAGAGTTATAATGCACACTCATCCAACCCATACACTGGCTATGAACTATGTGCATGAGCTTGACGAAAAGAAATTGACTCATACTCTTTGGGAAATGTGTACTGAGTGTATTGTTGTTTTTCCTGACGGTGTGGGTGTTCTCCCTTGGATGCTCTGTGGTACAAATGAAATTGGTGAAGCAACAGCAAAGAAAATGGAAGAATTCAGGCTCGTTGTCTGGGGTATGCACGGCATTTATGGTGCTGGTAAAACTATGGACGAAACTTTCGGACTTATTGAAACTGTAGAAAAAGCTGCACAGATTTATATGCTGACAGCACATTTACCAAGAATAAACACTATCAAAGATGAAGAAATGGTGGAGCTTGCGGAGTTCTTCGGTGTCAATTACAGAAAGGATTTTCTGAATATATAATCAACCCGACAAACAATTATTTGCGGAGGATGAATTTATGAATGTAAAGGAATATATCGAGAATAATTGGGATAATACAACCCGTTTATTTACAGAGGATGATGATACATTAATAGGCTTGCCGCATCCCTATACTGTGCCCTGTATAGAAGGGAATTTTCAGGAAATGTATTATTGGGATGTTTATTTCACAAATGTTGGTCTGATTAAATCTGGACGCTTGGCACAGGCAAAAAACAATGTTGATAATATGTGCTATCTCATAAACAAATTCGGGTTTATGCCTAATGGTAACCGTACATATTATCTTTCTCGTTCACAACCACCTTTTCTTTCACAAATGGTTCGTTGCATTTATGAGCAGACAGGAGATACCGAGTGGCTTGATGAATGCTACAAGGCTCTTGAAAAAGAGTATGAATTTTGGGAAAATGAACGACAGACGCCCTGTGGTCTTAACCGATATTACGGTAAATTCTCCCACGATGAACTGATGAATTTTTGCAATGTTTTATGCAAACGATTCAATATGGAAAAGCCTGATGATAAGTGTGTTGCAGAAAAATACGGTCAGGCTATGTATTCCTTTGCCGAAAGTGGTTGGGATTGCAACAGCCGTATGGGACTTGACTGTTATAATTATGCTTGGGTGGATTTAAATGCTTTGCTTTTCGGTGTGGAAATGGATATGGCGTTTTTTTCTGCCGAGCTTAAAAACGGACGCGAATCAATATGGACCGAAAGAGCAGAGAACAGACGAGGTCGTATGAAAAAGCTTTTATGGAATGATGCGGTGGGTGCTTTTTGTGACTATGATTTTATCGTCTGTAAGCAAGCTGATATTATATCGGCCGCACAGTTTTATCCGATGTTTTCAGGTGTATGCACTAAAGAGCAGGCTGAACGCACAGTTGAATTGTTACCGAAAATAGAATTTGAATTTGGTGTGGCTTGTTGCGAAAAAAGAGACGATTTATACGATTTGCAGTGGGACTACCCCAACGGATGGGCTTGCCTGCAATATTTTGTAGTGCACGGGCTTTTGCGTTACGGCTACCGCAAGGAAGCACTTCGCATCGCTGAAAAATATAAGCGTTTAGTGGAAAAAGTCTTTGAAGAAACCGGAAAATTATGGGAAAAATACGATGTTACAACGGGCACTGTTTCACATAATAAAGAATATGAAACTCCTGCTATGATGGGGTGGACGGCCGGTGTTTATATTGATTTTTGTTCCTTGACGGGAGACTAAATTTAAGAAGAGATAACTGTAAACAAAGAAAACAATGATTTAAGGAGTATTAATATGAAGCCTGTAAGTTTTTATCTTGTTACCGATACACATTATTTGAACAATGTATTAGAACCCGGTGGAGAAGCTTTTGAAAAAAATATGCTCACAGAACAGTTTTTTGTTAAGGAAAGTGGTGCAATTATAAGCTCAACTTTCGACAAAATTATTGAAGACAAAGAAACTGATATTGTTATTCTTCCCGGTGACCTTGTAAAAAATGGTGAAAAAGAAAGTCACAATGGTTTTCTTAAAGAACTTTACAGACTCAAAGACAATGGTAAAAAAGTTTTTGTTATAACTGCTGGTCACGATTATAACAACTCTGCCTATGTTCTAAAAGGCGATGGTCGTATGCCTGTTGAGGGTACAGATTATAATGATTTGTGTGAAATGTATCGTGATTTTGGTTATGGCGACGCAATTGCATTTGATGAGCCCACACACTCTTATGTAGCAGAAATCAGTGATGGTGTCAGAATGCTTGCAATTCATTGTGACAGTAAAGACCAACCAAAAGGCACAATGGACGACAGACTCATGGCTTGGGCAAAAGAACAGCTTGATAAGGCAAAGGAAGACAACTGTTCTGTTTTTGCAACTTGTCATTATCCGATTATCCCTCCCGTACCTGTTTTTGATTTGGTTGGCGATGCAAAAATCAAGGATTGGAAAAAAGTAGCTTCATTCCTTGCCGATAACGGAGTTGAGCTTGTGCTCACAGGTCATATGCATATTCAAAGCATAAACGAGTTTTATTCAGAAAGCGGAAACAGACTCATTGATATATGCACCTCTGCTCTTGTGGGTAGTCCTGCAAAATACAGAAAAATTACTATTGATGAAAATTCTGTTCTTAAGGTTAAATCACTTGATGTGCCTGATTTTGGTTGGGATTTAAAGGGGCTTACACCTCAGGAATATTTTGATAATCATTTCTCTTCTGCAATTATTGCAAGAGTACGTGGTGCACTGGGCGGTGGAAAAGGAATCATAAAACACCTTAAGGCATTCGCAAGAAAGAAATTCGATAAAATCACTATAGTAACGGTTAAGCGTCTTCTTTTTATAAAAAGAGACAAAGAATTTGATAAGAAAAGGTTTGCTGATTTTGTTGGTGAAGTCGGTTTAAGCATATTTACAGGTGATTCTCCTTATGTTGAAGGTACACCGGGATATAACTTCCTTGCAGGTATTCTTTCAAGAGCTTCTTTTGTGCTTAAAAAGATTGAACCAAAACTTTGCAAAAATGGCGAAAAAATTGATTTGAGAGGTATGCTTCTTAATACCATCGGAAATAATAAAGGCTTTTCGGATAACAATGCCGAATTTACACTCAAATAAATTCACAATATCGCAAGGTGAAAAATATGTTATATAAAAAGAATGTTGAAAAATCGCTAAAAAAAGAACTTTTCAAAAATCCTACTTCTGAATTCCGTGGAACACCTTTCTGGGCACTTAACTCATACCTTACAAAAGAAGAATTATGCCGTCAGATTGATGTGTTCAAGGAAATGGGACTTGGTGGATTTCATCTTCACGTAAGAACAGGTCTTGAAAATGAGTACCTCAGTGAAGAATATATGGAGCTCATCAAGGATACTGTGGTTAAAGCAAAAAGTGAAGAAATGCTTGCGTGGCTTTATGACGAAGACCGTTGGCCATCGGGTGCTGCAGGTGGACTTGTGACAAAAGACGAAAAATACAGAAGCAGATGTCTCTTTTTCACTCCTTTCAGAGAAGAAAAACACAGTGGTATTAATGACTATTGGGTAAACAAAAAAGAAAATCCTATTGCTTGCTATGACATAATTCTTGACAGTGATGGTTTTCTTTCTTCTTACAAAAAAATCGGTGAAAATGATGAGGCTGAAGGTACAAAATGGTATGCTTTTCTTGAAATAGCAAATCCTTCCAGCTGGTATAACGGACAGACATATCTTGATACATTGAACAGTGATGCCGTTAAAAAATTTGTTGAAGTAACTCACGAAAAATATAAAGATAAAGTGGGTGATGAATTTGATAAGACCATTCCTGCTATTTTTACAGATGAGCCTCAGTTTACAAGAAAGGCAGTTCTTAATAATTCATTTGATAAAATGAATATTACAATGCCTTGGACTGATAATGTGCCTGAGCTTTACAAAGAAATGTATGGTGAAGATATTTTTGACACCCTTCCTGAAATTTTCTGGGATAAGCCTGATTCTGCACCATCTCTTCATCGTTACAGATACCACGATTTTATTGCTGAATTATTTGCAACATCATTTGCCGATACTGTGGGTAAATGGTGCAATGAAAATGGAATTGCCCTTACGGGACATATGATGGAAGAGCCTACACTTAATTCACAGACTGCAGCACTTGGTGAGGCCATGCGTTCATACAGAAGCTTTAAGCTTCCCGGCATTGATATGCTTTGCAATCGGCATGAATTTACTACTGCAAAACAGACACAGTCTGCTGTTCATCAGTACGGTTATGAGGGTATGCTTTCAGAGCTTTACGGTGTAACAGGTTGGGACTGTGATTTCAGAACATACAAGCATCAGGGCGACTGGCAGGCTTGTCTTGGCGTTACAATCCGTGTCCCCCATCTTTCGTGGTATGCGATGAAGGGTGAAGCAAAACGAGATTATCCTGCTTCAATCCACTATCAGTCACCATGGTACAAAAAATATAATCTTATTGAAGATCATTTCGCAAGAGTAAACACTGCACTTACACGAGGCAAGCCTGTTGTAAAAGTGGCTGTTATTCATCCCGTTGAAAGCTTCTGGCTTCATTGGGGACCTAATGACAAATCGGCAATATTCAGAGAAAGTCTTGATGAAAGGTTTTCCAACGTTACAAAGTGGCTTCTTGAGGGCAGTATTGATTTCAACTTTATTTCAGAGTCGCTTCTCCCATCTCTCTGCGAAAAAGGAAATGCGCCTCTTAAGGTTGGAAAGATGGAATATGATGCAATAATCGTTCCCGGTTGTGAAACTTTGAGAAAAACAACCGTTGAAAGACTTGAGCAATTCCGCGAAAATGGTGGTAAACTTATTTTTATGGGTGATGCACCTTCGCTCGTTGACGCTGTACCTTCTGATTATGCAAAATCACTTTTTGAAGAGAGTGAAAAAATCGACTTTTCTCGTGCGTCACTTCTCACAGCACTTGAGGATGTAAGAACTCTCACAATAAGATATGCTAACGGAAAACTTACGGATAATTACATATATCAGCTCCGTGAAGACAATGACTGCAAATGGCTTTTCATCTGCCCTTCAAAAGAACCTGATAACAAGCATATAGATAACGGTAAAGATATTCAAATTATTCTGAATGGCACATTTTCACCTGAAATTTACAACACAGAAAATGGTGAAATTAAACCGATTAAAGCAGAATACCGAGAAGGAAAGACCATTATTCGTTATCGTATTTTTGGTTATGACTCAATTCTTCTCAAACTCGTTGATGGTAAAACTGATTGTGAAAAAGCACAGCATATCCCTTTAACCTCAGGTGAAAAGCTTTGTGAAATGTGTGATTATGAGTTGTCTGAAGAAAATGTGCTTGTTCTTGATATGGCACAATGGAAAATTGACGATGATAAGGACTATTTTCCAAAAGAAGAAGTGCTTCGTCTTGATAACCTCATAAGAGAACGTCTTGGCATAATAAAAAGAGGCGGACGTGTTGTTCAGCCGTGGGTTTTAGGAAATCGTCCAAAGGACCACAAGGCAACGCTTAAATTTACGTTCAAGAGTGAAATAGATTATGATGGCGCAGTTCTTGCTCTTGAGGATGCTGATGTTGCAGATGTAATCTTTAATGGTGAAAAAGTTACTCAACGAGAGGAAGGCTTCTATGTCGATATTTCAATCGGCAAAATGAAGCTCGGCAATATCGTAAAGGGTGAGAATATACTTGAAATCACTCTTCCCTTCGGTGAAACTGCAGGTCTTGAAAATATGTTTGTTCTCGGCGATTTCGGTGTCAGGGTAATTGGTTCTAATGCTGTTATAACCGCACTTCCCGAAAAGCTCGCTTTCGGCTCGCTCTTAAATCAGGGACTTCCTTTCTACTCAGGAGCAGTTACGTATAAAATGAAGGCTGTAGCAGAAAACGGAAGTCTGACAGTAACCGCAAGTGACTATATGGGTGCACTTATTGAGGTAAATGTTGACGGTGAAATCAAGGGTAATATTATTTATCCTCCCTACACTCTTGAAATAAAGGATGTTCTCGGCGGTGAACATGAAGTCGGTCTTAAGCTTTATACTCACCGTTATAACTCATTCGGACCGCTTCATCTTGTAAATCTGAATGAAAAATGGCACGGTCCCGGTGCCTGGAGAACCGAGGGAATCAACTGGAGCTATGAATATGTTCTTCGTACCACAGGTATTCTTAAAACTCCAGGTATAAGTTAATTTGTTTCAGTATTAAAAGGAGCTTTTTATGATAAAAGATATTGATTTTGGTGAGATTATAATCGATGGTATTCCCCAAAAAACAAATGATGCCACAAGAGTTATGTCATTTAATCTTAGATATTGTGATGACGAAGAAGGAAGTGTGAAAAATCGTTCTGTTATATCAAAAGCTATTATTGAACAGTATTCCCCTGATTCTGTTGGTGTTCAAGAGGCAACAGGTGAATGGATGGATATTCTCACTTCAGGACTTGAAAATTATGCATATGTTGGTGAGCACAGAGATAAAGATGTAAACAGTGAATACAGTGCAGTCTTCTATCTTAAAAGCAAGTTTAAACTTCTCGATAGTGGTACAATATGGCTTAGTGATACACCTGAAGAAAAATACACCAAGTATGAGGAATCGGTTTGCACAAGAATTGCAACATGGGCAGTTCTTGAAAACAAAGAAACAGGCGTTAAATATGCCCACATAAACACACATCTTGACCATGTTAGTGATGCTTCAAGAGCTTTACAGGCAGATGTCCTTAATAGTAAAATTGACGAACTTGAAAAAAGTGGTTTTTCTGTTGTTTGTACAGGTGATTTTAATGCTGAACCAATAGGCGAAGCTTATGGTAAAATGCTTATGAAAACAAATGATTCAAAGTTTGTTGCCGATAACAGTGATGATGGTATAACATTTCACGGATATGGCAAAGTCAAAGAGAGGGCAAATGGTCCTATTGACTATGCATTCGTTTCAAAAAATGTCAAAGTTTATAGATACAAAATTGTTCGCAATACTGTAATGGATATGTATCCTTCAGACCATTATCCTATTATTGTAGATGTTATGTTTTAAAAATAGTAAAAAATATAGACACTACGTTTAATAAAATTAAAAAAATATGGCTTTTATTTTTTAAATGTGATAGAATTAATTAAAATTAGCTTCAGGAGATGATATGATGTTAAAAACTCAAGACAATACTCTTTTGACTACAGAGGGAAAGTACATATCAAAATTCGAGTATTTTTGCGTATTGCTTTCTCGTGCAGGTGGTATGTTCGGTACAACTCTTACCGGTTCACTTGCAGCAGCATTCTTGCATGAGCTTTATTATGGCCCAGCAGGTGTGGATGCTGACGGTATTGCAAATATTCTTGCCGTTCAGACCACTCTTACTACAATTTGTGGTATTCTTTTTGGTATTATAGGTGGCTTTATAGTACAGAATTGGAAAACAAGTCTTGGTAGATATCGTCATTGGTATTTTATCTGTCTTGTTCCTACATTCTTGCTTACAGTTCTCTATTTCTATGTTCCACAGGGTTGGTCAATTCAGCAGATGAATCTTCTTCGTTATGGTATAGCTTGTTTTCAATCTGCATTCAATGTATTTAATGTGCATAGCCAGAATCTTGTTCAGGTTATTTCACCTAACCATAAAGAAAAGAAAACTGTTGCTACAATCTGGCAGTTATCATATTATATCGGCTACGGCGGAGCATATCTCGGCACATTTATTTATGGTCTTTTCAGCGACGACAAAAATGCAATGTATATGACTCTTGCAATTGTTGCAGCTTCTGTTACTGCTTTTGGTAACCTTATGTGCGGTATTTTCTGTAAAGAAAGAATTGAACTTCCAAAGAAGCCAAAGGTAAAAGTATCAAAGGCAATGTTTACTCTTTTCAAGTACAAAAACTACCGTGCTTTCCACGCAATGCAGTGGGTTAATGCATTTGCAATGCTTGGAAAGATGTCTACATATCTTGCAGCAATTACAGTTGGTTCATCAAAGAATCTTCTTCTTACACTTCCAACAGCTATTGGTACTGTAGTTGGTAATCTTATCACTACTAAACTTTCAAAAAAATATGAACCAACAAAGCTTCTCAAATTCTGTGGTGTCTATTCACCTGTTGCTTCATTTGTGCTTTTCGGTATCTGCTTTGTAGAAGCAAAAATGGGTATCAGATTCTTTGAAGGTTGGAACAGCATATTCTTCTACGTATTCTATTTCATTTTCGGTGTCGGCATCGGTATTCAGGAGCTTTCAAAGTCTCACTTTGACGTTGAGTTCTATGATTATCTCGAATGGCAGACAGGCGAAAGAATCGAAGCAATCCAGGGTATTGTTCCCGGTTGGGTCAACTCTGCATGCATTTATTTAAGAGACCTTGCAGTTCCCTATATGATTGCCTGGGCAGGCTACCTTTCATCTGCCGAAGGTGACCTTGTCAAAACAATGCAGGCTCAGCCTACATACCTTGACACCTGTCTTAAAATCCTCGCATTCCTTCTCTTCGGTTATACTCTTGCAAATGTTCTTAAAGCAATTATCCTTAAAACATCTTATGATATTGAGGGTGAAAAGAAAGAACAGATGTATCGTGAACTTGCAGAAATGCGTGAAAAACGACACGAGGAAAACGAAACTGCATAATAATTATTTAAAAAGAGGAAATGTGTTGTGGAATTTATAAATGTTACTGACAATGATAAGGTTTTTGCTGATGGTGTTCACGATGATACCAAAGCATTGCAGGAATGTATTGATAAGGTGAAAGATGGAGGTACAATATACTTTCCTGACGGCACTTATCTTGTTTCTTCAACACTTATTTTCTATTCAAATCAGATTTTTAAATTATCTGACAATGCTGTGATTTTACGCAGTAAGGAAATTGAGCCTGTAACAAGATATCTTCTTGCAGCTTATTCAGAGCCACAGTGGAGTGGCTACGAAGGTACGCACGATGTTGTAATTTCGGGTGGTATTTTTGATGGCAATGCTGATTTGATAGAAAAATCCACTCTTGTTAATACAGTACATTGTCGTAATATACGAATTGTCGGTTGCAATTTTCGTCACTGCTCAATGTGGCATATGATTGAGATTAACTCATCTGAAAATACCGTTATAGACAGTTGTGTGTTTGACGGACCTTCATACACTTTAATTCCTGAAAATCTTCTTAACGAGCAGATTCAACTTGACCTTGCCCATGAAGGTAGTTACGGCCCTGTTTATAACTGTAATGGTAATTTAATTGACTTTTGCAAAGATGATACAGTGTGCCACAATATCACAATATCAAATAACATTTTCAAATGTGCAGGTTTTCCTGCCATAGGTCATCATGGAGATTGTGGGCATCATAACATTTTGATTGAAAATAATATTTTTGATGGTAAATCAGGGCTGTATGATAAAAGTAGAGGTTACATAATTTTCAGACCCATGGTTTATGATGTGAAAATAAAGAATAATGTTTTTATTTCACCCGAAAACACCAATTCGCCGAATTATGGAATTATATTTGAAAATCAAAAATCTGATGAGTTGTTAACAGAGTCAAATGTTTTCATTGGTAAAATAACAAACTTGGACGATTAATTTGAAATTTAGCAAAAGCTTTGTGTATACTACAAGGCCTTTTTTGAAAAGGGGATTTTTATGAAAATTACTCCTATGAGCACCTTGAGTGATGTACTTGATAACCCTGTAGGTTATGATGTTGCGCAAATGGTGGTTTATCGTAATAATCTTTCAAATGATATATTGGTAAACCCTATATATAGAGAAAAGACTATTGTCGAGCTCTTAGGTGATAAGCTTTCTGTTTCTGAAATTGAACAAATTGCTAGCCTTATGAATTTAACCACTGAAAAGGTTATTGCTAAAAACGAAGTTGACCCTAAATGGTGGAAAGAGTCTGTTATCTATCAGATTTATCCTTGTTCATTTATGGACTCAAATGGTGATGGTATCGGTGATTTACAGGGTATTATCTCAAAGCTTGATTATCTTAAAGATTTAGGTGTTGATGTGCTTTGGTTAAGCCCCATTTATGATTCACCTAATGATGATATGGGTTATGATATCCGTGATTATCGCAGGATTATGACAGAATTCGGGACAATGGACGACTTTGATTTGATGCTCGACGAAATTCATAAACGCGGTATGAAGCTTGTTATGGACCTTGTTGTTAACCATACTTCTGATGAACACGAATGGTTCCAGAAAGCGTTGGCAGGGGACGAAAAATACAAGGATTATTACATATTCCGTAAGGGCAAGGGTGACGGAATTCCGCCAAATAACTGGACATCAGTTTTCTCGGGTTCTGCGTGGAATTATTATCCTGAATTGGACGAATGGGCTTTACACCTTTTCTCATCAAAACAAATGGATTTGAACTGGGAAAATCCTGAACTCAGAAAAGAAATCTATGATATGGTTTCTTGGTGGCTCGAAAAAGGTGTTGATGGATTTAGAATGGATGTTATCACCCTTATTTCAAAGGTCCCAAGTCTTCCTGACGGCAATCCACACATTGGCAAACTATTCGGTTGCGGTGCTGAACACTATTCGTGGGGTCCAAGACTTCATGAATATCTTAAAGAACTTAATGAAAGGACTTTCAAGAAATTTCCTGAAAGTTTTTGTGTTGCAGAGCCTTGCAGTACAGGTATTGAAATGGTCAAACTTATTTCAGATGATTCACGACAAGAGGTTTGTCAGGCATTCCTTTTTGACCATATTGAGAATCCTGGAAAACAAAAGTATCAGGATTATAAATATGACCTTAAATACTTGAAAGAGGCTTTTATAAAATATCAGCTTTCACTTTGTGGCTCATCATGGCCATCATTCGTTATTGAAAACCACGATAATCCACGAATGGTTTCAAAGGTTAATCCTGATACCAAGTTCAGAAAACCACTTTCAAAGCTTCTCGGTGCAATGGTGCTTACAACTCGTGGTACACCATATATTTACCAAGGTCAGGAATTGGGTATGATGAACTGCCAATTCAACAATATGAGTGAAATTCGTGATGTCGAGGCAATCAACAGATTTAACGAAAATATTAAAATGGGCAGAGATGAAGCAGAAATTTTTGCAGAAATTCTTGCAGGTGGAAGAGATAACGCAAGAACTCCCATCTGTTGGGATGATAGTGAAAATGCAGGGTTTACAACAGGTGTGCCTTGGATTAGAGTCAATGGTGACTATAAAGAATGTAATGCAAAAGTACAGCTTGAAGATTCAACAAGTACTTTTAATTACTATAAATCTCTTATGGCTCTTCGTAAAGCAAACAAGTCAACCCTTGTTTATGGTGATTGCAAACCAATTGAAACAAATGATGAAACATTCTGCTTTTACAGAGAAAGTGCTGAAAGCAAATTCTATATTGAGATAAACCTCACGGAAAATATTATTGAAAGACCTGTTTCTATAGAAGGTGAATGTTTACTTTCAAATTATTTTGTATCTGCAGATAAGCTTCGTGCGTATGAAGTGAATATCTATAGAGTAAAAAAATGAGTCGGGAGATGTTAAAATGTTGAAAAAAATAATTTTAATTGTGTTAGTAGTATGTATTGTTAATCTTGTGGCAGGAATAATTTATTTTGAAGTTGAACCTGAAAACACAAATATCGACTACTCCTCTGCTGATTCACAGAAAACAACAGACACAACAATAAGATTCAATTCTAATGGTAAGCTCAAAATATTACATATTGCCGACACCCATCTTGATAATGATAAGCATTTTGATTCATCAATATGGGTTATTGCTAATGCTTGTGATATTGAAAAGCCTGACCTTGTTGTACTTACAGGTGATAATACACATCCTAACGAAGACCCTGAAGAAACAAAAAAGCTTATAAATGCACTTATGAATATCTTTGAATCAAGAAACATTCCTGTTGCTGTAACCTTTGGTAATCACGATTCAGAAGAAGGACCAATGTCAAGAAAAGATATTATGGAATATTACAAGACATTCTCTTGTGTAATATCTGCAGGTGATGAAACAAATTTCAAAAACTGCGCAACATTCAATATTCCTGTTTTGGCTTCTGATAGTGACAAGGTAAATTTCAATCTTTGGGTATTTGACTCAGGCGATTATGATGAAGATGAGCCAAGACACTACGACAGAGTAAGAACTGAACAAATTGAGTGGTATAAAGAAACTTCTGCAAAGCTTAAAGAAGAAAATGGTGGCGAAACTGTCAACTCAGTTGTTTTCCAGCATATTATTGTTCCTGAAATTTATGATGTTCTTAAAAAGGTTGATTCAAAGAAGCTATTTTCAGAAAAACATCTTTATAATGAAGATGAATATTATATGTTCGACCCAGAAAATACAAACTATGGTACGCTCAATGAATATCCATGTCCGGGTTATTACAACGATGGTCAGTTTGATGCTTTGGTTGAAACAGGCGATGTGCTTGCAATGTTCACAGGCCACGACCATACAAACGCATTTGGTGTAAGAAACCAGAATATTGATATTTTCACCTCTCCAATGACACGCTATAAGGGATTAGCTTATACAACTCAATATGGTTATCGTGTGGTTGAAATTGACGAAAACGACACTTCAACATATACAACAAGAGTTGAACGTCTTTATGATGTGTTTGACCACGACTATGCAAAGGAACAAAAGGAAAGCGGAGATAAGTATTCAAAGAAAATCTCTTACGAGCTTGCAGTCAAGGGGAGAACACAAAAAATATTCACTGAAATTTATCAGTCAGTAGTTGAGTTTTTTACAGGTAGAACAGTAACATATCCAGATTATAAATAAAAAATTAAGCGTTGCACAAGGGACAACATAATCCCAAATGCAACGCTTATTTATTTATACACTTTGTTTACTTAAAAGAATTTTTAAAGTAAGGTTATAAACTCTTTGTATGCTTTAGGGTTAGCAAAAACAACATCATTCGGTGCTGAAAAACTAATTTCTCTTCCTTGATAATTCAATGCAACACCACCAGCTTCTTTTAAGATTAAAGTTCCTGCTGCAATATCCCAAGGCTGCAAACCTTTCTCAAAGAACACCTCACATCTGCCACAAGCAACTGTGCAGATATCGTAAGCAGCTGAGCCACTTCTACGAATATCACGAGAAAAATCAAAAACCTTTCTTAAAAGTGCAAAAGTTTCATCTGTATTTTCAGGATGATATGGAGATGTTCCAAAAAGAGCAAGTCCGTCTGAAAGTGGGCGTTCACTCACCTTTATCCTGTTTCCATTAAGGTTCGCTCCCTTGCCTTTTTCAGCACTAAAGAGCTCGTCAGTATAAGGGTTATATACAACGCCTGCAATAACATCATTATTATTGCAAAGTGCAACAGAAATGCAACTACAACGATAGTCCTGCATAAAGTTTGTGGTTCCGTCAATTGGGTCAATTATAAAACGCAAACCATCAGTTGAAAAGTCATTCTCGCCTTCTTCACCGATAAACTGGGCATCAGGGAAAGCTTTGCCAAGCTCTTTAAATAAGAATTCCTGTACAGCAACATCGTATTTTGTTACAAAATTTTTCTTACCTTCTTTGGCTGTTACAGTATTCTCCTGATTGTGTGCAGAAAGAATTATCTTTCCTGCCTCTTTTACTATTTCAGTAATTTTGTTAAGCATTATTTATCATCCTTTTAAGTATTTGTCTACATGAATTTTATTGTTAAATCATAACATACTGCGCCTTAAAAATCAATAAAAACAACCTACTACATAATAGGTTGTTTTTCCATGTACGACGCTCGATTTTTTAAGGGCTTAAGCGATGCATAATTCTCTATGAAATCCTTAGTTATATGTACCGTTATTTTACCACAGACCTTGTTACACCATCTTTAAGGTATTTAGGGTCAAAGTGTGCTGTACGGTAGCCTTGTAGGATAGTGGAGTAGTAATATGCGCTCGGCTTTCCAAGTGGTCTGCCTGGATTCATTACATACATCATAACTTGTGTTTTCTTTCCGTTGATTTTTACTGTTACATATTCCCTTCTGTAAAGTCGTGGGTAACCTTCGTAGATATCAAGGCTCTGTTCGTCTTTGTCGAAGATTTCCCAAATCATAACGGGGACTCGGTCATTTTCTGAAAGTTCAACTGTTGCAACTGCATTACCGTTATGACCTCGAAATGTAAGTTTGTAGTGTTCCAGATAGGTCGTTGCTACAACTCTTGCTGTAGGGCATCTGTAAGCCATTTGTTGTAGGTTTAGGTTTGAACCATAAGCTAAATAAAGTTTTGACATAAAAAAGTTCCTTTCTTAATGAAAATATATT
>JAZNZX010000002.1:0-7146 GCA_045595185.1 Candidatus Fimenecus sp. | reverse complement strand
TGTATAATTATTGTATATTTATTCGCTAATTGTAAGTCACTGTTTAATAGTAATTTAACCATATGTAATGATTTCTATTTAAGAAATCATTATGCGTTTTAATGGTTGATTATAAATGAATAAATAAAACAAAGTGTGGTGAAGAATAAATACTTTGAGAATTGCAGGAACAAATTGACTAAAAGGAGAGTAATATACGCTTAACCTAAAAAATAATGATACTAAAATTACAAAAGTGCATATTAAACAAATTATATAGAGAGGACAAGCAAGAGCATATATAAAACAAGAGCAGATGCTTTAAAAAGCACCTGCCCATAATGTTTGTTATCTAAATAGATTAAAGTTCTACTTCAAATTCTATTTTATAAAGATCTGCACCAAATGATGCTGTTCCTGCACTAACATTTACGTAAGCAGCATGCTGGAACATAAGAACATTAGTCTGGGTATCCAGTTCGCCAATGAAGCCATCAAACTCAAAATTACCCGGTCCGTAGTTAACACCAAAAATGTAGTTCAAAATTATGTCTGCACTTACATCACCAACAATCTGAGTTGGAGCAGAAACAGAATAATCTTTTTTGTTTATAAAGATGCAGTAATTACAGTTTACACCATATCCATACCAATTATAGGTAAGTTTCAAACCAATATAATCAGCAACTGTGAAACCGGCCTTTACTACACCTGCAGCTTCTATCTCTTCTGCTGTGAGTAGAGTTACTAAAGCACCGTATGTAGCTTCATATTGACTACCTAATGATTCTGTAAACTTAATAGTTTTACCATTCAAGCCTTCATAAAGAGCTACATCAAGTGGAGCAGCAGCAGAATATGTTGCATAGCTGAAAGATGCAAATGTAGGGTTCATAAAGTTGAAACCCATAGTCTCTGTCCAACCCGGAACTACTGTACCATCCTTATGAATAATATTTGTAGTAAACTGCATCTTATCACCAATTGCAGGTGCTGCAATGCCTAAATTTTCACAAAGAGCAACCATATCAATAGTAACTTCACAAGGAAGTTCTTTAATACCTGTTGCAGCAACTGCAGATTTCACACCGCTACCATCAGCAGGAGTATAAACGCAGAGTAGTTCTGCCTCTTTAAAGTATGTAGTATAGTCACCCATGTGTTCAGGAACAGAAAGCGCAACTTTATAGTTACCATCTGTAGTACCTGCACCGAGCAACAGATCGGCAGTTGTAACCTTATCTACACTAATACCAAATGTATGGGTTACACCCTCCAAATCGTATGGCAATTCCTGTTTGTCGCAACTAATAACAAATAGAGGAAGTGCTGCTAATGCTATTAATGATTTTCTTAGTTTCATAATTCTTTTTCCATTTATTGTTATTAATCAACATCCCAGAATACATTACTTACTGTGATATTACGATCTTTGTTTGTAATATTCGGGTTAACGTCACATTCATCCTGTGGATACCACAATACTCGTGGATAGTCTGCAATTTTAACCAAAGGTAGTTCTGCGCAACCTTCAGCTGAAAGATCTGTAGCTGCTGTTGTATGGTCAAATGGAGAGTATGCCATACGTTCTTCATTACCGGTCAAAAGAACAGGGTAACCTGTACGACGAATATCACTATATGCTTCAACAGGATTGTAGAAGTTAGCAATCCATTTCTGAGTCATTACAATCTCCATCTTCTTTTCATCAGTTGCTCTGTCATACTGAGTCATAATGTTGTTGATAAAGAAGTCTTTTGCATCGTCTTCAATAAGTGGTGCATTAGCATCAGCCTTTGCAACAACAGCATTTACATGATAGAAAGCAGCTTCAATACCTTCCTGAAGAAGAGCCTTAGCATCTGCAGCAATTTCACCTGCAAGAGCAAGTTCTGCCTTCATAAATGGAACTGAGTAAGCCTGAAGCATCTTATCTGGAGCAATACCTGAACCTGATTTTGCACCTACTGCACCACCCTGACCATCATCAAACTTACCACCTACTGGATATATACCAATAACTGACATAGAAGCATCCTGCATCATTGATACATATGGAGTATTACTACCCATCATGATTGAAACAAAAGCACCATCACGGTAGTCTGTAGCATTCTGAGCCTCTTCATCAGCTTTCAACTGATTGAAATAGTAGTATGGTACACGTGGATCCTGAATACCTGCAAACGGATTATTCTTAACATTATAGGTCTTACCATTCATGATTTCGTGCATCCAAGGGCTAATCCAAACACTTTTCTGAGAAGCTTCATATTCATCTGTGTAACCAGATTTACGTTCGTCAGCAGGTGACAAAGTACCTGTATGAGGGAACTGTAGGTCTTCACCATTTGCCAGGAAGTTATCTTCCTGAATCAAAGCGTCAAGTTCTGTTTCCCAGTTTGCAATCTCATCTTTTGCAAGACGTGACTGGGTAAGCAGTTTAAGTTTCATAGTGTTTGTAGCTTTAATCCACTTCTGAATGTCACCATTATAGAACAAATCGTTGCTAGCTGGTTTTGTTGAATTACCTTCAGTAGCAGCAAAGTCACTCAAAGCCTGGTTTAGTTCAACTAACAAAGCATTGTAAATATCTGCACTTTCATCTGCTTTTGGGAATTCAATACTCGGCACATTTGCTTCTGAATAAGGGATATCACCGAAAAGGTCAACCAAATTCATATAAGCATAAACTCTAAGAACTCTACCTATACCTGCATAGTATGAAAGATTTGCTTTATTAGACTCTTCAATAAGAGCATCAGCATTCTTAATACCGTAAATATAGATATTGTTCCAGGTGTTACCTAATGTAGAATATGAAGGAACAAGTGCATAGTTATCAATCTCACGGCTAACAGTATGTTGTGTATATGCCGAAAAGTTCGCATTCAAATAGCTACCTTCTGAGAATGAAGCTGAAATTTCATATTCAACAGTTGTCAAAAGCTGTGACAAATCTAAATCGGTAACTGCATATGGATCTTTATTGATATCTAAATCGCAGCTGCTTACTGAAAAAGCAACAAGACCCGCTCCCAATATATTTAAAAATTTATTTTTCATATCTTCAGAGATTTATCAGTTTAGAATGTTAATTTCAAGTTAAAAGCAAATCTCTTAGTTGATGGAGCTGATGTGTAGTCAATACCCTGAACGTTTGTTTCACCGTATGAGTTTGCGGTTGGATCGTAGTTAGAGTATTTAGGCACATTAGGAGCCCAGAACCAAAGGTTACGACCTACGAATGATACCTCAGCACCATTAAGTTTCAGTTTTGAGATATATTTCTTAGGAATTGAATAACCAAGAGTTACTTCACGTAAACGTAGAACTGTTGCATCGTAAACTGCAACTTCGTCAACTGAGTTAATAGCAAATGTTGAGAAAGTACCATCTGAGAACCAAAGACCATCTTCCTGGATAGTTGTTGTGTTCTGAATGTAGTTACCTTCTGCATCAAGAATTGGCTGCAATGTATTAACATCACCATAAACACCATTTATAATACGCAGACCTTCACGATCTTCTGTATCTTTGGTAACACCACGACCAAGCAAGTCTGTCAAGTATGAACTATATACACAACCACCCTTCTGATAGTCAAACATAAAGCTCAATGAAAGACCTTTATAGTTGAAAGTGTTAGTCATAGCAAGTTTGTAATCAGGGTTAGGATCGCCAATGATACCAACTTCTGTATCGTTGATATACATACCTGTTGATGGATCTACCAATGGAATACCATCTTCTGTGCGAGCCAACTTTTCACCTTCCAAAATACCGTAAGGCTGACCTACCATAAGAACCGGTCTTGGAGTAGCAAAGTCACCACCTACATAAATCTTATCGATTCCATTTGCAAGTTCCAGAACTTCTGACTTATTCTTTGTAAATACAGTGTAGATACTCCACTGGAAATCGTTTGTAAATACAGGATAAACATCCAAACCTAATTCAATACCTTTGTTCTGCAATGAACCGAAGTTAGTGATAAGGCTGCTGTAACCTGTTGTAGATGCAGTACTCTTAGCACCAATCTGGTTGTCTGATATACGGTTGTAGTATGTAGCTTCCAAAGCAATGCGATCTTCGAAGAACTTAAGATCGATACCACCTTCAAATTCGGAGGTAAATTCAGGTTTCAGGTTTTCGTCAATCTGATATGAAGACAATCCCATCATACCCTGACCCATATATGGGCTATAGATACCGTATGTACCATTATTATAATAAGGTGCTGCATCATTACCTACTCTTGCCCAGCTGGCACGAACTTTACCAAAGTTCATAAAGCTGTCCTGAATTCCTAATGCATCGGTAAATACCAATGAACCGGCTACTGCAGGATAGAAGTAGCTGTTATTTTCAATAGGCAGTGTAGAAGAAACGTCGTTACGACCTGAGATATTCAAGAATGCCCACTGTTTGTAATCCAATACAACATCCATGAATACACCCCATTTACGGCTGCGCTGATAAGATTCAGAAGCAGTCTGGTTCTGTGTATTGTCTATTGCAAAGATATTTGGGTTGATAATTTCATCACCACTTGCACCTAAGTACTCTAATGTTGACTGAGTGTAGTTATGACCAAGAGTAGCCTTTACATTCAAATCACCAAATTTCTTATCGGCTGTAAGTAACAAGATAGATTCAATATCACCATTCTGGTTATTACCTTTTGAAATATAACCCTTACCTGCATTACCACGTGAACCAAGGTTCAAGATGGTCTTGCGGTCCATAATATAGTCGTTATAACCTAACTTATAGTCAACTGCCAACCACTTTGTAATATCATAACCGGCTGTAAAGTTAGCAACAACACGTTTCTGAACTGTAAGAATCTTATCGTTTTCCCATGCCCAATATGGGTTGTTAGCCTGTGCTGAAAGGTTCATCAACAGGTTAGCACCGTCAGGTGTAGCGTATGGGAAGTTAGCCAAATCCCATGAACGTGGCATAATGAATGCACGACCAAGTGAAGAAGCGCCACCAAGAGCAGCACTTGACTGGTTGTAACCATACAACGGGCTCTGCTGGTCTGTATATGAGTAAGACATATTACCACCAAAACGGAAACCATTCTCTAACTGTTTGTTACCACCTACTGAGAATGATAAACGTTCAAAGTCAGAACCAGGAATATAACTGCTCTGTTCTGTACGTGAAATAGTTACGTTAAAGTTACCATCTTCGCTATAGCTCTGAATGTTTGCTGAAGTATCGAAGATATGACCTGTATCGAACAAATCAGCTACGTTGTTAGGATAAGCCTTGTAAGGAATCTTACCACCTAAATCAGGATACATCTGAAGAGCCAAATCAGGATAGTACTTAGCAACATCAGAATACATATTCTGTGTCATACCCTCTTCGAACTTAGCACCCCAAGAACCATTAGAACCTGCAATCATAAAGTCAGTACCCTGACCGTATGTATTTTGATACTCAGGCAGAGATGCAATTTTTTCCATTGCGTATGAAGCATTGATAGTAACGTTCAATCCACTCTTGTTGCTCTTATTCTTAGAACCTGATTTTGTTGTTACAAGAATAACACCATTAGCAGCACGTGAACCATAGAGAACTGCAGCTGCAGCACCCTTTAGTACACTCATTGATTCAATGTCGTTAGGATCCAATGTTGAGATACCGCTTACAAGAGCACCACCTAAGTTACCACCACGACCAGAAGATGATGAACCCAAGTTACTGTATGGGATTCCATCAACTACGTAAAGAGGCTGGTTGTCACCTGTAAATGATGAGTTACCACGAATAGTGATACGTGTAGCACCACCGGCGTCACCTGAAGGAGCAGCAACCTGAATACCTGCTACTTTACCGTCCAAAGCACGAAGCATATCAGGCTCAGCCTTCATTACTGCCTCTTCAGCTTGGATTTTTGTAACAGAGTATCCCAGTGAACGCTCTGAACGCTGGATACCTACTGCAGTTACCAACACCTCTTCTACTTCGAGAGCATCGGAAAGCAGTGTTACGTTAATCACTTTTTTACCTGCTACAGCTATAGTCTTGGATTCATAACCCAAGAACTGGAAAGTTAACTTAGCATTAGAAGGCACGCTAATTGAATAGGCGCCATCCATATCAGTCACTGTTCCATCTGTAGTTCCCTCAACGGCTACTGTTACACCAACCATAGGCTCATTGCTGTCGGCGTCGGTAACAATACCTGAGACCTGCATATTTTGTGCATAAGCAAAGCATGCGCACAAAGCAGCAGTCAATGATAAGAGAATCTTTCTCATAAAATGAATTTTTAGTGAATAATTATGAAATATTTGGTTAAACATTTTTTCTCAGTCATCATAAGATTACTACATAGAAACCCCTTTAAATCATTTTAAATCAAACAATTCCTGCAATTTCTATTTAAGAAATCTTCACTATCAAGCAACAAAGGTACACATTTTCTATATAAATACTAAAAAAATGCAAAGTTTTTTTCAATCGCAAAATAACCCACAAGTATTCGAAAAGCATTCTATTTACAAAAATTGTTTTACACATAGCACCAATCAAGCAATCATTTAAAGAAGCATTATTATTCGCAATATTTTACCAATACTTGACTATAATTCTTGAATTTTTCATTTTTCGCTACCTATAATCTGTTGTATATCTCTGATTATCAAATATTTGACAATGACAATGATTTCTTAAATAGAAATCATTACATATAGTTAAATTACTATTAAACAGAGACTTACAATTAGCGAATAAATATACAATAATTATACACTAATCAAATTAATTAACAAAGTTTTTTATGAAGAAAAAATTAATGGTGTTGATGACCTACCTTTTTATAGGTTTTGGTCTGGTAAACGCTCAGTCACAGAAAGTAACAGGTTCTGTTATTTCTGATGAAGATGGTTTACCTGTAATTGGTGCCACCATTCAGGTAGAAGGTACAGAAAGCATAGGTACCATTACCGACATGGATGGTAAATTCGTTTTAGAGAACATACCAAGTTCTGCAAAGAATCTGGTAGTCTCATTTATCGGTATGGAAAAGCAGACAGTTGCTATCAAACCTACAGTAAATGTAGTATTGGTAGCCGATACTGAAGTTCTGGACGAAGTAATGATTGTAGCTTATGGTACAGCTAAAAAATCATCTTTCACTGGTTCTGC
>JAZNZX010000001.1:0-28551 GCA_045595185.1 Candidatus Fimenecus sp. | reverse complement strand
GCTACGATCCGACTTGCGTGAAACCATATCAATGCTTACTAAAATTCCTTCGGGGACATTGAGATAGCCAAGTCTTGAGGCTGTTTCAACAACATTTTCAAGGCTTCTGCCAGAAAGTGCAACTTTTCTGCCCACAGATTTTGCAACATCAATAATCTGCTGAACACGGTGGATATTTGATGCAAAGGTTGCAACTATAAGACGCTTGCCGTCTGCCTTTTGGAACAATCTTTCAAAGGATTCGCCGACTGTTCTTTCACTTGCGGTAAAGCCGGGACGTTGTGCATTGGTAGAGTCTGAAAGCATACAAAGTACGCCTTTTTCGCCCAACTTTGCAATGCGGGCCAAATCTATAACATCACCGTCTATGGGGGTTGTGTCAATTTTAAAGTCGCCTGTTTGCAGAATAAGACCTGCGGGTGAGCTTATGGCAAGTGCCAAAGCATCGGGAATTGAGTGGTTGACGTGAATTGCCTCAACCTCAAAACAACCGAGTTTTACTTTATCTTTAGGTTTAATTACATTAAGCTTTGCAATGTCGAGAATTTTATGCTCGGCGAGTTTATTTTCGATAAGACCGATTGTAAGTTTTGTGCCGTATACGGGAATATTTACACGTTTTAAAAGATATGCCAGTCCGCCGATATGGTCCTCGTGACCGTGAGTTATAAAAATACCTTTGATTTTATCGGCATTCTCTTCAACATAGGTAAAATCGGGAATAACAAGGTCTACACCGAGCATATCGGGTTCGGGAAATGCAAGACCGCAATCAACAAGAATCATATCTTCGCCACACTCATAGAGTGTCATATTCTTGCCGACCTCATTGAGTCCACCTAAAAATGCGATTTTTACGCCGATTTCGGGCTTTTTAGGTGCTCTGTTTTTCTTATTCTGTTGGTTTTTTGTTTTGTTTGATTTATTTGTATTTTTTACTGTCTGCTTTTTGCCTGCAGTATTCTTTTTAGTTTTATTTTGTTTAGGCTTACTTGTTTGCTTAGGTTTTGAAGTACGCTTTACTTCATTGTTCTGAACTGTTTTTTCGTTTTTCTGTTTAGCCATATTTCCTCCTTTATATTCTTAAACTAAAATTATATGTACCCGACCTTTTAAGGCTTATGGTCGGTAAAAAAATCAATGTTATAAAATTATATGCATAAAAACCCATAATAACTCAATATATTGGTCATTATATAATACTATTTTTTATTACAAATGTCAAGGCAAACACAAGTCACTTAAATTATATGTAATAATTAAAAAATATTACGATTTGTATTGAGAAAATGTCATAAGCGTGATAAAATTAGTTTAGTAATTTTTTAATGTTTTTATTCAGAGGTTTTTATGGAAAAGCTTACTTTTGTTGAAATTTTTACAGATGGTGCTTGCTCGGGTAATCCCGGTCCGGGCGGTTGGGGAACAATACTTCGCTGTAACGGGGTTGAAAAAGAGCTTTCAGGCGGAGAGGCACAGACCACTAACAACAGAATGGAGTTATTGGCGGTAATAAACGGGCTTGAGGCACTCAAAAGAAAATGCAGAGTAAAGATTTATTCTGACTCTTCTTATGTTGTAAACGGCATTACACAGGGCTGGGCAGAGGGCTGGCGCAAAAACGGATGGAAAAAATCTGACAAAAAACCTGCACTCAATCCTGATTTATGGGAAAGGCTTCTTAATCTTCTTTCAGAGCACGAATATGAGTTTGAATGGGTGAAAGGTCACGCAGGTCACCCCGAAAACGAGCGGTGTGACGCATTGGCGGTAGCCTATTCACAGAAATTCAAATAAAGCTTATTTTAATCAACCAAAATTTATCATTTTTGGTTGATTATTTCTTTTTATTATGGTATAGTTAATATGTATATTTGTGTGATATACGGATTTTACAAAAAGGCGTGATTGAAAAGTGGAAAACACAAACACAACCACTGTTACCGAAGAAGTTGAAGTTCAGCAAGCTTCATCTGCTGACAGAAGATATCTTCGTCCAAAAGAAATTGCGGGCTATCTTCTCACCTCTTTCGGTCAGAAAAACTTAAGCCAGTATGTAAATGCATTCCGTCAGTTCTTTGCTATCAGCTTCCTTGGAATGTCAGGTAGTACATACGGTGTTATTATGTTTATCGAGTCAATTTATGACGCTGTTGACGACTCAATTTCAGGTCTTATCATTGACCGTACAAGAACTCGTTGGGGTCGTCTTCGTCCATGGCTTATTATTCCTACTCCATTCTGGGCAGTAGCGATGATAATGCTCTTTACAACACCATCGTATCTTGTTCACGAATGGCAGAAAGTTGTATGGACAATCGTCGGCATCTTTGTTTATAACCTTGGTATGTCATACTTCGGTGCTTGGACAATTATGCTTTATAACATTACACCGAATAACAATGAGCGTGACAATTTGATTGCCACATCAAAGTTTGCTGACCTTTTTGGTGTATTCCTTCCATCTATCGCATCAATGTGTGTTGGTTTCTTGCCAAAGCTCACTAAAAATGCAGTTGGTATGCAGGATATTTACACAGGCTTTGCAGTTATTATCACCGTAATCGCTGCGTTTACTGCATTCTTCGGCTTCTATGCTATGCGTGAAAGAGTTCCGCTTGCATCTCGTGAACAGATGAAAGAAGTTGGCGTTGTAGAATCATTTAAGAACGTTTTCAAGAACAGACCTATGTTTATCCTTGTTCTTTCAGGCTTCTTCGCAGGCTTTAAGTCAGTTGGTGTTGCAAGTGAAAGCTTCTATTGGATGCACAACTCAAAGAACGTTGGTCACGGTTCAATCGCAGGTCTTTTCACAGGTATTCCGAACTATATTATGGTACCGCTTGCTCCTAAGCTTATCCGTAAATTCGGTGCTAAAAAGGTTGCGGTTGCATCAGGTATCTTTGCAGGTATTGCTTACGCGACAACATTCTTTATCGGTCTTATGGGTATGAGCCGTTCAAACGGCACAAGAGGTTTCCTTGTTGATTGGGATGGTCATAACACAGTAGTTAATCTTGCTGTTTTGACACTTTGCCTTACAATCTGTGGTCTTCCAAACCAGCTTTTGAATGTTGCAGGTGCTGTTCTTCAAGGTGACGTTTACGACTACAGTGAATGGAAAACAGGCATGAGAAACGAAGCTCTTGTTCAGACTGTTCAGAACTACTTCGGCAAGGCTGCTAACTCAATTACAAACCTTCTTTCAGGTGTTGTTATTTCTGCAGTTGGTTATGTTGCTCGTAAGGACGAATTCGGTAACATTGTTGCTGAATCAAACGAAAAAACTCTTCTTGGTTTCTGGGCTGTATTCTGCTTACTCCCTGCAATCGCTCGTTTCCTTTACGGTGTAACTCTTATGTTCTTTAACGTTGACGGTAAAGTTAAGGAACAGATGCTTAAAGAGCTTGAAGAAAGACGCCGCGAAAGAGTTGAAAAGCTTGATGTTAGTGACGAGGAAAAGAAAATTGTTGAAATGAATATAAACACTAATATGGGTACAAAATTTCCACAAGAAAACGCTGACGAATAAATTATAATTTTCAATCACAATAAATATTTAAGCCGACTCATTTGAGTCGGCTTTTTGTTATGCTATTTATTTTTTACAATAAAGTTCAACTGAATTAAGGGTTGCTTTTACGCGGTAGGATGTGATTACAATTTTTAGTCGGTTGAGTTTTTGCTTTTTGAATCGGCAGATTCGTTTTGCACCGATTACGGTTGATGAACATATTCTTTTATATCCTTTTCCGTTATCGGCATAAACATCAAAGGACTCAATCTGTTGTCCTGTTGCGATATTTTCTTTAAGGACAATTTTATCGGCTGTAATTTGAGAATTGAAATTGAGTTCAATTTCAGGCGTTGTATCCCCTGCTCCAACCTGCCAATAGCCATTTTCAGTAAGAATATTACTTGCACTATGTTCATTATCAAGTTGAGATGATACAGTTATTTTACAATCGGTTGCAAGATTACAAGGAAATTCCTTTCGCAACTCGTCACCGAATTTTCGTAAAGCACACACATCAGCCTTTGCAAGCAAGCCTTTTTTATTGGGTGGAATATTGAGAAGTAATGATGAATTGCCACCAACGCTACCCCAATAAATGTGCATAAGTTTTTTAAGGGATTTAACCTTGAAATCCTCGCGTCTGTGATAAAACCAACCGGGTCTTATAGAAACATCAACCTCGGCAGGATACCATATAAAATGCTTGCATCCTTCTATGGCTTTTCGGCTACCTAAATCCTGTGTTGAAGCATCAACTTTTTTCGCAAAATCAGGGTTATCTTCCTGTTGTGAATGTTCTGCAGTATAATCCTGATTACCTATATATGCAGGAACAACGCTCCACTCAGATTCTCTTGATTTTCCTGCTTCATTACCACACCAACGGACATCAGGTCCACAGATGCTTATAACTGCATTTGGTTGCAATTCACGAATTACCGAAAAATATCTGTTCCATTCATAGACCTGCTTCTTACCGTTTTTACCTTCACCGCAAGCACCGTCAAACCAGAAACAGAAAATGTCACCATATCTCGTTGCAAGTTCTGTAAGTTGATTTATGAAATAATTATTATATTCTCCACCTGTACCATAAGTGGCTTCGTGTCTGTCCCAGGGAGAAAGATAGACACCGAATTTAAGTCCATATTCGCGACAAGCATCGCTGACTTCCTTTACAACATCACCTTTGCCATCTTTATATGGGCTGTTTTTCATACAATAATCTGTATATTCACTTTGCCAAAGACAAAAGCCGTCGTGATGCTTACAAGTAAGAATAATAGCTTTCATACCTGCATTTTTAATCTCCTTTGCCCATTGACGAGCATCAAGTTTCTTTGGATTAAAAATTGATGCAGGTGCTGTGCCATCGCCCCATTCACGACCAGTAAAGGTATTTGTACCGAAATGACAGAAAGCGTACATTTCCAATTTTTGCCACTCTAATTGACGTGACGACGGAATTACTTCCGCCGCCAACTCAAAACTTTTTTTATTCTGCATAATTTGTTGCAATAATATCCACACCTGTACCGAGAATGTTTTCGATAACAACATCACCGATACTAACAGGTGCTTTAACAGATGCTACGTTTATAACCTTCATACAGTCCATCATCATACCCTTTGGAATTGGGTTTGCACTCTTTACAGGCACAACATAAGACTTGCCACCAACAACCTTAACAGTTGTTGTAAGCATTCTTGTTGGGTTTGTAACCTCTGTACGAGCATAAGCGTCGCCACGCTTACAGGTATTACCTGTAACAGTAGCTACATTACCGTCAGCATCAAATGTAACAGTAATAGGGCATCCTAAAGGACAAGCAACACATACAAGTTCTCTATTTTCCATTTTATTATGCCTCCACTCTTACTGTAATCTCTGCATTAACAGGAAGTTCACTAATAACTGACTGTTTGAGAGTAACATATTCCATTTCACCAGGACAAAGTTTAACCTTTTTCTTTGAAAGGATTTCTTTACCGTCACACTCAACAATGATTTTTGCATTGTTAAATACTGCACCAACACGGAAATAAAGCTTAACATCAGCATCTGTGTCGTGGTTAATTCTCTGCGGAACAATATAACGAACACCGTTGATACCCTTTGTATAAACACATTCGCCTGTTACCTTTTCGCCCTTGATGAACTTTGCAGCACCAAGACCTGCAATCTGGCTTTCTTCCGTAACATAGTCAACAAGGTCATGAACCTGTAAAACATTACCGCAAGCAAATACACCTGCGTGTTCTGTTTCACGGTATTCGTCAACTCTTGGACCGTTTGTGATATTATCAAGCTGAAGACCTGAATTCTTTGAGAGTTCATTTTCAGGGATAAGACCAACTGACAACATAAGTGTATCACAAGGAACATATTCTTCGGTTCCCGAAATTGGCTGAAGTCTTTCGTCAACCTTTGCGATTGTAACGCCTTCAAGTCTGTCTTTACCATGAGTTGCAATAACAGTAGTTGAAAGCTTAAGCGGAATACCGAAGTCGTCAAGACACTGAACGATATTTCGGGTAAGACCGCCTGAATACGGCATAAGCTCGCAAACCATCTTAACCTTTGCACCTTCAAGTGTCATACGACGAGCCATAATAAGACCGATGTCACCTGAACCCAAGATTACAACTTCGTGACCGGGCATATAACCGTCAATATTAACATATTTCTGTGCAGTACCCGCTGTCATAATACCTGAACAACGACTACCTGCAATACTTAACGCACCTCTTGGTCTTTCACGACAGCCCATAGCAAGAACAACTGCTTTTGCCTGAATTTTAAGAAGACCGTCTTTTTTATTAACTGCTGTTACAACATTACCGTCAGCAACATCAAGCACCATTGTATCTACTTTAACATCAATATCAGTATCCTCAAGAAGCTTCATAAATCTTCCTGCATATTCAGGACCTGAAAGCTCTTCACCGAAGTAATGAAGTCCGAAACCGGTATGTATGCACTGTTCAAGGATACCACCAAGTGTTTCTGCTCGTTCTAAAACGATAATGCTTTTAACTCCGTTTTCCTTTGCTTTAAGGGCAGCCGCCATACCTGCAGGGCCACCGCCAACTACAACAAGTTCATAATTCAACACACCGATTCACCTCACTTTGTTCTCTCGTAAATAATCTTTGAGTCGCCACCGAATTTAGTGATGTCATTCATTGGAACACCTAATTCGCGAGCAAGAATTTCAACGACCTTACTGCCACAGAAGCCACCCTGACAACGACCCATACCTGCTCTTGTTCTACGCTTAACTCCGTCAACATCGCGAGCCCCTGCCGGAGCTTTGATAGCATCAATGATTTCGCCCTCTGTGATTGTTTCGCAACGACAAACGATTCTGCCATATGCAGGGTTTTTGTTTATAAGCTCTGCTCTTTCCTCGTCACTCATATGACGGAAACGAACAGGTTCTTCTCTTGTATCTGTGTAGTTTTCTTTTTCGTTAAGTTCAAGTTTTTCATTAAGAATTTCACGAACGAAAAGAGCAATTGCAGGAGCTGATGAAAGTCCCGGTGATTCAACACCTGCTACATTCAAGAAATTAGCACTTGTAGGACACCAGCCGATAATGAAATCGTCATTAACCGGATGAGCACGAACACCTGCAAATGATGTGATTGCATTTCTTGTTGAAACAATCGGAACTGATTTAAGTGCCTTTTCAACAATTTCCTTAAGTCCTTCAGGAGTTGTTGTAATATCCTCTTTTTCCTCAATATTAAGTGCTGTCGGTCCGATAAGAAGGTTGCCGTCAACAGTAGGAGTTACGAGAATACCTTTACCCATTTCGTTAGGACACTGGAAAATTGTATGAACAGCAAGGTTACCAACTGACTTATCAAGAACATAGTATTCACCTTTTCTTGGGATAAGCTCAATTGAATCGTCACCAACCATTTTTGCAAGTTCATCTGAGAAATTACCTGCTGCATTGATGATATATTTAGCAGTAATATCACCTGCAGTAGTATTGAGAACATAACCGTCAGCATTTTCTGTGATTGCCTTTACTTCGCAATTTCTTACAAATTCAACACCGTTTGAAACTGCATTTTCAACAGCAGCGATTGTAAGTTCATAAGGACATACAATACCTGCACTTTCTGAAAGCAACGCACCAACTGCCTCGTCACTGATATTGGGTTCAATTCTGCGAAGTTCATCACGGTCAATTACTGAAAGCTCAGGAACACCGTTTCTGATACCACGCTCATAAAGCTCGTTAACGTGTTCCATTTCCTTTTCCGAAAACGCAACAACTACTGAACCGTTCTTTTTGAATGGTACATGAAGTTTTTCGCAAACCTCAGGCATCATAAGAGTACCCTGAACATTGAGTTTTGCCTTAAGTGTACCATTCTGTGCATCAAATCCACCGTGCACAATAGCACTGTTTGCCTTTGTTGTACCCATAGCAACATCATTGCACTTTTCAAGCAAAGCAACCTTGATATTAAAGCGACTGAGCTCGCGTGCGATAAGTCCGCCGACAACACCGGCACCTACAATTGCAACATCGTAAGTCATTATATACACCCTTCTTTTCATTTTTGAGGCACAAATTTACGCACCTCGTCATTATCTCGTATATTATATCACATTCATTTTGAAATTTATATACCTTTTTTATATTTTTTATTTAATTTTTGCTTTTAATCTGTTGCCAATTTTTTTAATTATTCTTTTTTCCAGCCTTGATATGTAGCTTTGGGAAATACCCATAATATCTGCTACTTCCTTTTGGGTTAATTCCTCCTTGTCACCAAGACCAAATCGCATTTCGATAATCTCTTTTTCCCGCAGAGGTAATGCATCAATAATTTGTAAAAGCATTCTTTTTTCGTCACTTTCTTCAATTTCACGACTGATTTCATCACCGTCACTACCTAATACATCGGCAAGCATCAATTCATTACCATCCCAATCGGTATTGAGTGGTTCGTCAAGGGAAACCACCATTTTTTGCGACGCAATCTTTCGAAGATGCATTAAAATTTCGTTCTCGATACATCTTGAAGCATAAGTTGCAAGCTTTATGTTTTTTTCAGGTGAAAAGGTATTGACTGCTTTAATAAGTCCGATTGTGCCAATTGAGATTAAATCGTCAATACTGACTCCTGAATTTTCAAATTTCTTTGCTATGTAAACAACAAGACGAAGATTATGTACAATAAGCTTTTCTCTTGCAGGAGCATCACCTAAAACAAGTTTTTCACTTAAAAGCTGTTCTTCTTCAATGGTCAACGGTTCAGGTAGATTGACAGTTCCGTTTATATAGTAAACTCCACCTTTGAAGAATTTAAGATAAAGTTTCTTTAAAAAGATGATTAGTTTATTCATTGTGCATTTCTCCTTCAAGATTTATATTTAATATTATTTTGTACTCCGAAAGTGGTGTCAGGGACTCACCTATATACACTTTATCGGTAGAATAGTTATTTATTGTAAGTTTTTGTGGCTTGAATGCTTTGATTATGGAATCACCGTTTACAGTAGAAATGGGAATATACCGAATTTTTTCATTGGTAAACAGTTTTTTGAAAATTTCTTTTTCTGCCATTACAACAGGGTAACCTGAAAATGGGTCACGAAGATTATTTCCCGTATCCATAAGTCCCACACAGGAAATGCTTTGTGAATTATTGTCAATCGAAACTATATATTCCTTATTTTTTGGTGCTTTTTTGTCCATAAAATTTGATACAACCGTAATGATGATATATGAAATTACGGAACAAACCACAAGAAAAGTCATATTTACATCAAAATATACTATTCCGTTAGAATAAAGCAGAACATCCTTATCAAAAAACATATAAACAGCCAAAGCAAAGCCACCGAAAATAAAAGTAATGGCAAAAAGGAAAAATGTCCTTTTAAGAAACTGTTTGAATGGTTTAATTCCGTATGTAACGCCAACTGTCAGAAGTGCTGTCAAAATTTTTAGTATGGTCATAATAATTCCAAGATTTTCAATAAAAATAAGTAATGACGACAAACCACCACACAAAGCACCAATCACCAGTCGCCACCTTTTTGTATCTGACCTTGTGATTTTTCTTACTGCAAGAAGTAAAAAGAAGTTCACAAGAGTATTAAGAACAATGAGGATATCAACATAAATAGTCAAGAAATCACCACATAAAAAAAGCTTGATACCATTTTACACGGTATCAAGCATTTAATTTGTCATTTTATGGAATTCATATAATCCTCAAGGATTAAAACCGCTGAAACTGCATCCACAACTGCTTTTCTTTTTTTGCCACGCACATCAACTGTATTAAGAATGTTATGGGCTGAAACAGTTGTAAGTCTTTCGTTTTGGAACGCAACAGGTATTCCTGTTTTTTCACTTAAAAGCTCGCCGAATTCGCGACAGGCATCACTGCGAAAGCCGTAGCTTCCGTCCATATTCTGTGGGACACCAACGCAAAACTTTTCGACTTTTCTCTCAATTGCAATTTCCTTGATTTTTTCAATCAGCTTTTCCTTATCTCTTTCTGTTATAACACATACTGGTGAGGCTAAAATCTGCATTTTATCACAAACTGCAATTCCCGTTCTCACATCACCGAAGTCCACAGACATAATAATCATATATCTGTTACCTCCAGCTCCTCCATAACATTGTTATTTGCAAGAGATTTTGAGAATGTATAAGCACTCTGTACAGATGTGAATACAGGCACTTTCTTCATAAGTGCTGCACGACGAATAATTGCATCTTCACCCTTATTTCTGTTGTTCTGTAATGTTGAAACAACATATGAGAATTTATTTGAATTTATCATTTCTACTGCCTGTTCACAGCTTGCAGTATTTGTTGCAATGTGATTTGAATTGAGAATTTTTGCAGTATCACTTGTTGCGTAAATCTTAAAGCCCTGTGACAAGAATTCTTCTGCCATTTTAACTGTATCGGATTTATCACTTTCGTTTACGCAAACAAGAACTGAGCCTGTTCTCTTGATTCTCATACCTGATGCAATCATACCCTTTAAGAGTGCATTATCGAATGTGTCACCGATTCCCATTACATCACCTGTTGACTTTGTCTTTTCACCAAGAAGCATATCAACGCCCTTAAGCTTTTCAAAGCTGAAAACAGGAACACGGACATAGAAGTTGCCTTTTTGCTTGTTAACGCCTGTAACAGTAAGCTTTTCACCAGCCATACAACGAACTGCCATATCAACTGCATCATAGCCTGATGCTTTTGTAAGGAACGGAACAAGTGTTGTATTTGTCACAGATGCCTTTGTCACATAAAGGTCGTTGTCGAACACAACAAACTGCATATCGAGAGCACCTTTAAATGACAATTCAGCAACAATACTTTTAATATATTCCTCAACAGTATTGAGCATATTTTCATTGACGCTTACTGTTGGTGAAACTGAAATTGAGTCACCTGAATTGATGTGTGCTTTTTCAATATGCTCACAAAGAGCAGGAACAAAGAAGCTTTCACCGTCAGAAATGATGTGTGCCTCGATACAAGTACCTACAAAGAGCTTTTTACTGCTTGTATGCTTAACATTAGCATAGTCAAGAATGTCAAAAAACTCAATTTTATTTGTGATTTTACGATAGAAATCATAGTCAGGTCCTAAGATTTCAACACCTGCGTCCTTAAGAATTGATGATGATTTAATTGCATACTCACCACCGAAAAGAACAACTGCATACTGTGGCTTTTCAGTCTTTACAACATTGAGAATGTCCTCATCTGTAAGTGGGTCAATATACACTCTGTCGGCAACATTATAATCGGTTGTAACCGAAGCAGGGTTATTATTGAGAACAATCACTTCATAGCCCTGATTTTTAAGTGAATTTATACAATGAACCGTACAGTAATCACTGTCACCGCTTCTGCCTGTAACTGACGGACCACTGCCGATTACAAGAACCTTTTTCTTATCCGTTTTGTTCTGCTCGTTAAAGATTTCAGCCTCATTATCAGCACCGTAAACCGAATAGAAATATGGCTTTTTAGCATCAAATTCTGCTGAACAGGTATCAATGCTGTTGAAAACTGCAACAGAAGACTTCTCGCATTTTTCACCTGTAATCTGCTGGATTGCAAAATCTGTAAAGCCCATATTTTTTGCATATTCATATGCATCAGCGTTATTATTTTTAAGAAGCTTTTCTGTATCTGCTATATTTTTGAGTTTATTTAAAAACCACTTATCAATGCTTGTAATGGAATTGAGCTCATCGATTGAAATCCCTCTGTAAAGTGCTTCATAAACTGCAAAAATACGGTTGTCATCTGACATAACGATTGCATTTTTAAGCTCGTCATCAGTAATGTTTTCATACTGCTCAAGTCTTGGAAGATGGTTCTTGTTTACACTACGAACACCTTTCATAAACGCAATTTCAAAGCCTGTGCCGATTGTAAGGCTTTCACCTGTGGCTTTCATCATTGTGCCGAGAGTACGACTTGCGTCATTAAAGCTTTCGAATGACCATTTCGGGAACTTGACTGCACAATAATCCATAGCAGGCTCATTACAGGCAGTTGTACAGCCTGTAACATCATTTTCGATTTCGAAAAGTGTCTTACCAAGTGCAATTTTTGCTGAAACATAGGCAATTCTGTATCCTGTTGCCTTTGAAACAAGTGCTGATGTACGGCTGACACGAGGGTCAATACCTGTTACAACATATTCACTTCCGTCAGGACTTAAAGCGAACTGAACATTACAGCTACCTTCAACACCTAAATTAGATGCAATTTTGCGAGATGCACGACGAAGACGAGTAAATTCAGGGTCAGTAAGAGTCTGAGCAGGGATTACAACGATACTGTCACCTGTATGAATACCGACAGGGTCAACGCTTTCTACACTTGAAACACTTATGCAATTATTCTCACAGTCACGGATTACTTCAAATTCGATTTCTTTCCAGCCTGCAATACTCTTTTCAATAAGAATCTGACTTACGATTGATGCTTCAAGGCTTTTTTCTGCCTTAACAGCAAGGTTTTCACGGTCATAGCAATATTCTGCACTTTCACGGTCAGGTGTATAAGCAGGACGAACGATTACAGGATAACCAACCTTATCGGCAAAGTCACAAGCCTCCTCTACTCCGTTTACAACGAGAGCAGGAACAGTCGGCTCGTCCATTTCTTTAAGCAAATCTGTAAATGAATGTCTGTTCTTTACGCTTCTGATAACATCCTGATTGATACCGATAAGAACTGTATTTGTTTCTTCAAGATAACCGTTCTGACTGAGTTCGAGGCTCAATTCAAGGCTTTCGTCACCGCCTGCAGTTGCAAGAAGTGCATCAGGCTTTTCTTTTTCAAGAATTCTTTTTACACTTTCAATGTTAAGCGGTTCAATATATACTCTGTCAGCAAAAGCCTTATCGGTAGCAAGTGCTGATGGTGTTGAATTGGCAAAAATTACTGTTATTCCTTCTTCTTTTAATGCACGACATACCTGTAATGCAGAATAGTCAAATTCCAGGGACTGACCGATTTTTATAGGTCCTGCACCAAGAACAAGAATTTTATTATATTTACTCATTTTCTTCACCATCCATCATTTTAAAGAAATCTCTGATTATAAATCCTGTACTGCTGTCAGCATCACCTTTTGGTGTGAACTGAACTGAAAGTGCCTTGAATTTTTTATATTTAAGACCCTCAACAGTGCCGTCATTTATGTTTGTCATTATTATATCTGCTGTTTCATTGTCAACAGACTCCACATCAACGGAATAACCGTGATTTTGGTCTGTGACCATAATTTTCTTTGTACCAGAAACAATTACAGGCTGATTTGAACCTCTGTGACCTTTTTCCATTTTCACAATTTTAAAATCTTGGGATAATGCCAACATCTGATGTCCAAGACCTATTGCAAAAACAGGAACATTTTGTTCTGTTATTTTCTTAATATTTTCAATGAGAATTGGTTCATCATCAGGGTCGGCAGGACCATCACAAAGAACAACGCCATCAGGAGAATAGCTCATAATTTCTTCCACGGTTGTAAAAGCAGGAACAAGCGTTACATTACAACCGTTAAGAAGAAACGCGTTTAACTGTTTGCGTGGTGAACCATAGTCCACAGCAACAACATTATATTTTGCATTTTCGCCTTTCATCGAAACAGGCTCTTTTATTGAAATTTCACGAACTGCACCTGAAATTGTGTAATTATGAATTTTTTCAAGCAAATCATCCATATTGTCAAGTGAGTCGGTAATTGCACCATTTACATAGCCTTTATCACGAAGGTATCTTGTAAGACGACGAGTATCAATACCACAGATACCCACAATTCCCCTGCTTTTAAGGTAATCGTCAAGGTTCATTTCATTACCGTCGGAGCAAACATCGCACCATTCACGGACAACATAACCGTTTGACATTATCTCGCTACCCTCATTCTGCGGTGCAACACCGCGATTGGCAACAAGCGGATATGTCTGGGCAACTATCTGACCGTAATATGTAGGGTCAGACAAAATGTCCGAATATGCTGATGTGCAGGTATTGAAAACAACTTCACCGATTGTCACACCTGTTTTGCCCATAGAAAAGCCTTCAAAAACTGTTCCGTCGGCAAGTACAAGATACGCTTTATTTCTTTTTATCATAAAAAAGTCACCTCTTAAGCATTAGGGTATTTAAGCACAAAAGCCCATCAAAAGATGGGCATATTATTTTAGTTTGGTCTTGTTGGAATTTCCTGAAGTGCAGAAACAACCTCTGACGGAATTTCAGGAGCATTCGGTATTGATGGAATTGGTGGAATCGATGGATTTTCATTTGGTTTTGACGAAGGTTCACTTGTTCCCGGTTTCTCCGATGTGCCCGGTTTTTCTGTTGTTCCCGGTTTTTCCGTTGTGCCCGGCTTTGTTGTTGATTCCTCATCCTCTTTTTCTTCAGTACCACAACCGTTACACTTGGCAGGAATATTTGACTTCTTATACCAACCGTATGATGTTGAAGAACAGGTATCGGTTGCAAGAAGACCTGAGCCCGTACAATATGAAAGCTTCACAACATCATCTGTGTATTTTTCAAAGTCCTTCTGTGGAAGGTCCTCATGAATCTTATTCATTACATTTTCAAAAATCTGACCTGCAGGGCTACCTGAAGCAGTAATCTGCTTGTTGTAGTCATAACCGAACCATACAGCAGCAACATAATAACTTGTACCCGCAACGCACCAACGGTCCTTATTACTTGTTGTTGTACCTGTTTTACCGAAGGTTCTGTGATTTGCAACAGCATAACCGCGAGCAGTACCGCCTGAACCGTAGAAAACAGTCTGAAGCATCTGATTCATAACATAAGCAGTTTCAGGTGAAATAATCTGTTCATAATCATCATCTGCTTTTTTCTGTAAAATAACTTCGCCCTGATTATCCTTAACCTCATAATAGCAATACGGCTCATAATATTTACCGCCGTTACCGAATGACGCAAAGGCAGCAGCCATTTCAAGTGTTGTTACACCACCTGATGAACCGCCTGTTGCAAGAGCAGACGGAGATGCACTGTCATTTGTATCGCTGTATGTTGAAATCTTGAATGTGTTTTTAAGATAATCGTAGCTGAGCTTAAAGCCCATTTTCATAAGAATCTGTGCAGGGACAGTATTATATGAAATTGCAACAGCATACTGAGCAGTAACGAAGCTGTCAGGCGAACCTGTTACACCACCGTAGTTTGTAGGCCATATGCTACCCTGCCAGCTGATACCGTAGTTCATAATCTTTGATGACCATGTAATATAGTCCTCTTCAATAGCAGGAGCATAAATCGACAAAGGCTTGATTGAAGAACCGGGCTGACGGATAGCAGCAACGGCACGGTTATTTGAACGGTTTTCTGTCTTTTCACCTGCACCGCCAACCATAGCAACAATTCGGCCGCTGTAATCCATAATGGTCATTGCTGACTGTGAAAGCTCACTTGATGAATTAACAACTTCACTCGGGAAGCCTGTACGGTAAACATAAATATCCTCAACGATGTCCTGGATTTCAGTATCAATCGCTGAATAGATACGAAGACCGCCTGAATAAATCATCTTTGTTGCTTCGTAATTTGAATAACCCTGTTCCTTTAAGTCACGGATAACAGATGTTATAACATAGTCAACATAGTAGCTTTGAATATCATTATCGGTAACTGTTTCAACTTCTGCCTTATCGTCAGCAACATATTTGTCACTATTTGTAAAGATAAGTTCGTAATTTATGGCTTCTTCGTATTCTTCTTCAGTAATCATGCCATCTTCAAGCATTCTACCAAGACACCATTCCTGACGATTTTTGTTGTTTTCAGGTTGCCACAAAGGGTCATTTTTTGCAGGTGTTTGTGTAATAACTGCAATAGCAGCACATTCAGCAAGGTTAAGTTCGGAAACATCCTTACCAAAATATGTTTCTGCTGCTGTCTGAACACCGTAACAGTTGTGACTTAAGTAAATTGTATTAAGATAAGCCTCTAAAATATCATCTTTCTCATAATATTTTTCAAGGTTCAATGCGGCAAGTAACTCGTTGTACTTTCTGTTAATATTTCTTCCGTTTTCACCTGTAAGGTTCTTGATTAACTGTTGTGTAAGAGTTGATGCACCACGCACAGACTTATCTTCAGAAACGAGTGCCTGTACAGCTGACTTACCAATACCGAGCGTCATACTGAACCAGTCAACACCCTTGTGGTCATTAAATCGTTTATCTTCGATGGCAATAAAAGCCTTGCTCATATAATCAGGAATATCTTCCAAATCAACCCAGATACGGTTCTTTTCACCGTGAAGCTTTGTAAGCTCAACCCAATCATCATTTTCATTCTTTGCATAGATGATTGTTGTCTGGTCCTGATTTTGCTGATAGTACTCAAGGTCAATGATTCTTTCACCGTTTACGGTGCTTATCATATCAGTCAGCACATAGCAACAGATTATAACACAGGTCATAACGCCGATAAGGAAAATTCCTTTCAGCGGACTAAAACCTTTATTCTTTTTCGGGGACATACGTTTCTTTGATGTCTGAGTCTTTTTTCTCATAATTTTCCTCCGAAACAAAGTAATAAAAATATCACAGAATAAGTATAGCACAAAATTATTAAAATGAGTAGATATTTTTTACATTTTATCAAATTTTAATAATTTGTAATAATTCTGTTAAAAATAAAGGCAGAACACATATTTAAAGGAAGTTAAATAATGAAACCTGAAGTAACAAGATTTCTTATATTCGGCTTGTTGGCTGTCTTTTGTTTTACAATTCTTTTTGTAAGCCTTAACAACGACATTAACAGACGAAGTCTGCGTGATGATTCAGATATTATTCCCGATTATTTCACCGTTAAGGAATACGACGGTAAAATTGCTGTTTATAAAAACGAGGAAGAAAATCCTTATGTTGTTTATGATGCTTATGTTTCCCTTTTACCAGAACAGGACGCTGAACGACTTAAAGAAGGTATTGTGACAGACGACAAGGAATATCTTCAAAGTGTTATTGAGGATTACACAAGTTAAAATACCTTGATAACAGGATTTTTTTCGTTTCCTGAAAGTGTAATTTCAACAATACCCTTGTCACGAATGTTCACATTTGCCTTTTCACCGTTGACAGTAGCATTGTAGTTGTCTTTTTTATCGGTCATAACAACGATTATAGAATATTTTTCGTTATTTCCGTAATATTTAAGCTCGCAACTAAATTCAGTGGCATCGTCATTGAAATTACTGCTCATAACCATTGTGTCAAGACCTGTTGAGAGTGTCTTTGGCTTGTAATAAGCATTTGTCCAGATGTTGACAGGTGTTGAAAGTCCGCCGAAATTGTGGAACCAACCACCTCTGCCCGATGTAATGTTGAACATTTCAAAGGTGTAATATGAATATTCAACCTCGCGTTTCCATGATTTGAGTGCAGTTTCTGCAATTCTGAAAGCAAAATCGGTTTCACCTAAATCAAGCATTGTTTTCCACACAAACCATTGATGTGAAAGCCACACATTACCGTTCCAATAACCGTTTGTAATGTAGTATGATGCAGTTTTATCAACAGCACTGATACCCACAGGGCTGAACATTTCGTCGTCACTCTTTAAATGTGAAAGAATTCTGTCACGCTGACTATCAGTTACTGCACCTGCGATAATCGGATAAATTCCGTCCATTGTTTTATTAAGGTTTTCGCCTTCGGCATTTCTGTATTTTTCTTTAGGGTTTCCGTTTTCATCGTGAATTACATATGAAAAGTATCCACATTCTTCGTCCCAAGAGTGTTTTTGAAGTGCAGTTGAAACTCTTTCAATGTCTTCAAGGTATGTTGATTTGTCATTTTCTCTGCCCAACAAATCGGCACACATATAAAGAATTTTTGCACAACGGATTACCTGTGATGATGAGATAACAGGTGTCATCCATTTCTGCTTATTTTCGGCATACATAGCTTTCTGTGGTGGCAAATCGTCCATACCACTACAATTATAGAAATAGTCAAAGGTAGTTGTTAAGCCACTATTGAATTTTGTGGTTGTTGAGCCATTTATTTTACCTGCAAGAAATTCATAGAACATTTTTACTCGGTCATAATATTTGAGTAAATCTGTCTTATCCTCTGCTCGTTTAAGCATTTCAAGATACTGATAAATATGAACAGGCACAGGTGAACCGTGAAGCAAAAATGCCCATTCTTTGTTATCACTTAAATATGTTTCAAGAATATAATCGGCAATATGAGGTGCAAATTCGAGCATATCAAGACCGATGAAACCGGAATCCCAGGTATAGAATGAGTCCCAGCGCTTACCCGGTGTATGATGAACCACATATTCACCGTTTCGATAAAGTGGGTAAACTGTATTCTGGAAAACAGTTGCACGAAGAATTTTATTTGAAAATTCATATGTTTTTCCCGCTTCATTCAAATCAAATTTTTCAAGTGAATTGTAAGCTTCTTCATAGATTTTTTCGTATTCATCAGTTGTTTTGTACTCTGTTTCACCGAAAGACAAAACTGCATATTCAATATGCTCTGTATGTGGCTGTACATAAAGAGTATAAACAACTGTGTTATGGTAAAAGCCTTCGTCACTATGCTTTTCGGAGAATGAACCTGAAAATGTCTCCAGCATATTCTGAAAGCTTTCGTCAGGCTGTGAAATTCTTGCAGTCGGACTATCCTCAAGACAGCCTGTGTTAAAGTCACGGAAACGAGTTACATCATTAAATGTCCTTACATAGAATTTTCCGTCAACACCGTCATATTTATAGCTTGCAAGCTTACCAATATCACAGGTTTTTGTTTCGATTTCAGGATAGAAATTATGTTTTTTTGAATTAACTGAAACATTTTCGCCTTTTTCAGTTACACAAAGGAAGTCAAATTCAATTCCACCTGTGCCACAGGAAATAAACTCAATAGATGATGAATTGAATGGAACTGACAAAATATTAAAGTCGGTTGCACTTGTGAAAGTAACCTTTTCACCGTTAAGTGTCCATTCGCTGTTTTTGTCGTCAGTTGTACGATAACGGATATTGAGCACAGGCTGTGAAAATTCGTTTATCCCGTTGATTTGATAGGTTATTCTGTCCCCTGCTTCTTCACCAAGCTTTGAATATTTAGGGAGAATATAACGGTTGTTATCTCTGTCACCAAGACCCTTATGATATGTGAATCCGTCATCAAAGAATTCACCTTTTTTCATAGCATCAATAACCTGTTTGTCCCAAGGACGAACAGTATTGTAATCGTATGATTTGTAATCAAGTGCCTTAATGAAAATGTTTTTTTCAGGCAATACAGGGATTGTTGAATAAACATTTGGATATTCAATTGCTGAAAAGAAGTTGAGAAGACAAATCTGTGTAATATCCGTATTATTCACAAACTTTGTACGAACAAGAACGCTGTCCCTATCAAGCTTTGTGAAAGAAACATCAGCATAGACCTTATCTTTCCACTCAAGGTCATAACGATATGAATAGAATGAGTAGTCAGCCTTTGCTTCCCAAGGATGAACACCAACAGGAACGGTTACATTCGGAACTCTTGAGTCGGCATTTTCAACTGCAGGACTCACAACACAGTCAAAACGAACGCCCCCCTCTGTGTTATGGTCAACAATTCGTGAAATACCACTGTATTTTTTTGAATATGGACCCCAATTTCCTAAATGTTCATACATCTTTTGTAATACTTTGCTCATAGTGAATACCTCGCGTGAAAATATGAAAATATTATACCAAATATTGTGGTATTTTTCAATAATGAATACAAAGAAATAGGATGATAAATTGGCGGGGTCAATCATTGACCCCGCCATACTGTTATACATTATTTATTTTGTACCGAAGATTCTGTCGCCTGCATCACCGAGACCCGGAACAATGTACTTATGTTCATTGAGCTTTTCGTCAAGTGCTGCACAGTAAATGTCAACATCAGGATGAGCATCTGCAAGAGCCTGCATTCCTTCAGGAGCTGCGATAATGCCCATAAACTTAATTGACTTTGGATTATAAGTCTTAATCTGGTTGATTGCATCAATTGCTGAACCGCCTGTTGCAAGCATTGGGTCAAGAACGATTACTTCGCGTTCTTCAATATCTGATGGTAATTTGCAGTAATATGGAACAGGAAGTGCTGTTTTTTCGTCTCTGTACATACCGATATGACCAACCTTTGCAGACGGGACAAGTGAAAGAACACCATCAAGCATACCTGTACCTGCACGAAGAATCGGAACAAAAGCAAGTGTTTTACCTGAAATAACCTTTGTCTTCGCAATAGCAACAGGAGTTTCAACCTCAACTTCAACAAGAGGAAGGTCGCGAGTTGCTTCGTAACACATAAGAGTTGCGATTTCAGAAACAAGTGCTCTGAATTCCTTTGAGCCTGTATTTTTATCTCTTAAAAGAGTAAGCTTGTGCTGAATAAGCGGATGATTTGTAATTATAATGTTTCCCATTTTGTATTCCCCCAAATATCTTGGATTTTTTCTTCAAGGATATTATATACCCATAATTTACAATTTACAAGATTTTTTATGAATTTTCTATCTCTGTAATCTGGTCAATTCTTCTTTGGTGTCTTCCACCTTCAAATTCTGTTGTAAGGAAAACGTCAACAAGCTCCAATGCAAGACCAACACCGACAACACGACCACCCATACAAAGAGCATTTGCGTCGTTATGCATTCTTGTCAGCTTTGCACTGAAATAGTCAGAGCAACAAGCTGCACGAATTCCTTTAACCTTATTAGCTGCCATTGAAATACCGATACCTGTACCGCAACAGAGAATTGCCTTTTCACATTCTCCGCTTGTCACCTTTTCACAAGTTGCCTTTGCAATCGGAGCATAGTCAATTGAGTCAGCAGAATAAGTTCCGCAATCAATATACTCGACACCTTTTTCATCGAGATGCTTTTTAATTGCCTCTTTTAATTCAAATCCACCGTGGTCTGCACCTAAAGCTATCATATTTATATCTCCTTTTTTAATGATTTTTTGTTATTTAATTCCCTTTCTGCCTGAGGTAATCTCAAATAAAAAGGAACGAGATTTGCTGAATTGATTGGTTCTTCACCACATTTTATTTTTTCTTCTGCTACAAAGCCTACACTTGAGCCATGTACAAAACGAATATTTTCGTCTGCAACTTCACAATTTTGGATAATTTCGCAAAGTTTTTCATAACATAAAATTGAGCCGTCACCGATAAACACGATTTTTTTGTTGTATTGTTTAAGTTCTTCGCCCAATTCGTCGATTAAAACTGCTTTATCCTCACAAAGACGATTGCCCTGATTAAACAAAGCTGTATAAACCTGATTACACCTTGCGTCCATTACTGCACAAGCGATTACATCCTGATTTTTAAGTGGCTCTGCAATTGCTTCAAGTGTTGAAACAGCAACACATTTCTTTGAAAGTGCATCTGCCATACCCTTAACCGATGCTATTCCTATTCTTACACCTGTGAATGAACCGGGACCGTTTGTAATAGCAAACAAATCAATATCTTTAACAGAAACGCCACTTTCATTTATGACATTTTCCACCATTGGCATAAGAGTCTGACTATGAGTAAGTCCGTTATTTATGAATTTTTCAGATAAAATTTTACCGTTTTCTGTTATGGCTACGGATGCTGTTACTGATGAAGAATCAACTGAAAGGATTTTCATATTTCTTCGCCTCCGTCAATAGTAATTATGCGTTGATTGTCATTTTCTCCACGCTCGATTGTTACTCTTATGGTGTTTTCAGGCAAAGCATTTTCAATGTTTTCTGCCCATTCCACAGAAAGTATTCCACCAGCCTCATAAAAATCGAAAAAACCGCTTGAATAAAGGTCGTCCCAACTCTCAACACGATACATATCGAAATGATAAAGTGGCGGATTCCCACCATAATCATTTACGATTGCAAAAGTTGGACTACTCACCTCTTCATTAACACAAAGTGCTTTTGCCATACCTCTTGTAAAAGCGGTTTTGCCCATACCGAGACCACCGAAAAACGCAACGACTGTTGCACCTTTTAGTGTTCTTGCAAGACGGGTTCCTAATTCAATTGTATCATTTGTACTGTTTGAAATAAATCTTTGCATATCTATACCTTAAACATTATTTTATCCTTATAATTCTATCAAACATAAGCATATTTGTCAATTTGTATATATTCACAATAGTATTAGATTTTATATTATTATTTTGAAGTTAGAATACATAATTTCCTGCAAATTTTTATGAAAAATGCAGGAAAAGCTGTCAAAAATGAAAGTAGGCTTTGTGAATTTGTCATATTTAACAAATTAAAGTAGTGAAATTAAAGTATATTTTTCATTATTGATAATTGAAAAAAACACATAAAATGTGTTATTATTTTTTACATTGGTATCAATATAAATTGGTACAGACAAACCAGGAGGTTTTATTATGAACAGTTATATTAAAGATGTTCTCGCAAGAGTAGAAGAACGCGACGCTAAAAAACCTGAATTTCTTCAGTGTGTAAGAGAAGTTTTCGGTTCTCTTGAAAAGGTTGTTGAGGCTCACCCTGAATATGAAAAGTTTGATATTCTCGGCAGAATGGCTGAACCTGAAAGAAGTGTTAACTTCAGAGTTGCTTGGGTTGATGACAACGGTCAGACTCACGTTAATCGTGGTTTCCGTGTACAGTTCAACTCTGCTATCGGTCCATATAAAGGTGGTCTTCGTTTCCATCCAAGCGTAAATGCAAGTATTATTTATTTCCTTGGCTTTGAACAGACATTCAAAAACTCACTTACAGGTCTTCCTATGGGTGGTGCTAAGGGTGGTTCTGACTTTAACCCTGTCGGTAAGAGTGATGCCGAAATCATGAGATTCTGTCAGGCATTTATGACAGAGCTTCAGCGTCATATCGGTGACCATCAGGACGTTCCTGCAGGTGACATCGGTGTTAGCGGTAAAGAAATCGGTTACCTTTTCGGTCAGTACAAGAGAATTAAAGGCTGTTTCGAAAATGGTGTTCTTACAGGTAAAGGACTTTCATACGGTGGTTCACTTGTTCGTCCGGAAGCTACAGGTTACGGTGCAATTTACTATACAAACGAAGTTCTTGCACACGAAGGTGAAGATATTAAAGGTAAGACATTCGCAGTTTCAGGCTTCGGTAATGTTGCCTGGGGTGCAATCAAAAAGATTGCTGAGCTCGGTGGTATCCCTCTTACACTTTCAGGTCCTGACGGATATGTTTACGACAAAGACGGTATCGTAACAGAAGAAAAGATTAACTATCTCCTTGAGATGCGTGCATCAGGCAGAGACAGAGCTCAGGATTATGCTGATAAGTTCGGTGCAGAATTCTTCCCGGGTCAGAAGCCTTGGGGCGTTAAGGTTGACATTGCTCTTCCTTGTGCTACACAGAACGAAATCACACTTGAAGAAGCAAAGAAGATTGTTGCTAACGGCACAAAGTATTACATTGAAGTTGCTAATATGCCAACAACAGCAGAAGCAACTGAATATCTCCTTGCAAACAAGGTAATCGTTGCACCTTCAAAGGCTGTTAATGCCGGTGGTGTTTGCGTTTCAGGTCTTGAAATGAGCCAGAACAGCCAGAGACTTGCATGGACAGCAGAAAAGGTTGACGAAATGCTTAAGAGTGCTATGAAGAACATTTATGACATTTCAGTTGATGCTGCTGAACGCTACGGTCTTGGCTATGACCTTATCGCAGGTGCAAACATTGCAGGCTTTGAAAAGGTTGCAGAAGCTATGCTCGCACAGGGCGTATATTAATTCCTAAATTAAAAGTTTATATGATAAAACCCTCGTACAAATCAAGTACGAGGGTTATTTTTTATGAATTGAAGTTGATAGGAATATTTAAGGTTTAGTGTCATTCTGAGGAACGAAGTGACGAAGAATCTCTGTTGATTGATATGTTACCGTTTGAGAGATTCTTCGCTACGCTCAGAATGACCTGTAATTTGCATTCTAAAAAACAAAGTCGGGAGAAAACTCCCGACTAACTTTATTTTTCAATAGGTGTGATTACAGGCTTACCGTCTTTATCTAACAAAACAGTCATACCACCTGAATTTCCACTTTGTCTGTAAAGATAATTTACTCCCGTTTTCAGTATCATCCCAAATTTCCATAGAAGTCAATACACCTTGAGAATAAACTTTTTCAAGTCTTTCGTTCTTTTCCATTATACCAACCTCCATAAATTTTTATCAGATTAGCCAATTTTAGGTAAGCTTGCAGCTGCAACAGACTGACCTACACGACGAGATTTTTCATCAGGAATATGAAGTTCCATTTTGCTTGCAAGTTCAGGGAATTCCTTATCGAGAACTTCCTGTGCCTTTGCAAGTATAATCTGTCCGCCTTGTCCAGATGTAACTCGTCCCATAATGAGCACATGCTTAATATCATAAAACTCGCTGTAATATGCAATTGCATAACCGAAATATGCACCGATTGTTTCGTAAATATCAGCAGCGTTCTGGTCACCTTTTTCCATAAGACCCTGCACAACCTTAAGTTTTTCGGCAGGAGAAAGGTTTTCATCTAATTCAATTCCTGCATAAGGAGCAAGTTTGATTACACCATCCTGTGAGAAATACTTAACGCCACAACCATAGTCACCTGACCACTCATCAACCATTGCATCAGTATTAAAGTCAACCGGAACAAATGCAAGTTCATTAAGCCAGCCTGTAATATTACCGTCAGCATCAATATATCCGCCGGCTTCACTTGTACCCATTGCAATACCGAGAACTGAATGGTCATTAAGGTCCATAGCACCTGCAAGTGCAGTAACATCACCGTCATTTGCTACTTCAATAGGAATATTCTCACCAATTTCCTTTGCAACATCAAGATATATATTCTTGACTCTCTTATCAAAGTCTTCCTTACCGACTTTAAGGAAAAGTGATGCTGCCATTGTTCTGTTTTCGATATAAACACCTGCTGAAGATACACCGATTGCATCAACTCTCGGCATTTTTGATGCGGCTGTTTTCATTGCATCAAGAATTCCCTGATAATGATATTCAGGGTCAGAATTAAGTTTCGGGAACCAAACAACTTCTTCTGAATAAACACTTTCACCATCAATAACAGCGCTGACTTTTCTGTCACTGCCGCCTGCATCAAAACCGATACGACAACCGTCAAGATGTCTGCCCACAGATGAAGCAATATATTTTTCTTCAGGTGCTTCTTCCAATGAACAAATTACAACCTCAAAAGGATTTTCAAAAACTCCTGCCATATAATCCTCATCAAATGAACGGATGCCATCAGGAGTATATGCTTCTTTGATTTTATTACCTACAACCGTGCTGCCTGCAATAAAAATCTTATAACCGCCTGCTATCCACAAAAGTGACTTTACGATTCTTTCGATAAAACGGAAGTTTTCTTCATCATGACCTGTTCCGTCAGGATAAATTCTTGTTTTATACGTGCTGACCTGTCCCTTATTTCTCTCAATTGCAACAATAACATCCTGACCATTATCCTTTGTTGCTTCTTTCATTTCACGAACTACAACTGATAATGGCTTGAATTTCGGGTCGAGTTTTGCCTGTACCTTAAGATTCATATTTCACTTCTCCTCCAATGATTGTTTTTATCACATTAAAATTATTGTCTGTTATTATAATATCTGCATCCTTACCTTTTTCAAGTGAACCCTTTGATTTTTCCATACCAATTACTGTGGCAGGGCTAAGAGATGCACAGTTTACGCACTCATAAAGCGGAATTTGAGAATTTGTATATACATTCCATACACCTTTATTGAGTTTCAACACACTTCCAGCGATTGTGCCATCTTCCAGCTTGCAGATTGTACCGTCATAAATAATCTTCTGACCGCCTAATGTATATTCACCGACAGGCAAACCACCTGCAGGCAAGCAGTCAGTAATAAAGCACAGCTTTCTGCCTTTAAGCTTCCACAGCATATTATAAAGTGATGGGTCAACATGAACTGTATCAACGATAAGCTCAGCGCTTACATCACCGTTAAGTGCTGCACCTACAACACCTGGTGCACGATGAGTAAGCGGTGTCATAGCATTGAAAAGATGTGTTGTATGCTTAACACCTGCGTCGATACTTGCCATGGCTGTTTCGTAATCAGCAGATGTATGTCCCATTGAAACCACAACATCTGTATCAGCACAAATCTCGCGAATTGCCTCAAAATCATCTGTATCACATTCAGGCGCAAGAGTTATTACTTTTATGATATCCTTGTATTCCTTTACAAAAGAAGCATCAGGCTTAAGAATATATTTTGCATCCTGAGCACCTTTTTTACTTTCGCTGATAAAAGGGCCTTCTGCATGACAACCAAGTATAATGCTACCGTCCCAATTTTTGCTTTCTTCCTTCAATGAACGACAGGTTTCAAGAGCTTTTGTAATTGTTTTCATATCTTCAGTCATAGTTGTAGGAAGATAACCTGTTACACCGTTACTGAGAAGACCTTTAGAGATTGTTCGGATGCTTTCTTCTTCACCGTCACAGACATCCTTGCCAAGATAACCGTGAATATGCAAATCAATAAGACCCGGAGCAACATATCCGCCATTTGCGTCAATAATGTCCGTACCCTTAGGAATTTCGTTATCAGGAATAATGTCCACAATCTTATCTGAATACAAAATTGCAAACTTTTCTATGATATTGTCCTTAAGAATTATTTTGCCACCAACAATAGCTTTCATAAAAAATCACATCCTCTGCCCAGTATAGTATTATTTTAACAAAAACATTTTTCAGTTTCAATAGTTTTTAACATTATGTTGAAAAAAAAGTAAAACCCTTGCACAAGTCAGGTGCAAAGGTCTTATATTTAATCTCCATAAAATTGAATTATATAAGATTATATTATTTGTCTAAAAGCTTTGATTGTCTATATTGTTCAGCCTCAGGAATATCTATCCATTCTACAGTCTTGTCAAAATTTCTTCGAACTTCTGTTTTTATTTCCTCTAAAGAAACAACAAAAAATTCTCTACGCGTATTTATCTTATTCAACTTCTTCTTTTCAAACGCATTGTGCAAAGCTGCTTCTAATCCTGGTGCATCTTCTGTAAATATCATTGCATGAACATCGAAATTAAACGGTACTGATGCATCACTTAACTCATATATTCTCTCGTATGGGTCAAGTCTTCGTGTCATACCTATTTTATATACATTTTCTCCAAATGCCCCAATATTACTTATTATATATACATAACCAGCTTTTCTATTTGCTTCTCGATAATCAACATCTTCAATTGCTTTTAATGTATCGTCAATTTGATTTTCCAACTGTTTTTTCTTTTCTAACAGTTCTACTGTTTCACCATTCTTTTCAATTTGATTTAATATTACATTAAGTGCATTTTCATAATGTGTTTGTTCTTTTTTTAAACGTTTTCTTTCTTCTTCAATTTCCTTAAGTACCTTTGCTTCTTCACGCTCTTGTGCTCTTAATTCTTTTTGACGTTCTTTTTCTTCTTGCTTTTTTTGTTGAAAATCTAAAGCTAATTTAACTTCATCTATTTTTAAACGAACATAACCTGGTGATATACCAATTCCCATTGTCTTTCCCAGTTTAGATATCTGTTCGCTAATTTTATAAATTCTTTCAATAGAGCGGTCTAGATTTGACACCTTAACATTTGTAACAATATCATCACATTCAACATTAAATGCTCTCAACAATAACTTTTTATAGTTATTGACCATGGTTCGACCTTGTGACGAACTCCCATTGACTTGCCAATTTGTATTTCCAAAAGCAGCATCATCATTTTTTATACATCTTTTTTGTGAATCTCTTAATTTTGTCAATTCTACTTTGTACAAGTCTGAATTTGCAAATTCAAAAGTAGGCTTGTATAAACCATATTCTAAAACATTAATATCAGTATCAAACACAGATAATTGTTTTTGTTTTTCAGCAAGACTATCATTGAGAGAAGCAATTTGTGAATTTAAATTGGCAATCATACTGTTTTTCTCATTAATAGTATTACTTAAATTTGATAATGTTGTATTTAAATCAAAAATTTGCCCTTTTAGCATTTCAATTTCTTGCTGTTCAGGTGATAACAAACTGTTTAATCTTTCAATTTCACTTTGTAATTGTTTTTCTTTCTTTGACGTTCCAAATATACCCATAATAAAACTCCTCTTATTCAAAATAAAATAAACTATTATAAAATCAATTATAACAATATCAAATAAAAAGTCAACAAAAAAAGACCTTCGATTGAAGGTCTTTGAGTATGTACCCTGAAAACTGAACAAAGGGGAAGTGATGAATATTGTCATCATTTTTGAGAAATTGTACTGTTTAAACCAAGCATAATGGTCAAGCCCTCGACCTATTAGTACTGGCAAGCTAAACACGTCACCGTGCGTACACCTCCAGCCTATCAACCATATAGTCCATATGGGGTCTTACTAGCTTATGCT